>JBEKAF010000014.1:0-61002 GCA_050018355.1 Terriglobales bacterium | reverse complement strand
CCGCGCCGCCCGCAAGCGTCGCTGCTCCAGTGCCTGAAAATCTCGCCGCACTCCCGCCGGATTTCCCATGGGCCGACGATAGCATACCCAGCTAGAAATGTCACTATATTATTCAACAATCAATAAGAAAGCTGAAGCCTCAAGCAAGATCAAGTACCACTGCGAAGAATGCGGATGGGAATCAGAGTGGGTGTCCGACACCGCTGCAGAACCCTTCCACGAATGCGAACTCAACGAGAATTAAACGTGTGACGGGGGAACCTAGGGGCGGGTGGGCCACTTTAACGGGAAAGAATAGAGCGGGTTTGTCTTTCAACATTGGCCGAAATCACTGGGAGTGCACCACTTCTCAGGCTCTTTGAGAAGTGGCTCGCTGAGCTGCTGGCGTTGTGAGACTCCGCTACGCAGCCGGAGTTCGGTCTTTCGCCCCTCTGGGGCTCCTATGTTTACCGCTTTCTACCCACGGCTTGCGCCGTGGGCTGCGTTCTGACACCGCTTTGCGGTTTTCGTGCAGGGACCCCGGAAAATCCGACCGGATTGGCTGTGACTGCTGTCACCGCACCCACATCACCTCACAGTTGAAAATCGGCTTAGCCGCGCAGCGGCGCAAGAATGCAGCCCACGGCGCGAGCCGTGGGAACGGAAGCACCGGAAGGATCAAGCTCCGAAGGAGCGAAAGAAGATTGGCTCACACGGCTGGCAATCTCGTTGTTCACCTGATCTTTAGTACTAAAGGTCGCCGACCTCTAATTAGCCCCGAAATCCGCGACGATCTTTTCGCCTACCTCGGAGGCATTATTCGCGAGATGCGAGGAACCGCACTCATCATTAACGGTGCGGCGGATCACGTTCACATGTTGATCCGCATTCGTCCAGCGCAAGCAGCGGCTGAGATTGCACGCGTCGCTAAATCCAATTCGTCGCGTTGGGTCCGCGAGAAATGGAACATGCAGTTTGCCTGGCAGACGGGTTACGGTGCTTTCAGCGTGAGCGAGTCGAACGTGCCTGCCGTTTCCCGATATATTGCAGTGCAGGAGGAGCACCACAAGAAGAGAACGTTTCAGGAGGAATACGTGGCGTTCCTGAAAAAGAATAATATCCAATACGATGAACGGTATGTCTGGGATTAGTGTCTTTCGCCCCTACGGGGCTCCGTTGTTTCGTGCAAATCGACCCACGGCTTGCGCCGTGGGCTGCATTCTTGCGCCGCCTTGCGGCTACACCTTCAGGGTATCGATAAGATTTCGAGATTCATCCAGACGGCGATAGGCTGGGCTACCTGCTGCCCCGGACTATTGAACGCCCGTGTGGGTCTTTGCGACCCGGGGATAGTACTTGACGGTCAAACCAATATCGGGTTTGTCGGTGTTCGCTGGGAAGCGCACCGTCCTCCCCTTGACGCGATAATCTTGCTCTGGCATCGGCAACACGCCTTCGAAAACCTCGATGCTGTTGGGAATCGGCTCCTGCTGAAGCGTCACTTCCAGAACAACTTTTCCGTCGGACTTCTCTACCGCCCGAACGCGATCCCAATTGCTCCGATTGAACTCTTCGATTTTCTTGCTCTTGAAGAACAGCTCCATTTGTTCAGACAGCGTCGTTACCTTCTGCTGCAAATCCCCGATCTCGGCTTTAACTCCTGCGATCTCTATAGATCTGATCTGTAGCCTGGTTCCGAAATGAGCCCAGACAAATATTCCTGCGGCGGCGACGGCTAGCACGATATAGGCTCGTGTCCCGCTTCACGGAATTTGCGAAGAAACGGCCATCGCGGCTCAACAATGGAGCGGAGTGCGCCGAGGAGAACGACGAAGAGGAGAACCAGCGACAGCCACAAAGTTATTGTTTCCATTGACCCTTATTCTTGCACAACATAGCGCCCACCTCTACACTCCGATTCGATCTGTGTGGATGGGACCGATAAGTGAATTCGTCTGGGGCAATACAAACAAAAAAAGCCCCGCTCTTGCGAACGGGGCCTTGGTTTTGCTTCCAGCTTTTCGCGGACAGGAGTGTCCGCGCTACACCGTGTCGAGCTTGCGCTCGACTGGACAGCCGAGGGCGGCTGTCCCTGCGTTTTTAGTACATGTCGCCCATACCTCCGCCGTGGCCGCCGGGCATTGGAGCATTCTTCTTTTCTTCCGGGATCTCCGCCACCAGCGCTTCGGTCGTCAACATCAGCGCCGCGATCGAGCCGGCGTTGGTCAGTGCTGTGCGCACCACTTTCGTCGGATCGAGCACGCCCGCCTTCACCAGGTCTTCATAATCGCTGGTCAGAGCGTTGAAGCCGAAGTTGGGTTCCTTGGAATCGTTGACCTTGCCCAGGACGATGGCGCCTTCTTCGCCGGCGTTCTCGGCGATCTGGCGCAACGGCTCCACGAGGGCACGCTTCACGATGTTGACTCCGATCTGCTCGTCACCTTCGACCTTGAGTTTGTCGAGAGCTGCAACGCAACGCGCCAGGGCCACGCCGCCGCCGGGGACAATCCCTTCCTCGACCGCCGCACGCGTCGCGTGCATGGCGTCTTCCACACGCGCCTTCTTCTCTTTCATTTCGGTTTCGGTAGCGGCGCCGACTTTGATTACGGCCACGCCACCGACCAGCTTCGCCAACCGCTCCTGCAATTTCTCGCGGTCGTAGTCGCTGGTTGTCTTATCGATCTGGCTGCGAATCTCTTTCACGCGGCCTTGCACATCACCCGGCTTGCCTTTGCCTTCGACGATCGTCGTGTTGTCCTTGTCGATGGTGATTTTCTTGGCCTGCCCGAGATCGGCAACCTGGACGTTCTCCAGCTTGATGCCGAGATCTTCCGTGATCGCCTTGCCGCCGGTCAAAGTAGCGATGTCCTGCAGCATAGCCTTGCGGCGATCGCCGAAGCCCGGAGCCTTGACGGCCGAGACTTGCAGCGTGCCACGAAGTTTGTTCACGACCAGAGTCGCGAGCGCTTCGCCTTCCACGTCCTCGGCGATGATCAGGAGCGGCTTGCTGCTCTTGGCGATCTGCTCCAGAAGCGGCAGCAGGTCCTTCATCGAGCTGATCTTCTTTTCGTGGATCAGGATGTAAGCGTTCTCCTGCACCGACTCCATCCGCTCCGGGTCGGTCACGAAGTAAGGAGACAGATAGCCGCGATCGAACTGCATGCCTTCGACCACTTCGAGTTGGGTCTCGAGCGTCTTCGACTCTTCTACTGTGATGACGCCGTCCTTGCCGACTTTCTTCATGGCTTCGGCAATGATCTTCCCGATGGTCTCGTCGTTGTTCGCCGAGATCGTTCCCACCTGTGCAATCATCTCACCGGTCACGGGCTTGCTCAGTTTGTCGAGCTCGCCTTTTTCGCGGTTGCCTTCCTTGTCGACTCTGCCGGTGATGAGCAGGACGGCCTTCTCAATGCCGCGCTTCATCGCCATCGGATTGGCGCCAGCGGCTACGGTCTTCACGCCTTCGCGATAAATCGCCTGGGCAAGGACCGTGGCAGTCGTGGTGCCGTCGCCGGCTACGTCGCTGGTCTTGCTGGCGACTTCGCGAACCATCTGGGCGCCCATGTTCTCGAGCCCGTCTTGCAATTCAATTTCTTTGGCTACGGTTACGCCGTCTTTGGTGATGGTCGGCGAACCGTATTTCTTTTCGATGACAACGTTGCGGCCCTTGGGGCCGAGAGTGACCTTCACAGCGTCAGCCAATATGTTGACGCCGCGGAGAATGGCCTGGCGGGACTCTTCTCCTTGAACAATTTGTTTTGCCATACTTTTCAGCTCCTAAATGAAATTTTGGTGCAGGCAGTGCCTGCGGAACTTGACGGCTAGGTCTCGGGTGTCAGGTCTCAGGTCTCAGGATTTTGACTGCTAGCTGATAGCTGAGAGCTGACAGCTACTTGCGCGCCCCGGCGGTTTCTTTCTTGGTTGCGCCAGAGAGGACGCCGAGCACTTCTTCTTCGCGCATGATGATGAAGTCTTCACCATCAATCTTGATCTCGGTGCCGGAATACTTGCCGAACAGAATGCGGTCGCCTTCTTTCACATCGAGCGGCCGGACCTTGCCTTCTTCGCTGATCTTGCCTTTGCCGGCGGAGATGACTTCTCCCTCCTGCGGCTTGTCTTTAGCGGAGTCGGGAATAATGATCCCGCCGCGGGTGGTATCGGCTTCTTCCACGCGACGGACTAGGATGCGGTCATGCAGCGGGGTAAACTTGGTTGCCATAGTTGCGTACTCCTTTCAAGAGTTGGTGTCGGTAGGTTCAAATCGAATGTTAGGTTCAAATCGAATTCGGAATTGCCCAAGAATCGAGGACTGTTAGCACTTGAGGCCTACGAGTGCCAATTATCGAATGTGAGTGGGTAATTGTCAAGTGTTCTTTCTTAGATAGGATACAAGCCATGTGAAATCAATACAGTGCAGAGTTTTGTGATCTTCATATTCTTCCCTTTTGGCGATCCTCCAACGGCAGATCGACGCACCGGCCCCAGCTTGATGCCCAAAAGAACAAGCCCCCAAGCTCTCAGCATCCGGTTCACACCGTTTTCGCAAGGAATGGGGAAGGGATGGGGCAGCCCCAAGAACCCACATTCAAACCTTGGATCGGGCCGCCCCACTTCAACGGGTCGTGTTTCAACCCTATGATTCTAATATTATCGAAAAAAGGGGAGGTAGGGGGTGCCCCCATTTTGTTAGCGACCCCAGAGTAAATAGGAAAAAAGACAAAGCAAAGCGTTGCAGAAGAGTCCGCTTTAACTGAGAACTGAGAACTGAGAACTGAGAACTGAGAACTGGGAACTCATCTCGTCCCGGCCCCGGAGTCGCCCAACCTTCGGCAGCGTTGCCAGCCTTCCGGCTAGTCTTGGCCGCCGCGGGCGGGATGAATGCTGCAAGCATTGAGTTTCAGACCCGAAATGGAACAGGCCCACGTGGCAGTCGGCGTGCACCACTCTGTTATAACCTTCCGCAACGTGCGGTCTGGCCAGCCACGAGATTCAAACACTGTTGCTTGTCAATCGTTGCTCGCCAACCCGACGCAAGCGTGTTTCTGCGAGGAGATAAAAGGAGCGCCAATGAGCATGTCCGGCTTGAGCTGCGTTGAAAGCTGTCTTAATTGCCATCCGCGTTTCCGCAATTTTTTCTGCGCCCTCGCCGAAGACTCGATCGAGGCTTTCAACAAAATAAAACATGCCGCGGTTTTCCCTGAACACGCCGTGGTGCTTGTCGAGGGACAAAATCCCTGTGGAATTTTCATTCTGTGCCATGGACGCGCTAAGCTCTCCACCACCTCGCGCGATGGCAAGACGTTAATTGTGCGAATCGCGGAAGCCGGTGAAGTTCTGGGCTTGCACGCCGTTGTTACCGGCGGGCCGTACCAGTTGGCGGTTGAGACCATGCAGCCCTGCCAACTGAACTTCGTGGGGCGGGAAGACATGCTGCGCTTCCTCAATGAGCACGCTGACGCCTCTCTCCATGCCACCCAGCATCTTGCCCGAGATTGTTCTGATGCCTATGGCGTGGTGCGCTCGATCGGGTTGTCACACTCGGTGTCGGAGAGATTTGCCAGATTCTTGCTCGAAACTGCCGCCGATGGCGAGGTCAGCAACGGAACGGTGCGCGTCCGGCTGGCGATGACCCATGAAGAAATCTCACAGCTGGTCGGTACCAGCCGCGAAACCATCACCCGCCTGCTCTCCGAGTTCCGGAGAAATGAGTTTGCGGAGCTGAAGGGCTCGATGTTGATTATCCATAACCGCCCGGCACTGAAAAACCTGGTCGGGGCTTAGGGACAGCGCCGCCCGTGTAGGGACGGGCGCCCTCGCGAGCCTGCCCTGAGCGAAGTCGAAGGGTCCATGCCGAGCAACGCTCGGCAGCGCGTTTTGCTGGCGGCAATTCAGCAGATTGCTTCGCGTCAGCAGCAGATCTTATCGCACGTTTACAGTCACCGGGGAAGAGGCTATGCCATTCACCACAACCTGCAGGTCGCTGAGACCGGGGAACCGCACCCTCGTGATCTCCCCAGGACCTCTCACGACCTCAACTCTCCGGCTCTTTGTGTCTTGCTTTCTGCTCTGGCATTCGCTTCCGCCGCCCACTCATAGCCCACGGCGGCCGAGTAAATTGCCCGATCAAAGAACTGGTCGAGCAACTGCAATAATTCCTGCTTTCCGAAGATCTCTACTGGGCGGTCCGGATATGACTCATCCAGGATGAACTCCCAGAGATTGTCTTTGGTCAAAATGATGGCCCAAATCACTTGGCTGAGCGGCACACCTTGTTCGGCGCGGCGAGTGCCAATTTTCGTGTAGCGCTGCTCGATATCGCTCTCACTCTTGTCCAGCAGCCAGTCACCCAGGTGGCGATAGATTTCGTATACCCGCTGCTTCAGTTCGTCTGGCGGAACTTTGCGGAAGGCCTCGGTACGGGCGAACCGCTGAACTTTGTGCAGGAGGCCGCTGGCCAGGGCGTCAGAATGGTCCTCAATGAGACGGACGAACCTGTAGCTGAGCATCGTTGCCGCATCCCTTCCCAACGTTGCTGTTTTCATACTCTCTCCTTCCCCCGGGATCAAGGGTGAGTCCCAGCTTTCTGATCAGATTATGATCTTACGTTCCAGTGCGTTATGTGATGCTGGTCACGTCCTGTGACCCTAATCGCTGGCATGTGGATTGCTGTTCCGCCAATCTTCCCAAAAATACAGCAAAAGCGTAGCCTTTCCGGTTCAGGTGCCCTACATCTTTTCGGGTGCCTTGTGCGGAGGTATGCGCATGCATGGTGCCATGGAGTTCTTAGACGGGCCTACCGTACTGATGGGTATAGGTTTAGCTTCGATGCTTTCTCGGAGGTGGATGACGTGGGAGGCGATTGCGGTGGCCGTTGGTGTTGCTACGTTTTCATATGCGCAGTATGCGCAGTATTGGCATCCGCGATGGCTAGGCGGCGTACCCCAAGTCTTGGTGGCTTTCGCTGCATTTGGGCTGGCCTTTCTAGGAGGACATGTGGCGCTTAGTCCTCCCCGCGAAGATCAGAAAGTATTAAGGCGTGTGTATTTAGTTTCTTTTGCTCTCTTGGCTTGTCTCGGAACTGCCGCTGATCTATGGCAGAGAAGCATTGAGGAGGAAAAGCAAGAGATTCTGCGACGATCCAACTCAAGTTTCCGCCTGATTATTGGCAGCGGCTCCCACATATAATAACAGCCACGGCGCAACGTAGAGGTCTCGTGCCGCCTCAGCAATCTGATCTTGAGGTTGGTTACCAAATCGGGGAGCCAGATGAACCAAGATCCGAAGTTTTCTATGCGCAATGAGAGTTTTTCTCAAGCTGCATTTTTTAAATTCCTTGTATTCCAGAAGCGAGACCAATTCTTCCAGATTCCACTAAAGCACCACTACCCACCAGGTACGCTCTGTGGCTTGCTTATGCGACCGGTTTTAAAATGGACGGCTATGAAGAAGAGTCTTTCGATCACAGTTGCGGTGATCATCGTGCTTGGGTTTGGCATGCTTGAGCTGGCGGTGGCTCAGCAGGATGATAATGAAGGACCAATGTCGGATTTGCGATTTGTTGTCGTGCGCGACTACAACGGCAAACCGGTGCGGAATGCGGCGGTGGTGCTGCATCCGCTGACTCGGAAGGGAAAGCAGTCGCGCGGAGGGATGGAGTTGAAGACGGACAACGATGGGCGGACGAACATTGATGGGATCCCGTATGGTCCGCTGCGGGTGCAGGTGCTGGCGCCGGGTTTCCAGACTTTTGGGGAAGACTACGAGATCAACAAGCCGGAGTTGGAGATCACGGTGAAGCTGAAGCGTCCGGGGGGACAGTACTCGGCGTACGCGAATCAGGGAGACGCGAAGAAGGCTGACGACAAGAAACCGGAGGAGCAGAAACCGCAGCAATGAGAGGCGCGACGGCGGAGGTTCGAGTGAGATTGCATATGAAAAGAAATTTTTCGATGGTGATGGCGGTGGCCATCGTGCTTGGGTTCGGCGTGATTGGGTTCGCTTGGGCTCAGGATGAGGAGGGGCCGACGTCGAGTTTGCGGTTTGTGGTGGTGCGCGACTCCGACGGTAAGCCGGTGAGGAATGCGGAGGTGGTACTGCATCCGGTGAAGCGCAAGGGAAAGCAGGCGCAGGGAGAGATGGAACTGAAGACGGACGCAGAGGGGCGGACAAACGTTGACGGAATTCCGTATGGTCCGCTGCGGGTGCAGGTGCTGGCGCCGCATTTCCAGACTTTTGGGGAAGACTACGAGATCAACAAGGCGGAGATGGAAATCACGGTGAAGCTGAAGCGTCCGGGCGGGCAGTACTCGGTGTATGAGAATCACGGCGACGACAAGAAACCGCAATAATTGGAGGGTGACAGGGAGGGCCGGGTGGCCTACAATCGCCTGCCATGGGATTGCAGGAACTGACTGTCGAGCGCTATGAAGGAGTGGCGGACGATCAGCGGATTCTGTTGCTGCGCGGGCCGATCACGATGGAAACCGCTCCGCAATTTGAGCGCGCGGTGCGCCACGAGAGCGCGGACACGATGATTCTGGATTTGTCGGATGTCCCTTACATTGATTCTGTGGGATTGGGGTCGCTGGTGGCGGCGTAGGTATCGCATCAGAAAACGGGACGATGTCTGGTGCTGACGGCGATGAAGCCGCGGGTGCGCAAGATCATGGAAATGACCAAGGTGAAGGATTTCTTCGTGACGTTTGGCACGACGTGGGAAGCGGTGGAAGCGCTGGCTAACACCGGGACGGCTTGAGGGGGACGTGATGCCTTACGTGATCACGGGATTGTTGCTCATTCCCGCGGTGCCGAACACTCGCCGGTAGCGTTCGATTTCGGACGGCGTACCGAGTGCCTTGGAGTAGTTGTCGGAGAGTTTAACCGCGGGCTTGCCTTCGACAGTGGATACCTTGCAGATCAGGCTGACGGGGTCAAAGTCGCTGCCGTCGGCGGGATCACAGCTGCGGAAATCGTTGGTCAGCAAAGTTCCCCAGCCTGCACTGAAACGAATGCGGCGGCCAGGGGTCCGCTTTTGGCGATCGAAGAAATCGGCGGCGCTGCGGAAGTCATTGACGGTGACGCCGCTCGCAAGCGCTCCACCAAAATAGGCGTGCAGGCCGAGGATGTCATCGACGTCGAGTGCGTCGGAGGCGATGATGAGCTTGTTATGCGGGTCTCGACCGCGCCCCTTGAGCCATTGGATGTATTCGTCGCCTGCGACGTAGGGATTCTTGCTGTCGATGCGCTGGCCCGTCCAGTCGGCGGTCCAGTCGGGGGCGTTGTCGAGAAATTGCGAGGTTCCAAAAGTATCCGGGAGCATGATGCGGAGAGCGCCTTCGTAGGTGCTCTGCCACAACTCGAGGACGCGGTACTGAGAAGCTTTCAGGGCATCGTCATCCGGCGCGAGTGCGGCGAGGACCATGGGGATCTCATGCGCGTTGGTTCCGATGGCTTCGAGATCGTGCTTATGGGCGAGGAAGGCGTTCGAGGTTCCAGTAAAAGCGCTGCCAAGATTCGCGGCCATGGCGTTGACCACGTATTCCTGCCAGAGGAAGCTGTGGCGGCGGCGGGTTCCGAAGTCGGCCACGGCAAGGCCGGGGACGCCGCGCAGCCGCTCGATCTTGCCCCAGAGTCTTGTTTTCGCCCTCGCATACAGAATGTCGAGACCAAACTCGCGCAATTTTTTCAAACCGGCTCGGGTCTTGAGCTCATCGAGGATGGAGAGCGCATAGAGTTCCCACATCGTTGTCTCGGTCCAAAGGCCGTCGAAAGAGAGATGGAACTGTCCGTCCTTGGCAGATAGTTCATAGTCCGACAATCGGAAATCGCGTTCCAGCCATTCCAGAAAGGCGGGTTCAAAGATTCCGCGGCGGCCATAAAAAGTGTTGCCGGCGAGCCAGACCAGTTCCGATCTTCGAAACCGGAGGCGGCGAGCGTGCTCCATCTGGTGGATAAGCTCCTCGCGCGAGAACATGTCTGCGAGGCGCACAGAAGTGGAGCGGTTCAACAGAGAGAACGACACGCGGGTTTTGGGGTAATGCTTCCAGATAAACTGGAGCATCAGCAGTTTGTAGAAATCGGTATCGAGCAAGGACCTGGTAACCGGGTCGAGTTCCCAGTTGTGGTTGTGCGCCCGCTCGGCGAAGTTCACGATCATCGCGTGCTTTCTCGCGTACTATCCTCTGCGACAGTCACAAGAAAATCAACCGCGGTGACCTGTGAGGTTCCTTCTTTGTGGGCTGGCTGACTTTGGGAAGGCAAACACGGTACTATCAAATTTCTGCATGAGACTGCCTCGGCCCTTCACTGCTGCTCGGAGTTGCGCATCGTTATTCTTTGCCATGGGGCACGCCCGCGGCTGGGCAGAGTTCTCTGGCCGTGCGCTGCACGCGCTGGCGGTCGGGGTTCTGCCCGCGATGTTCCTTCTGCGATCGACCCGCGCGGAGATTTACAACATTTTGTGGGCGCTGGTGTTTGGCTTTGCCACGCTGAATATTTTGAGCCTCGGGGCGCGCCGTTTCGAGCAGGAAAAGACTGGCCTGAACTTTGGCGAGATTCTGGCGATACTGGTGGTGGTGGTGTCGATCGTCCTGTTGGGTTGGGAGATGCTGTATCTGTTCCACATTCTGCCGATTCGACTCACGCCGCGCTGACGAAGATTGCGGTATGATCGCGGTGTGGTGAAACGCGAATCCAATTTTGACGTTACTTGCCCCTGCTGCGGCGCGGTCATGAAAATCGACGCTGCGACGCGCAGCATCATCGCGCACACTGCGCCGGTCAAGCCGAAGACCTTCAACGACATGGAAGAAGCCGCTCGCGCCATGAAAGAACAGGACAGCCGGCGCGACTCAATCTTCCGCCAATCGATGGAAGCGCAAAAGCATGCCTCGGAGCTGCTGGAGAAAAAATTCCAGGAAGCGGTGAAGAAGGCCAAAGAAACGCCGGACACAGGAAAGCCGATCCGGGATTTCGATTTGGACTGATTTCTTGCGGTCTCGCCGCCGAGACGCCGAGGACGCCGAGAAAAGCAAATACTTGCATGATTCGACCGCTTCTTTTGGGGCATCGTGGGGCGCGGGCTTTCCGCCAAATTCCTGAAAATACGCTGGCGTCGTTCGAGCTCTGTTTGCAGCAAGGCTGCGACGGGTTCGAGTTCGACGTGCGGCTTTCCGCTGACGGGGAAGCTGTGATCTGCCACGATGCGACCATCGGCGGAATGGAGATTGAGAACAGGGCGTCGAAAAGCCTGGCGTTGCCCACACTGGAAGATGTTCTGCGGCAATTTGCCCACCGGGCGTTCCTCGATATCGAGTTGAAGGTTGCGGGGCTGGGACCGCAGACGCTCGCGAACTTGCGCAAGCATCCGCCGCAAAAGGGATACGTGGTTTCGTCGTTTCTTTCCGAGGTGCTCACGGCAATCCACGATCTCGACCCGGAGCTGCCGCTGGGATTTCTTTGCGAGAGGCGGGATCAGCTTCGAGCTTGGCGCAAACTGCCGGCGGAGTGGGTGATTCCGCAGTTCGAACTGGCAGATGGGGAATTGGTCGAACGGGTTCATGCAGCAGGGAAGGGAATCATGGTCTGGACGGTGAATCGCGCCGAGCACATGCGCCAGTTCGAAGCGTGGGGCGTGGATGCGATCATCTCGGATGAAACGGAATTGTTGGTTCGCTGGTTGCGATAGCTGCGAGGAAATCTGACGTGGAGACGCCCGTCTCTTCACCGCCATTGCTCCTGGAATTCGCGTCATTTACATTGAACAGGATGTCCACCACAGGCGAACGATTCGAGCGAGCGGTTCAGATCATGGCGCGCTTGCGGGCTCCGGGTGGATGCCCGTGGGATCGCGAACAGACCTTCGACACCATCAAACCCTACACGCTGGAAGAGACTTACGAAGTCCTCGAAGCGATCGACAATCGCGATTGGCCGGAGCTGACCGGCGAATTGGGCGACCTGCTGTTGCAGGTGCTGTTCTATTCGCAGATGGCGAGCGAGGAAGGCCACTTCTCGGTGGATGATGTGCTGGACCGGCTTTCGAACAAACTTGTAGACCGGCATCCGCACGTGTTTGGTGAAGTGAAAGCGGATACTCCTGCCGAAGTGCTGCGCAACTGGGAGGCGCTGAAGGCGGAAGAGAAAAAGAAACGGCTGGCGGTGGGCGGAGGCGAGAAGGCGGAGCAGGCTGATGATGCCGTCACCCGCCCCTTGCAAAGAGCGCAAGGAGCGGGGCATCCCGCGGAGGATGTCGCTGATCAGGCCGGCGACGCGCAGTCGGTGCTCGCGGGTGTGTCGTCGAAAATGCCGGCGCTGATGGAGGCTTATAAACTCAGCTCGCGCGCGGCGCACGTGGGATTTGACTGGCCGGAGATTGAAGGGCTCTTCGCCAAGCTCGAAGAAGAGACGCTGGAGTTACGCGAGGAACTGAAGGCTGTGCCGGCGCTGTCTTCCAAAGATCAATTGGTCGGGAAGGGAATTGCCGGGTCGGGAAAGCCGCAGGTTCCGCCGGAACTACGCGAGCGTCTGGAAGATGAAGTTGGAGATCTGTTCTTCGTTCTGGTGAACATCGCGCGCTTTCTGTCGCTCGATCCGGAGTCGGCGTTGCGGAAGACGAATCGCAAATTCAAGCGCCGATTTCAATGGATGGAAGAGCGCCTGCGCGCCAGCGGGCGAGCGCCACAGCAGGCGTCGATGGACGAACTGGAAACACTATGGCAAAAGGCGAAGCAGCAGGAAAAACCAGCGTGACCGGAGCGACCAAGATAGCAACGACCGGCGAAGTGACCATCCGCAGGTGTGAAGCGCTTGAGGAGATGCAGGCCTGCTTTGCGCTGCAGAAAGAAGTATGGAAGTTCTCGGACGCGGACCTCGTTCCGGTGCGGATGTTCGTTGTGGCCTCGAAGATTGGCGGCCACGTGATTGGGGCCTTCGATGAAAAAGAGATCATCGGCTTCGCGCTCGCGATTCCGGGAACGCGGAACGGGCACTGCTATCTGCACTCGCACATGCTGGCCGTCCGGCAGCAATATCGCAATGGGGGCCTGGGCCGGCGGATGAAGCTCCATCAGCGTGAAGAGGCGCTGGCGCGGGGTTTCGAACTGATGGAGTGGACTTTCGATCCGCTGGAGATCAAGAACGCGTATTTGAATATCGAGAAGCTGGGTGCGATCGCGCGACGCTACAACGTGGACCAATACGGGATTACATCGTCGCCGTTGCAGGGAGGTTTGCCCACCGACCGACTGGTGGCGGAGTGGTGGATGAAGTCAAAGCGAGTCGAAGCGGTGCTGGCGGATGCTCCGCGCGCGAAGTTTGAGTGTCGCGCACGCATCGATGTGCCGGCGGCGATCTACGAATGGAAGGCCGCGGCGACGACGCGTACGCAGGCGCTGGCGGTGCAGGAAAGGAATCGCGAGCGCTTCAACCGGGCGTTTGCCGAAGGACTGAGTGTGCTCGGCTATGAGCGCGACGAACGCGGGAATGGCCGGTTCCTCTTGGGCGAGTGGGACGAAGCATGGCGGTATTAGCAGGCTGCGGAAAAAGTCGCCACAACTCATTATGAAAATCGAATCAGTGACTCTGCGCGAGATTCATATGCCGCTCGTGCATTTTTTTGAAACGAGCTTTGGCCGCGTTTACAGCCGCCGCATCCTGCTGGTGAGTGTCGAGGCCGATGGAGTGCGCGGGTGGGGCGAGTGCGTCGCCGGGGAAGATCCGTATTACAGCCCAGAATGGACCGAAACCGCGTGGCCCACGATCAAGAAGTATCTGGCGCCCCTGCTGCTGCAGAGCGAGTTGTCTTCCGGCCGGGATTGTGCAGCGCGTTTTGCCAGAGTCCGCGGCCACCGCATGGCGAAGGCCGCGCTCGAAAACGCGGTGTGGGACGCGGAGGCGCGGCAGAAACAACAGCCGCTCTGGAAATTGTTGGGAGGAACGCGGCGCGATATCGCCTGCGGGGTTTCGATCGGCATTCAGGACACGCCGGAACAACTTCTGCAGAAAATCGAAACTGAGTTGGCGGCGGGATACCGGCGGATCAAGATCAAGGTGAAGCCGGGATGGGATCTGAATGTGCTGGAGAAGATCCGCGCTCGCTGGGCGGATATTGTTCTCAGTGTGGATGCGAACTCCGCCTACACGCTCGACCAGGTCGAGCACCTGCGCAAATTCGATGCCTTCAACCTGCTCATGATCGAGCAGCCGTTGTGGAACGACGAAATCTATCTTCATGCGCGGCTGCAGAAAGCTATCCAGACGGCGATCTGCCTGGACGAATCGATTCTGAATGCGCGAGGCGCCGATTTTGCGCTCGAAATCGGCGCCTGCCGGATCATCAATATCAAGGTGGGCCGCGCGGGCGGCTTCAGCGAGGCGATGAAAATACACGATGTCGCCGTGCGGCACAGCGTTCCGGTGTGGTGCGGCGGGATGCTGGAATCGGGAGTGGGGCGGGCGCACAACATCGCTTTGTCGACGCTCGAAAATTTCCGCTTGCCAGGAGATGTGTCGGCATCGAAGCGCTATTGGAAAGAGGACATCATCGAACCCGAAGTGGAAGTCGGCGCCGATGGAATGATCGCGGTCAGTGAGGCGCCCGGAACGGGCTACCAGGTGCGCGAAGACCTGGTGCGGAAGTTCACCGTGCGCGAAGAAACGTTTCGCGCCGGGAAAGCTTAGGAGCTCGTGGTGAAACTTGGATCTCAGGCCTCAGCGCCTGAAGGCGCTCTCTTCGCGCAGCACTTACGGCATCGCTAAAGCGATGCCCTGATACAAAGCCAGAGTTTCTTGGCAGCCGGTTAGCGTCGTTCGTCCCTCACCGGTTGGTGAGTTTGCTGGCGGCAGAATTTTCGGCCACGGAGGCGTCTTCCTTCTTCAGCAGTTCCAGAGCCTGGGCGAACGTCAGGTCCGAGGGAACCTGCTTGAAGCCGCTGAAAATTTCCGTCGAGCTGATGGAGAGACTTTTCACCAGCAGGATCTTTCCGGTAAAGCTCAAGGTCATGCCTGAAATTTCCCAGAGATTGTCGCCAACCTCCTGCTGCTGAACCATGAAGCGGCCGCCGCGATCGAGGTGTCCGAGAATTCCCCACCCGAAGCCGACTGCCTTGAAGAGCGTGCCGTCAATGCTGGCAAGGCGGTAACGGACGGCGTCCACCAGCACGTAGCCCTGCATGCCGGTCAGGACCTCTTCTACGCGCGACGGCGGTTGGTAGCGGGGATTCGGCCAAAACTTCAATTTGACCAGAGTGGCGCCGGCCCGGCCAATGCCTTCCGATCCGGGTTCCTCTCCGGCGTACTCGAACAGGAAAGCATCGGGCAGTGCGCGCACGATGCGCATGGTGCGCTCGGCGCTCGCGCGCTCCTGTTCGCGCTTCTTTCTCAGTTCTTCGGGATGGTTGATGAAACGTTCGACGCGCGCCTCTTCCGCATGGCGCTGTTCGGGCGTTAGAGGTTTGCCGTTATAGGCGATCACCAAGCCGGCAGTAGCCTCCTTGGTTTCGACATAGAGTCTCGTGGTGGATCCCTGAGGCGTAGTCTTGGTGCCGCGAAACAGGAAGTGGGCGGTGTCGTCATTGGCCGCCTTAATTTCGTTCTGCGCAGCTTTTCGCACCAGTTCCGCCGGATCGTGATACGAAGAAACTGTCGCTTGCTGCCCGGCAAAACTGGCCGCAGTGAGCAGCAGAATCCAGGCGCCGGTGTGGGTGATGGAGTCGGCGATGGAGTTGCGCGAGATAGAGTTGACGACCGCCATGATGGGACTGGGCAGGTTCATTCCTTTTAGACCATGGTAGCAAACCGCAGGTTGCATTGGGGTGAAGCCGCGCTTCCGACCGCTGCTGTAAGTTCCTGATGGAGAATGATTTCCGGCTACCGAGACGAGCCGCAAGCGGGCCGATGATTTACAATCGGTTCATTCGCGGCGAACAGAGCGCGAGGAGATGGAGGCCAAAGCATGGATGCTCCGCAGACCGGAGAGTTTGCCCATATCGGCAAGTCGGTCGTAATCAAGGGAGAGCTGTCGGGCTCCGAAGACTTGTATGTGGATGGCAACGTCGAAGGAAAAATTGAGCTGCGCAACCACAGCCTGACGGTCGGGCCGAACGGAAACGTCAAGGCCGACGTCACCGCCAAGGCTGTGGTGATTCAGGGCAAGTTGGATGGGACCGTGAACGCCTCCGATCGCGTGGAGTTGCGAAAGTCGGCGGTGGTAACCGGCGATGTGACCACGCAGCGCATCGCCATTGAAGAAGGCGCGTTCCTGAAAGGGAAGGTTGATATTCAGAAAGAGGCCGGAAAAGCGGCAGCGCCCGCGTCTTCATAGGAAATGGCGGGCGGATCGCGCGACCGGGTGCACGGATCGATGATCGATGGCATCTGTTTCTGACAACGTGATGAAATTCTTTCGGAGCTCTTCGAACCGGACTGCGGGTGCCGCTGTCCCGCAGAAGCTGACCCGCCGGTCGAGCGGGATGGGGGAGATTTCACGGTTGCTGAATTCGCAGGAGGGGCTGTGCGTGCTCGACATGGGCTCGACCTCCGCCAACAACATCCGCTTTTTCACCGGCAAGGGACACAAGAATTACAGCGAAGATTTGTTGCGATCGTCTCTTGACCCTGCGTTGCGCATTCAGGACAGCGCGGGAAACACGGTTGTGGACAGCAAGAAGTTTCTGGATGAGAACCTGGTGTACGCGAACGCTCAGTTCGACGTGGTGCTGTGCTGGAATCTGCCGGATTACCTGGAAGAGAGCCTGGTGAAGCCGGCCATTGACCGTTTGTGGTCGGTGATGAAGCCGGGCGGATACCTGCTGGCCTTCTTTCACACGCGCGACGCGGGCCCGGACTCGACCTGCTATCGCTATCACGTGACCGGCACCGACATGCTGGAGATGCAAGAGGTGAAGTTCGCCCCGCCCGGTCGTCCCGCGTCCGATAAGCAATCTCCCCGCCTGCAGCGCGTGTTCAACAACCGCCACATTGAAAACCTCTTCCGGGATTTCGCTTCAATCAAATTTTTCCTGGCGCGCGATGCCATCCGGGAAGTTCTGGTGGTGCGCTGAAGGCTCCTCTTCACCCACCCCTGAATATCTGCTGGCGCTGATCTCTTTACATGTTGGACAAACAGGTTGGACAAGTCTTCGAGTGAGACAGGCGGGCTTTGTGGGCCTGCTCGTAAGCTTCCATTTTTTCTTTCTGCTGCTTCCGGTTTGATCTCTCGGAGAGTTTCGGCTTGTTTTCATTGCGGTACAGAAAAGAAGTCCATGCCGCGTGCGCTCGGGTCTCACGATCCTTGAGTTCTTTGTAGGCGGCGCATTCCGACTCAGCCATAGCGTGACCTGATGATAGTCGAAATCCCGGGTAGTGGTGCAGCTTGAATTTATTCAGGACTTGTGGTGGCAATATGCGATTGCGCCGGTTTATCCCGACAATCCGACACTCTTCGACAGTCCAAAAGACTGGGAACTCCCACAGTGAGTCGGGTTCGCTATTTGTCTTCCGTGGCCTCTCCGACGATCCGCGCAGCGGCTTGGCTGAAGCCCTCGGAGTGCTTCAGCTTAACGTGTGTGCGAAACACTTTATGGAGCATTTCATTGGTTTCTGGCTGCGTATTCTGTGTATCTGTCACGGCCTTTTCGACGCAGATGATCTCATGGCACTCAGAGCACTTGCCGAAGCGATGACTAGCGCTATCCATTTCGTACCTTGGTCCAAGCCACCCCATGTCGGTCAATTCTGGTATTGTCATGTCCCCAGTTTCCCACAGCCCGGACCCGATTGCTACCCCTGTGGAATTCAAACTGCACCACTGCCCAAATCCCGAGTCCATTCCTGTTTTCGGCGATCTCTTGCTAATATGTAGAGTCAGGCATCGGTTCCGCGCGACGTTTTCCCGCCAACCCCGCCAGGTCCGGAAGGAAGCAACGGTAACGGGCTCTTTCGTGTGCAGTGGTTCGCCGGTGCCTGACTTTTGTTTGCCTGCTGCGCGCTGCTCTGGTTTTATCGGAATGTTTTCATCAGAATGGCTTTTCATTACGACTTTTTCATCTTCATCATGACCAACCGTCTTTACTACGACAGTTCTGAAATCCACGAATTTGATTCGGTTGTCGAGGACGTCGCGCCTGCCTCGCCTGAGCAATCGCGCCCGGGCGTCATCCTGCGGGAAACCGCGTTCTATCCAACTAGCGGCGGTCAGGTCCACGACACCGGATGGCTGACGTTCGTTGTGACTGATGGCGGGGACGATCATGGTGGCGCTCGCCTGCGGGTCACGGAAGTTGCGGATGCGGAAGACGGCAGGATCGTCCACTACCTGGAAGCGCCGGCGAAGTTGCCACTGGCAGGCGAAAAAGTCCATGGCAGCGTCGATCCCGAACGCCGCCGCGACCACATGCAGCAACACTCCGGACAACATGTTCTCTCGGCAGCTTTTATCGAGCTTTACCAGATGCCGACCGTCTCGTTCCACATGGGCGAAGACTATTGCTCGATTGATCTGGCGGTGCCTTCAGTGAGTTCCGGGCAGATTGCGGGAGCCGAGAAGCGGGCCAATCAGGTTGTTTTTGAGAACCGTCCCATTCGGATTCGGTATGTTTCCCGCGCGGAAGCGGAGAAGCTTGGCCTGCGTAAACTGCCTCCCGCGGAGCGCGACGAGCTGCGTCTGATCGAGGTCGCAGATTTCGATTTGTCGGCGTGTGGCGGAACTCACGTCAGCGCCAGTGGGCAGATCGGTTCGATCCTGTTGCGAAAAACCGAGAAGGTGCGACAGGGAACACGAGTGGAGTTTGTCTGCGGCGATCGCGCAGTTCGCATGGCGCGGCGTGACTACAGTGCCCTCAGTGAGGCGGCCGCACTATTCTCGGCGCAGCTCTGGGATGTGCCGGATCAGATCCGCAAGAGTGTCGAAGAGAGCAAGCTGTTGCGCAAACAAAAGGACGATGCGCTCGATCAACTCGCCGAGCTTATGGCTTTGGCCGCCCTCCAGAATCAACCGGAGACGAACGGGCCGAAGATCATCGTGCGGGCGTTTTCCGATCGCGACATCGGCTTCGCCAAACTGTTTGCGCAGAAAGTGACGCGAGCGGCGACGCCGGCCATCGCGCTGGTGGCGAGCACCGTGGATCCGCCGGGTCTGGTGTTTGCGCAGACTCCATCGCAAACTCTCGCGCAAGCTTCCGGCGGCGCGCTCGGATCGACCGCCGACATGGGGGCGTTGCTCAAGCAAGTGTTGTCGTCCGTCGGAGGCCGCGGCGGCGGCAGCCGCGATTTTGCCCAGGGCGGAGTTCCGGCGGGCTCGCATATCAACGTCGAGCAGCTTTTGCGCCAGGCAGCGGTTACAATCGGAGCCTGATCCCGACCGCACATCATTTCGCGGGAAGAAAGTCACACGGTGGAGGGACGGGCGTCTCGCCCGTCCGGGGCGGGGACGCCCGGATCTCCACCAGCAAGTCACCTCGATGCTGGAACCGCGGCTGATACTCGTTAACCTTCTGATCAAGCTGGGCGTGGCCGCTGCCTTGTCGAGCGCCCTGGTGCGCTCCAAAGAATTCAAGAGTCTGATCTTCCGCGAGCAGCGCGAAACCCGGCACAAGATTTATCTGGCGTTCTGGATGGCGATCCCGATCGCACTCGGCGTCTGGATACGATTCAGCGCCAAGAGCTTCCTTGCCGGCGACCTTTCGCTCGAAACCGCGCTGCTACTGGGCGTGGTCGGCGGGCGCCTGTCGGGAGGGCTCGGCGGAGCGCTGATATCGCTGCCCGCAGCGATGCACGGAGAGTGGGCCGCCATGCCGTTGAATGTGCTCGCCGGAATTATTGCCGGGCAGTTGCGCCGGGTCGCGCCCGAGCAGGAAGATATCTGGTCGTTCTCGCCGTTCATCGACCTCACGCTCTATCGCATGATTCGCCGCAATCTGCCGCGCCCGCGTGTGTTCGATTGGCAAGTCGCTTTTTTCGTAACCATCGTGGGCCTGCGTTTTCTGCAGACGGAAATCTGGCACTTCTGGCCGAACTCCATCTTCAGCCTGGAAAGCCCCGGCCTGTGGGCCAATCACGGGACTCTGAACGGCTATCTTGTGGAGAGCGCGATCTACCTGACGGCGGTCATGGTGGTAGGCACGGAACTGAAAATCTTCAATAGCGTCCGCATCCAGATCAAGCTGGAAGAGCAGGAACGGCTGCTGCTCCAGGCGCGCATGGCGGCGCTGCAGAACCAGATCAACCCGCACTTTCTGTTTAATACGTTGAATTCCATTTCGTCGCTGGTGCGCTTCGATCCCGACACGGCCCGCGAGATGATCCTGAAGCTTGCGACCATTCTTCGCCGCCTGCTGCACAGTACGGATTCGTTCGTTCCGTTACGCGAGGAAGTGGAGTTCATCGACAATTATCTGGACATTGAAGTCGTACGCTTTGGACGCGAGAAGCTCAAGGTCGTCAAGGATCTGGATCCGGCGTCTCTCGAAGCCATGGTTCCCAGCATGCTGCTCCAGCCGTTGGTCGAAAACTGCATCAAGCACGGACTTGCTCCCCAGGTCGAAGGCGGCAGCATTACGCTGCGCAGCCGCCTGATCGAATCGCGGCTGGTGGTTGAAGTGGAAGATGACGGCGTGGGCATGGGGTCGGCCCAAGAGTTGGGGCAAGCCCAAGGCTTGGGAGGTATGGGAATCGGCATGGCGAACGTCGCGGAGCGTCTGAAGGTGCTCTACGGCGATGCTGCCCAGATGATGATCGAAAACCGCGAAGGCGGCGGCACGCTGATCCGGTTGCGGCTGCCCATTCTGCCCAATCCGGAAGAGCTCATGACGACTTCGGCGATTGCGCCAGCACCTTTCGGTAAAAGTCTTCGTAAAGCGGAATAATCTTGCTGGCACAGAATCTTTCCATGGCAGCGGCGCGCGCCCGTTTCCGCATGGCGCGCAGAGCCGATTCATCACTCAGCAGATCGATGGCGTAACGCGCCATGGTCTCCACGTCGCCGAGATCGGCCAGAAATCCGGTCACACTGTGATCAATCAATTCCGGCACTCCTCCAGTGCGCGTGGCAATCGGGACGACTTCACAGGCCATGCCCTCCAGCGCCGCGAGTCCGAAGGTTTCCAGTTCGCTCGGCATCAACAACACGTCTGAGATGGCGAGTTTTTCGCGAATCTGATCCTGTTTCCCAAGAAACAGGACGTGTTCGTGAATGCCTTTCTGCACCGCCAGCCACTCCGCCTGGGAACGATCAGGTCCGTCACCAATCAGCAACAGCTTGGAAGGAATTTTCTTGCGCACACGGTCAAAGATTTCGATCACATCCAGGACGCGTTTCACTGGCCGGAAGTTGGAAAGGTGCACCAGCAGCCGCTCGTCGTTGGAGACATACTCGCTACGCTTTTCCAGCCATTCCGGTTTGCGCAGATACTCGTCGCAGTTCACGAAGTTCGGGATGACTTCGATATGGTTCTTGACGTCGAAAATTTTAAGGGTGCGGGTGCGCAAATACTGCGAGATTGCCGTCACGCCGTCGCTCTGCTCGATGGAAAAACGCGTAATCGGAAGATACGAACGGTCGAGCCCGACCAGAGTGATGTCGGTCCCGTGCAGGGTGGTTACGAACGGTAAATGGCGCCGCGGCGGAGTTGCCGCCAGCATCTGCTTGGCCAGCATCGCGCTCACCGAGTGCGGGATGGCGTAATGCACGTGCAGCAGATCGAGTTCGTAGAGCTGCGACACCTCGGCCATGCGCGTCGCCAGCGCCAGATCGTACGGAGGATATTCGAACAGCGGATAGCGCGTGACCTCGACCTCATGATAATGAATGTTAGGTTCCGGCCCGGTCAGACGAATGGGCTGCGAGTAGGAAATGAAATGAATCTCGTGTCCCCGGCGAGCAAGCTCAAGCCCCAGTTCGGTGGCGACAACTCCGCTGCCGCCGTAGGTTGGATAACAGGTGATGCCAATCTTCATGCGCCTCCCACGATATCATCATTGGATTCGCAGGAATGGCTGGGGATGCAGGAGCGGGAAGTCAAGAATGCGCTGGTTGCTTGGAGCCTCTCGGGCAGTGAAGGCCGGGCGGGGACGCCCGGCTCTCCACCAGCTAACTTGGATCGACAGCAGTAACAATCACGCGGTCGCGGCAGCTAGTCCTTGCTCGGCTTCTTCGGTGTCAGATCGCAGGCTTGTTTGATTCGATCCAGATTCAGGCCGCCGGGAGAAAACTCCGCGATCTGCCGGCCGCTCCGCGTGGGGAGTTCCACCTTGAAAACCTGCGCCCCGATCATCCCCCGAACGGTGCCTTTGTCCATGGAGAGGAAGTGGCCGCGCATCCAGTTCCAGCCCTTGAAGTAGTGCGTATCGTCAACGCGGACCATAACTTCCAACTGGGGCTGTCCCCACCAGCCGGGGCGATTCGGCGGAGCCAGTCTGACTCCGGGATTGAAGTCCGCCAGCTTGAGCTTGCCATCACTGCAGTACAGGTCCACTCTGGGCTTGTACTCCGGGTCTTCGCGAAAATAATTATCCGACTGGATCTCAAAGCGCACTTTCTTGGCGCCCGTCATCTTGTCGTCGGAGTGGAACTCCAGCCATTTTCCGCCGGCGCTGACGCCATCCGATTCTCCCTGATAAGGAGTCATGGCGCCACTCTGGGCGCAAGCCAATGCTGCCGCGCCAAGCACAAAGAACAAAAGAGCAGCTCTCGCCGCCAGCCCGGAACCAATTGCTTTACGAAACAAGCGAGATACTTTCAAGGTCTCCTCCAGACAATCACATCCCTATATACTATTGAACCCAGAAGCTGCCGAAAAGTTGTATGGAATGGTTCAAAGAGTTTCGCGCGCGATTCATAGGGGAGTCGTTCCGTGCTCATGTACGACGATGTGGGCCGCGCAACATGGCACGCGCGAAAACATTTCCATGGATCGCAGGGTTTGTCTCGCGATTAAGAAGGTGCACGATCAGATCGCAGCCTCGGCACGTCCCGGGCTGCCTTTGATGTGGACCGAGTGGAATGTCCCGTCGTTTGGCCCGCTCAATGCCAGAGATGCCTCCTATGTTGGTGATGCGTTTTAGAACGGTTCGGATTCCCATAGGTTCGTTTACATCTGCTGCGCATCGAAACTCAGTTCCGCTCTCCTCTCGTTCGCATTCTGGATCCTCTCGATGGTTTCTTTGCGCCAGTCGGGGAGGTAGAGGCGCTTCGATGAATGTGGGCGGAAGCCCAAGCGGCTGCCTGTAGAACAGATTCGACGCGTTCTCTGGGAATGCATCTCTTGTCCTGCAACCAGAACTTCCACTTTAACCATCACTCTCAAAAGAATTGGCTGCCTCGCCGCTTTTCAAAGCGCAGCCAGCCGCCGTTGGACCAGCAGGAAGTAAAGGGCCACCAGAATCAGCAGGAATCCGTTCAGGCTGAGCACCACCGGCGCCGTAAACACGGGAACGAGCCAGCCCGACAACAGATTCCCCATCGGCATGCCGCCGCGGAATGCGAAATTGTACACGCTCATCACGCGCCCGCGCATTTCGTTCGTGGTAATCAACTGCACCAGCGAATTCACCGTGGCAAAAACAGCCATCATGGATGCGCCCACCAGCACCAGGACGGCCTCGCTCACCGGCAGCGACTTCGAAAGGGCAAACCCGGAAATCCCCGCGCCCAGGCAGATGAGCGCACCGAGAGCGACGCGCCCTTTTTTTCTTATATTGCCCGCGCTCGCGATGGTCAGCGAGCCGCAAATCGAACCGAGTCCCATGAGCGCGAGGAGATTGCCGTAGGTTTGCGGACCGCGATGGAAGATGTCCTTCACGAATACGGGAAGGTAGGTGCGCATGGGCATGCTCAAAGCGGTCATGCAGAAAGCGAGCACAATCAGCGCTTCCATCGAACTCTGCTTGCGAGCGAACTGAATGCCCTGCTTCAGGCTGGTGAGCATCGACTCCGTGGTCTTCAGCGGCAGGAAGCGGGCGCGGATGATCGACAGCGACACGATGGGCGCCAGGAAGGAAAGCGCGTTCAGCCCGAAGCACCACTTCTCTCCCAGCCTGGCTAAGGCCTGCCCGGCCAGTGCCGGCCCGACCATGACCGCCACGTTGAACTGGATCGAATTCAGTGCGATGGCGTTCGGCATGTCTTCCCTCTCGACCAACGTGGGAATCAGCGCCTGGTAGGCCGGACCGCCGAAGGCCTGGGCGAAACCGGAAATGAACGAAAGGCAAAGGATGTGCCAGACGTGTACCCGACCAGTCGCCACCAGAATGGTGAGCAGCCCGGCGGTCGCCATCTGCACATACTGGGAGCCGAGCAGAATTTTCCGACGCTCCACGCGGTCGGCCACCACGCCGCCGATCAAAGAGAACAGAAAGATGGGAATGCCGCCGAGAAATTGATCCAGCGCCAGCAAGAACGCGGAGTGGCTGAGCCGGTAGACCAGCCAGCCCTGCGCCACGATTTGCATCCAGGTGCCGATGCTGGAGGTGCAGGCGCCAAACCACATCAGGCGGAAATCGCGATATTGAAATGCTTTAAAAACCCGGCCAATCACCTTAGCGTCTCCGTAGGCTCCGCAGAAGCCTAACATGCGGCTTCACCCGTTCAGCATGACAGGAATGAATTTGTTGGGAACTGGCGATCGTAGCCCTTCTCCGACCCGCGTGCGGTTCTGTGTATTGAAGCCGCAGTGAGGCAGGCACGGCTCCGTGCTTCGCCAGCACGTATCCGGCGCTGTCGCACTGCTGAGCGTTGCTGCTGATCGCCGCCTGACGAATGCTTTCTCGAAGAAGCTGAGGAATCTGAAAACGGCTTGCGCGTTGCATTTCGCGTTCTATAATTTCTTCCCGGATTCACAAAACAAACGGACAGGGATAATTCGATGAAGTTCTCCGGCGGATGCTACGGTTCGAGGGGGGAAGATGCCGGAGCTACTGCGGAGTCGGTGTGGCTTCTCATGCACTGCTTCTTACGCGGGTGCGGATCTTCCCGAACTCGTAGGTTCCCAAACCGCGCTGGGACGCCATTTTCAAATAGGGCAGAGAGGCAACTTCCAAATTCCAGTAGGCCTTTGCCACATAAGCGTCGAGCGCCACCGGATCGGTTCCGGCCACCAGCGTCTTTTTGAGCAGGACATCGTCAAGGTTGCCTCCCGTGGGGCCGTTCCGGATGAGCACGCGATAGCAATCGATGATGGTAAGAGTCGGACGAATGAAATCAGCGAGGTCCACCACGCTTTCGTTGATCTTCTGGTGCAACTGCTGGCGTGGTCCACCCAGGATGCCGTACCAGTTCTTCATCCCCAGAGTCGTGCCGGTCAGGCTGTGGTGTTTGGCGATTGGGACGTTGATGATCTTGTCGGCATTCAGGAAGGGATCGAAAACCGGCCAGTCCCGCAAAACCTCTCCCTGCAGGTCTACATCTTTGAATCTGGCGGGATCGGGCAGGATCACTTCGGCGCTTTCGCGCCGCGCTGCCTCGGCAATGCCCGACCTCTGAAAACACCGGCGCGGGTCGTTACAGCTCACGTCCGTCACGATGACCCGTTTCGCCCCTGCGCTCCAGCACTGCCGGACGATCTCTTCGACGATTTTTGGATTCGTGTTGGCCGCCTGTTCTGGAGTGCGGTCCCAGCCGATGTTCGGCTTCACCAACACGATGTCGGCGCGGGAGATGAAGCGATGAATGCCGCCCAGTTCTTCGATGGCAGTCCGCGCCAGCTGTTCGGGATCATCTCCCTGGATGACCGCCATCTCGGGCAAAGCCGCATCAGCGGCCACCGCGTGACTGCGCTTCAAATTGAGGGCCAGCTCTGGCTCGGGGCGCTGGCTGTGCTCGCTCAGCCAGAATCCGAGGCCTGCGGTTCCGGCAGCGACTCCTCCAAGGCGGAGCAGTTTGATTAACGCTTCACGACGGTTGAGTATGGCGCTCTCGGGCGACGGCATATTGTTTTGACCTCTTTGCTTTTGCGCGACAACTAAATTCTAATCTCGTTCTGGTGGCAGCAGCTATGCAGTCCATCACGATGCCGTGTGCGAAACAACCGACGTCGGCCATAAGGGCGGTTCTGACGCTGATCGGATTCAGCGCCGTCATCGGCCAGATCGTTCTCATGCGGGAGCTCATTGTCGTCTTCAACGGCAACGAGATTTCGCTGGGAATTATGCTAGCCACCTGGCTCTTCTGGACCGCCGCTGGCAGCAGCCTTAGCAGCCGTTTTGCGCTGGGCGGAAACGACGCTCGCCGGGCGGTCGCCGCGCTCGAATGCCTGCTCGGCGTCAGCCTGCTGCCGACGATCTGGGCATTGCGCGCCTCCAGATCTTTTTTTCAGACAGTGCCGGGCGAACTGGTTGGTCCGGTGCCGATGCTGCTTACATCCCTGGCATGTCTGAGCCTGTTTTGCGTTGTCGCAGGCTCGCTTTTCGTGGTTGCGACCCGGATGTACGAACAGGAATGCGTCGTCTCCGCTCGCGTCGCTGCCAGCTCGGCTTACTTACTGGAGGCCGCTGGTTCCGGCTTCGGAGGGATTCTGGCCAGCATTGTGTTGGTGCGCTTTCTTGAGTCCTTTCAGATCGCGACCGTCGTCGCCCTGCTGAACCTGTGTATGGCAGCAGTCTTGCTGTTCCGGACGAGCCGCAAGCAGCTTGGGGCTCTGACTGCGGCAGCCGCGCTTTCCGCGGTCGTTCTCCTTATATATGTTGCACCGTCGTTGGACAGGTCCGCGCAGGCGCGCCTGTGGCGAGGATTCCGCCTGGTGGGATCGCGCGACTCGATTTATGGCAACCTGGCGGTCATTGAGACCGGTAATGCGGAAACGGGCAATATGGAAACCGGCAATATCCGCAGCATTTATGACAACGGTGTGATTCTTGCCAGCGCGCCGGACGAGAACGCCGCCGAAGAGGCGGTTCACTACGCGCTGCTGGAGCACCCGGCGCCGAGGCAGCTTCTAATGATCGGCGGCGGCGTGAACGGCAGCATCGCCCAAGCGCTGAAGCATCCCACCGTCGAGCGGATCGACTATGTTGAGCTGGATCCCGCGCTCATCGACATGGCGCGGCAATTTTTCCCCGTGCAGTCCGCTTCTATTGTCTCGGATCCTCGGGTGCACGTGCACTACGCGGATGGCCGGTACTTTCTCAAAACCGCTGGCGACACATTCGACGTGATTATCCTTAATGTGCCCGACCCGCAGACCGCGCAGTTGAACCGGTTCTACACGGCCGAGTTCTTTCGTTCCGCTCGCGATCACCTCGCGTCAGGCGGACTGCTCGCCTTGCAACTGCGATCGTCGGAGGATTACATCAGCCCCGATCTGGCGGAATTCCTGCGCTGCATTCACCACACCCTGCGGAAAGTCTTCCCTTACGTTGTCGCCGTCCCCGGCGAAACCATCCACTTCTTCGCCGCTACGCGACCCGATGTTCTGACGGACGATCCCCGAACGCTGATGGCAAGATTGCAGGAGCGGAATCTGAAGACGCAGTACGTTCGGGAATACTTCATCCCCTTCCGCATGATGCCCGATCGCATGGAGCAGGTTCAAGAGCGACTGCGGCCGCTGACCTCGACGCCCGTCAATCGCGATTTCGAGCCGATCGCCTATTACTTCGACGTTGTGCTATGGAGCACGCAGTTCAAGCTGGGCTATTCCCGCTGGTTCCGGGCCGCAGCGCATATCGCGTTCACCGGGGTCATCGATGCGGTCCTGGTTATCTTATTGTTTGTGGCGGTCCTTCTGGAGTTTGTGCCCTCTCGCGAGAAACGCGCCCGTTCTGCCGCGGCGTGCTGCATCGCTGCGACCGGATTCACACTGATGACTCTGCAGATTTTCCTGCTGCTCGCATTCCAGTCCGTCTACGGTTACGTTTACCACCAGCTTGCGATCCTCATCGCCATGTGCATGGCAGGCATTGCCTTTGGAAGTTGGCTGGGCATCCGCCGCATTCGTTCCAGCGACAGTCTCCCCAACCGCACCATGGCAACGACCCAGTTCCTGCTCGCCCTTTCTGGTCCTGCGCTGATATTTGTGGTTAGCCTGCTGTCGAAGATTTCTGGGACGGCGGCAACCTGGCTGGCGGCGCAGTTTGTCTTCCCTGCTTTGGCTGCTCTCTGCGGAATGCTGGGGGGCTATCAGTTTCCTATCGCGACGGAGATCTACTTTTATGACAATAACAATGACCGCAGCGGTCGATCAAGACTGGGCACACTCTATGCCATCGATCTGCTGGGCGGATGCGTGGGCGCGCTTTTGTTCAGCAGTTATCTCATCCCAGTGTTTGGTTTTTGGAAAACCGCATGGCTCAGTGCGGCGGTAAACCTGGCGCCGGTTCTCCTAGCCGCGCGGGTAAGCCTGGAGGCAAAGATGTCTCGGGTGTAAGCGCTTGCGGCCGGTTCTCGCCGAATACCACCGCTGTAAACATGAAGATGTCCGTGTTCTCATCCTTCCAGCAGCCAGAGCGCATACCCGCTTTGGCGCAGGTTTCTTCCAGGAACCTCTGTCGATCCCATTTTTCTTCCACCGGCACCTGCGGAAGCAACAGGCCCTCGTAAGTGCCGTTCTTCATCAGCAAACCGTGCTGGCCAACCTTGATCTGCCGAATGTCCAGCACCCGCCGAAGGGGCGACAGCACCGAAACTTCATAATCGATTTGCGGCAATTCTGAGGCAGCCACCGGCTGAAATCGGGGATCGCGCAGAGCGGCCAGCGTAGCCGTGTCCCGCACCGTCATGTAGAGAGGCTTTTCCGCAGAGGTATAGCCGATGCACCCCCGCAGTTCTCCCGATTTGCGCAGGGTCACGAACGCACCGCGCTCCTGATTCAGCACTTCGCTTGCGCTCGCGGTTGGTTCATACGCCTTTTTCTCCCGCACCGCGTACTCCACCGACTTGCGAGCCAGAGCGAGCAGTTCGTCTTTCTCGTGGCCATTCAGTGAGAATTGCGGTTCCAGCGTCTTTCCGCCTTGAGTTTTCAAAAAGACGTCCGCGCTGTATCCGACCACGCGCGAGTGATCGCCTGTGATGTCGCCTGAATTGGCGTACTTGAGCACCAGGGCTTGGTTCGCTCCCATGCGCTCGGCGGCAATCATTGCGGCCACGATGGGCGCGCCGCCACAGGCTTCCCAGATCCGCGCCTCGAAGTTGCGCGACATGCTGAAGTAGTCCCACGCCTGCAGTGCATTCAGCGTTTTATGGTCGATCTTCACCGCTTCGTCGTAGGGGTGATAGTGCGACAGATCGGAACTGGCCACGATCAGCGTGTCGTTATCTTTGCCCTGGATCAGCTTCGCCAGAGCCACACCCAGCGCACGGCTGCTTTCATAACTCTGGTCTCCCATGACGACCGGTACCAACTGGAAATCACCCAGCACCCGTTGCAACCACGGCAACTCCACCTCAAGCGCATGCTCAGCGCCCTCCCGGTTGGGAGTATGTCCCCGGCTGGAGAATTTGATGGTTGGACTCATCTGCACGAGCTGTTTTGCAAACGCTTTGTCTACCGGGACTGTCCCCAGAGGCGTCGCGTAGGCGTCGCCCTCATAGACGGAAGTGAAATCAAAGGCTTCGTAGTGCGACGGCGCAATTACGACCACTCGCGAAAATTTGCGCCCCTTCAGCGCCGCGTAAGTGTAGGCAGCGACGGGGCCAGAGTACTGATAACCGGCGTGAGGTGCAACCACGGCCAGGATCGGGTCGTTGATCGGCGGCGGAGTGGCATGCGCCAACATGTCATCGATCATCGCCGAAAGTGTCTTGGGATCGGCCGGATAGAAGCCACCGGCGACAGCGGCTTGTCTCACATTCTCTTGCCTTACGTTCTGAGGATCGGCAGCACGCACGTGTTGCAATGCCGCAATCGCCAGGATCGCGATGAGTAGAGCCGCCAGCCAATAGATTTTGGAGCGCATCTTGATATTCATATGCGAAAACTCCTCTCGCGCTTTCATGCGTGCCAAACACCAGGGATCGGCTGCCCGCAGAATGGGCAACTGCCCTTGCGGATCAGCATCTGGCTCGCCGTGAACCCTACACGCTCCACCAACATGCGGCGGCACTTCGGGCAATAAGTATTTTGTGCAGGATGTCCCGGCACATTGCCGATGTACACGTAGTGCAGCCCCTCGGCGTCGGCAATCGCCTTGGCACGCTCCAGGGTGGGCACCGGCGTTATGGGCAGGTTCTTCAACAGGTATTCCGGATGAAATTGCGTAAAATGGATCGGCACATCCACGCCCAGGTTTGTCTTGACCCAGCGTGCCAGTCCGCGAAATTCGGCATCGCTGTCGTTCATCGCCGGCACCACGAGGTAAACGATCTCGGTCCACTTGTTCATCTTCCGCAAGGTGACCAGCGAGTCCAACACCGGCTTCAACTCGCCAACGACTACATCCTTATAGTAAGACTCCGTGAACGCTTTCAGATCGATCTTGACCGCGTCCATCTTTCCGTACGCCGTCTTCAGCGCCTCCTCTTGCATGTAGCCATTCGACACGACCACGCTGCGGATGCCGGCTTCGTGCCCGGCGTCGGCTGCATCCATCAGGTACTCGCTGAAGATCACCGGCTCACTGTAGGTGTAGGCAATGGTCGGACAGTCGCGCTGTTTGGCCAGCTCGGCAACCAATTTCGGGGGCGCGTAGTCGGCAGGAACCTGCTCCGGACGCACCTGGGAGATGTCCCAGTTCTGGCAAAATTTGCAGTTGACGTTGCAGCCGGCCGTGGCCAACGAGAAAGCGAGCGTCCCCGGCAGGTAGTGGAACAGCGGCTTCTTCTCGATGGGATCGATGTGCGCGGCGCACACCCGCGAGTGCACCAGCGTGTAGTAGGTTCCTCCGCGATTCTCCCGCACGCCACAATAACCGCGTTCCCGATCTCCCACCGTGCATTCGCGCGGACACAGCTTGCACTTGATCTTCTTGTTGTTTGGAAGTTTCTGGTAGAACTTTGCTTCGACGGTGAATCGCGAATCATCCTGCTTCTGCGGACCAGCCCACGAGGGGATCGCGACGAGGGGCTGGGCAAATTCGCAGACGCCTAAAGCTGCTCCTGACGCCAGAGCGCACTTCAAGAACGAACGGCGATCGAGCGGGCACGAGAACGGGCTCTGCTCACCGCGGATAACGAGACTCTCGCCTTTTTGCGCATCGAGTTCACGCGACATGTTGAACCCTCAATCGCGCACCCCCTACACCTCGACAACCGCGATGCTCCTGGGATCATTCGTGCCCAGTCGATGCTGTGCATCGGCGGCGGTCGCGATGTAGTGGGGTGCTCTGCTATCGCCTTCCAGCGTCTTCAATCCTTTTTCGGCTCGTTTGCGCTCGATGATTTGCCAGCCCGTGTAATCAAGCGCGACGGGATCCTGCGAAACCATCAGGGCATTGTTCTTCCAACTGTATTCCGGTTTGTATCCGGGTCCGCCTTCGAAGCAGGCCGTGGTCGCATCGCAGATGGTCAAGCGCATCTTGGTTCTGATTTCCGGCAGCATATTCAAGTCTGCGATGTACGGATTGCAGCCGTTGGGGTGGTACTTGTTCGGGTTATGAATGACGCCATACATGTTTTTCAGGGCGATGGTTACGCCGGCGCCGTCATGGTCTTTCAGCACCGGGACATTGATCAGGACGTTGCAGCGTTGTGTCAGAATCTTCGACAACCGGCTGCCAACACTGCCATGCATGGCCAGCTCTTGTTCGTAATCGACTCGATCGGTGCCGAAGCATTGCACCCGGTTTCCGCCGGTCGACACATGGAATCCAACGTGTTCCAGTTCGTCGGTGCCGCGGTCCCAGACCACGATATCGTTCGCCTTGATTCCGGCCTCCTGCAACCGCTCGCAAATGGCTTCGATGAGCTGAAGGTTGCTGGACAATCCGCGTCCTCCAAGCACATTCACTTTCAGTCCAACCGTCTCACCCGGGCGGACCAGCTTCGTCCACGTCTCCATCGGATTATCGCGGTCGAAAAGAGCCTGCATGGCGCGATCCAGAAGGCTCAGCATCCGGCGCGAATCCACCGTGGTACCCACGCCGCGCAGCATGGCATCGCGCGCGATCACAACCCTGGATTTCGCGAGCACCGCTCCTTGTTGTTGTTGTTGTTGTTCTGCTGCGGCGAGCAGTCCCATCTTGCCGCTGGCACCTAGAACCACAGCGCCAGTGAGGCACTTCTTAAGAAAATCCCGTCGATCCGCGCTGCGAATTGCGCTCATAAGGGTTCTCCAGTGAACCCACGACCAGCTGCCTTAAACTACCTATATCGCAATCCGTATAACTTTTCAGTGACGAACAACACCTCTGGCAAATCGTCACCTGGCCAGGCGCAGGTCGATGCCGCGCCCCAGTTGCAGAAGTGCCTGCTGTGTTTCCGCCGATCCCTCAAAGGCAACGATTCGCACCAAGCAAGCTCCCTTGCGGAAGACCAGGCTCTGGCTGGACAAGCCCGCGGCGTCTCCCAGTTGAATCGGTTTCCCATCGACAGCCGGCTCCGATTGGAAAACCTTCTCGGCGCCCTCCGCGTTCCCCATGGTGTAGATGTCTACTACCGCGTCGACCTTGTTCTGGAACTTGTAGTCAGCCGTAGACACTCTCTGCACCCCAGCCTTCAAGTACCGTTCCGCCTCGCCGTCGATGTACTTCCACAGGTCGGCAGCCTCGAAGGTCCGTATATCTCCAGTCCTCGCCCAGCCCGCAACCTGATCTGACGCAGGAAAAAATGATCCCCCGGCCCCCGATTGACGTTTGCAACCGGTGTTCAGGAGCAGTGCGAGACCAAGCATGACCAGCAGCACTCCGCGGGCTTTCACCTCGGCCTCTCCTTGCCCCGGTTCAGCAGAATCTGGTTCTTTCGCGATCGGCTCTCGCCGATGCTGGTCACGTAAACTGCCGGGCGATCCTGAACCGGGCAGGCGTATTCGCACGCCCCACAGCCCACGCAGCCATGAGGATCGACAAACGGTTGTTTTACCTGCTGCAGATGGCCCTCTGCATCCGCGACTTCCGCTGGTTGCAAATAGACGGCCTTGGGCGATGTCGGACACCACTCCTCGCAGACAATGCACGGTGTTGCCATAGCCCAAGGCAAACATCGCCCGCGATCTAGGAACGCCGTGCCCAGACTGATGGGCTTGGCGTCGCTCGGGACCCGCGCCTCCCAGCCCTTTTCTTTCGCCGTGATCTCCCAGATTGCACCGGTAGGACAAACCTGCGAGCACAGCACGCAACTGCTCTCGCAGTAGCCAATCCGCGGCACCATGACCGGCGTCCAGAGACCTTCCAACCCCGCCTCTGTGAACGCGGGCTGCAGCGCGTTGTTTGGGCAGACCTTCATGCACTCACCGCACCGTATGCAGCGCGACAGGAAGTACTCTTCGTCCAGCGCGCCTGGAGGACGCAGCAACCGCTCCTGGCGCTCGACTGCGAATCCGGGCGTGCTTCGCAATAGGGGGACCACGACTGCCCCCGCCGCCAATCCGGTGAGTACCTTGCGTCTCTGCAGGTTCACACCAATGGACTTCACACCAATGGACCTTTGGGCGGGGAAAAACTTGAACTGCAAGCCGTGCTCCGGACACTCATCAATACAGTTCAGACAGAGATGACACTCCGGTTGACGCCACGGAACTCCGCCGATCGGATCATCGCCGCCCTGGCAGCGCATCAGGCAGCGATTGCAGTCCTCGCAGCGCTCCGGGGTCTTGACCAGTCCAAGAATTGACCAGCGGGATACGATGCCGAGCAGAGCGCCCAGTGGGCAAAGTGCCCGACACCAGAAACGGGTCACGCGAAAATTCAGCGCCAGAAGAAAGATGAAGACGAGGCCGAGCCAAACACCTTGCCGAAAGTACGGCTGTTTGAAACTGAGCAGCAGCCCTCCGAAAATGAAATGCAACCCACTGCCCGTCATCTGCACCGGTGCAAATCTGCTGTGTTCCATCGCGCGCAGCACGACGTTCAGGGCATAGTTCGTTCCGGGCAAAATGGAGAGGCCGAGTGAGCGCACCAGCAACGAGAAAGGATCCAGCCATCCGACGACCCCTGTGCCCAGTACGGCGGCGATCAAGGCCGCCGCTAAAAGGTAGTACTTCGTCGTCTGCCAGCGCTTGTACCGGTTCGAGTCAATCAGTTGTTTTCCACGTTTGCGCTCGGATCTCAGGCTGCTGAAGAGGTGGTGAATTGAGCCCAGAGGACAAATCCATCCACAGAAGAAACGTCCGAGAAACATCGTCGGAATCAGAATGACCAGACTCCACAACAGGCCGTGGTACAGGGCGCGGCTGGAGAGCGCATTCGACAGCATCACCAGCGGATCGAGTTGGAAAAACAACTGCACCGGATAGGGAAGCCGGATCTCACTCCCGCCGGCGTGCAGCGATCCGCGGAACTCCGTGCGTAGCAGAAGGAACAGGAACAGTGAGAAGAAGATAATTTGCGAAAGCCAGCGCACCCTGGTCGGCTTAAGACGCACATCGTACTCCTTGCATCTCCACGCAGCGGATCGGCGCAGCGCGCACGAAACCCTTGGCACTTTCTGAGCGCCCGAGGCCGCACTCTCAATGTTCTGCCAAGCGACTTCCGCTTTCTGTGACCAAGATCACTTGTTTTGGCCCGCACGGGCCGAGACTCAATCCGTGGGCTACCCTCGTGAATGGAATCTACGACAGTAGAGTGGAAACGCTGCGTTTTCGCAGCGTTCACAGACAGAAGCATGCCCTGTCCCTGACGTGAAATACTGTGTATAGAATGAGTTAATCTCAATTTGCCCGGATGGCGAAACTGGCAGACGCACGGGACTCAAAAATCCGTCAGCCCACTTTTCTAAGTTCTTTGTTTTCTTTAGTTGCAATAACTTACGGGCACAGTGACCGGCAAAGTAAGCCCAATTATGCCCCATTGTGCCCATCTTGGTGCGCAATTTGGTGCGCAATTTATTTTCGCCCGTTGTTCTCTCTAGTTTGATGGTTCCGGTCATCCCCACAAGAGAAACGTTGCCCGCGCGGGGCTGCAAACGCAAAACTGAGGTACACGGCGGGTACACGGAGCCGAGTTACTAGCCCGATGGTTCAGGCTCACCCCACCTCCCCAAAGTTGCTCTGCCGTATGTGCCCGGTTGTGGAACTACTCCATGAGACTACTCCATATAGCTAAGCCACGTGGGTACTTGTAAAGAACTCACCGAAGGCTAAACTTTCAGTGCGCCTAAAGTTGACCCTCCCCCCAGCCCCAGGCGCTAAAAAAAACCAGGAGGATACAAAAATGAAAAAGCTCGGATTGTTGCTGTTTCCACTACTGGCAATTACCCTGATGTTGGGGGGGACTGCCTTCGCTCAAGGTGACAGCAGCGTCTATTTCGTCACCTACTATTCCAATGCACATACCACTGGCGCTCCGGATGCAACCGTGCGTATCATCAACGATGGCGACCAGAGCACAGGTACAGGCGAATGTATTGGCGCCGCGTGCGGAGGAAATCTTTGGGCGGACATCTACGTGTTCGATGACAGCCAGGAGCTGCAGGAGTGCTGCAGCTGCGAAATTACAGCAGACGGTCTGCTCTCCGAATCCGTGAATCTAAACCTCACGTCTAACACCCTGACCGGCAGGGTGCCCACACGTGGCGTCATCAAGGTCATTTCGGACCCGAACGGTTGCGCGTACAATCCCGACCCGACACCCGGGCTGCGGGCATGGAGCACCCACATCCAGGCAACGTCGGTCATTTTTGCGGCTGGAAAAGTCCCTGCGGAGAAGTCGCCTTTCTACGTTACCGAAACCAAGATGGCCGACTCGAACCTCGGGGGGGATGAACTCGAAAGACTCGGGGCCCTGTGTTCTTTTGACGTAACGCTGGGCAGCGGGTCTGGCGTTTGCTCCTGCAACTTAGAAGACTATGAATTTTAGTAAAAAGGAATGGCTTCCGAGTTGAAGGGCTGTGAGGTAGGGCTGAAGTAGCTTCGTGGGGATAAAGTTGTTGCGGCACTTCCTCCTGAAACGGCTGGGAGTTTTTCCCAGCCGTTTGCTTTTTCGATTCCAATGGCAAGAGAAAAACCGCAGCAAGCATAGAAGGTTCACCCAACGCGCAACGCTGCCAGCGGGGCTGCGAACGCAAAAGCGGGGCATCCCTGACAACTTCACAGCGCATAGCCGTCAGAATAAGGTGTCAAGCCCCGCTTTCTTACTTGGAGGGGTATTGATACGCGGGCAGTGCCTCCAATGGCCACTTCTCCTGCTCGAACGCCTTACGCACTACATCGAATATGTAGGAGACGGGTGTGATACCTGAGAAGTCGCTGCCGGGAGAACCCACTGAGACGAGACCGATTAAACCTGTCAGTCCACTGCCGCCGATCATAGTGCCATGTGCGGTCACCATGTCAATCGGAAGGGAAAAGACGGGAGAGCCACTATTCCCGGGCGCATAGTTCGCTGCCACTGACCAGATACGGGATTCATGCGAAAAATGCATTGGCACATTGCAGGGTACTTGTAGCGGCTCGGGAAATATGTTTATGTTAAAGATGCGGCCAAATCTGTATGTAGGGTAGTTTCGTTTTGCGCGCGCCAGCTCCGGCACGAGTCCCGCCGTCGCCACACTTGAGCCAATGTCCATAGCCTTGATCGTGTCTGGCGTTGCGAAAGCCCCATCTAAAGGCATTACCCCCGTATCGTCCTCCGCGAAGATTCGGTTCCATCGCTTTTTCCCAATGGGCGGAATTGTTTGATCTGTGAGGGGGATCACCGCAACATCTACGTCTTCCCAATCGTGGTGGTACCACAAAGGCCGACCGTCTTCCTGTAGATGGACAACAACGTAGTCGGTCCCCGTTGCGTCAGTGTCAGGGTTGTATATCTTCGTGTTCAATCTCATCTCGATCTGTTTCGGATTGTGCGTAGCTTTCGCTAAACAGCCCGCCCGCTCTAGATCAACGACGTGTCTCGCAGTAACAAGTAAGCCCCATCCCTGTGCTACATTGGGATTACTCTTGTCAACGACACCCACCAGAAAGCCGGTTGCCACTTTCCAATCTGCAGGATCTGGGGAAGTTCTGTCGTACAGAAATACTATGTTCTTCCGCAAGTCGTCAGTATTGACGGGGATCATCTGTGCGTTTAGGAGCGCACCGGCTCCGAGAAACAGAAGGAGTACAAAACTCTTAAGGATTTGGGGGGCCATATTCTGCTTACCTCCTTTACCTGAATCAGAATATGACAACCGTGATGACGCAATCGAAAAGTTGGAACAGGCACGAATTGAAAACCAGCAAGGGGGGTGTCAGGCAGTTGGTGCGCAATTGGTGCGCAATTCAGGTCAAAAAGAGGTTTCCGACGCCTTGACTTCAAAGCTAACTAGTAATAAAATCAATTAGATAACAATTTGCCCGGATGGCGAAACTGGCAGACGCACGGGACTTAAAATCCCGGGTCCCTAACAGGACGTGACGGTTCGACTCCGTCTCCGGGCACCATCGAACTCCTGTATCCATGCGCACTTCAGTTCACCTTGGCCCTTTTCCCGTTTTCACTGGTCTCACTCGGATCAGTCGAATCATGGCTGAAATCATGGCTGTTTTCAGCTTTGGTCTGTTCGAGTCGCGACTCTTCAAGTCGCGAGATCGCGCTTCGAATATCTCCGTCGCTCACGATCGCGTAGCGCTTGAACATCGCCCCGGTTTTCCAGCCGCCGATTTTCTGCACTACGCTTTCCGGCACGCCGGCGCGGCGCAACTGGCGCGCCCCACTCCGTCGCAGATCGTGAATGAGGATTCCCTCCAGGCCTGCGGCCTTCGTCAGATTGGCCCAAGCCTGGCGGAAGCAGCGCACGGGCTTACCATCGTCGCGCGTGAGCAGAAAATCGTCCTTCGACTTGCCCGCGGCCGCTTGGCCGGCGAGAACATAGATGCGCGCCGTCATGGTCACTTCGCGCCCTTCGTCATTCTTCGTTGTGCCAGGATCGAGGCGGATGGTTCGCGCCGCAAAGCTCACCTGCCCGACGCGCAGGTTTAAGATTTCCGACCGGCGCCATCCGAACGAGTAGGCGATCTCGAGGAAAAGGCGCAGCCACATTTCCGAGCAGCTGGCGGTGAGCTTTTCGAAATCCGCGTCCTCGATAAATCCGGTCCGCACATTGTTCTCGCGCAGATGCGGGAACACCGGCACCTGGCGCACTTTCTGGTTGCGATAGCCGAGACGGAATGCAGTCTTAAGCGCGGCGAGTTCCCGGTTGACAGTTGCGTTCGATGCCCGCTCGGTGAGCCGCTGGTCAACGTAGCGTTCGAGCGTATCGTGCGAAACGCTGGGCGCCGGCAGATCGGCAAAAAAGGGGCTGAGATGGTTCCACCTGCGCTTGAGGCACTCCGTACTTTTGCGGCTGTTGATTCGGTAATGCCTTTCGAGGCCTTCCCAGAGTTCGGCGACTAGCGCCCGCTTGCGCGTGGTTTCGATTGCTTCCCCGACGTCGCACTGTGCGAGCCGTCGAGTTAGTAACTGCTGCGCCGCGCGCAGATCTTCGGATCTGGTCGCTTCGCGGATCCGCCGGCCCGCCCGGAAGTATTGAATCATGTACGTGGCGCAGTTCGGTTGCTTGTAGATTGACCCTCTGCCGCGCCTAGACATGGCGATTCCTTTCCCGTGCCGCCACTGCGAGGCGGGCAATCTCGCGCCGACGTTTTGGGCTCAAGCTCTCATTCCGCGCCCGGTTCCCAGCTTGCCCGAGCTCGCGCCGCTCTTTTCTCGATAGCGCTGCTTGTGTCGCCAGGCCTCCGAGTTTTCCGAGTGCAACCGCGTTCGGATTTTTATTTGGTTTCTTCATGGATGCCATCTTACCGAGCGCTTGCTGAGGATAACTAGTATCGTTTCGATTTCTCGATCCACTTGTCGAGATCTCGGATGTCGAGCAGGTACGGGCTCCTACCGGCGATCGTCTGGACGTAGGGCAGCTCGCCTTTGCGGATCAGTTCGCGCAGCGCCTTATCGCCCATACTGAGATAGCGTGCAGCGTCGGCCAGGTCGAGCAGCCGCGGCGAGATTTCGGCGGCCGTCTTCACGCGGCGCAGTGCATAGCTCGCCAGCTCCGTAACTTCGGCGATCGCATTGTGCTCGCTGTCTGTCATACTGCAGCCATGGGGCCGCTATGTTCGGTTCTCGCGAATATCAAAAGCGCGCCACCCGGCAAGGGCTTCGAAGCCTTCGAAGCGCTCTCGCGCAGGAGTTTTACCGTCCAGCGCGCCTTCCGGATCCTCGTGCAAAGCGACGATTGAAAGCTGCTGGCCCGGAACAACTCGCCCTGAATTTCGACGGCCCACAACCACTGAAGGACGTTTTCCCCGAGGCGTATCAGTAGCACGGTGATCGTCTTTCACAAATGACTTACCGTCGAAGACGAAGCCATCGGCGATCTTCGTGTGCGTGTAACAAACGGGCCCGCGCCAACGTGCGAGTTTGCAGCCGGACTGCGCGCAGCAAGTCACGAGGTCCCTCCGCGTTTAAGCTCTCTTTCGGCGGCCGCTTTTCTTTCCGCCGCCGCTTGCTCTCTGTGCTGGAAGTGGACGACGCAGAGCCGTCGTTTCCAAACTCTCAACTTACAGCCCGGTTTCGCGCAGCGCGTCATGCGACCCCCTCACTCTTGCGCTGCAATCGATCGGTAAGTCGCTTGCAACGCTCCAAATATTCAGGAGTCAGGTTCGGGTCCGCAGCCGCTTCTGCGATCGGGTCAGTGAAATATGCCAGGCTCCGCACTTTGGAATGTTCAGACGGTTCACTGCACATCTTGCGCGCGGTCCCCAAGGTGATCCCATTTTCAATCTGTTCTGGCGTGTACGGTGATAGCAACTGTCTGGCCAGGTCTCGATCCTTGCCGTTGGCTTTGCCTGTCGTCACTGGACTCGCCTCAAATGCCAGAATGACGCGATCGACGAGTTCAACATCATCCTCGATTGCGGATGATGATGTTGGTTTTGCCCTTGAATCAATAGCCTTTGAATCTAAAGGTTCTGAATCGTGCGACCGTGGGTCGCTGGGGCTAGCGACCATGGGACGGGGGACTAGCGACCGTGGGTCGCTGGGTCTAGCGGGACGCTGGGGAGGGCCTTTTTCAGCGCGCGGGAATTTAAGCTTTTTCTGGTCGAGATAGCGCCTCACAGCCTCGGAGTCATCCAGTATCTCTAAGTTAAGGCGGTACCTGGCGGCTCGCCGTTCTTTCCAGTTGGCCGGCGCGAGCGGCTCTAGGACGCGCCTCGATATGAGGCAATCGGGGCAGAAGGGGCATTCTTTATCGGGCTGTCCCTTCTCACGCTTTGGTCTCGGTTGGTCGGGGTGCTTGCGGTGGTCTCCCCACAATGCCCGCTGTACAGTCTTCTCATCAAGCTTGGCATAGGCAGCGATGCGGGGAACCGACGAATACAAATATTGACCAGTGTCGTCTCCAATTTCGAGCATGGCCAGGATGATGCTTTGCTCGAGGGCGGTCAGCTCTTTTTCATAGACCCTGGCGCGAAGTGGACGGTTGTCGGTCTCAGCCACGGTCGCAGTGCCCTCCCGACATGTCGAACAACTGCGATTGCTCTGAGGGTCCTGACACGGCCGCGATCGGCGCGGGCGTCGGCGTGCTCGGGCCGGACTGCAGTCGATACCATGACCGCTTCTCGCCGGCCACGATCTCCATGCGGTTCGAAATATTGAAACCCATCGCACGCAGTTCTAGGATTCTGCTTCCGAATTGGCTGATGTGGAGGTCGAGAATTTGGCGAAGCGAAACCTCGGAGCCGCGGGCCTCGAGCAGCAGGCCCAGGAGTCGGTCTCGTTGCGTTCGCCGGTTTTCGGAATTATGCTGCACCTGTCAGCTCCACGAAGTCCGCGTCGCCGGTGGATACGGCGGCGCGTTTTCAAACTGGAGGCCATTGTCGGGCAGGGATTGAACAGGCTCAATAAGAGATAACAGAGGGGGTTTTCTCTCTGAGAGAAAACCCCCCTACTTTTCTCTCATGGGATTTGGCATTAGATCTGCTGGTGGTACTTGGCCCCAAGGCGAAGGCGAGCGCCGGCGGCCTTGGGGTCCTTCGCATACTCAGCGGGGGTGAGTTGTTTAGCTACATTCGGCCATGATCGGAGAGTCTGCTTGAGAGTTGCATAGAGTTCAGCTGCCTCTTTATACAACTTCACTTTTGTTGGATCCGCTGTCCTGTGGGCGGGGTGAGGTTGCTGGGCCTGACCGCCTCCGGCTTCGTACAGAGCGAGCTCTGCTTCTGCATCCCGCAGCACTTTCAAACGCTTTGCTGTGCGTCTGGCAGCGGCGACACGATCCTGCTCCGCGAAGTGGAGTTTGCGGTGCTTTGGACAGTACCCGATCTTGTTAGCACGCCCCAGTCGCTTCGAGCAGCCCTCTTCCTTGCAGAATTTCCGCTTGGATAGCTGCAGCCGAAATCTGTGGGCCATGCAGAATCCAGTCTTGCAGTCGGATCGCAACCGCTTTTTGTTTTTGCATCCAGGCTCTTGGCAGAATCGCGGCTCCGCGCGCTGGTAAGGTTCATGGTGAGCTGTGCAGTAGCCGCTTTTGTTTGAAGGCGCGAGGATCTTGCCGCAGTGGGCGCAGAACTGCGGCTCCTTAGCGACTTGGGTTTTCTTGAGTGCTTCGGCCTCGCCGATGTGCTTGTGCTTCGCGCAGTAGCCGCTCTCGTTCCAAGGTTTGATGGGCGCTTCGCAGATCCTGCAGAATTTCGGCTCGTCTGGGAACTTCCTTCGTGCGAGGTAGGCGTGCTCCCTGCAGTAGCCGGATGTGTTCCTAGGCTGGATGGGATCGTTGCACTGTTTGCATAATCGTGGCTGAGTCCCAGCGGCCTCAAGATTTCGGCGCCAGGCGGGCATGCTCGCCGGCATTGTGCTGGCCGCCTGCTCTGTGGGCGTGCTACGATTTGTCTTCACTGCTGTGTCTCCAAGGCCCGTCGAGTTGGCGCTCGGCGGGCCGGGCTTTTAGCTGGTCTTCCCCTCCTCGACCTTCTTGCGAAGCAGCTTCAAATCCGGGAGCGCCTGGTCTATCAGCTGAAGCCGTGGGTCATCGTAAATGTCTTCCACCTCGCTCAAGGATGATGCGGCAGCGGCGACCTCCTCGATCTGGCGCGTGCGCCATTCCTCCAACTCGGCGATCGAACGGTCGAGGATGCGCAGGACGGCAGCTAAGCCGGGATCGCTCATTTCGTGGGGACTCACGGTTTCGCCGTCCGCGCCTTCGCCTTCGCCTTCCGTACTTTCGCCGAGGCCTTCGCGGCCTTCTTTGCGCTTTCTCGACGTTGCTGCGCGGTTAGCGCCTTAGCCCGTGCGAAGCCGCCTTGGCGAGCGAGCTCAGATCGCGCCTGTTTGAGGAGTTCTTTGTCCATGCTGCAGAGAATACACCTGCCTGCACGCTAATGCAACAATGTTAAGAATTAGCTTGACAAGCGTGCCAGCACGCTAATAGAATCGGAACAGTAGAACGGGCTGAGAGGGTGATTGGCACCCATCCCAGCCCTAATCAAAGTCGCCTTCAAAGGAGGCTCCAATGACTACACGAGAAACTACACCGCACGATCTGCCACCGCAACAGCCGCCGACGGGGGCCACCCGTCCACTCACCCAGTTCGCACCTGCCACCAAAGAGATCGGCTACGTCAAAGGCAGCTTGTACGGCCCGGCCGGATCAGGCAAGACCACGCTGATGGCGTTGCTGCTGCTCTATCTCTCGAAGACCTACCACAACAGCGCTCCAGTGGCGTGGCTCGCATCCGAAAAAGGTGTCGACTTCGTCATCGACTTTTTCAAGGCTGAAGCCGTGCCGTTACTGGTTTCACGCACTCGGTCATTCGTCGATCTGCGCTCGGCCAGCAGAGATGCCCGCGAAGCCGGCGCCTGCGCGATCGGCGTCGACTCTATAACCCATTATTGGGCTGAATTATTCAGTTCGGGCATGGCCGCCAAGGGCCCGAGGCTGCAGAAGATCGGCCGCATTAAAGAGGAGTGGGCGCCTTTTGCGGCCGATTTCCAGGACTCCCCGTTGCACTTTCTCGTCACCGGACGTCTCGGCTATAAGTGGGACGAGTACGAAGTCCAGGATGAGAAGACGGGCGAGATCACGAAAGAAGTTTCCCGCGGCGATACCAAATTGAAAGCAGAGGGGGAATTTGGGCACGAGCCGGATTTGGAAGTAGAGATGAGCAGTGTAGAGGACCCCGATTTCCTGCGCTGGGAAAAGGTGCGGGGGAAACGGCGCAACACCTTTAAATCGCAGATGGTTCACGTGGCCACGATCAAGAAGAGCCGTGTCTGGGCTTTAAATGGGAAATCTTTTTCCTGGCGCGACCAACCGAGCTACAAACTTGGGTACTATAAAACCGTCGCCGAATCGTTCCTTCCGCACTTCGCGCAACTGAACATCGGCGGCTCGCACAACGTCATGTCGAACACTGTCGGCTCCTCGGTGCTGTTCGCGCCAGGGAGCGACCAATCCAACTATGAGCTGTACATCAAGCGCCAGATCGCTCTCGAGACCTGGGAGGCGACGATGGCTGCAATCGCCGGCGGCCAGACCAAAGACGCGATCCGCATGCGCGGCATCGTCGGCACGACCATCACCGGGACGCGCTCGAAGACTGAATTTGAGCGGCAACCGCTGTCCGTGATCGAGCGCGAGGTCCAGATCTTGCTGGCCCTCGAAGCGCGCATGAAGACGGACGCGCCGGCAACCGACCGAGACCTGGTCAACCTGATCGCTATGGCGGTGAAAGACGTCGATAACCCGGAACACAAGGCAGTCACATTCCTCGAAGCAAAACTCGGAGAATCGCTGGCGCAGGCGAAGCCAAAGTTGCAGTCGGTTCGCGGCGATGCCCTCCTGACTGTGGCGATCGAGGCGCCGCAGCCAGCGGTTGCGATAATGGACAAGGCGAACGGACACAGCGATCCGTTCTGAGGTAGGATGTCTTCACGGAATGGTTTGAACCCTTGAGATCGGGAGCCTCGGCTAGTGGCGTGAGCGAGGCTCCCATCTTTTTTCCTAGAACTTTGCGAAGAGCTTCGCGGGTTTGACCTGGAGAGCGGCGGCGATCGCCAGGATCTTGCTCAACGAGACGTTCCGCTCTCCCCGCTCGATGCCACTCCAGTAGTTTCGATGGATGCCCGCCAGGGCGGCCATGTCTTCTTGTGAGAGCCCCCGCTTGAGGCGGAGTTGCCGAATTATCTGCCCGAATTTCACTTGAGTGTTGGCGTGGGATGGCACGTGGCCATTCTCACTTGGTGCCCATTATAGGTCAACACACCGGAGTATTCCACCCGATTGTGTGCCCTGTGCAAAACTATTCTTTACCACTATCGTGTGCATCGTGCTAATATGCCAGCGTTCGAAGGACTCCACTCGCTCATGGAGGACCAAATGACCCAAGCGCCGCGGCTGGAGTGGCACTCTGCTACTTCAGTTGATGTCCAGGCGATCGCGCACGCCGATCGCACGCGACTCCGCGAGTTCGCTCTCACCTCTCCCGCGTTTCAGATTTCGATCAGGCTTTTGTATAAAGGCATCGAGCGAGACTACGTGATCAACGGGCGCAAGTCGCTTCGGGATCTTCGCATCCGCTGGCACAAGCACCTGGAGAAAGTCTTCGCGGAGATCCCCGCCGGCACACTTCAAACTCAACAGATTAGTAGTTACGTGACCGCACGCCTGGCGCAGGGCGCCGCGAAAGCGACCGTCAACCGGGAATTGTCGGCCTTGAAGCGAATGTACAAATTAGCCGTGAGAGAAGGCGCCCTCAAGCTAGCAGACATCCCCTTCTTTGCCATGCTCCGGGAAAAGAACACCCGCTCAGGCTTTCTAAAAGACGAGAAATATGCGGACCTGGCCCGGGCGACCAGCGCAATCGGCTTGTGGCTGCGCGTGCTCTTTGAGCTCGGCTACAACTACGGCTGGCGCAAGGGCGAGTTGCTCGGCCTCCGTGTCAACCAGGTGGATCTCGTTGAGCGCACGATCGTGCTGCATGCCGGCGAGACAAAGACCGATGCGCCCAGGCTGGTCGAAATGACGAGAACGGTGTACGAGTTGCTCCGGGTCCTGCTGGCTGGCAAGGCTCCGGAGGACAAGGTCTTTACGCGGCGCCGCGGCAAGCCCGTGGAGGGGTTCAGGCGCGCCTGGCACTGCGCCACGAAAAATGCAGGCGTGCCGGGTCTTTTGTTCCATGACTTACGACGGAGTGCGATTCGCAATATGGTTCGGGCTGGCGTGACAGAGAAAGTTGCGATGACGATCAGTGGCCACAAGACTAGAAACGTCTTTGAAAGGTATAACATAATTTCTCAATCTGATCTCCACCGCGCCGTGGCGATCATGGATTTAGCGGCCTTCAATCGCGGCTATGAAGCGCTCCCTTGCGACGAAGATGATGAGAGGCAAGCAAGTTTACCCTTCGAAGATGCCGCGGTGGCCGCCCCGCGAAAGCCGGCCGCATCAGCGGACATTCAACCGACTGCAGCACAGTATCGAGGACTTCGTGACAAAGCTTGAGGCAGAGATCGAATTGCAGAATGTGATTGAAGAAATCGAAGACGATCTGGAGTTGACACCCGGAATGGTTGGGCGCGTGCTTTTACGGGAACACGAATGCCCCGGTGATCCGTTGGCCAAGGAAATATTGAAGTTGATCTGCGCGAAGCTTGACCCGGCAGCGCAATTCCTTTTAGGCGCCGGGCGGGCGGGCGAGTGCTGAATCCGACACACGCCGGCCCGGTTCGTTCGTTCGTCGGAGACTAGGCCGCCTTCTCAATGACTCCGCGGCACTCCTCCACGAAACCTTTCGTGATGAGCCCATCGATCTCACCACTCCATTTGGGAAGCCGTGCGTCGGGGTCGATGGCGCGCGCGAGGCTCAGCACCCCGGAGTACCACGTCCTGAGATCAACGCGCACACTTTCAATGCTGATCTGCCCATTGGGAAGTAAAGCGTGCATGCGGCGGGTGTCGGGATTGCCGAGGCTTTCGAGGTACAGAAAGGAAAGGTCCTCGCGGGTCGCGCCGGTGAGGTTAAAAGTCGTCTTCGGTGTCATTAGGGTCCTCCACAGAATTTGGTGATTTTCGTTCTGCCGCCCATTCTAGCTTGAAACAGGACCGATTCCAGCCCCGTGGCGCGACAGATAGCAGGTCGGTGATGGTGTAGCAGGTGGGAAAACGTCCTAAGCGGGAACTTCCACGCCGATCTTTTCCACCCGCAGACGCGGGGCGCCCTCCGTAGTGATCACGGCCTTAGCAAACATCTGCCGTAGCGATCTCGGGGCCTCTTCGGGCAGGATTCCTGCTAGCAGCGCCGTGGCGCCGGAAGCGAGTTTATACTTCGTGATTTTCACGAACAGCTTCTGGAAGAGAGCCAGCGAACACTTCTCGCGGATCTGTTCCACTTCCGCATCGCGTACCTCCGTGGTCGTACTCGTCGAGAGCGTGAAGCGATACTCCAAGCCCTCGAGCCGGCGCGATTTTTCAGACTTTGGCGGACTGAAGCCGTGCTCTTGGATCTGAGACCTGACCAGGTCCCGCAAACCCTCTTCCTCGATCGCCAGCGCGTCCAGGCGCAGGCCGATCCCGTCGAGCTCGGAGGCGGAGAGGCGTTTCATCGCTTTCATCCTACCGCGATCATCAAGCTTGTAAAGGGAGCAAGCCCGGCCGCTGTTAGTCTGTGGAGCATGGCAGCCACCAAATTGATCACGTTAAGACCGGCCGATGATTGGATTCTCCTTCAGTCGCTGGGCGATAAACTTGGCCTTCAAACCACCGGCATGCTGAGGATGGGGTTGCGCATGCTGGTTTCGGGGGTTTCACCTGTCGACCGTTATCTGTTCGAACGCCATTGTTCGCGCCGTTATCCCCTAGACCGCAGAAGCACGACCATGAGAGCCAACCAAAAGGACCTGGAGATCATCTCAGCGCTGCGCCAGGAGCTCGGGAAGGGTGTGGGATTATCGGCACTTTGTCGCTGCGCAATTCGGGCTCTCGCGCGGAAGGAAGGGCTGCTCGATGCGCCGGCGCCGGCAGAACAGCCGCCAGCCGTGGCGATGGTTCCTGTGGAAAAACCAGCACGGACGGCCGATTACCTCACCTTGCAACCCAAGCTGTGCGAGACCTGTGGAAAACAATTCCTTCGAGTGGTTGGCGAGAAAGACAATCTCTGTTCGAACTGTGAGGCCAGGATAGCAGCTGCTGCAGAACGCACCGAAAAGCCCGAAAAAGCGAGGGCGACAGAGAACATCGAAAACGTTTTTGACCCGAGCCCATTCTCGGTCTCTGCCCCCGCGCGTGCCAAGATACCACGCAAAACTAGCGGCGACGGCATGACTATAGTGCGCTCCAACCGGCGGCGCGAAGCCTCGGCGCTCGAAAACGGGATCCTCACAGCGCGGGCCTGAGCCTCAGAAAGTAAGCCGGGGAATGGAGGGAGGCGATTCTCTATTCCCCGGTTTCCGTGATCGGCGAAGCCGACTTGCACGCCGATATGCAGTCTGCGGGTGCCTGCATTGGCGTCACGAAAATTGAGAAAGAGCAATCCACTAACTTCCGACCTGATCAGCGACCAGCCGCAGCTTCATATCCAGCGAGAAAATCTGGAATGATTCGAATTTGGGCGTCCAGTCCATCGAAAGCAGCTGCACGACGGAGTAGCCGGGGGCATCGTCGCCGTTGTCCGTGCCCGGGTACTGAAACATAGGATTGGCGCTGACGGCATTCGGGTAATCGAGGATCGGACGATAAGTGAAGATGCCGCCGGTGAGCGCATAAGCCTCGAAGGCTTTCCAGGCGGCCATGTCGGTCAGGACCACGTAGGGAAAGTGTAGCGTGGTCACCGTGTCGATGCGGTCAAGCACTGACTTCTTCACTCCATCAACCGTGACTGAATCTGCGCGCTTCGCTTCGAGGCCCCAGAGGCCGAACGGCTGCTTCTTGATTGGTGGGTAGGTCGGAGTGAACCCGGTCGTCGGGCCTCCGCCACCCCCGCTCGATGAAATGCTGAGAGTGACGGTGACGGTTTGCGGAGAATCGGCTGCTCCTCCCGAGGCGGAAAAGGTTAAATGGCCGGTGTAAGTGCCAACGGCAAGGCCTGTGATATCGACGCTGGCCGCAACTGCACCGGAATTGGTGCCGCTTCCTGGCGCTACGCTGAGCCAGGATTCATCCGAGCTGACTGTCCAGGAGAGCGTTCCGCCGTCGCCATTCGACACGCTGATATTTTGCGCAGCTGGATTCGAGCCGCCATAGATTGCCGAGTAGCTAAGGGATGTTGGCGAGACATCGAGAATCGGCGGCGTGTAGGTAAACGCGTTGGCAAGGCATCCCGTGCCACCACTGCCCGACGCAGCCTTGAAAGCCACAGCGGCCACAACCCAGTAACTTTCCGTCCCGGTGAATGCAACTGGCACGGATCCTGCCGCGACATTGAGCTGGTACTCGGACTGGCCAATGGTGGCGACACTCGCGCTGATTCCGAGAGTGAATCCAGATCCGGCGAGGAGGCTCCCGCCGGGTTTAGCGGACAGACAGGCAATCACCAAATCCGTCGTTGTGGTGGGCAGGTCCGTGGAAATTGCTGGGGTGCTTGGTGAACCGGCGTCCCAGAGTTCAAAGCCTCCGGTATCGAGAGGCGACGTCGCAACTCCGCTGAACTCATAGAGCGCAAATTCTACGGCAGCCCCGGAGACGGTAGTACCGCCGCCCGCGTTGATGGTGACCTCGCCTAGAACAGTAGTCAGGGCCGACATCGCCGCCGCATCCGCGACGTAGTAGATCCCGGCGAATCCAGAGGCTCCGGGGTTGCCGGTGTCCCATTCCCCGGATGTGTATGGGGCTTGGGTCCATGTAAAGCCAGGGGTCGTTGGTGCAGCATTCGCGCCAAACGAAGCGAGAGTGGCGGTCGTAAAGTTGAACCACACCACGCAGACGAGAAGATTTCCCGGCGTGGTCGGCGAGCCGAAGCCGACAGCGCTGCTGGTTAGGGTAAAGGGCGAACCATAACTAGCGCTGCCAGACCCGCTGGCGCTTCCACCGGCATTCGATTGGACTAAGGCTATTGCCATTTAGGGAACCGTGACGCAAACGGTGACTGATCCAGCTGCGTGTGCTGGGGTGACGCAGGTGATTTCAGTGTCGGAAACAACGACGACGCTAGTCGCGGCATCGCCGCCGAAGCTGACCGTCGAGCCGGAAAGAAAATCCGTCCCGATGATCGTGACTGGGGTCCCGCCTAATATCGTTCCGTTGTTCGGGGTGACACTGATGACGGTGACGGCGGGCGCGGAAGCCGCACCGAAAGCCGCCGCGACACATGACCAATAGGGCGATCCGCCAGAGCCGTCAGAGGATGCGCCGAATGACGTCGCGATGCTGCCGGCAGCCTCGCTCAGGATGTACTGAATCGTGTAGCCGGTATATCCCGGACCGGGCGCGAAATACGAGCCATCGGCGGTGTAGGAAGCGACCAGGATCAAATCCGTGCCGCTGGTTGCCAGATTGCCCGTGTTGGCGGAGGGCGTGCCAGTACCGGTGTTCGCCGCGCTCGCATCCACAATTCCGTTGAGTCCACTTATTTCATATAACTCAATCTGGATGGCAATGATTGTGGAGGTCGTCGGGGCGGTCGTGACCGTGGCTGAAGTGTACGTGGTCGGTGCGATAGACGGAGCATTCGCGCAGTAATAGATCGCTGCCGCGCTTCCATAGGTCTCAACGCCGGATAAGACTCCCTCGTTGCCGATCTCTTCTATTAGTGTCCAAGTTAGTCCGGTAGTAACAGGAGCATCGATCGTTGGGATCGGAACGGCGCCGGTATTAAGTTGGTCCCTTGCTAAGACGACGCAGATAAGGGTATTGCCTAGAGTTGTGGCTCCGCGGAAAGGATTGCTCGAGTTGTCGAGCGTTGCGCTGCTGACACTGCTGAAACTGTGATAAGCGCCCGAGGTTTGGACTATAGATGGCATTGTTACTGAGACCTTCTCGTGACCCTTAGCGAGTTCGAAGCATTGAGCGTGGTCTGCCGGTTCTGCACCATGTGATTGATTTTCTTGATGACCTTGTTCATGTTATCCGGCGAAATGAGGCCCTTGACCGCGACGTGGATGTGCGTCAAAGGCCTGGTCTAGCTGCGTGGTGTTACATAATAGGGTCAGAATGCAGTCTCCAACGTTCATCCCAGCGCCAGTCTCACTCATGCTTCTTCTCCAATCACCAAGTAGCTAATTTGCGGAACCTCTGGGCGCGACGGCCAGCACTCTTGCCTGCTCTTCCGAGCATCCGGCCACGATCAATTCCTGGAGCTCTCGAGGCGCTCTGAGCGCAGCCGCAAACAAATGATTTTCCGCCCGTGCCTCAGCCAACAGGGCGAGCTGTTCCGCCGCAAGATGGGCCCACCTCTCGCACACTGCGAGAGCTTGCCGGTTTTGCTCGATCGCCGCGGCCAGTTCTGCTGCGAGCTTCTTCTGAGTGCGGCGCCGATTGGTAAGCCAGCGAAACATCTTTAAGGATCCCGACGCGCGGCATCCGTTGGGGGTAGGTCAAGGTCGCGGAGTAAGGCCGCCTCTGCCTCGCTGATCGGCGTTCCAGTACGGACCGCTTCTCGGCACGCTTCAGCGAGACTTCGCGAGCCTGGCTGTGGAGCGGGCCCAGCCGTGTCATCCGGGCCACAAAAAAAGGCCATGAGCTTGTCACGCGCGCTGGTGACTTCCACCTGAACCCGCAATTTCTCGCCCTCGGGGTTAGCGATGGCGACGGCCTGGATGGGTTTGCCGTCCAGCGTATCCCGCACCTCCGCAAAAAAACGATGACTGCTCTTGGCTTTCCGGAGCGCAGCAACCGCCAGCTGTTTGAGCATCTCAGGATTGTCGATGATTGCATTCTGCAGGGAGTCCATGATGGGCCTCGCTTTCGGACGGCCGCCCGGGTTTCCGGATCGTCCCGGTTGAAATCTCGTCTTTTTGCCGACGTCAGGCGAGCACCCGCTCTTCAGCGTTTTGCTGCCTGTTCTCTGCCTGTTCTGAGGCAGCCGCTTCGCCGCCTTGCCTGCGCGCTTGCGCGTTGCCTTTGTTCGCTTCACCATCTCACCCTTCCCGGTGGATCCCGCTTGCTGTTGAAGAAGTCCGGGAGCGTGTGCCCATGAAAAGTGCCCACGCCCCCAGGGCCGTCCGGTTTAGGAGAAACATCGTTAAAGTCTCATCCTGCGAGTCGCTGGAAGAGACTTTTAATTTTGTCGAGCCTGGCCAGCTTCGAAGTGTCGAACCTTGCGATCTGGGATTGAATCGCCGAGATCTGGGCGCTGGCGGCGGCGATCCGCCGCTCCAGCACAACGCGCTTCTCGGCCAGCTTCGCCAACTTCGCATCCGCCCTCTGCTTATCGCCGCTCGCGATCTCGTCGGGATGCGCTTTCGCAAGTTCTGCGATTTCGTCGAGAATTTCTTTCCCGGCTGATTCTTGGTCCTTCAGTTTTGCGAGCTCATTGGCGAGTGTCGCGGAAAGGTCGCGCTGATCTTTGAGACGCAGCCTCCAATTTGCGAGCTGCCCCTGATCGAAGTCTTCTTGAATGGTCGCCATCGGTTTCTCCTTTGTCTCGGTCTTACGCGCGCCGGCACGCTGTAGTTAGATCCGTGCGAATACAGCTGCTTCTTTCTCACTTAACCCCAGTAACCGCGCGGCATTCGCGAGCTTGGATTGGGACTCGGTGACGTCTTTCACCGCAGATTCCACGCGTGCGGCGATCTTTGCCTCTTTTTCCGAGAGGCCGATCGCTTTATAGCTTTCGACCAGGCGATCCTGATTCGCCGGCATGCGGATCTGCCGCACCAGTTCACGCTCTTCGCTGATGGCGCGCCTGATCACATCCTTCGTCGCAGTTGCTGGGAGGCGCTTCCGAAGTCTCGCCTGGGCGGCCTCAGGGAGTCGCGACTCAGAAAGTTCCTGAGCTAGATTCGTTGTAGCGCCCGGCTTGCCCACTCGTTTGCGCAGTTCGCGGAGTTCCTGGTCCTGCTCGTGTAATTGCTGCTCGAGGCTCTTCACGGTTCGTTCTCCTAAAAGCCTCACCCTACCTCAGAAGCGGCAGGTGTCGTGCAGCACGAAAGTCACAATCGGAGAAGTCCCATCATCTCAGCTCTTTGCCTACAGCTAACCACCTCTCGACATCCGCGATCGGCCATCCGAACTCATGGGAAATTCTTTCGGCGTCGTAGTCCGGCCGGCGGGACAAGATCAGTGCTGTTATGAGGCGCTTCAGTTCGCTCGGCTGTTTCGCGAGCCGGCGATCGCTCTTCTTTTGGCGCCTTCGCTTCTCCTGGCGCTCGCGAAGCTCGCACCGCTTGAGCATCGCGTTTTCCTGCATGGCGATCTGGACCGCTTTCTTCAGAGCTCACCCCTTCGTTCCAGAATCCCCATCAAAAACCGTCCTATGGAAACCGCTCCGATGCCGCACATCATGGCTGAATCATGGCTGTTCGGTGGGGAGCAACGGGGAAGAACGGGGAAGAATTGCCGCGCTGAAATGACGCAAGCCGCTGTAAACACTAGAAAACAGGCGCGCGAGTTTTGCGACGAACGGGACTTAAAATCCCGGGTCCCTAACAGGACGTGACGGTTCGATTCCGTCTCCGGGCACCACTCAACCCATTCACGAAAAGCTAGTTATAGTTCGGTAGAGGTGCGCGCGAGGGGACTGCGTGAGGATTTCCCGGTTTTGGTGCAGCTATGCCCAAAGTCTGCCCAAACTCCCACTGAGTGGGGTCAGGCGCGCACGCCAACCGAGTATCATGACGAAGAACAGATATGGTGAACTCCCAATGACTTGTTGTCGCCCGTTCGTTTCGATCTTTCGGGCAGTGGTTTCCGCGGTTGTGCCAGAGGCAGAAGAGTTGGGTGAGCCAGGCTGGAGAGAACTCGAGACGCTGGTGGAGACAACTGCTCTCAGGAACCCTGACGGCTTGATGTATGGACAATGTTTGCCGTCACACCTCGGTGTGACATTGCTCACAGACTCAGGGAACAATTGGGAGCCAACTTGGGTATGGAACGTGCAATCCCGGGCTATGGACCTTTGAAGGCCAGCCCACTTTCCAGCGCGAAGGGCTGCGGCATTGGCTTGCCCAAGGGGTGTGCGATGCTGCTGGCTCCTGCCGGAAATCTCGAGGCGGCCGAGCAGGCGTTTCAGGCGGGCGCGGACGCGGTGTACGTGGGATTAAAGGGTTGGAGCCGTGGCGGCGCGCGAGGTGAATTTGACCGTAAGCAGTTGCGACTGTGCATCGAGCTAGCTCACGCCCTCGGGAAAGAGGTGCAGCTTGCGGCAAACATCATACCCAAGCCGCAGGAGCGCCAAAAGCTGCTGCGCCAACTGGCCGAATTGGCGGACTGCGGACTGCATGCGGTGATCCTGAACGACGTCGGGTTTTTGCGCGAGGTCAGGCGGAAGCTGCCGGGATTGGCCATCACCGCCAGCATCGGCTGCGGTGCGCTGAACACGAGCGACGCCCTCTTCTACCAGGACCTGGGCGCGACTGCTGTGGTGCTGCCGGGGTATGTTGAGCCGCAGGAAATCGCGGCTGTGAAGGCGAAGGCTTCGATCCAGGTCGAGGTCATGCTGCACATGGTGCAGGAGTTCATTCAGCTCGGAAAGTGCTGGATGCCCAGCTACCTGAACTTCGCCGCGGCGGAGCGGGGCGACGGGTCGCAACGTTTAGGTGGCAGCGTCAAACGCGGCGGAGTGGGCAGTTGTTTCCGTATCTGCCAGCAGCCGTGGAGTCTGTTGAAAGATGGCGTGGAGGCTGACCGGCGGTTGTTTCCCAGCCGGCAGATTAGCCCGGTGGCGGAGCTCGGGGCGTTCCTCGATGCGGGTGTGGACGTGATCAAGATCCAGGGCCGCAGCCTTCCGGCGGAGATGGTGCGTGCTATCATCGGGACGTACCGTGCGGCTGCGGATGCCTGGAAATGCGGGCAGAAGAGCGATCAGAAGACCGATCAGACGACCAATGGGAACCGGGCTGCGCTGCCCGTGATGTGGACTGTACAAGGACGTTGAATGGGCCCCTTCGAACTTAATACGACGATCTCCAACCTGCGAAACCTCCGCGAATCGGACCTAAGTGCTTATGACGCGGTTTATCTGGGCAACATTTACTGCCGCATTTACGAGGACAACTTTCTGGAGCGCCTGGACGACCTCGAGGAAGGCATCGCGCTGGTAAAGGGCCAGGGTCTGCGCGCCTACGTGACGTCGTATGCGGCGCCGCGCAATGACGTGCTGCCCAAGGTGCAGAAAGCGTTGGAGACCGCAGCCGCGGCCGGCGCCGATGCGGTCGAGGTCCATAACCTCGGCGTGCTGCGCATGGTGCATGAACAGTTTCCCGGCATGCCGGCGCACATCGGCGGATTTGCCAACGTGTACACCGATGCGGGAGCCGAGGTGTTGAAAGAGTACGGTGCGGTCCGCTTTACGCCGAACTACGAGATCAGCCTCGACGAAGTGGGAGCGATAACGAGCGGCGTCGGTATGCCGGCGGAACTGGTGGTTCACGGCAAAATGCCACTGGGCGTTTCCGATTACTGCTTCTTACTGGAATATGAGCAGAAGTGGCCGGAGAAATGCCCGACGCTATGCCAAAAAAACTTGTTCCTCAAGCAGGGCGACTGGGCCATGCGGTCGGTGGGAAAGGGCGTGCTGAGCGGCAAGGACGTGTGCATGCTCGAGCATATGCCAGCACTCATCGCGGCAGGACACACTGTGTTCCGGATCGAGGCAGCCTATGAGACGCCTGCGTACCGTCTGAATATTGCCCAGATCTATCGCGCAGCGCTGGAGCGGGCCGCCGCCGGCGATGGGACGGTGGACGAGTCCGCGTGGAATACGATTCGCGAGCACACGGCTGTCGGTTTGTGCAATGGTTTTTATTTCGCCCGCACCGGCGGCGAGTATGTCGGCAAACGCATGCAATCCGTTGTGGCCTGCTGAGTTCTTTGTTCTTATCTTTTTAGGGGTGAGCCATGGTTGAACTATTAGCGCCTGCAGGAAACCTGGAAATGGTAAAGGCGGCCGTGGAAAACGGCGCCAATGCGATCTACGTCGGAGCGCGCGGCTGGAGCCGGCGGCGTGACGCCTACGAACTCTCCGACGAGAAATTGCATGAAGCCACAGCGATCGCCCACTCCGGCGGAGCCAAAATACGCGTTGCCATCAACACGAATATGCAGTCGTGCGAAATCCCCGCGCTGCTGGAGAAGATGGAGAAGTTCGTCGGTTGGGGCATCGACGGAGCGATCATGACCGACGTGGGCGCTATCGCGCAGGTGCACCGCTGTTTCCCTGATCTCGTTCTGCACGCCAGCATCGGCGCCAACATCCTGAACAACGAAGACGTGAAGTTCTATCGCTCGATCGGGGTCTCACAAGTAGTGGCCGACACTAAGCTCACACTGGGGGAACTGGCTTCGCGTGAGGCGAATATCGATGTGGGCATCGAAGTCCTGATTCATGCCAACAAGTGCTACACCTACCTGGGCAAGTGCTGGATGTCGCCGTATGTTCGGTTGGAGCGGACCGCCGATGATTTCGGCAAGGACGTGTTCCGAGGCAGCCCCAACCGCGGCGGCTTGGATTACCGCGTCTGCATGGAACAGTGGGAACTGCTCGATGACAAGGCGCTGCTGGAGCCCGTGATCACGCTCAAGAATGCCGCCTTCTTTTACCTCGACGATATCCCAGCGCTCCTTGACCTGGGCGTCCACTGCCTGAAGATCCAAGGGCGTGAGTATCCCGTGCCCTTAGTGGGAAGCATCGTGCGCTTCTACCGCGAGTTGATTGACACATACCTTGCGAAACCCGCCGAGCAGCCTTTCGATCTTACGCCGTGGCGCTCGCGCCTGGAAGCCATCCAAGCGGAGCGCGACAGCAAGCGCAGCAACATGACTTTGGTGCTGTTGAACGAAGCGCGCCAACCGGTGCCGCGCGGAGCCTAGCCGCAAGGGCCATTTTCACTTGCTAACCACACCGTCCCTTGCGGGGGCTAGTATAATTGCCCCGTGTCCGCTCCCAACCGTTGCTGTTCACTGACGGTTTGCGGCCTTCATAACTCAATGGAAAAGGAGATCCTGCCATGTTTGTTCGCGTTGTCGAAGTCAAGACGAAGCCTGGAAAAGCCAAAGAAGCTTGTGGCACACTGCATGAGAAGATACTGTCTGCGTTGAAGGCGCACACAGGTTTTGTAGATGAGATCGTCCTCGTGTCGGATGCAGAAGGCATCCTGGCGCTCAGCTTCTGGAAAACGAAAGAGGACGCCGAACGTTACAGCCATGTGGATTACGCCAAAGTCAGCGAGTTGATTCAGCACCTGGTGAACAGCAAGCCCACGGTGCACGCCTTCGACGTGGAGACCTCTACCTGCCACAAGATCACGAAGGGCAAGGCGGCTTGAGGCAGCAATCTTGCCAGCAATCCCTGAGTGACGTAGTCGCAGCTCGCGGACGACTGAACCGCGCAAACGGGAGGTCGCAGAGGAGATTAAGAAACTGGAAGACGCTGCGCCCTGTAATTGAGACCGGGAGCGAATGGCCGCGATAAGTTCGGGGGCATGAGAACCATTTCTCCCATGCCCCTTCTGCACTTGGCTTCCGCAACTGTAGATGCTGGACCAGGCAGGATCCGCGTGACCGGACGCTGCGACCGCTCCCGATACCAGACAAGACCTACTAGACAAGACCTACTAGAGAAGACCAGGCAAGTTCCTTGATCACCGACTGCCACGTCCATATCCAACCGTTCGAACTCCTGCTGAACCCACCGGCCCTCGAGCTGATGAAAAAGCGTCAGCCCGATTTCGATCAGGTCTTTGGAGTTTACCCGCTCCCCAAAGCCTTTTTGAAATACATGGACAAGGTCGGGCTGGATCGTGCAGTGCTGATCAATGCGGCCGCGCCCGATGTCACCGGCTTCCCGCCCGGACTCGACGCCATGGCCGCAAACTACGCCAAGGAGGATCCCCAGCGGCTGATCCCATGTGGCAGCTTGCATCCGCGGCACTCCCCCAACGCCGTGGCGAACATCGATGGAGATAGTCCGGCTGGGTTTGCGGCTGATCAAGATCCATCCCCCGCATCAACTCTTCTACCCCAACGACTACCTCAATGGTATGAAAGAGTTGGAGCTGCTGTATCGTGCAGCGCAGAGCAACGGCATCCCGGTTATGTTTCACACCGGCACATCAATCTTTCCTGGCGCGCGCAACAAGTACGGGGATCCGATCCACATCGACGATGTAGCGGTCGATTTCCCGGACTTGAAGATTGTGCTTGCACATGGAGGCCGGCCTCTCTGGATGAACACTGCCTTTTTCCTGGTGCGACGCCATCCCAATGTTTATCTGGACATCAGCAGCATTCCACCGGCGCACCTGCTCCAGTACTTTCCTCGCCTGGCAGAGATCGCCCACAATACGCTCTTCGGTAGCGACTGGCCCCGCCCAGGCGTGCGCGACATCAAGGAAGCGCTCGACTCTTTCCGGGCATTGCCGTTACCGGCGGAGACCAAGCGGCGCATTCTCGGGCAGACCGCGCTTACCGTCTGGCCGTGCTGAGGGTAAGAAAAAGCCCATCGAGCTAGGCTCGATGAGATGAAAGGCCGGTCAGGGAAGTTGCGTGCGTAGAACGCTGGCGCGCGCAGCACTTCGCTCGGGCTGAAGTCATGGGTGGTAGTAGCCCGCCGCCTTCGAGGCCGGCCGGCGTCCACCACTCGGCTTGTATCCCGCCAGAACCGTTTTGCGGCGGCGGTTTGGAGGCCAGCGGTCAAAAAAATCCCTAAATTGTGACCGCGGTCACAGACAACGCCTTCTGCCCCAAAGGATACTGTGCGGTCTTTTTTTTTGGAACTCCCAGGTTTTCCGGCTAAGAAACACCAGGCAACATTACGTCGCGGAAGCACCTGACCACGACCCGCATTAGGAGGCCACACATGGCAGCACCTCAAGCCAAAGTTGTACCTTGGCCCGCCGTCCCCACCGCGAAACCCGAAGAGGTTTATGCGGGGCTGAGCGACCAGGCTAAGGCGTATCCGCTGTTCTTGGAGTCGATCCTGCGCCAGGAACACAACTTCGAAAAACCGGAAGCGCTTTCCCGCCTTCGTGTGCTGGATTGCACCACCCGCATGATGATTGGCCACTGGTGCTCCTCGCAGCTGGCCGAACTGGGTGCCGAGGTTATCCAGGTCGAGCCTCCAGGGGGTGACCCGCTGCGCAAGCTCACACCCTTTGGTCGGGAAGAGTACATGTTCACGGACAAGGAGACAGGAGAGAAAGTTGGCGGACAGTTCCTGCACGAGATGCGCAACAAGTCCTCCATCACTCTGAACGTCGAGAGCGAGGAAGGGCGGCGGATTCTTAAGGACTTGGTGGTCCATGCCGACGTCATCATCGAGAATGCACCGCCCGGTCAATGGGACGAGTGGGGAATCGGCTATCGCCAGCTAAAAGAGATCAATCCGCGGCTCATCTATTGCTGGGTTGGCCAACGCGGACAGTGGGGCCCGGCCAAGGACAAACCAGGAATGCTGGATCCAGTGGCCCAGGCAGCCTGCGGGTTTGTCCACGGCACCGGCGATCCCAAGGAGTTCGGAGGACAGCCTACACGCTCCGCTCTATGGGTGGCCGACCACGTGGGCGGGAGTGCAGCGGCCATGGGCATTCTGGCTGCTCTGGTGTATCGCGATGCCGTTTCTGGCGAAGGTCAGTTCGTCGAAGCTACGGCGGCCGAGGCCATCATCCGCATCCTCGATTACAGCTGGGCGTGGTATTCGATGGACGGCAGCATCCGTCCGCGCTACGGCAACTGGGACTTGGCCATCAACATTTACGCCGTGAACCCGTGCAAGGACGGCTACATGATGGTAGGAGGCGGTCACGACCGCCTCTGGTACCGCATCTGGCGCGTTGTGGGTGACGAATATCCCGCCGTGGAGGAAGAGATCCTCGGCGATCTGCGTCTCCGGGAAGTCGCAGACCGTCTGGCCCACGACCAGCAGGTGAAGACCTACACCCTGCTGGGCGAATGGCTCAAAGACAACCCTCGCAGCGACGCCGAGCGTAAGCTCTCCAAGCAGCAAGTGGCGTCCGGCGGCGTGCTGTATGTCAACGAGGTGGCGGAATACCCGCACTTCAAGTATCGCGGACACGTGGCCGAATACGAGTCACCGCACTATGGGAAGATCCTCTATGGCACCACTCCTTACCTCCAGGAGAAGACTCCTGGACGGCTAAAATGGCTGGGCCGCCCGACCGGCTACGACAACCAGGATGTATTTCGGCGGCTGCTTGGTTTCACGCACGACGATTTCGAGCGGCTACAGAAAGCCCACGTCATTTGACGCAGGAGGAATGTGATGGCTACGCAACCCACTACCAAGCCCCAGTCGTTTGAGGAGTATTGCCGGACAACCTTCGATCCCAAGAAGGAGTTTTCCAAACCCGAAGTGTTGAAGGGCGTCCGCGTGTTGTCCTGTACCCAGTACATTTTGGGTCCCTCCGCCGCTGCCTATCTAGGCGAACTTGGCGCCGAAGTCATCAAGATCGAGGCGGTCCGGCGTGGCGAGGCGATGCGTCACACCACGCCGTTTAACGAGCCCTTCCTCTATCCACTTTCCAAGTGGGTGCCGGAGCGCGGCACGGGGTTGGGCTTTGTGGGCGCGAACACGAACGAGTATTTCGTTTCGATCGACTTCCACCGCCCCGAAGGACAGGAGCTGGTCAAGAAACTGGCCGCCAAGTCCGACGTGTTCGTGGAAAACTACCGCCCCGGCACCTTTGATCGTTGGGGCATTGGTTACCGTCAACTCAAAGAGATCAATCCGCGGCTGATCTACTGCTGGCTTGGTGGTTTCGGCGGTTGGGGACCGGGACGTGTCCGCGCTTCCTACGACATTCTGGGACAGTCGCAGGGCGGGAACTTTGGCATGACCGGCAAGCAGGAGTTCATGGGCGGCGCGCCGGCGAAGCACACGATCTGGCTCGCCGACTATTGGGGCGGTATGATGGGCGCCACGCAGGTGTTAGCGGCGCTCTACTGGCGCGATCATGTCTCGGGCGAGGGCACGTTTATCGAGTACTCGCAGGTGCATGGCGTCACGCGCCAACTGGAGTATGCCTTGCCGCTCTACGGCCGGCACGGTATCACCCGGGAGCGATGGGGCAACTGGGATACACAGCTGTGTGTGCACGGCATCATCAAGTGCGGCAAGTCCTCATACCCCAAATCCGAGAACCCCCAGGAACTGGAAGAAGGTTACATCCTGATCAGCGCATCCGAGGACACGGACTTCGCCCGCCTGTGCAAGGCGATTGGCGATACCACCCTGGCCACGAAGTACGCGAAGAAGGACATCCGCATTAAACCCCAGAGCCAGATGGAGATTTATCCGGTTCTGGAAAAGTGGGCGGCCGACAAGACGAAGGAACAGGTAGCCGCGATCATGGACACCAACAACATCATCAACCAGCCGGTGTGGAACGCAAAGGAGGTCGCCAACCATCCGCACTGGAACGAGCGCGGATCCGTTCGCTGGCTGGACGACCCGACCTATGGTGAACTGCTGCACCAGGGTCCGGCGTACAAGATGTCGGCAACGCCGGCCCGCCTGAAGTGGGCGCTGAAGCCGGTGGGCGCCGACAACGAGCGCATCTTCAGCGAGTTGGCCGGGTTGACGCCCGCGGATATCAAGCGGCTGGAAGATCAAGAGACTATTTGATGGAGGAGATGAACGATGCTGCTCACATGCTCGAAGTGTAATACCAAGAATTTCCTTGATCCTTATCCTTTCTGGAACTTTAAGGGCACGACTAAGTGCGCCGGGTGCGGTACGATCTGGCAGATTGAAACCGTGGGAGGGGCGTGCGTGACCGGGCCCAAGGAAGGCACTGGTACGGCTGACCTGTTGCCCGGCTTCGCCGAGAAGCCGGACAATTCTCCTATTTCCGGTCCGGGACTGACCCGGTCCGCGCCGCGCGCCCGCAAGGATGCGGTTTGTAAACCCATCGCCATGGAACGTA
>JBEKAF010000013.1:0-61407 GCA_050018355.1 Terriglobales bacterium | reverse complement strand
CCCGAGCTAAAACTCAACTGACGGAAGACCTTATTCGGAAGGATGAGGGCCCGTGAAATCGAAACAGCATGGCTTCTGCACAGGCTTGAACTCCATCAGTTCCACCCGCGAGAGATCAGGATCAAACACGTCGAGCTGCCACTTCCCGTCTCGGCCAATCTCCGCTTCCTCGTCGCCGTGCGGCTTCCAGCCGTGAGATTCCATCGTGGCCTCCGCGTTCTTCATATCGGCCACTCCAAGAGAGATGTGGTTCATCACCCCCATAAGCTCAAGATCCATCTGTTCTGGCTGATTCAGCATGTATTCCAGCCAGTCTGTACCGTCGGGGACTTGCATAGCGACCCAATCCGTCTCGCCCGGCTTCATTGACCCGTGCCAGTAGAGGTGAAAACCTAGAATGTCCCGGTAGAAGCGGTCCTCGGCTTCGCGGTTCCGAACCAGAAAACCGGTGTGAATCATGTGGCGGGAAACCGCGGAAGAAGACGTCGCCGGAGTATCGGCCTTTCCCCGCTCGACAAACTCAATGTGGTGCCCCTCGGGATCGGCCATCATGAAACTCCGGCTATGGTCCAGCCGCTCCTGTATCTCGGGCACCTTCATGCCCTTCGCGATCAGATATTGACGAAGAACGACGATGTTGTTGGTGCTGAAGGCCACATGATCCATGCGGTCATTCGCCTTCGGATCGGGCGCGGAACTGTAACCGACCCACTGCGTGCCAATCACGTATCGCTGCAGGCCGGCCGGCTCGATCGGGGCAGCGGAAGTCAGCCCAAGCAGCCCGCCGTATAGGCGTTTCACTCCGTCCGGCGCAGTGGTGAAAAACGAAACATGATCGATTCCAAGAATCTTGGGTCGCTCAACTGTACGGCTTTGCGAAGCCGCGCAAGGCGCGAAGATTGCCAGCGTGAGCACAACAGCAAGTCGTTTGATCCGGGATCTCCTTTTTGACCCCCAATAACGGCTGTCATTATCCTGTACCACTTTTGTTCGCGTCAATGTAAAACAATTTTCATCCTGATCGCACCCTGCGGCACGAGATTCCGCGCCAGCACAGCCGAAATCGCCCCATTTCGGGCGCACTTTTGCGACACCATTCCTGACTTCAACCCGCCGCAAACAGACCTCGTTTAACCTGACACCATCTTTCTATCCCGGCGGAGCATAGCGATGCTGCCGGTGCCGGCAGGATAGTCGAAGCGCGTCAGCAGCAGAAAGATCGGTCCAAAAGAGGTAAACGAGGGAGCGATGTCGGAAAAATCGCTGCGCGCAAAGGCAATTCCGGGGTTGAGGCTCGGGGTGAGGAGCAGTCCGGCCCTGCGGAGACCACTGGGGACGACCGAGATGGGAAACCGCGCCAGATTGACGCGAAAGGAGGCAACTCGGTGTAGAATGCCAACCGCTTGGGAATCCAAAAAGGAAATCCCAGTTTATAATCGCTGCTGTTTTCGAGGTCAAGAAGGGAAGTTGCGGCCAAGACCTGCAAGCTCGACTACCACGGCGGCGAGGGCTATCCGCGCTTGATACGCAAAGAATCGAAGCTGGAGTTACTGAGCGACATCCTCAAGGCAAAGTAACGTCTGAACGTGGTCGAATCTGAATCGGAGATTCTGTGACAGGAGCTTCAACATGCGCAAACTTCTCGCAGGGACGTTCACCCTCGCTGTTGCTTTTTTCTTTTCTCACTGGGCGGTCGCCCAGAGCGATCCTCCACTGTTGCTGCGGTTTCCCACGGTCAGCAAGACGCAAATTGTTTTCAACTACGGCGGCGACCTGTGGATCGTCAGCCGCGACGGCGGCGATGCACGCCGGCTGACCTCGGGGGTGGGAGACAAAACCATGCCAAGCTTTTCTCCGGATGGAACGATGGTCGCCTTCACCGGAGAATACGACGGCAACCGCGACGTATTCGTGGTGCAGGCAACCGGCGGTGTGCCCAAGCGGCTCACCTACCATCCCGCCGACGAATATGTTCTCGGCTGGACGCCCGACGGCAAGAATGTTCTGTACATCTCCTGGGGCAACAGTTTCCGTCACTTCGAATTTCAGCTCTACACTGTGCCCGTCGAGGGCGGGTTTCCCGCGCAGTTGCCAATCCCGATCGCCGCGGAGGCTTCGTTTTCTCCCGACGGCACTCACTTGGCGTACGTTCCTCATATCCAGTGGCAAGAGGCCTGGAAGCGCTATCGCGGGGGCCAAACCACGCCCATCTGGATTGCCGACTTGAAGGACTCCAGCATCACCAAGGTTCCGCGTGACAATTCCAACGATCACTCTCCCATGTGGGTCGGCGACACCGTTTATTTCCTCTCCGACCGCAATGGTCCAGTGAGCCTTTTCGCCTACGACACTAAGACCAGGCAGGTTTCCGAGGCGCTGCACAGCGACGGTCTCGACTTCAAGAGGGCATCGGCCGGGCCGGACGCTATCGTGATCGAGCAATTTGGCGCCATCAAGCTCTACGAGCTCAACACCCACCAAGCGAAGAACATTCAGATTCGCGTTTCCGGCGATCTTGACGCCGTACGGCCGCACTTCACCAAGGTGGACCCCAAGCGCATTCAGAATTTCGGTATTTCACCGACCGGGGCTCGCGCCGTGTTTGAAGCCTGGGGAGAAATCTTCACTGTGCCCACCGACAAGGGCGATATCCGAAATCTTACGCACAGCCCTGCCGTCGCGGACCGCGATCCCGCGTGGTCGCCCGACGGCAAATCAATCGCGTATTTCTCCGATGAGTCCGGAGAATATGAACTGTGCATCCGTTCCCAGAACGGCATGGGCAAAGTGCGGCACATCAATTTGGGCAATCCGCCGTCATTCTTCTACACGCCGACGTGGTCGCCCGATAGCAAGAAGATCGCTTACTCAGACAAGCGCCTGAACCTGTGGTATGTCGACCTGGACAATCCCAAGCCGAAGCTCGTCGATACCGACTATTTCGGTGGATTCGGTCCCATGCAGCTGAACCAGACTTGGGCGCCCGACAGCAAATGGGTTGCCTATAGCAAGCAGCTGCCCAGCGGACAACATGCGATTTTCGTCTACTCGCTGGAGCAGGGGAAGTTTTTCCAGATCACCGACGGCATGAGCGATGCGCTCTATCCCGCTTTCGATAAGAACGGCAAGTACTTGTACTTTACCGCCTCGACCGACGTCGCGCTTTCCACCGCCGGTCTCGATATGACCAGCGAAGAACACCGGGTCACGCGCAGCGCGTACGTCGCGGTGCTGAGCAAAGACCTGCCCTCGCCGCTCGCTCCCGAAAGCGATGAGGAGAAGCCGAAGGACGAAAAGAAGGCCGATCCGGACAAAGACAAAGGTAAAGACAAAGGCAAAGCGGCCGACAAGTCTGCGGCGGACAAAGACGCTCACAAAGACACAGACGCAAAGGACGACAAAGATAAGAAAAAAGAAGAGCCCGTCGTGGTCAAGATCGACATCGACGGCATCGGCCAGCGCATTCTCTCTCTGCCCATCCCCGCTAGGAACTACGGCAACCTGCTGGCTGGCAAGTCGGGAATTTTGTTCCTCTCCGAAGAACCGGCGGTCGTCGCCGCGGACACTGAGGGGGACGTGCCACAGACCATCCAGAAGTTCGACTTGAGCAAGCGCAAAGTTGACAAGTTCCTGGACGAGGTCAACGACTATGTCGTTTCCTTCGACGGCGAAAAGATTCTTTACCGCAAGGGCGAATCCTGGGCGACCGCCTCGGCCGACGAGCCGCCCAGTCCCGGTGCCCCGCCCAGTCCCGGAAGCCCGCCGAAACCCGGTATCGGCCCGCTCAAGCTGGATGGCTGGCAGGTCTATGTCGAGCCCCGCGCCATGTGGAAACAGATCTATAACGAGACTTGGCGCATTGAGCGCGACTTCTTCTACGATCCGCACTACCACGGTCTCGATCTCGCCAAGGCAAAGAAAAAGTACGAGCCGTATCTCGATGGAATTGCGTCACGCAATGAGCTTACTTATCTCTTTGAGGAGTGCCTCGGCGAACTGACGGTCGGCCACATGTTTGTGGGAGGCGGCGAGCGGCCTGAGGCAAGGAAGGTAAAAGGTGGGCTGCTGGGCGCGGACTATAGCCTGGAGAACGGCCGCTACCGCATCGCCAAAGTTTATGATGGCGAAAACTGGAATCCCGGCCTGCAGGCCCCGCTCACACAGCCCGGAGTCAACGTCAAAGCAGGTGACTACATTCTTGCCGTAAACGACCGCGAACTGCATTCTTCCGACAACATCTACAGCTTTTTCGAGGAAACCGCCGGCAAGCAGGTCGTGCTGAAGGTCGGCGCAAATCCAGATGGCAAGGACTCGCGCGAAGTTACAGTGGTGCCCGTCGAAAGCGAAGAGGGCCTGCGCCACCTTGCCTGGATCGAGAGCAATCGCCGCAAGGTCGATCAAGCCACGGGAGGCCGCGTGGCCTACGTGTACGTGCCCAATACTGCTGGCGGCGGCTACACCAGCTTCAACCGGTACTTCTTTTCGCAAGTGGGCAAAGAAGCCGTGATCATCGACGAGCGCTTCAACGAAGGCGGCCAGCTCGCCGACTACATTATCGATTACCTGAAACGCCCGATCATGAGCAAGGTCGTCACTCGCGAGGGCCACGACTGGTCGAGCCCATCGGAAGCCATCTACGGGCCGAAAGTGATGATCATCAACGAGATGTCCGGCTCCGGTGGTGACGCGTTGCCGTGGTATTTCCGCAAAGCCGGCCTCGGGCCGCTCATCGGTACCAGAACCTGGGGAGGGCTGGTCGGCATCGGAGGTTATCCCGAACTCCTCGACGGCGGCCGCGCTACCGCTCCACGCGCCGCAATCTACGGCCTTAACGGCGAGTGGGAAGTGGAGAACCGCGGCGTTGCGCCGGACTACGAAGTGGATCTCGATCCAGCGGCTTACCGTCAGGGACACGACGCCCAACTCGATAAGGCCATCGAGGTCGTGATGCAGCAGCTGAAAGAGCATCCGCTGCCGCAATATAAGCGTCCGGCATATCCGAACTACCACGAGCACGATGATTTGGGGAGCAACACGAGGTAGGTGGTAGAAGTTTGCTTGCCAGCCAGCTTCGCAATCTGGCTGATGCCGAGACGAAGATCTTTAACTGGCGAGGAATATAACGGCGAGGGACGGGTGCTGGTGCCGTTTGATCGCCGATATTGCTTATGGAAGCTAAACGGCACCACTACCGCTACTTGGCACGAAATGGCCGCCTGCCTTGCTGACTTCGCCGGCCTTCGCGACTGCTTTTTGGTGGGAGCCGCTCCTGCTGCTCGAACAGTTCCTCCCGCATTGGGAATGCCTGCGTTTGCCCAGGGAGTACGCGGCTTACCATTGGGTATGAGCAGAATGCATCCAGAATTTCTCGAATTAAAGATGGCCTGCCACGTATTCCGGCTGATAAAGAAGGCGGAAGAGAACAAGAAGCACTCAGCGATGAGCTGGCGTTGTCCGCGAGCTGGGCCGACCGTTAAGCGACGAACGCGGGAAGCCTCGCGCGACAGCATGCAAAGGTCACTCGATTGACATGCGAAGCGCTAACAGTTCCGCGAAACCTTGCACGATGGCAAGGATGATGACGTGCAGGAGTGACATGCGCGGATTCTATAGCAAATCCAGAGTTGCCGTGACCGCAGGCAGGCGCCGCGGGAAATAGTTGCGGAGTTCCTCCTTTACGGCGTTACGCCACAAAGATGACAAAACTGTGGACGAATGACGCCAGACTGCTCTACAATCGGCGCACCGTTCTTCGTTGTTATCACATTGGGCCAATGCAGCTTCATCTCTGTGGGGGAGAAGCTTGTGTCGCTTCCAAAATTTAGCGTTGTCATCACTTGCTACAATTTTCGCAACTTCATTGCGGATGCGGTTCAGTCCGCGTTGTCTCAGACTTATCCAAGCCGCGAGGTCATCGTCGTGGATGATGCCTCCACCGATGGCTCGGATTCCGTGCTCAAGAGCTTCGGCGATGCGATTCGATTGGTGGGCATGGAAACGAACCAGGGAGCTTCTGCGGCGAGAAACACTGGAACTGCTCTTGCCCGGGGAGACTACATCGTCTATCTCGACGGCGATGACGTTTTGAAACCCTGGGCGCTCTCCGTCTACGATCAAATCATCCAGGCCCTGAAGCCGGTGCTCATTCTCGGTAGTCTGACGTGGTTCCAGGGCGCCGTTCCGGAGCTTGGGGAAGCTCCGACTCCCAGCCAGATTCGATTTGTCAGCCACGATAATTGGGTTCAGAAAGATAGGACATTTCGGAGCAGCGCCAGTGTCCTGATCGTGGAGCGCCGCACTCTCGGAACCATTGGCGGGTGGACGAAGGAGGTTTGGCCGTTTGACGATCAATACCTGGCTGCGGAGTTGTCCGAGTCCGGTCGCGCCATTCAAATCCTCGATCCGCCCACGATCTTTTACCGGCTGCATTCCACCAACAACATCCACAATGTCTCGGGCTTGATCGCCGGCTGCCACGGTTTGGTTGCCGCTTGGCAATCTAACAAGCGTTTCATCGGCAGAAAACACGGATTGGCGAGAGCTGCGCTGATTGGCGGCCCTGCATTCTGGACGGTACAGAGAGCGTTCCGAGCCGGATTACGCAGGGAAGGATTGCGGCTCTTAATAAGGGTTTGGCCTTGGGTCGCCGCTGCCGCCTTTGTCCGTCTTCGGGTCCGGGTTTTTGGCAGGCGCCCGACCGAGACTATGTTCGTGCGAATTAGCCCACCGCAGGCAAGCCGAGTCCCAAAGGCGTCATAGAACTGAACACAAGGCGTTTGTTCCTACACGAGCGGCAGCACAGCAACGCTGGGTCCGCTCTAGACCCCAAGCTGAATCTATTGCAGTGTGGTCGATTGAGGCGGCTCCTCGCGGGCGCCTATGTGGTAGCGCTTTAGTTTGCGATAGAGGGTGGCGCGGCTGATGCCGAGCATCTTGCCGGCCAGAGCCTTGTCTCCCCTGACCTGGGAAAAGACGCGCTCGATGGTGGCTCGCTCGATATCTTCGAGGTCGGTGCCGGAGAATTCTTGCGCATCGAGTGCTTCGGAGTGAACTTCCGATCGCGCGATCGCGGGCGGCAGATCGTTGATTTCGATGATGCGCTGGTCGCCGAGAGCGACGGCGCGCTCCAGGCAATTTTCCAGTTCGCGAACATTGCCGGGCCAGTCGTAGGCGAGCAGGGCCTTCATGGCGTTGCTGGAGAGCTGGACGCCGCGTCCGGGAGCCAGGCGTTCGAGGAAGAACGCCGCCAGGATGGGAATGTCGGAACGGCGCTCGCGCAGGGGGGGCAGGGAAATGGTGATGACGTTGAGGCGGAAAAAGAGATCCTTGCGGAAGGTTCCTTTCTTGTATTCGGCGTCGAGATCGCGATTGGTGGCGGCCATGATGCGCACATCCACCTTCACTTTTTGATTGCTGCCGACGGGTCGGACTTCTTTCTCCTGGAGAAAGCGCAAGAGCTTGGCTTGCATCTCGAGCGGAAGTTCGCCGACCTCGTCGAAAAAAATGGTTCCGGTATCGGCGGATTGCAGCAGGCCCGACTTGGAACGGAGAGCGCCGGTAAAGGCTCCTTTTTCGTAGCCGAACAATTCGCTTTCGATGAGGGTGGGGACGAGCGATCCGCAGTCGACGGCAACAAAGGGGAGGTTGGCCATGGTTCCGCGAAAGTGAAGGGCGCGGGCGACCAGTTCCTTGCCGGTTCCGCTTTCGCCGGAAATCAGGACCGGCGTGCGCGTGTCTTTTAGGCGGGAGATGAGGCGCAGGACGTTCTGAATGCCGGCGGAATTGCCGATGATGCCGTGGACGGCGGTCTCGGTTTCAGAGCGTTCGCGGAGGTAGAGATTTTCTTCGACGAGGCGGACCTTGTCGGCCATGCGGCGCAGGAAAAGGCGCAGGTCGTCGAGCGGAGCAAAGGGCTTGGAAATGTAATCGTAGGCGCCGAGCTTCATGGCCTGGACCGCGGTTTCGACCGAGCCGTGGCCGGTCATGACGGCGACTTCGATGCGGGGGTAGGCGCGCTTGACCTGCTCCAGGAATTCGAGCCCGGACATGCGCGGCATGACCATGTCAGTGAGCACCATGTGGACGGGCTGCTCTTCGAGCAATGCAAGAGCAGCGCCGCCGCTCTCGGCTTCGAGGCAGAAGAAGCCGAGCGACTCGCCGACGGTGATGCAGAGGCGGCGGATGGTCTGCTCGTCATCGACAATCAACAATCGGATGCGGAAGTCGTCCTTCGTCAAATTCTGAGTCATGAGGCGGCCCTGCCCATGGTCTGCTCGACCACGGCGATGAATTCATAGACGCGAAACGGCTTTTCCACGCAGGGCGCGCCGGTGCGGCGAAGCGTGGCAGCGGTTTCTTCGTTAGCGATGTCGCCGGTGATAAATACGAGCCGGGAGGCGAGTTCGGGGCGATGAGCTGCGATCCAGGCATAGACCTGGGCGCCATCGACGCCTCCGGGGGTGCGCATGTCGGAGACGACACCGTGAAAATCGCCGTTGGCCAGCAGTCGCAGCGCTTCGGCGCCGGATTCGGTCGGAACGACGGCGTATCCGTGTCCCTCGAGAACGGCGCGCACTAAAGCCAAGACGGCCGGTTCATCTTCAATCACAAGCACGGGCGCACAAGCGGGTTTCGTTCCTGTCTGGGTCATTGTGGATGCACTCCTGCAACTGCTCCAAAGGATGCCGTCTCGGATGCTACCGGGAGACGGACGATAAAGGTCGCTCCTTCAGAGTTGAGGTTGTTGTGACACGCAATTTCGCCGCCATGTTCGCGGACGATACCATAGCAAATACTCAGGCCCAAACCAGTACCCTTGCCAACGTCTTTGGTGGTAAAGAAAGGATCGAAAATACGTTCGGGATCGGCGATACCGATGCCGTTATCGCGAAAAGAAATCTCGACGAATGAGCCGGCGGGGGCGCTCATGATCTCAATGCGGGCGGGCCGCGAGTTTTCGCGGACGGCGTCGTACGCGTTGTTCAGGATGTTGAGGAACACCTGCTGGAGCTGATGGGAATCTCCGATGACCTGGGGCAGGGACTCGTCGAGACGTTCGACCACCTGAATGCCGTGACTTATGAAGTCGTAAGAGCGCAAGTGCACGGTGCGTTGCAGGATGGAGTTGAGCTGAACGGGCTGGCGCTGTGGCGGCATCTGGCGGGCAAAGCTGAGCAGGTTTTGCACGATCTGCTTGGTGCGCTGCGCTTCCTGCAGAATCACCCGCAGATCGCGGCGGGCGCTTTCGGGGAGCTCGGGGTTTTCCATCAAGAGGTCGGTGAATCCGAGAATGGCGGTGAGGGGGTTGTTGACTTCGTGGGCGACGCCGGAGACCAACTGTCCGACGGCAGCCATTTTCTCGGCGTGCATGAGCTTGGAGCGCAGCAGGGCGGAGTCGGTGACGTCGGTCATGACTACTACGATGTTGCAGACCCGGCCGTCCTCGCCGTTGATGGGGCTCAGATTGACGGAGAACTGGCTGCTGGCGCCGTCGCCGCGAACCAGGGGCAGATCGAAGTTATCGACTTGTTGTCCGCGAGCCACGGCGGCCAGCGCTTCGCGGAGCGCGGCGCGGCGCGGCGCGGCGCACAGGTCGGGCAAGGGATGACTGACTATCTGGTTCTGCTGAAAGCCGAGACCGCTCCAGCGCCGGTTGGCATAACTGATGACGCCTTCGGTGTCGGTGACCAGAATCAGGCTCTGGGTATGGCTGAGGATTTTGCTAGAGAAATCGCGCTCTTTCTGCAGCTCCGTTTGCGAATGGCGGAGGCCGGTAACATCGAGCATGAGGCCGCGGTACTGCAGGACTCTGCCGCCCGGATCGCGCACCGCGAAACAGTTGATGAAGACGTGGACGGGCGATCCATCCTTGCGCCGGAGGATTTCTTCCTGATTGCGCAGTCCGCCTTGGCGTTCGAACAGTTCCTCCATTTCTTCCCGCTGCTGCGGAGAAAAATAGACCTGGGTGGGAATGTCGAGCTGAATGACCTCTTCCCGACTGCTATAGCCGAGGATGCGAACCAGCGCGTCGTTGACTTCGACGAAGCGGCCCTGGGGTGTGGAGAAGAAAATTCCTTCCTGAATGTTGTCGAACAGCTCGCGATAGCGGCGCTCGGCTTCGCGCCGGTCGGTGATGTCCTTGAGCACGTGCACGGTCTGCAACTGGGCGCTGCTCATCCCCATCGCGCCAACCCCGCGGGATGGGGGCCCCTGGCTGGCGGCATGAATGCGCGAGGTTGAAATCAGGTAAGTGCGTTCGAGGACGGGGTGCACGTATTCGCCGAGACCCTCGCTGGTGCGGCAGAAGGGACAGGAGTGGGGCGAAGATCCGGCGGAAAGGGCGTCGAGCGCCCGCATATTGACGCCGATCAACTGGTCGGGGGCGAGGCCGACGAAATCGGCCAGGGAACGATTGACGCGGAGAATATTGTGCTGTTCGTCGTGGACGACGATGAAGTCGCTGATGGCATCGAAGATTTCCAGCCAGTGGCGGTTGGTCTGCTGCATGCCTGTGAACAGGCAGGCATTCTCGAGAGCGATGCTGGCATGGCTGGCGATAGCGCGCAGCAACTGGTCATCTTCGACGGCGGGCGGGGCGCCGCGGTCGGCGAGACAAAGAACGCCGACGAGTTCTCCCGATGAACCGGCCAGACGGACCAGCGTGCAATCGCTCCATCCCAGACTGGAGGCGAGAGCGACTCCGAGCATATCGCTGGCCGGGGCGAAGGCGACATCGGTGGGGTATTTCGGCAGGGCGGCACTGAGCGCCTGACCGAAACGACGGATCAGCAGCTTATCTTCGACCTCCAAGGCGCCGCACATCAGGACGGTATCGAGCTCCGCTGTCTGGAAAAGGCTGAGGGCAACGGAGCGGCCTCCGAGCAGGGCCGACGCGCGCAGAGCGAAGTTGCGCATGAACTCGGGCAGATGCAGGACGGTGTTGAGCTCGAGCGCGATGGTGACCAGGGCCTCGGCGCGGCGGCGGTGCTCCTCGGCTTGGTGCAGGTTGCGGGTGAGTTCGAGAGCGATGGCAGCTTGCGCGGCCAGAGAGCGCGCGCGGCGGACATCTTCGTCGTTGATCGGCCCGGGCTCGATGCGGTCAAGCACGCCAAACATCCCGAGCACATCGCCGCTCGAACCGAGCAGGGGGACGGCGAGGAATTGGCGGACTCGGAAAACAGCCACGAAATCCAAATTTGCGCCCGGAGTTTTGGAGGCGTCTTCGGTGAAGAACACATTTTTTTGTTTCAGCGCGCGGGTCGCGACGCCATCGTAGAGCGGGATATCGAGAGGACGGGCCACTCCGTTCTCCACTCCCCAGCGAATGTGGAAGGCGGCCTCTTCGAGGAGCCCGATGAAGCAGCGCTGGAAGCCGAGGAAACTGGCGGCGCGGACCACCGAGGTCTGCATGAACTCGTCGAGTTTTCCGGCAGAACCGAGTTCGAAGGAAATCTCGAGGATTTCGTGCAGTTCGTGGGCTTGGGCACGGGCCATGCCGTACAACTCGGCATTGGCGATGGCGACCGCGCCAAAACCGGCCAGGGCGGAGACCAGGGTTCTGTCTTCCTGGGTAAACGGGTTGGCGAGACGGGGGTAGACGAGAATTGCACCGTGCGAGCGCGAGGTGCGGAAGGGCGCCGCGATGAGAACTCCGGGCGGCGAATCTTCTCCGAAATGAGAGGCGCCGTCGATGCTCACCGTAATGCGCTCGCCGGCGGCGACGGCGCGAGTGGCGATCTCGAGCGAAGAGCGGAGGTCGTTCTGCTGAAAACGCGAACGGATGGAGTGGGCGAGCCTGGGAGCCTCGGTCGACACCGCCTGCAACTGGAACAGTTTTTCCTGTTGGACGAAGACGAGCACGATGGGCGAATGCAGCAGCACGCGGAGTCGGTCGGCGATGCTCTCCATCACGGATGCGGTGTCGGGCAAGCCGTGCAGCGCGGTGGCGACCTCGACCAGAATGCCGGCGCGGCGGCGCTCTTCGCGGGAAAGCTGGTTCAAGCGGAGGGCTTCGAGGGCGGTCCCGAGCTGCGCCGCCAAGATCGTGACTTTGGCTACGGCGTCATCGTCAAAACCGGCATCGGACGCACTTTGCACGAACGCGATGGCTCCGACAATTTCTCCTGAAACCAGCAGAGGAGCGGCCATGGCGGCATGGGCGTGGCATTCGGCCAGCCACGGGTAACGGGCGACGTCGACGTGGTTGAGGAAGAAGGGACGACGCTTATGCACCGCCTCAATAGCAATGGATGGGGCGATGGATGGATCTGCGGCGTGCAGGCGGACGCCACGAAAGGACTCGGCATGGTCGCCGTCGGCTTCGGCTCCGACGAGTTCACCGTCGGAGGAACAACTCCAAAAATAAGCGCCGCTGGCGTGAAAGAAGGCGCGCGTGAGGGCGCAGAAAGACCGGATGATCTGGCTGGGATCGCTGCTCTGAAAAGCGGCCCGGGAAAGCTCCAGGAGAAGCTTCTGGAAAGCCTCGTCAGACTGAGACACGCCGCCGGGACCCGAATTACCGGTGTGGGATGTCAGTGGGCACCATCCGCTTAGCTAAGCGGTTGAAAACAATTGAATTACAGATAAACCTACGCTTGATTCTCAAATTGAGTCAAGGAAATATGAGGGGCAGTGCCGACTTGTGAAACGTCACCAAAGTGATACCGGCGTCTCATTCTGGAATCGGAGATCAGTTATCCAGAGGCGCTCTGGGGTTCGTACGCCCCGGCTACCAGTGGGCGATGGGGAGGAACTAAGGGCCGACTCTTCATCGCTTTGCAGAGATCACCAAAGTAATGCAAAGGAAGAACTTTTGGTATCCGCCGGTGTGGTCCATGCACGAATATAGGGCAAATACAACAGCAACAAGGGAGGTACCGTGTCTATTCAATCCCTGAATCGTCTGTTCGCAGTGGGTCTGCTGCTGATTAGCGGATGGGCGGCGACCAGCGTTCCCCTTGCACGGGGACAGGAAGAATTCAGTCGAAAAGCAAAGAGCAAGGTGGCGCCAGTGTATCCGGAGCTGGCGAGGCGCATGAACATCTCCGGCGTGGTGAAGGTCCTGGTAACGGTCTCTGCCAACGGGTCGGTCAAGGATGCAAAGCTGATTGGCGGGCATCCGGTGTTGGCGAACGCCGCTCTGGAAGCGGTCAAGAAGTGGCGTTTCGAGGTGGGTCCGCAAGAATCAACGGGGATTGTGGAATTCCGATTTGATCCAGCCCAGTAAAAAGGCGCGCAGGGCGCGAAGCGCTGGCTGAGGAAGGTTCGGTTATGAATATCGAAAAAAAGTTGTACTGGAGTTTCGGCGTCGTTCTGGGGACGGTTCTGTTGCTTCTGGTGATCAACCTGGTCGCGGTGGCACGCGAGCATGAGGCCAAGGCTGCGGCGCAGCGTTCGATCGAGATGGCCGAGGCCACCTCGTCGGTTCGCTTCCAGATGATGCAGGACCGGCTTCACCTGCAGAACTACCTGCTCAGCGGGGACACCCGGGACGTGGAGAAAATGAATGACGGCGAACACCAGTTGAGCGACGGCCTTCGCCGCACCCTGGAACTGGCGAATTCTCCCGAGCAGCGAAGCAATCTGGAAAAAGTGCAGGGGCTGGAGCAGTCCTGGGGCAACGAGTTCGCCAACCCGCTGGTGGACAAGCGCCGGGCCGTGGACGGCGGCAACGCGACGGTGGCGGAACTGCAGATTTTCTATTTGCAAAAGGATCCGAACGCCTGGGTGTCGCGTTCGAGCGACGTTCTGGACGATGTAGACCGGGAAAACCAAAAACAGTTGGACGAACGGCGCAACAACGATGAAAAGGCAGCGACATGGACGATTCTGGCTGCCGTGTTCAGTTCGCTGCTCGCTCTGGCTTTGGGCATAGTCATTGCCTACCGGACCGCTGCCGGGATCACGGGACCGCTGAGCCGGCTGATTCACGTAGCGGATCAGATCGGCCAGTCGGGGGATCTGGAGCACAATATAGATATTCACGGTACGGATGAGATCGGGCAACTGGCCAGGACTTTCGAATCCATGGTGAAGTACTTGAAGGAAATGGCCGCGGTTTCCGAAGCCATCGCCGGGGGCAACCTGGCGGTCGAAGTCCGTCCCCGCTCGGCCAACGACACTCTGGCGAACGCATTTACGCGGATGGTGGAAGGCCTGCGCGGGATGGTACGCCACGTGCGCGACGCCGCCTCCCAGGTGGCCAGCGCCTCTGCCCAGGTGGCGAGCGCTTCCGACGAGTCGGCCAGGAACAGCCTGCAGACTTCTTCGGCCATCGATGAAGTAACGAGCACGATGCACGAAATGAGCGTGAACGTGCAGAACATGGTGAAGAGCACGCAGACGCAAGCTTCGAGCGTCAGCGAAACCTCGGCCTCCATCGACCAGATGGTGACCTCGATCCAGCGGGTCGCGGATACGGCCAAGGTTCTGCTCGATATCTCGAACCGTTCGCGGGAAGAGGTGCACGGCGGCATCGGCACTATGGAAAAGACCACCGACGGCCTGAACCGGATCAACACGACGATCCGCTCTTCGGGCGAGATCATCGACTCGCTGGGCACGCGGGCGGACGACATCGGCAAGATCGTCGAAGTGATCGACGATCTGGCGGAGCAGACCAACCTGCTGGCGTTGAATGCCGCCATCGAAGCGGCGCGGGCGGGCGAGCACGGGCTGGGATTCGCGGTGGTGGCGGATGAAGTCCGGAAGCTGGCGGAGAAATCCGCGCAGTCCACCAAGGAGATTTCCGAGCTGATCGCGAGCATCCAGAAGGAAGCGCGCAAAGCGGTCGAGAACATGGAGAAGAGCACGACGATCGTGAACGAAGGACTGAATTTGGGACAGGAACTGAATGCCGCGCTGCGCAAGATTTCGAACGTGGTGACCGAGGTGTACAAGTTCGCGCAGGAAATCGGGGCGGCGACCAACGAACAATCGCATGGCTCGTCGCAGATTGCGCGCGCCACAACGCGGTTGAACGAGATCACGCACGAGATCAACTCGGCGGTGGAAGAACAGGCTTCCGGAGCGCAGGCGGTGGTGCAGGCCATGGAGCGCATGCGCGAACTGGTGCAGTCCAACACGTCGGGTTCGACCGAATTGGCCGCTTCCTCCGATCAGATGTCCAAGATGTCGCGGGGCCTGCTGGATTCGATGGACCGCTTTGCGCTGCGCTCGGACGAAAGATCGAACGACAGCGCGCCGGGGAAGGGGAACGCAGCCCGGACGGTGGCGGCGGGATCGCGTTGAGGGGATTCCAACCATGAGCCGGGAAATACATATTGTGGGCTTCCGGGTGGGCCGCGAGACCTACGGCGTACCCATCACCTCGCTGCATGAGATCGTCCGCGTGCCCGAGATTACCGTGGTGCCGGACGCGCCCGCCTATCTGGAAGGGGTGATCAACCTGCGCGGGAAGATTGTCTCGGTAGTGGATCTGCGGAAACGGTTCGGTAAACCGTCCGCCGGAATCGACCGGCGCCGGATTCTGGTCGTGGAACACCGGGGCCGGCTCGCGGGGATGATTGTGGATTCGGCTTCGGAGGTCCTGAAAATATCCGAAAGCGACATCGAAGCCGCGCCCGCCATGATGCAGGAAGGCGGATTGGACTGCGTGACGGGCCTGGGCAAGTATCAGGGACGGCTGATCATTCTGCTGGATATCAGCAAAGTATTGGCGGGGCGTGAGCTGGGAAACGAAGTGTCGGCAGAGAAGCTGGCGGAGAAGCCGGCTGCGGCCGGTAGTGGCAAGGCGGGAACGGCGGGGACAGGGACGAAGAGCGCCTCGGCCGGAAAGTAGCCAGAAGAACCGAACCCACATGAACACGAGCGAAATACCCGCACTCACCGACGCGGAATTGAAACTGCTGCAGACGCTGGTATACCAGGAGTGCGGCATGCACTTCGACGAGCGGCGCACCGCTTTCCTGCAGGACCGCCTGCAGCGCCGGTTGAAGGAGTGCCAGCTGGATTCGTTCTACAGCTACTATCGCCTGCTCATCAGCCAGCCGGGAAAACAAGAGTTGTCGCGCTTGCTCGAAAACCTCACGGTCAATGAGACCAGCTTCTTCCGCAACAAGGCGCAGCTCGAACTGTTTCAGCGGGAAGTGATGGAGGATATTCTGCGGCGCAAGCAGGAGCAGCGGGACTACAGCTTAAGAATCTGGAGCGCAGGCTGTTCCACGGGACAGGAACCCTACACGCTGGCGATGCTGGTGGCCGATGCGCTGGCGTACTACTATCTGCGCAATCCTCTGCCGTTTGAATCGCCGGTTCCGAAGCCTCTGGTACCCGCGCCCTGGCGGGTGGAGATCCTGGCCAGCGACATCAACTATTCGGTCCTGCGCGCGGCGCAGGACGCCTCCTACGGCGAGCACCAGATGGCGGGAGTCGATTATGGCTACCGCTTGCGCTACTTCGACAAAGTGGGCGACCGCTACGCGGTGAAGAAGAACGTCAAGGAACTAGTGCACTGCGACTTTCACAATCTGAAGACCGAATACCTGCCGCAGCGTAACGACATCATTTTCTGCCGCAACGTGATGATGTATTTCGACGAAGCCGAGCAGAAGCGGCTGGTGGAGAAGTTTTATCGGTGCTTGAATTCCCAGGGATACCTGTTTGTCGGCCATGCCGAGAGCCTGCTGGGGCTGACAGAGAAATTTCAGATGGTGCATAGCAACAGCGGCACGGCGTACCAGCGAGTCGAGGTGAAGATGTGACCCTTCCCCCCGAAGACCGGATGACCGAACTCCGCCAGTTGTTCTTCGAAACCGCGGGGGAACTGGTCCAGAAGCTGAACGACGAAGCGATGCGGCTGGAGAAATCGCCCGGCGATGCGGAGACGGCCCGCAGCCTGCGGCGGACGGTGCATACGCTGAAGGGGGACGCGGCCGCCTGCGGTTTCCGGGAACTCAGCGAACTGTCCCATGAATTCGAGGACGTGCTGGCGCTCGGAAACACAGCAGCGGCGGCTTCGGTTCCAGAGATCGCGTTGCGCGCGGCCGACGTGTTTGCGGCCCTGCTGGAGGCGTATCGGACGGGGACGAAACTTCCCAGCATCATGTCCTTGCGCGCGGACATTGCACGTCTGGCACACCCGGCGCCGGGCGGCGCGGTCAAAGCCAAGAAGAAGACCAGGAAAGCCGCCGCGAAAGAGAGCCGCTGGTCGGAATACGAACAACTGGCGATCACCCACGCGGTGGCGAAGGGCAAGCACGTTCATCACGTGGTGGTACCGATAGACCCACAGTGCGTCATGCCCATCGCCGGGCGTCAGATGATCCAGTTGGCCCTGGCCTCACTGGGCGAGGTGCTGGCGCTCTATCCGCTCGACGGCAGTCTCGAACGCATAAACCAGGTCGAGGCGGCTCTCGCGTCGGAAAAACCGGCGGAACAGATCCGGGCTAAGTGCGCCATTCCAACCGTTGCGCTGAATGTCCGAGTCACGCCCCTGTGCGCCCAAGCGCCGTCGCACCCGCTCCGGAAGGTTCCCGCTGCCGATTCCGAACTCGTCGATTCTGAGGTCAACGACAAGGCCGCGATGCCCGCGGCCTCCGAGGCCGCTGCCGGCGTCACTGCGACGGAAGCGCCGTCAACCGCGGAACCGGCGGCAGCACCCGCCGTGCCGGCCGTCCCCGACAACCTGCTGCGAGTGGATGCGGAAAAAATCGACAGCGTACTCAATCTGGTCGGTGAACTGATTCTGGCGAAATCGATGTTGCAGCAGACGCTGTTGGAATTTGGACAACGGTTCCCGAAAGATGTGTTGCGGGGAAAGTTCGCCGATGCGATGGCATTCCAAGGGCGGGTTCTGAACGACCTGCAGCACTCGGTCATGAAGATTCGCATGGTGCCGGTCGATCAGCTGTTCCGCCGGTTCCCGCGCATTGTGCGGGACGTAGGGCGTCAATGCGGGAAAGAAGTCGAGCTGATTGTCAGGGGTGGGCAAACCGATCTCGACAAAAGCATTCTGGATACGATCGCCGAGCCCATGACGCACCTAGTGCGAAATGCGATCGGCCATGGCATCGAGACCGCCGAGGAGCGGGTTCGCGCCGGCAAGCGGGCGCAGGGGACATTGCGGCTGGGCGCTTATCACCAGGGGAACCAGGTGGTCATCGAGGTCTCCGACGACGGGCACGGCATTGATGCGGAAAAAGTGCGGCAGCGCGCCCTGTCCCAGGGATTGCTGAGAGCCGACCAGGCAGCCCGCCTGACCGAGGCGGAGACTCTGGATTTGATTCTGCGGCCGGGATTTTCCACGGCGGAAGAGGTCACCGAAATCTCGGGCCGCGGCGTGGGATTGGATGTAGTGCAGAGCGTGCTGGGACGCCTGAAGGGAACGATACAGATCGAAACTACGCTGGGACGGGGCACAACGTTTCGCATGCGGCTTCCGCTGACGCTGGCCATCATCAGGGCATTGATGTTCCGGGTGGACCAGCGGCTCTACGCCCTACCGCTGAATGCGGTGGCGGAGATCGCGCGCACGGTGGAAGAAGAGATCCATCAGGTGGAGCACTACGACGTGCTGCAATTGCGCAACGACGTGTTGCCTCTGCTGCGCTTGGGCGCGAAGCCCCCGAGCGGGCCGGAAACGGCGCGACGCAAGGTTTTCGTGCTGGTGATCAACAGCGGGGAGCGCAAATTCGGCGTTGTCGTCGACGCGCTGGAGGGTGAAGACGAGCTGGTCATCAAGGCGCTTGACGACCAGTCGATCACGACCGATCTGGTGAGTGGGGCTTCGATTCTGGGCGATGGGCGGGTGGTTCTCATCCTGAACATGATCGCCCTGATGGAGCGTTTCACGCGCGGGCGGACAGATGCAACCGGCCCGCGGATGGCGGGATTGCTGTCGAGTGTCGTAGCAGCAGAGTCGAGCCGTGGTGGAATCGGAAGTGGCGAGGTGCAGGCGCGAGGCACGGCAGGGGGCCAGTCATGAGAAAGCCAGTAAGGGTCCTGGTGGTGGATGACTCGGCTCTAATGCGCAAGCTGATTCCCAAGATCCTCGAACGGGACCACTCGATCGAGGTGGTGGGCACGGCGATGGACGGCTATTTTGGGTTGAGGAAAATTGAGGAGCTGTCGCCGCAAGTGGTGACACTCGATCTGGAAATGCCCGGACTGAACGGGATCGATACTCTAAAACAGATCATGCGGCACTGGCGGCTGCCGGTCATCGTGGTCAGCTCGCATAGCACAGCCGGAGCGTCGATCACGCTCAAGGCGCTGGCGCTAGGCGCGTTTGATTTCGTGGCCAAGCCGCAGGATGTTTCCGCGCGCATGCCCGAGATTGCCGCCGAGCTGATCAAGAAGATCCGGGCCGCGGCGCAGAGCGCGGGAGTGCAGACGCAGTTCCTGCCGGGGGAAACACACGGGGAGCAGCCACCCAAGCTGCGGCCCGTCGCGCCGACGCACATCATCGCCATCGGCGTTTCCACGGGTGGCCCGAACGCCTTGCAATACCTGTTTTCGCATCTGCCGGCGGAATTTTCGGGCAGCATCCTGGTGGTGCAGCACATGCCGGACGGGTTCACGGAACTGTTTGCCAAGCGGCTGGACGAGACCTGCCCGATCCGGGTGAAGGAAGCGCAATCGGGCGACTTGCTGATGGCCGGGCGAGCGCTGATTTGTCCGGGGAACCGGCACATGAAGGTGAAGAAAATGCCGCTGGGCAACGTGGCGGTGCTGGCCGACGAGGCCCCGGTAAATGGGCACCGTCCTTCCGTGGACGTGCTGTTCCACAGCGTAGCCGAGGCGTTTGGCATGCAGGCGATGGCTGTGTTGATGACCGGCATGGGAGAAGACGGGGTGACGGGACTGGGAGAGATCCGGGCGGCCGGGGGACTTACGGTGGCGCAGAGCCAGGAGACATGCGTGGTTTTCGGCATGCCCAAGGCGGCCATCGAACGGGGCTACGTGATGAGGATCGCGGATCTCCAGGATTTGCCCAATATTTTTCAGGCACAATGCGCGCCCGACCGCAGCCGGATAGAGACGGCTGAGGTCAAGAGGGCAAGCAGTAACGGAAGTAACTAGAGTTATCTATCGAAAGTGTGTAGATCGTGATTAAGTGATGGGTGGGGAGGAGTGTCATGGAAAAGTTTGCGCCCGTGAAACGGAGCGAAGACGGACAACCGGTACGCTATCTGATCGTGGATGACTCCGTGTTCGCCCGCAAGAACCTGGCCCGGATGGTCGAAACATTCGGCGGGCAGGTAGTTGGCGAGGCAGGCGACGGAGTTTCGGCGATCAGCGAGTACGAACGGCTCACGCCCGACATCGTTCTGATGGACATCACCATGCCGCAGATGGAGGGCATCGAGGCGGCGGAGAAAATCGTGCGCGACCATCCCAGCGCCCGCATCGTAATGGTGTCGTCGGTCGGCTACCAGGAGAACATCGTGGCCGCCTTGCAGCGAGGCGCCCGCCACTTCGTGCAAAAACCGGTGAAGCCGGAGGTTCTCTATGAAGTCATCAAGTACGTAATGCGTGATGATGGAGTCACGGTGCGGAGCGCCGGAGCTGGAGCCTAGTCATGCGGATGGACCTGATTCAGCCTTTCATCAACTCGACCGACGCCGTCCTGGCGCAGGGGCTGGGGTCGCCCATTTCCATCGAGAACCTGAGCATGGAAGAAGAGGCGTACCGGCGGAAGGGGATCGCCGCCGAGGTTATCCTCATGGGCGAGATCGAAGGGCGGATCATTTTTGATGCCGACCTCGGAGCGTCACTGCAGCTCGCCAGCCGTCTGGCCGGCGTCGAAGTATCCGAGACCGACGAGGATCTGGTGCGCGAGGCGGTCCTGGAGCTGGCCAACCAGATCATTGGCAACGCTATCACCACGCTCAACGACCAGGGATTTCATTTTCACGTTCGTCCGCCAACCCTGCACACTTCCGAACAAGGCAGCAAAAGCAGTGAAGACACCGAAGCCCTGGTGATGTGCTTCAATACTTCCAGCGGAAACGTTTTCATGAACGTGGCGCTGCGCCACCACTGCCGCCAGGCGGTGGAACACACTGCGATCGCGGGATAGGGACTGCTGGTCGCTAGTCGCTATTCGCTTGACAATGCAACTCATCCCACTCTACGAACCGGCAATGCTCTGCTGCCAGCCGCTCTCGAATTCCTCACTCTCCGAGACCGACAATCGGGAATCGCAATCTCGTTTCGCGCCCCCGTAGATTCGCGACATTAGGCTCAGGGACCGGCAAGCAGAAACACCGGATTCTGCGGCGGGTTCTGCGAGCGCGAACTGGCTGGGGCCGGCAGATTCTGGATATAAGTGTCGGTGGACGTATCGACGAAGTTGACATTCCCTCCATCGCAACTGGAAAGATACGCGCGGGAGCTGTCGCCGGCGGCGGCCATCATTATGCGGAAACGCGGGCCTTGCTGCGAGACTGGCAACGCGCAGAAGGCGTCGTAGGCGGGAAATCCCGGGACCGCAATCACGCTCTCGACGGCATAGCTCATGGCATCGATCACCGTTACCTGCGGGCAGATATTATCATTCGCGTCCTCGTAGTAAGACCCGACATAAGCGCGGCTTCCATCCGGCAAGGCAGCCACGTCAACGGTGTAAAAGGTTGTGGCCGCGGTCGCCGTCGAACAGGGGCCCTGCGGCGTGATCGGTGTAATCGTCTCTGTGGCGGTCGTCGACGGCGTCGACTGCGATACATCCACTATCGCCACCGTGCTGCCTCCAGGAATGTACAGGCGGTTCTTATTGCTGTCGTAGACCATCTTGACTGCGCCGGGCACACTAATCGCCGACTCGGTCAGGATGTCGGGGCCAGCCGTCGAGATAATGTTCAGGTAAGCCAGCGTCCCGTTTGCCTCCAGCACGTACACCGCCTGGCTGTCGGAACGCGCCACCAACCAGACCGGCGCCGAACTCAACGTGCCGCTAATGGCGCGCGGCGACAGGTTAATGGAGTTGAAGGTGTTGAAGGCACTGATCGTACCGTCGCCCTGGTTCGCCACGTAGAGCTTCGTGTTGTCGGGTGTGACGGCCAGGGCATACGGATTGGCGCCCGGGTTGTTGCTGACCGGAATCGTTGCCACCACGCTGTTGGTATTGATGTTGACCACGCCGACCGAGGGGACGATGGTTTGAGGCAGGGGCTGGTCAGGATTCGGTGGATGGGTTGGTAATGTCACATATGCTGTCGTCGCCGATGGTGCAACCGCCACAAAATTCGCCCCCGAATAAATCGGCAGACTGATGCTGCTGGTACTGGAGATAGTCGAACTGCTGAAGTTCAGCTTGGTAATCGAAGGACACACATCAAACACTTGGTTAGGGGGTGTAGGCGGAATTGCCACAAGACAACTAGTGGTCGGCACATTTAATCCCGTCACCGCTTGGTTTACCACCAAAACTTCGTTGGCGCTTTGCTGCGCGGCGTGAACGGGATGGATGTTCACGTTGGCAGCGCTCATTTCCGAGTCGCCGGAGACGTCGATTACCATGGCGCTGCCGGGCACGACGGTTCCGTTATCGTTGATCGACACCACGCTGTGGGCCGCCTCCGGGTTGGGAAACGTCGGAGGATTCGGGATGATAATCGGGCGGAAAGTGTCGCCGCAGCCACTCCAGATCACATAAAAAAACAGCACGAACTCCAGCCAGAGAAACCGCTTCATTCAAACTCCACAGAAAAAAGTAGTCTTACGCGGAATCCGATATTGTATCGGGAACCGGGTCGAGAGGGGAAATCGGGTGGCGCTCAGCGTGAGATTCCCGCCGCTTTGGTGAGAAGCGGGTAGAGGCGAATTTGGTTGCCGGGGGTAGGTCGCGGGTTGCGATATTCCAAGAAGCTGCTGTAGAGACGCGGCTTGCCGCGTTTCTACAAGATCGGAAACCACCCAAGCGTACAGAAGTGTAGCCTAAGCGGGTGAGGATGCTGCCGCCAGATTACGGGGCGAATCCAAAGGTCAAGCCCTACATAGCGCGGTCCGGTGCCGCCGGACACCGAATATAGTGTTATCGAACGCGGCTCCGGCATTGCAGCCGCCAGCTCTCAGTTGTCAGTTGTCAGGGACTGAGATTCTATTGATAACTGACAACTGAGAGCTGAGATCTGCGTCTAACAATGCTGACCCCTTTTCCAGGCCATTACTGGGCCTCGTCTTCGGAGCGGCTGGCCATCGCTGCGGCCGTGACGCTGGGCTTCGCGGTGCTGGCTCGCGCCCTGCGCGGCGTCAATCCATCCGGGGCACTGGCGGGAGGGCTTGCCTGTTTTCTACTTTTTGCCGGCGCCGGCCCAACCGCCTTCGCCACGCTCGCAGCGCTGTTCGTGATGACCTGGGTATCGACTCGTCTCGGATACCGCCGCAAGCTGGCGCTCGGTCTCGCCGAGCAGCGGGAAGGGCGGAATGCGTGGCAAGTCCTGGCCAATCTGGCAGTGGGTGCTCTGGGCGCGGTGCTTTTCAGCGCCACCGGAAATCGAGTTTGGCTGGTCGCGGCGCTGGCCGCTCTCGCCGAAGCGGCGACCGACACCGTGGCCAGCGAAATCGGGCAATATCGCGGCCCGGAAGCACGACTGATTACTACCTGGGAACGCGTCCCCGCAGGGACCGACGGCGGCATCACGATTCTCGGGAGCATCGCCGGCTTGGCAGCCGGTGTGGCGATTGCGGCGGTCGCAGCGCTGGGCGGGATGCTTCTTCCGGCGCACCTCTGGATTCCGGTGGCCGCCGGATTCGCCGGAATGCTTATCGACAGCATTCTCGGCGCCACGCTCCAACGGCGCGGCTGGATCGGCAACCAGACCGTGAATTTCTTCTCCACTCTGGCAGCGGCTGCGCTGGCGTGTGCCCTCTCGGTGTTGACGAGGGACGTTCTGTAGAGATACTGCAAGCCGCGTCTCTGCGGGCGAATCTTAGGAAGCTCGATGTGGTTACGTCCGCTGCTTGACGCGGTCGAGCAGCATGAAGACGAAGACGCCCAGCACGGCATTCGCCACGCCCGACAGGAATTCGTGCGGCCAGCTCCATTCCATGTGCAACCCGACCAGTCCGCGGGCAATCAAGAAGTAGACGACCTCATGCACCACGTAGAAGAAAATCGTAAGCAGGAAACGAGCGCCGGCATGTTCCACGTCCAGCTTGATCCCCAGCGAGGAGGCGCCGAATCCCACCACCGTCTTTGAAATTCCGTAGAGCCCGATGGGATGATGCGTTAGCGCATCTTGCAGAATGCCGATCACGCTGCCCGTTAACAGGCCCGCCAGCGGACTGCGCCGCGCCGTCGCGAAACCGATCACGACCAGCAGCGGAAGATCGAAGATCGAGAAAAACCGAAAGCGCAGTGGCAGAAACGCCTGCAGAAAAACCGCAGTCAGTGGAATCAGAACCGTCGCAGGAATGCTGAAACGGTAAACCTCAACCTGCTCTCCCGATGTGTAGGTAATGGCCACGTTAGTGTGGACTATCCTCTACGGCGGGTTGCGGTTTGGGTTCGGGCGCTGCCTTCACGCTCTTGGGGGAAGCTTTCATAGCATCGGTACCGGTCGCGGTTGCGCCAGCCGTTTTTGGGGCGGTGGGCGCGCCGCTCGCGGCCGAGGCTTCCGGGGGCGCGGCTTTTGGCTTGACATCGGAGCCAGGGCTCGTTGGTGCAACAGTCCCCGGCGCGGCAGTTTCCGGCACGTCGGCTTTCACGGCGTCTTCCGGCTTGGAAGGAACGCCGGGCAGGCGCTCTGCCAGGATGTCGACGGCGCGCTCTGCGCCCGTCTGATCGGGCTCCGCCTGCCTCTCATCAATCTTCGTTACAACGAGCACTTCTTCCAGCTTGCTTAGATCGGCTGCGGGACGCACGCGAATGTTGAGGAAGAGCTCACTGCCCAGCGAAACCTTTGTCACCCTGCCCACCAGCAGGCCCTTGGGGAAAATGCCATCTCCGCCACTGGTAAGAACCATTTCTCCGGCGGGCACGGCTTCGTCGCTCATCACTTTTTCGAGCACCACTTCGCCCGACGGCGTGCCGCGCAGTATGCCTTGCAGCCGCGTTTTGTCGAGGAGCGCGCCCACTCCACTGGTCTGGTCGTTGATCAACAGCACCAGTGAAGAGGAGCCGTACACGCGCAGCACCTTGCCCACGATGCCATCGGCGGTGATGACCGCCATGTCGGGCTTGATGCCGTTGCTTTCACCCTTGTCAATATAAACCGAGCGCGACAACTCGCTGCCACTCGATCCGATGACCTGCGCCGCCATGGTCTCGGAAATGAACTGTTCCTTGAAGGCGAGCAACGCCTGCAGACGCCGCGCCTGATCGGCGTCCTGGCTCATCCGCACCCGCTCCAGACTCATGCGCGCAATCTGCTGCTTGAGGTCGCGGTTCTCGGCTCGCACTCCGCGCAGGTAGAAGTAGTTGTGCCAGGCGTTGCTGGTCGAGGTTTGCGCCCATACCAGCGCCTTTTCCAGGGGAGTCACCGTGCCCACCGCCCAGATGCGGATCAGGCGCGTCGGTTCGTTGTCGGTCGTCCGCTTGACCTGCACGGCCAAGCCGAGCACCTGGGCGAATAACACTCCCACCAGCACGATCAGGTTGCGGTAGCGTCCGAGGACGTCCATAACACCAGTTCTCAGTTCTCAGTTGTCAGTTCTCAGCGAACCCGTCATGCCTGAGATTGTCATTCCATGAGGAGCGAGAGACCCGCACTTTGTTCGCTGGCAGTTCGTCGCTCGAAGCTTGCGGCTCTATTCGATCGAAATCTTGCGCAGCAGCTTGAAGTCCGAGAGCATCTTGCCGGTACCCAGCACCACGCTGCAGAGCGGATCGTCGGCGATCGAGACCGGCAATCCCGTTTCCTCGCGGATGCGCTTGTCGAGGTTCTTGATCAGCGCGCCTCCTCCGGTCAGCACGATGCCGCGGTCGCTGATATCGGCGGAGAGTTCCGGCGGCGTGCGTTCGAGCGCGACGCGGATCGCATTCATGATGGTCGAAACGCATTCGCTCAGCGATTCGCGGATTTCGCTGTCGTCCACCGTGATGGTCTTGGGCACGCCTTCGATCAGGTTGCGGCCTTTGATTTCCATGGTCAGCGGCTTGTCGAGCGGATACGCGGAGCCGATTTCGATCTTGATCTGCTCGGCGGTGCGCTCGCCCACCAGCAGGTTATATTTCCGCTTGAGGTAGTTCATGATGGCCTCGTCCATCTGGTTGCCGGCCATGCGCACGGAACGCGAATAAACAATGCCGCTGAGCGAGATTACCGCGATGTCGGTGGTGCCACCGCCGATGTCGACCACCATGTTGCCGCTGGGCTCGGTAATCGGCAGCCCCGCGCCAATGGCGGCCACCATGGCCTGCTCCACCAGGTGAACTTCGCTGGCCTTGGCGCGATAGGCGGAATCCATCACCGCGCGCTTTTCCACCTGCGTGATTTCCGAAGGCACGCCGATCACGATCCGCGGATGCACCAGCATCTTGCGGTTGTGCGCCTTCTGGATGAAGTAGTTCAGCATCTTCTCCGTGACCTTGAAGTCGGCGATGACGCCGTCTTTCATCGGCTTGATGGCCACGATGTTGCCGGGCGTACGTCCCAGCATCTCCTTGGCTTCTTTGCCCACCGCTTCCACTTCGCCAGTGTTCTTGTTGATGGCCACGATCGAAGGCTCGTTTACCACAATGCCTTTGCCGCGCGCGTACACCAGCGTGTTGGCCGTCCCGAGATCGATGGCGAGGTCGCTCGAAAACATGCTGAACAGCGAACGTAGATTGTGCGAGCGCGATGAACCGTTATGAAAACCGTTGTTTGACATGGCAATACTTCTCTCTCCCGGGAATTCGTCTCGCCCCTGGAACCTGGGCCTGCGTCGGTTTCCGTACGAGTCGCTCTCCGCTGGTGTCTTCTATTCTACTTGGATGTTCAGCAGAACTGGCTGTCATCTGGGCACCGGTTGTTCCAACCATTATTCCGAACATCGAATCCTTTACTGAATTACCACTTTCTCCTGGCGGGTGTTCACCCCGCCTTTCGAATTCTGTGCCGTGATCGTGACCAGGTTTTCCCCGTTCGGCAAGAACGGCGTGAAATAGTGGAACGAACCATCGTCGCCGACGATCGGCACTTCCCTGCCGTTCACCATGACGCGCGCTCCCGCCTCGGTCCTGCCCGTCACTTCGATCACGTGTCCGTGCTGGACCAGAGGATCGATGTCCAGCGACAGCTCTATTTTTTCCTTCGCCTTGACCATGATCGTAAAGCGATTCTTTTCGCTTTCCACCGATTCCTTGCCCGCCGCACCGTACGACTGGATCGACCAATAGTAAGCGCCGACGGGCAGACCGGTCACAACCACACTCGGCGTCTCCACCTTGCGGTCCAGCAACAATGACGAAAAATACGGATTGTGCGAAATGCGCAGCCGGTATCCGGCGGCGTTCGCCATGGGCGTCCAGGCAAACTCCACTTCCTTCGACTTCTCCCCCGCGTTGAGGAAAACCGGCATCATGTTGCCCGGCGTAATGGGCACTGGCGGTCCGATTTCCGTGGCCCGCTCCATGGTTTTCGATTCGCTCTGGAAACTCACCTTCTCCCAGGGCAACAGGTGAGCCACTTCTCCATTGCGTTCGACTTCGCCGCTGCCTTTCTTTACCAGGATTTCATGCTGATCGTCTTTGGGGTTATTGTGCACCATGGCCGCCGAATCCGGAGCCAGCGAAGCCTTTGCGCCCGCGACAATCACCTGCGACTTCGAACCCTGGACATAGGTCGCCGTAGTCAGGTCCACCGTGCCGGTCGTGACCGCCACCGCAACATTGGTTTGTTGCTGATCGTTGGCCGAGTTCTCTTCGATCACGATCAGCGAATCCTGTTTCACGGTGTAGTTGGTGCCGTCGTTGAAAACAATCTTCGCCATGCCTTCGGCGCCGGTCTGCACCACGTCGCCCTTTTCGAGCGGCACGCTGTAGTCGGCGCTGATCCAGCTGTTGCCGTTGCCTTTCCTTACCCGGATCGTGCCATCGAGCGCCGTGAAGTGCGCCTGCTGCGAAACCGCGGCCGACGGCCCCTTGAGCGGAGGCGCCAGTCCTGCAACTCTTTCGAGCAAGCTCGTGGAAAGCTGTCCGGCCGCCTTCACCGTCGAGTCCGTGAATTTCGGAAATGCCACGTGCATGACGGCGCCAAAGATCAGCGCCGCACCCAGCAGCGCCATGATCACGCTGCGGTACGTCACCGTCTTCCACGCGACGTAGAGTCCCGGCTTGATTTTATTCGACACGAGCCCGTGCCAACCTCATTGCAAAATTCTGAGAATACGGGATATCTCTGTGACCATCATATCCCTGCTGGGATGGGTATTAAACTTGTGTCATGGGGGGAAAGGGTTACGAAAGTGACCACGCGGGACCGCACCCTGCTCCTTCGCCCCTCGCTTGCCCGTCTTCACCCCGGTTGTTAGCATGAAGTGTTCCGCACTACTCCCAGGAGGCTTCTATGGCAACCGATACCCTAACCAGCCCGGTGATCGCGGGCGGCACGACCAAACACAAGGTTTTCAAGAACTTCATTGACGGCGAATGGGTCGAATCCACCAGCGGACGGACTTTCGAAGACCGCAATCCCGCCGACACGCGCGAAGTCGTCGCCATCTTCCAGCGCTCCAATAAGACCGATGTAGACGCCGCCGTGGATGCGGCCAAGCGCGCGTTTGCCAAATGGCGTCTGGTACCCGCGCCCCGCCGCGCCGAGATGGTCTTCCGCGCCGCCGAGATCCTGATTGAGCGCAAAGAAGACCATGCCCGCGACATGACCCGCGAAATGGGCAAGGTGCTGAAAGAAACCCGCGGCGATGTGCAGGAAGCCATTGACGCCGCCTACTACAACGCCGGCGAAGGACGCCGCCTGTTCGGACCGACCGTGCCGTCGGAACTGCCCAACAAGTTCGCCATGGCCATCCGCCAGCCGATCGGCGTCTGCGGCATGATCACGCCGTGGAATTTCCCCATGGCAATCTCTTCGTGGAAGCTTCTGCCCGCCGTCGTCTGCGGCAACACCTGCGTGATCAAGCCGGCTCAGGACACCCCGCTCTCCACCTTCAACCTTGTTCAGGCGCTGACTGACGCGGGCATCCCAAAAGGTGTGATAAATATCGTGACGGGTTTTGGCGCTGAAGTCGGCACGCCGCTGACCGAGCATCCGGTAGTCCGCGCCATCTCGCTCACCGGCTCTTCGGAGGTCGGCAGAATCGTGGGCGCGACGGCGGCCAAGAGCTTCAAGCACTGTTCGCTCGAACTCGGCGGCAAGAATCCGATGATCGTGCTCGACGATGCCAACCTCGACCTCGCCGTCGAAGGCGGACTCTGGGGCGCTTTCGGCACCACCGGACAGCGCTGCACCGCGACCAGCCGCATCATCGTGCAGAAGGGCGTTTATACCGAGTTTGTCGATCACTTTGTCGCGCGCGCGAAGAACATTAAAGTCGGCAACGGCCTCGACGAGACCGTCGAGATGGGTCCGGCGATCAACGAGAACCAGCTCACGACCGATTTGAGCTACATCGAGATCGGGCAAAGTGAAGGCGCTAAACTCGTGTGCGGCGGCCATCGGCTTGACCAGGGCGACTACCAGCACGGTTGGTTTATCGAACCGACCGTATTTACCGAGGTCGATCCGAAGATGCGAATTGCGCAGGAAGAAATCTTCGGGCCGGTGGTTTCGATCATCCCCTGCGACAATCTCGAAGATGCCATCGCGATCGCCAACAACATCGAGTACGGCCTGTCGTCGTCGCTCTACACCAAGGACGTCAACAAGGCCTTCGCCGCCGTCCGCGACCTCGATGCCGGCATCACCTACATCAACGCTCCGACCATCGGCGCCGAAGTTCACCTCCCGTTCGGCGGCGTGAAGGCCACCGGCAACGGCCATCGCGAAGGCGGCATCGGCGCGATTGATTTCTACACCGAGTGGAAGTCCGTCTACGTGGATTACTCCGACAAGCTGCAGAAGGCGCAGATAGATCGGGTGGAGTAGAGAATTCTTAACCGCAGAGGGCGCAGAGTTTTTTCTTTTCTCTGCGTACTCTGCGCCCTCTGCGGTTCAATGCTTCTGGAGTGCTCAATGCCTGTGACTCAAGCCCGCGAAATCGTCCCCGCCGCCCGTCTGGAAAACGTCCGCTACGCCATTCGCGACCTGGCCTGCATCGCCGACGAGGTCGCCCGGCAGGGACACAAAATTCTGCCGCTCAACATCGGCGACCCGCTCAACTTTGACTTTCAGACGCCCGCCCACATGATCGAAGCCGTCTATCAGGCCATGCGAGACGGCAAGAATGGATATTCGAGTTCTTCGGGCATCCCGCCGGCACTCGACGCGATTCGCGGCGAGGCGGCCCGAAAGGGAATCACCAACATTCAGGATGTGTTCGTCACCTCGGGCGTCAGCGAGACAGTGGACATCTGCCTGACCGCGCTGCTCAATCCGGGCGACAACCTGCTGACCCCGTGCCCCGACTATCCGCTCTATTCCGCGGTTCTGGCGAAGCTCGAAATCGGACTGAACACTTATTACCTGAACGAAGAAGACGGCTGGCAGCCCGATCTCGACGACATCAAGAAGAAGATCACGCCCCAGACGCGCGGCATTGTGTTGATCAATCCCAACAACCCGACCGGCTCGGTCTGCACGCGCAAGATGCTTGAACAGATCGCCGAGCTCGCCCGCCAACACAATCTGGTTATCTTTGCTGATGAGATTTACGACAAACTCATAATCGACGAAACCCCGCACGTCGCGATGGCCGCGGTCACGCCCGATGTGCCGGTCATTACCTTCGGCGGACTATCCAAGAATTACCTCGCCCCCGGATGGCGCATCGGATGGGGCATTGCCAGCGGCGAAGCTTCCGTCATCAAGCCGTACCTGGAAGGTGTGAACAAGCTGTTGCGGGCGCGCCTCTGCGCCAACCATCCCGAACAGTACGCGATCAAGCCCGCGCTCGAAGGCCCGCAGGATCACCTCGTCGAAGTGAAGCGCAAGCTGCGCAGCCGCCGCGATCTAACCATGAAGTGGTGTGCCGAAACTTCGCGCGTAAGTTGTGTAGCGCCGCGCGGGGCTTTCTACGCGTACCCGCGCATCGACATCCCGGAAGGCGACGACGTCTTCGTCACCGAACTAATTCGCCAGAAGTATGTGACAGTCGTGCACGGCTCCGGATTCGGCCAGCGTCCCGGGACGAAACACTTCCGCATCGTTTTCCTGCCCGACGAAAAGACGCTGACCGCCGCGTACTCGGCGATTGGCGATTTCATGCGCGAGCGCTACGCGTAGGGAAACTCTGATGAAGTTTGGTTCCGGATAGCTTTGAAAGGGCATGGCTTCAGCCATGCCATTGGGACCCGCCACACAAGCGGCTTTAGCCGTTGAGGGTCGCCCCTTCATTACGTGCAGCCTCGCCAACGAAGACTTAACCAGATAATCCTTAGAACGAATGCGGAGAACCACCCGCCCGCGCGGATCAAGACTCAGTAGATTCCCGGGATCAACGCCGGTACGTTGCGCGCGTACTCTTCGAACTCGGAGCCAAAAGCCTGCCGCAGTAGCCGCTCTTCACTTCGGATGCGGATGTAGGTTCCGGCAGCAAACAACACAATCGCAACCAGCAGTGGAATCCATTGCGTCACGGCAAATCCGGTAGCCACGAGCATTCCAAACATGCCCGTGTAAATGGGGTTCCTTACGAAGCGATAAGGCCCGTCCTGAATGAGCGTGTGGCCCTCCACCAGGCGCGCGGCCAGAGCCCATTGCTTCCCCAAACGCCGCGCGGCGGCGTTCACCAGCCACGTCGAAGCGACGGCGATGGAAGCAGTCAGCACCGCCAATCCCCATTCCACCACCGGCGAACCGGACCTGACCGGCGAGAAATGTTTCTGCTGCAAGGGGAAAGACCAGACGCTAAAGTAGGCCGCGCCTTGCAGAAACATTCCGATGAGCGAAGTCCAATCGCGTTTCGTCTCGCGGGCTCGGGGCGGACGTTTCCTCAGCCAGAACGTCAGGAGAAATATCCACCAGCACGCGATGACCGCGTAGAAAGCCATTCTTGCGGCCACATGCGCTGTTTCTGAAATTGCCACTGTTCTGCCTCCGCCATCCGTGCAGTCCCGTGGAACTTTCGTAACTCTACACCGACCCAACGTATTTCCTATACTTGTTGCAGTACTTCTTACCGGGAAATTCGCCCATGCGTCGAACCATTCTGACCTCAATTCTCGTGCTATGGAGCGCGATGGCATTAGCGCAGAGCACCTCTCCAGACGCTCTTTACGAGCGTGGAATGGACGCCATTACTGGCGTTGGGCCGTCGCAAAATGACTCGCTGGGGATCGATTACTTTCGCCGCTCCGCCGACCTCGGCTACGGGCCAGCGCAGATCGCACTGGCTTACTATTACGAAACCGGAACCGTGCTCGCGAGCAACCCGAGTCAGGCCGTCGACCTGTATCGCAAGGCTGCTCAACAAGGCGACCCGCTTGCCGGTTGGCTCACCGGACGACACTACTTCCTCGGCAACGGGGTGCCGCGCGATCTCGATGCGGCCCAGAAATGGCTCAAGGTGTCCGCCGACCAGAACAACGCTTTCGGCGCCTACTACCTGGGCCGTCTGATGGCGGATCGAGACTACACCAAGGCTCCGAAGCTCTATAAGATTGCCGCCGATCAGGGTCTTCCCCAGGCGCAATACTTCTACGCCAAGGCGCTGAAAGATGGCCGCGGCGTTCCGCAGGACCGCATCACTGCCTACGTCTGGTACAGCATTGCGGCCGACGCCGGTTATGCGGCGGCGGGCCCGGACCTTGGCGAACTCAACAACGGTGGCTATCTCACGACGGATCAGATCTCGGAAGCAAAAGCGAAAGCCCGCGATCTGGAACAGGTCGTGGTCCGCGCCGTAACGGCGCGCGGATGCTCCGGATGGGACGGAGAGCTTGACGAGTTCCCCACCCCGCCTCCGCCCAAACTACAGCGCTTCTGCCACTAGAATGTGGCGGGAAAACTCGGGGTTCGTATCAGGGCATCGCTTCAGCGATGCCGGAAGTTCTCCCAAATCCGATGCCCCTTTAGGGGCGGGGCATCGCTACACCATCTCCGTTCCCCACAGATCGTGCAGGTGCACGATCCCCCGCAAGCGCTGATCGTTGTCCGCAACTCTGTCCACGACGACGAGCGAAGTAATCTTCATCTCTTCCATGCGCGCCAGCGCGGTGGCTGCGAACTCCTGTGGTCCGATGGTCTTAGGAGTCCGCGTCATGCAATCCTGCGCCGTCAGGTCGAGCGTGTCTTTGCCGCGCTGCTCGAGCAACCGCCGCAGATCGCCGTCGCTGATCACCCCCAGCAGACGATCGCCCTCGACCACCGCGGTCATTCCCAGCTTCTTGCGCGACATCTCATAAACCACGTCCGGCATCTTCGTCTGCGCCGTCACCCGCGGAACCGCGTCCCCCGAGTGCATCAACGATTCGACCCGCGCCAGCCGTTTGCCCAGCTTTCCGCCAGGATGCAGGTTGGCAAAGTCTTCTTCCTTGAAGCCGCGTTTTTCCGAAAGCGCCACCGCCAGCGCATCGCCCAGAGCAAGCATGGTTGTAGTGGAAGCGGTAGGAGCAAGTCCAAGCGAACAAGCTTCCTTGGAAATCGAACAATCCAACGCAACGTCGGCCGAAGATGCAAGAGTAGAAGCCCGTGTGGCGCGCACACTCTTGTCCGCGCTCTTGTCCGCGGGAATTTCTGCAATGTCGTCGCAAGTCATGCTGATGAGCGGAACCTGCAGCCGCTTGATCGTCGCCATCAACTGCAGAATTTCTTCCGTCTCGCCACTGGCCGAAAGCGCCAGCACAACATCGCCGCGCACGATCATTCCCAGATCGCCATGCAACGCCTCCACCGGATGCAGGTAGAGCGCCGGCGAGCCGGTCGAACTCAAGGTAGCCGCGATCTTGCGAGCGATCAGCCCGCTCTTCCCCATCCCGGTCACGACCACCCGGCCCCCGCAGCCGAACATCAGATCGAGCGCCCGGTTGAAGTCCGCAGCCATCGGACCCGCCAGTCGGTCCGCCAGCGCCCGCAGCGCTTCAGCCTCGATGCGCACCACGTTTTCGCCTACGTGTTTCATGCAGGGGAAATGTTAGCAGAAGGAGCAGAGCATCGGGTCATCGGGTGATCTACACCCCACCGGCGACCACCCGATGGCGCAAAGACAAGCCCGTCATCCCGTCAACGTCCGCGAGTACAATCGGAGATAGAGGGCAACCTCTATGGGGGATCTGGTAGAAGTTCTTGGCAATTTTGGCGCTCGTACAAATGATCTCTTGCGGGATGCCTGGAAGTTTACTCTTTCGCTTAATAACATCATCACGTATAGCCCGGTGGCCTGGAACCACAAAGGCCTTGACCCGATCCCGTTCTCCAGGGCGATGTTGCGGCTCGAGGACGAATTGAAGTCTCTGTCGAGAAGCATCATGGACGCTCAGGACAATCGGAGCGTGCCCGCGCTGGAGCGGTTGTACGAGAAGGTTGAGCCCGCCTTCAAAGTCGTATTTGGTGAGGGGAAGCTTGAATTCCAGCTGGTGGCGGATGCGATTAGCCTGTATCTCGAACAGCAACAGGTCCTGATCTTCACCTACACCGGGAAGACGCCGCTGGTCGTGCGGTCGTCTTATCAAGATATTTTTCTCCGTCAACTAGCCAGTCATACGCTTGTGAAGCATCCATTTCTTTCGAAAGAGTCGCTGCATCGTGCCGGCGCGGAGTTAAAGGCGTATGCGGAAGACTTTTTGCGGTCGCTCCAGCGGATGTACCAGACGGATATCGAAGGGATCTTCAGGAATTATCACGCCTTGCTTGTCGATATGCACGACGCCCTCTCCCAGCATCCGATTCGAGTGCCTACCTATGGAGGAGTTCCGCCGCGGCGCATTGCCCGCACCGACGCCGGCGTGGTGTCGGATTTCATCGGTGAGATGCGAGAGATGCCCGATCTTGAAGACTCACAGCGAGAACAGATCCTGGCCCTCCGCGACGCTGACGGAAGCGCCGAAACTGAGTTGTACCAGAGACTTGCTGTCTCGCCGGACTGGGGCGCTGAACTCCGTCATGTGGTGGCGTTCATGCATCAGCGCAACCAGGACCCGATTACCAAGTACAAGGTCTTTGAAGCCGGACTCCACGGGGACCTTGAGCCCGTCGAGATTGAGGAAGCGAAGAGCGATCAAGTCATCGATCAGGAGAAGAATGTGGCTCGACTGCGCACACTGCTCACCGCTTTCGTTAAGGGGAGTCATATGCCCTTCACTCTCCTCGAAGGTGAGGGTGGTGTGGGCAAGACACTCTCGCTCCAAGCGCTGGTTCGTGAGATCGATGGTTTGAAGCTCGTCCTGATCTCTTCGGACCATCTCGGTCAGATCAGGGAGTATGCCCAACGCATGGCCGAGGAACCATGCAGGACCGTGCTCTACATTGATGATATGACCTTTGACCCGCGCCACTATGAGAGTTTCAAGATTGGGACGCAAGGCATGAAACGGTTCTATGACAATGTCACAGTTGTGGCGTCTGCCAACCCATCGTCATTGGCGCATCTCCCCCCAGAGGTGCTGCGACGATGGCCGATCCGGATTAAGTATGGGCGGCCGAATCTGGCAAATGGCGCGACGTTGCGCAAGGTGTTCAAGGCAAATTGCGACCGTGTCGGAATGGAGTATGCCCCCAGTCTCGCGACCGCGTTCCGGAAAGAACATAAAAGCGCGCTCAAGACTCTGCCGCCGTCCCTGGTCTATGATTTCTTGCGCGAAGTAAAACTGACGCGAGGATTATAGTCAACAACCTCACATGACCCGATCACCCGATCAGAAGTGATCGTCCGCGGGTCGCCCCGGAAGTTTCAGCGCCCGCGCCTGAATGGCGCGATCCCACGGGCCGCCCTGCCAGTTATCTTTCATCCGATTCTTGTGGATCCACGGCGGCAGCGTCATCCAGAGCCGGCGACTGAGCGCGTGAAGATAAGGTTCGTAGACAGCCCGAAGCTCCGCCAACCGCTCCGGCGCGTCGGCCTTATCGTTCAGCGTCACGCCGCGCCATGCCAGTTCCGTTTTCATCCGGGCTCGATCCGCTGCCGTGAGCCGGTCGACATCATGCGCGCTGTATTGCGCATTCACCACCTGGGCGAGATCGACGGCGGCGTGCCGCGCCATGGCGAACGTGAGCTTTGCCTGGTCCGAATGGATGCCTTCCACGCCGGTCATGACCAGCGACGTGACATCGAGCATGACCGTCACCGCGCTCAACCAGGATTGATTGCTGTGCTGCGAGCGGAAGAAAACCAGCACCGGATAGGAAATGTGACTCGACAGGAGGTCGGCGCACCAGCGCTCCCAGTCGCGAAAAATATCGTCGAGCACCGTCTGATCGGGACAGCAGCCCAATCGGCCCAGAAATTCGGTGGCACTCGGCGGTGACCCGGCGCGCGCATCCAGCAGCGAAATTTCAATCTCGCGCGCGGCAAACGAATTGTAGATAACCGGCAGATATCCGATCACGACTCCGAGGAACGCGAAGCCCATGCCTGCTTCCATCACGGCGAGGGCGCGGGCGGTAGCGTTGTTGGGCGTGATGTCCCCATAGCCCAGTGTGAAGAAAGTTTCGCCGCTCAGGTAGAGCACTTTCCCAAACGTGATTTTTTCATTGCCCAGCGTCAGATGTTCGCCCAGTCCGTACTGCACACAAGCGAATCCAAAAATCAGCCCGAGCGCCCAAAAGCCCATCAGCGGGATCAGCGACAGCGGCCCAAAGTACGCCAGGAAGCCTTCGCGCCGGCTCGCGGATTTGATATGCCGACCCACTCTGGTCCAGAGGCCCCAGCTATTCCGGTAGAACCACCCCGTGATGCGAAAACTCCGTTTGACGCGCCGCGGCAAAACCACGGTCTCAAACGCATCCATCAGAATGATGAAGATAAGAACAATGCCGGCAATCGATGCCCACCAATGCATACGCAATGAGCTTCAGATGAAGCGGGAATGGTAGCAGATTCAGAAATGACGCTATGGTGTCGCGTGCGCCGTGTCCAGCGCCCTCTTCACCGCCTGCAATTCTTTCAGCAAGCCGCGCAGGTTTCGCGTGTCGAGCGCGTTCGCCCCGTCGCTTTTCGCTTCTTTCGGATTGTCGTGGACTTCCATGAACACGCCGTCCACACCCGCCGCCACCGCCGCCCGCGACAACACCGGGATAAACTCTGGCTGGCCGCCGCTCACCGCCGGCTGATCTTCATCACCGTGCGAAGCCGACGGCAACTGCACCGAGTGCGTTGCGTCAAACACCACCGGCGCGAACTTTCGCATGATGGCCAGCGAGCGCATGTCCACAATCAGGTTGTTATAGCCGAAACTCGAACCACGCTCGGTCACAAACACCTGGCTATTCCCCGCATCGCGGCACTTTGCTACGGCGTGCTTCATGTCCCAGGGTGAAACGAACTGACCTTTCTTAATGTTCACCGGACGCCCGCTCAGCGCCGCCGCCACAATCAGGTCGGTCTGGCGGCAGAGAAATGCTGGGATCTGCAGCACGTCCACGACTTCGGCCACCGAGGCGACGTCAGCAGCCTGATGCACATCGGTCAGCACCGGAATGTGCACTTCATCTTTGACCTTCTTCAGAATCCGCAGGCCTTCCTTCATCCCCGGCCCGCGATAGCTGCGGATCGAAGTTCGGTTCGCCTTGTCATACGACGCTTTGAAGATGAACGGGAAGTTCAGCGAACGCGCCACGCCCTTGATGATCTCCGCCATGCGCAGCGCGTGCTCTTCACTCTCAATTACGCAGGGCCCGGCAATGAGGAACAGATCCCCGGAGCCGACGCGAACGTTATCGATTTGGAAAGACAAGGTCAAGGCTATTGGCTAACGGCTCTTGGCTTTTAGCTAAAGGCTAACAGCTAAGAGCTAACGGCTTCTCCCCACTTTTTCCGGCCGCAGGAACATCTCCACCTCGGCGGCGCCTTTCTGCTCTTTCTTTTTCTGCCCGTGTTCGTACGCAGCTCCCACGAACGCCTTAAACAGTGGATGCGGCTCCAGCGGTTTCGATTTGAATTCCGGATGGAATTGGCATCCGATGAAGAACGGATGGCCGGGAATCTCCACCATCTCAACGTAAGTGCCGTCCGGAGTCGAGCCGGAAATGCGCAGCCCGGCCGCCACCATGGGCTCTTCATACTCGCGATTGAACTCGTAACGATGCCGGTGCCGCTCGCTGATCTCGGTCTGGCCGTACACTTTGTACGCCAGCGTCCCGGGCTCGATCTTGCACGGCCATGCTCCCAGCCGCATCGTGCCACCGAGTTCTTCCACGCCACGCAACTCGCGCAACTTGTAGATCACGCGATGCGGAGTCGCCGGATCGAACTCGCTCGAGTTGGCATCCGCCAATCCGCAGACGTTGCGCGCATATTCAACGCAAGCCGTCTGCATACCCAGACAGATTCCGAAGTAGGGGACATGCTTCTCGCGCGCGTACTGGATCGCCCTCAGCATGCCTTCGATGCCGCGCTTGCCGAATCCGCCGGGCACGAGCAAACCATCGTACTCTTCTAGCTGCGCTTCATAACTCTTGTCGGTTTTGTCCGCAGACTCCAGGCCCTCGGCTTCGATCCAATTCACTTCCAGCTTCAGGTTGTGCGCCAGCGCGCCGTGCACCAGCGCCTCTTTCAGCGACTTGTAGGAATCTTCGTACTCCACGTACTTTCCGACAATGCCGATCCTGACCACATCTTTCGGGTTGTAGACGCGGTGCACCAGATCGTTCCACTTCGAAAGATCGCGATCTTTAGCCTCCAGATGCAGACGGCGCAGGATCAACGTGTCCACTTCTTCATGCGCGAACACCACCGGCACTTCGTAGATGGACGCAACATCCTTCGCCGTGATCACCGCTTCTTCTTCGACGTTGCAGAACAGCGCAATTTTCGACTTGATCTCTTTCGAAAGGAAGCGGTCGGTGCGGCACAGCAGGATATCCGGCTGAATTCCGGCGCTGAGCAATTCTTTGACGGAGTGCTGCGTCGGCTTGGTCTTTAATTCCTGCGCCGCGGCGATAAACGGCACCAGCGTCACATGCACGAACAGCGTGTTATCGCGGCCCAGTTCCTGCCGCATCTGGCGGATCGCTTCGATGAACGGCAGCGACTCGATGTCGCCCACGGTGCCGCCGATTTCGACGATCAGCACATCCACGTCCTGAGCGACTTTCTTCGTCGCCGCCTTGATTTCATTCGTCACGTGCGGAATCACCTGCACGGTCTTGCCCAGGTAATCGCCCCGGCGCTCTTTGGCGATAATCTGCTCGTAGAGGCGCCCGGTGGTCCAGTTGTTATCGCGAGAAAGTTTGGCGTGCGTGAAGCGTTCGTAGTGGCCCAGATCGAGATCGGTTTCGGCGCCGTCGTCGGTGACGAACACTTCGCCGTGCTGAAACGGCGACAGCGTCCCCGGATCCACGTTGAGGTACGGATCGAACTTCATCAGGTTGACTTTGAGGCCACGGCTTTCGAGCAGGCACCCAATGGAGGCCGCCGCCAGTCCCTTGCCCAATGAAGACACCACACCGCCGGTTATAAAGATGTACTTGGCCGACATCGCTTCCTCGCTCTGATTTGTTTTGGAAAATTGTGCGGGCTGGGGTGCACGGTCAATTATGGCAGAAGTCTTTCTGGAAGGGAATGTGGAAAAATATCAGCACTCAGCCGTCAGCATTCAGCCGTCAGTTCGAACCTTTGCCGGCGGAGGATGAAACCGGCGTGCCCCACGTTTCGCGGTTTTCGAAACGTGGGACGCCGGACCGCCGACCCACTCAGCTTGGAGAAGCCTGCATCTAACCTTTCGCAACCACTGGAAAAGACCGATAATGTTCCGCGGCATGAAATCATTCTTTGGCAGGACGGGCTTCGGCAGGGCAGGACTTCTCGCGGCGGCGATCCTTGTGTCGGTCTCCTTTTGTCTATCCCAGGTTCCCACTCCCACCCAGGCCCGCCGCCTCATCCTGAAAGACGGCTCCTACCAGTCCGTCACCAAGTATGAGGTTCACGACGACCGCGTCCGCTATTTCAGCGCCGAGCGCGGCGAATGGGAGGAAATCCCCAACTCGCTGATTGACTGGGACGCGACCGACAAGTTTGAGCAAGGCCGTCTGCAGGGCAAACTCGCTCCCGAAGCAGTCGAACTCGACGAGGAACTGGAGGCCGAACGGGAAGCCGAACAAGCCCGTTCTCCGCAGGTCGCGCCCGGTCTGCGCCTCCCCGACGAAGGCGGCATCTTTTTACTCGATACCTACCAGAATCAGCCGCAGTTGTCCGAATTGCAGCAATCGGGCGGCGAACTGGATAAGAGCTCGAAGTCGAATACTCTGCGGGCGGCGATCAATCCGCTGGCCGGCGTCAAGCAAACGATTGAACTTCCCGGAGCGCATGCCAAGGTTCAGTCGCACACCACCGTGCCTTCCCTCTACATCAACATCGAAGCGGACCATATCGACGCGAATCAGGGCGCGCCCGCAACTGTGCAGGGCGCCGCCGGCGAGCCTCCGCCGCTGCCGCCCACCGAGCGCTTCAGGATCCTTCGCATCGAGGTCAAGGGCGGAAAACGCATCGCGGGCGCAATCAAGATCGCGGTAACCGGAAAGATGAAAGCCGACGAACGTTTTGTCGCGTCCACGGTCACCACCATGACCGGAGGCTGGGTCAAGCTCACACCCACCGAGCCTCTCGCAGCGGGCGAATACGCCGTCGCCGAGATGCTGGGAAAAGAAGGAATGAACATCTATGTGTGGGACTTCGGCGTAAACCCTTCCGCGCCCGCGAACGCGTTTACGTGGAAACCCGACCCGACAGAAGCACAGCCGAAAACAGACCAGCCAGCGGATCTACAGAAGCGAGAAAAGCAGTAGCAAAACAGCGAAAGGCACTGAGGCCGGCGGTCCCGGGCAGTGGTGCGCCTCCCTGAGACCTGACACCTAACACCTGAGACCTGTTCGCTCTACGGTTCCAGCACCCCGCGCGAGGCAACACCGATATTATCGCGGGTCGTGTTCTTCACCACATACATCATCTCGTCCGCCTGACGGATTATGTCGTGCGGCGTGCGCGCATCGTGCGGAAAAGTCGCCAGCCCCATACTGGCGCGCACGCTCAGGTTCAAGCCCTGCTCGATGCAAAAGGTTCCCGCGCGCAGGGAATCCTGCAAACGTTTCGCGACCACCACCGCCTGATCTTTGCTGGTTTGCGGCAGCAGCACCACGAACTCGTCGCCACCGTAGCGGAAAGCAAAATCAATCAGCCGCAACTGCGCCTTGATCAGGTAACCGATTTCGGCCAGTAGCCGGCTTCCCACCAGATGTCCATGCGTGTCGTTGACCAGCTTGAAGTGGTCGAGGTCGATGAAAATCGCGCTGAACTGGTAGCCGAAGCGCGCCGAGCGGTAAACTTCGGTTTCGAGCGTTTTGTAAAGATGGCGCGCATTGAACAGGCCCGTGCAATCGTCGGTGATGGTCAGTTCCTGAATCTTCTCGACCGCCCTCGCATTCTCGATCGCAATCGCGGCGTAATCGCACAAGGCATGCAGGAAGAACACCTCCTGTTCACTCAGGCCCACGTTGGCGTTGATCAGTTGGATTACGCCCAGCACGCGGTGTTTCGAGCGCAACGGCACGCAGATGACGGAGCGAGTCTGCAACCGCGTCATCTCGTCCAACCGGGATGAGAAACGCGGATCATTCTGCACGTCGGGCACGATCAACACCTGTCCGTGCTTGGCAACCCAACCGGCAATTCCCTCGCCCACCTTCAATCGCGCCTTCGACAGAACCTCAGCCGCAGCCCCCACCGCGATGGCGAAATAGAGCTCATCTTTTTCCTCATCCACCATCAGCAACGACCAGGTGTCCGGGCGGAAGTATTCCGCCATTTTTTCCATGATGGTCTGCAGGATCGAATCGAGGTTGAGCGAGGATGTCAGCGCCTTGGCGACATCGTGAAAGATGGTCAGCTCTTGCGACAGGCGAATTGGAGATGTGCCCGCGGCCTCTGCCATGGACTCCTCGTACGAGCGGATGGATAGGAAATTATAGGTTTGGCCGCACCGCGCGGGCAATGAACGTAGGTAACCAGTACCCGTCCCGCCAACCCACCGCCTCAAATCCTGCGCCCACACAGCCCTGTGCCAGTTTGTCTGGAAGTGCTGGAATGGCCTATGATCTTGCTTCTCGACAGAGTAGAATTCCGTTCGCCGGCCGGCGAAAGCGGGAGACTGGTTTGCCTTCCTTTGGCGAAAAACTGAAACTGGAGCGCGAAAAGCGCAAGATCACACTGGAGCAGATTTCCGTCTCCACCAAGATCGGGACCCGCATGCTTCAGGCACTGGAAGAGGATAAGTTCAACCAGTTGCCCGGAGGCATCTTCAACAAGGGCTTTGTCCGCGCCTATTCCCGCTTCCTTGGCCTCGACGAAGATCAAACCGTAGCCGACTACCTGCAAGCTTCCGGCGACGCCCCTCCCGTTTCGACAGAAATCGCACCCCGCGAAGACGGAGCGCGCGAAGATGCAGAGAACGTCCGCCGCCTGGAAGCCAGCGCCGACTTCCCTGCTCGCCAACTACCCTGGGGCTTGTTCGCCGCGCTTCTACTCGTAATCGCGCTCGCACTCTCTCTCTGGAGCCATCGCCGTCAGGAGCACGCGAGACAGTCGATGCGGCCGGCTCCAACAACGGCCGCGACACAGTTATCAAGCGAAACATCTGGCGGAGGTGCTGGCGCCCGTTCGCCTGGCTCCGGCTCGCAAACAACTGGCTCGCAGACCGGAGGATCTAGCCCCGTCCAGCCCGCGCCCATCCCCGCCAGCGCATCCAGCGGAAAGGCCTCGTCCGTCTCCCCCAAGGCGATTCAGAACTTAACACCTCAGAACTTAGCCGCTGCCGCTCCCGCCGCAGCTCCGGGCGAGTTTACCGTCGTCATCCAGGCCCGCGAAGAATCCTGGATCGCGGTCACCGTCGACGGCAGAACTATCCCGTCAGAACTGTTGGCCGCCGGTAGCGAGCGCGCGATCCGAGGCCGGAAAGAAATCATCGTCAAGGCCGGAAACGCCGGCGGCGTCGACTTTCGATTCAACGGAAAGAAGCTCGACACCGGCGGAGAACTCGGGGAGGTAAAGACGGTTACTTTTGGTCCCCGAGGAATATTACCGAACGCCCCGGAACCGCCTTCGACGCCTTAAGTTTGTCTCTTTATTTTCTTCCATTTGCCGCCCGCGTTCCACCGTTCAAATGCCAAACTGGCTCCCACTCAATGTCAGCTCCCTTTGGCCCCGGCCAATCCCGTTGCGCTAAGCAGGTCATCTCTGATACCGTCTTGAAGAAGATTAAGCCAAACCCCGGTCAAGAGCCCTTGGCTCCATAAGCCTCCCTTATCGGACGTAAAGGCTCGAAGTTACCTTGAGGAGATGCCAGCTTGCCAGCAACCAATCGTTTTCTGTTTACCTCGGAATCCGTTACCGAGGGACATCCGGACAAGATCGCCGACCAGATTTCCGATGCCATTCTCGACGCCTGCCTTCGGGATGATCCGAACAGCCGCGTCGCCTGTGAAACCCTGACCTGCACCGGCTTGGTCGTGATCGCCGGCGAGATCACCACTAAAGCCTATGTCGACTTTCAAAATCTCGTCCGCGGCGTGGTTCAATCCATCGGCTACGACAACGCCGTCTACGGCTTCGACTCCAACACCTGCGCCGTAATTTCCAGTATCAACAAGCAGTCCGGAGATATCGCCATGGGCGTGGATACCGGCGGCGCCGGCGACCAGGGCATGATGTTCGGCTACGCCTGCAACGAGACCCCCGAACTGATGCCGCTTCCGATTTCACTCGCCCACAAGCTCACCATGAAGCTTTCCGAAGTTCGCAAGAATGGCACCTGCCCCTACCTGCGGCCCGATGGAAAATCACAGGTCACGGTCGAATACGACGCGCAGCACAAGCATCGCAAAGTGAAGCGCGTGGATGCGGTCGTCGTCTCCACCCAACATTCCGAAACTGTCGGCAACGACGAACTGCGTGCCGACATTTTGCGGCACGTGATCCAGGCCGTCATTCCCGCCAACCTGCTCGATGAAGACACCAAGTACCACATCAATCCCACCGGACGTTTCGTCATCGGCGGCCCCATGGGCGACACCGGACTGACCGGACGCAAGATTATCGTGGACACTTACGGCGGCATGGGACGCCACGGCGGCGGGTGCTTCAGCGGCAAAGATCCGACCAAGGTGGATCGTTCGGCCGCCTACATGGCGCGCTACATCGCGAAGAACATCGTGGCCGCCGGCCTGGCCGATCGCTGCGAAGTGCAACTCGCCTACGCCATCGGAGTTGCTGAACCCGTCAGCGTCCTTGTGGATACTTTCGGAACCGAGAAGATCGATGCCAATCTGATTCCGGATCTGGTGCGGGCAAACTTCAAGCTTAAGCCGCGCGAGATCATCGATTCGCTCAACTTGCGCCGTCCGATCTACCGTAAGACCGCGGCGTACGGACATTTCGGCCGCAGCGACCCCGATTTCACCTGGGAAGCGACCGACAAAGCCGCCAAACTGGCGTCTGACGCCGGCTTGAAGCTGGAACCGGCCGGAGCAAGGAAATAGTTCTTCACCACAGAATCACAGAGACACGGAGAAAAGCGATTTGGGGTTTTCCCGGTTTAGGTTTTCTCTGTGACTCTGTGCCTCTGTGGTGAATTGTTCTTCTGCAGCGTACAAGCCGCATAGATATTGATCCCGTCATCATCGTGGGGATAGGGAGAAAAATGGCAACAACATCGATTAGCAGCGACGTTAAAGGGTTTGAACTGGCCGATCTGGGCAAGAAGCGCATCGAGTGGGCGAACCAGTCGATGAAGGTGCTGCAGATCATCCGCAAGGAATTCATCAAGAACCAGCCGCTCCAGGGCGTCCGCGTTTCGGCCTGCCTGCACGTGACGGCCGAGACCGCAAATCTAATGATCGCGCTGCGCGACGGCGGCGCGGACGTTGCGTTGTGCGCGTCAAACCCGCTTTCCACGCAGGATGACGTCGCCGCCAGTCTGGTTCGCGACTACAACATTCCTGTTTTTGCCATCAAAGGCGAGGACAGCGACTCCTACTATTCGCACATCATGGCGGCGGTCGATCACAAGCCGCAGTTAACCATGGACGATGGCGCCGACCTGGTCTCCGTGCTGCACACCAAGCGCAAGGCTGAACTGGCGAACGTGATCGGCGGAACCGAGGAAACGACTACCGGCGTGATTCGCCTGCGTGCGATGGCGAAGGAAGGCGTGCTCGGGTATCCGATCATGGCCGTCAACGACGCCGACACCAAGCATCTGTTCGACAATCGTTACGGCACTGGACAATCGACCATTGACGGCATCATCCGCGCCACGAATTTCCTGCTCGCGGGATCGAAGTTCGTGGTCGCCGGTTATGGCTGGTGCGGCCGCGGCCTCGCTTCGCGCGCACGCGGCACGGGAGCGGAAGTAATCGTGACCGAAATCGATCCGACCAAAGCGCTCGAAGCGGTCATGGACGGTTTCCGCGTGATGAGCATGGAAGAGGCCGCCAGAATCGGCGACGTTTTCTGCACCGTCACCGGCAACAAGAACGTGCTCGCCAAGCCGCACTTCGAACTCATGAAGGACGGCGCCATCATCTCGAACTCGGGCCACTTCAACGTCGAAATCGACATCCCGGCGCTCGAAAAGCTGTCGTCCTCCAAGCGCACCACGCGCACCTTCGTCGACGAGTACTCCCTGAAAGACGGCCGCCGCATCAACCTGCTGGGCGAAGGCCGCCTGATCAATCTGGCCGCCGCCGAAGGCCATCCGGCGTCGGTGATGGATATGAGTTTTGCCGACCAGGCACTTTCGTGCGAGTACATGGTGAAGAACCACGCCTCACTCGAAAACAAGGTCTACACCGTTCCAGTGGACCTCGACAAACGCGTGGCCAAGCTAAAGCTGGAATCGCTCGGCATCAAGATCGACCGCTTAACCTCGGAGCAGGAAGAATACCTGGCAAGCTGGTCGGAAGGAACGTAGGGCCGTCGTTAGTCGTTGGTCGTTAGTCTCCACCGCGGCGCAAACCACCCTTTCTCGTGGGGCGCGGGCAGAGTGCCTGCGGCCCACAAAGCCTGGGATGGCACTCAAGTTTTCTGCCTCCTGGCCGATGAACCCATTACGAGGGGTGCGTGTGACCATTTCGAAGTCCAAAGTGCTGCTGGTCGAGGACAGCAAGTTTCTCCGGAGGGCCAATGAGTGCGCTTTGTGCAAAGCCGGTTTCGAGGTCAGCACCGCCGCCGACGGCGAGGAAGCATTACGGGTCGCCAATGACCAACTGCCCGACATCATCCTGCTCGACATGATGCTTCCCAAGATCAGCGGTCCGGACGTCCTAAAAGCTCTGAAAGCAAATCCCGCCACCATGGACATTCCAGTCATCGTGCTGACCAGCCTGTCGCAGATGAACGAGGAAAAACTCCTCCATGAAGGCGCGGCCGCCTACTTCGAGAAGTCCACTCTGGAACTCGACAAGAACTCCGATCGCCTGGCGGCCACGGTAGAGACCGTGCTCGGCCGGGTCAATCACCAAAAAAACCTGGATCTTCGTTTGCAGGCCTTAGCCGCAAAAAAAGGCCACTGACGACGGAACGACCGACGACCGACGAGCGACGACCGAGAAATTCCGCCCGCGGCGATACAATGAAATGCATGTACCACTACAATCCCTCGACCGCCCTTGAAGAACTGACCGAAGACGCGACCCTGCCCAATCCCGTTCACGTGCGCGACATGATGCTGCGCCGCAAGCTCACCGCCGACCAGTCGCTGGAACTGAACCGCATCTTCGTCGAATACCAGAAATCTTTCGGCGAAGCGCAAAAACTAGGCAAGGAAATCTTGAAGCGCCTGGCAGCGTAGTCCCTTCAAGACTCATGTGGGGACGGAAAAACGGCTGGCAGATTTGTTCCGCCAGCCGTTCGTATTGATCGGGTCATCGGGTGATCGGGCCATCGGGTCATCTAAAGTCAAAGGCCTTTTGAACTTCGATGGCCCGATGACCCGATGGTTAGATGACCCGATCAGTTCATCGGCGGCCGCGGAACCCTCCGCGGTTGCCTGCGACCCGGCCGCGCGCTTCGAAGCCGCGCCGCGCCACCGGACCGTGTCCCGCAAAACCATGTCCCTCAAATCGGCCCGCAAAGCCGCGACCGTAGGAGCGTCCGTAATATGGATGTCCCCAGCCGTGGTACCAGGGGCCTGCGCCGATAAAGACCCCGCCCGCGAACCAGCTCGGACCGTAGTAGCCGTAGGGCGCGCAAGCATACGGATAGTCCGGATAATATCCGTAAGCGCAGACCGGCGGGCCAGCCACATAGCCGCCGACGCCGATCCCCACTCCGACCCTGACCCCTGCCTGCGAGTACGCAACCGGCAACGTCAGTAAAGCAAGTAGTGCAACATATCTCAGGTATTTCATGGTGAACCTCCCTTTCGTTCCGCTTGGCGATTCGCTATTGCGATTCAACGTTGCGATTCGCCGGAGCGAGAGGCGATTCAGCTTTCTGTTTCTTCTGAAGCGCCTACTCACTTGAACTCGGATCGAGGCGAAAAGTTGCGGGTAGACGAGTGGCTGATTTCAGCCATCCTGCGTGAAATCAACCAGTTGGAACGGAATGGCTGGAAAGGAACGAGCCCTTGGGTGGCGCAGCGGATTTGAGCCTTTGAGCGGCGCAGCGGATTTGAGCCTTTGGGCGGCGCAGCGGATTTGTCTTTGGGTGGCGCAGCGCTTCAGCGCTGCGAACTAGGCACTCAATTCCGACGGCTTTAGGCGCTGAGGGACTGCATCCAGCGTCAAGCCAGTTCTTGCAGAACTATAACCCCAAGGAGCGGGACACCCCAAGTGTTCTTAGGAGAAGTCCTTCGAGATATACTTTCGGCCGAAGGCCAGGGCACAGGCGAAAAATGCTTATAACAAGTTCCGATGTTGCATTTCTGCAATCTGACGCCCGACCTTTTTCATCACAAATCATCTGTGTGCCCCATCACAGACTTCCAACCCGCCATGCGCGATAATGGACATCTGAATGGGGCAGCCAGAGGTGCGCCGTCCACCAAGACGGCCCTCGAAGCTGCCCCAAACCCATTTTCAGCGCTCTTTGACAACCTAAGTCATTGATTTATAAATATTTTAGCTGTAAGTCCTTTAAACTCAAAGATTTTGCGGGAATTTTTTCGTAACTCTATGATTCCAAAAGATCGAGGGTTAATTTTTTTTCGAACTAATGGCCTATTAACTTACTAGTTAATAGGTAGGCATTGGCGGCCATCCTGACTCCAGGCAGAGCGCGGTTCATCGTTTACAATCGAAGATTCTCTTTCGATTGGAAAACATAAATCATGCACCGCTGGTCGCAACTCTTTATTCCTACTCTCCGCGAGGCTCCGGCTGACGCCGAGGTCGCTAGTCACAAGCTGCTGGTTCGGGCTGGATACATTCGTCAACTGGGCGCCGGGATCTATTCGTTTCTGTTCCTGGGCAACCGCACCACCCAGAAGATCATCGGCATAGTCCGCGAGGAGATGGACAAGATCGGGCAGGAGTTCTACCTGCCCGCGCTGAATCCGCGCGAACTCTGGGAAGAGAGCGGGCGCTGGGCGGCGATGGGCGACAACATGTTTCGCCTCAAGGACCGCAAGGGCGCCGACCTTTGTCTGGGCATGACCCACGAGGAAGTCATGACCGACATCGCGCGCAAGGAGCTGCGCAGCTACAAGCAACTGCCGCAGATCTGGTATCAGATTCAGACCAAGTTCCGCGACGAGCCTCGTCCGAAGTCGGGGCTGCTGCGGGTGCGTCAGTTCATCATGAAGGACGCGTACTCGTTCGACATTGACGCGGCCGGGCTCGACGTCTCGTACCTCAAGCATCACGACACCTACTGCCGCATCTTCGACCGCTGCGGCCTGAAGTACATGGTGATCGACGCGCATTCGGGCGCCATGGGCGGATCGCAGTCGCAGGAATTCATGGTGCGCACTCCGGCGGGCGAAGACCAGATCGTGAGCTGCGAGAAGTGCAACTACGCCGCGAATATGGAGAAGGCGACGTCGAAACTTGATCCGGTTGAAGACCTGAAGCCTGAAGGCGACGGCCAGCCGCTCGAAGTGCACACTCCGGGACAGAAAACGATTGAAGACGTGGCGCGGTTTCTGGGCGTGTCTACGAAGCACATGATGAAGACGCTGGCGATGACGATCACCGAGGAGGACGCGCCGATTGGAACGAAAACGCCCGGCAAGTCTCGTGCGCGGGCGGTTGTGCTGCTCATGCGCGGCGACCACCAGATGAACGACGCCAAGCTCTCGATGGCGGTTGCGGGCAAAGAGGCGCGTCCCATGCAGGAAGACGAGATCCGCGCTCTGTTCCACTCCCCTGCCGGATACCTGGGCCCGCTTGGCATTGATTGGGCAAAAGACGTGAACGATTCCGCCAAGCCCATCCTGCTGGTGGATAAGGCGCTCGAAGGCCGCACCAACCTGATCGGTGGCGCGAACAAGCAGGACTATCACGTCAAGAACCTGACGCCGGGAAAAGATTTTCATCCCACGGCCTATGCCGACCTGCGCAGCGTGACCATTGGCGAAGATTGCCCCAACGTCGGTTGTGGCGCTCCCCTGCGCATCGACACCGCAGTCGAGATCGGACACATCTTCAAGCTGGGCTACAAGTATTCCAATTCCATGGGCGCCCGTGTGCTCGACCGCAACGGCAAGGAGGTGGCCCCAATTATGGGGAGCTACGGGATTGGGATCGAGCGCATTCTGACTGCGGCCGTCGAGCAAAATAACGACGAGAACGGATTCTGGCTCCCACCTTCCATCGCGCCCTTTGAGGTGGTAGTCGTTGCCACCAACACCTCGGACGAAAAGATCCGCACCACCGCCGAGGACGTTGCCCGGCTGCTGGAAGCCTCCGGATTCGACGTTTTGCTGGACGACCGGAACGAACGGCCGGGGGTGAAGTTCAAGGACGCCGACCTAGTGGGCATGCCCTTTCGTGTCAACGTGGGAAAGAAGGTTACCGAAGATACTGTGGAAGTCGTTCGGCGCTCGACTCTCCACAAAGAGGACGTTAAGATTTCTGCCATAACCGAGTATTTCCAGGGACTGGGCCTGGCCGCTCGCTAGCCGGAGAACAGCCCTTTAGAGCATGACGGAAAGCTCGCGATTGGAACCTCGCAACCAGCGATCTGGCGATTGTTTCTTATGGTAACTCTGAAATTAATCTTCGGCGTGGCCATCTTCGCAGCCTTGGTCATGGTGGGCATCAAGATCATCCCGCCGTTCTTCTCGAACTACGAGCTCGAGGATGCGATCAAGACCGAAGCGCTGCAGTCGACCTACACCGCGCGCACGGAAGAAGATATTCGCGACACCGTCATCAAACAGGCCCGCAACTACGATATTGCGCTGACGCCCAAGCAGGTGCACGTTTCGCGGGTGGGCGGGATGGGCAATGGCAGTCTCGCTATCGACGCCGAGTACAGTGTTCCGATCGAACTGCCCGGCTACTCGACAACTCTCGAGTTCCATCCTTCGACGAAGAACAGAGGCGTGTTTTAGGAGCAGCTCTTAGCTCTTAGCTTTCCAGGGGAACTCTGATTAACCAGCCCCGTTAGGGGCGAGCCAGCTTAGCCCCGCGCTTCAGCGCGGGGTAGGATGGGAAAAATCAGCAAAGTCCCGGAGGAACGACCCAATTCTCACGCACACAATTTAGGGGCCGGGCATCGAAATCGACTTTTTCGCGGCCTGTTTAGCCGCCGAGGGTCGCCCCTTCATGGATCCAGTTTTGCCAACGAAGACCTATTCAGACAATCAGCGAGAACGTCAATATCGCCATCAGTTGCCGGACCAATGAGTCCATGCCGCCACACCACGTGGTGGTGGGTCAGTTTAAGAGTCGGCGACCACTCGTTCAGAATCACCAAGCCCGCCGGGCTGGTGCGTGAGCAACATCGCATCTTGTGGTGCGATTTCTGTGGGACTATGTGCCAAGTGCTAAGCTTCCCAGCCATGGATACAGAGCGCGCCTGTGCAAGCCACGGTTAGCCCGGCAACACGGAGAGACGAACGGGAGTTGCGCGAGGCGCGCTTCGCCATGCGTCTCTCCCTGATTTTTGGTGTCCCCCGTCAGCTATCCGCGCCCATCACGGCTACTGTCCGTCCCACTGCCCTTTTTTAACTGCTGTTTCCATCCCAACACCCGCGCCTTGTTCCCTTCCGCCTCGGCCTCGGGGACCATTCCCTTCTTCTGATAGAGGATCGAGAGGCTGGTGTGCGTCAGAATGTCGTCGGGATCGATTTCTGAAATTTGCTTGGAGATTTCGATGGCTTCGTCGAGCCGGTTGAGGTCCTGCAGCGCCCGGCTCAATCCATGCAGCGCATCGGTGAACCTGGGATCGGCCGCCACCGACTGCCGGTACTCTTCGACCGCTTGCTCGTGGTGCCCTTCGAGAACCAGATCGAGCGCGGCATAGTAGTGCTCTTCAGCTAGTTGTCGGACCAGTTGGCAGGCGTCTGCGGAGCTGGCGGGATCGTCAGGCATGGGGTTCGACCTGGCTGATTCTAGCAAGACGCAGCGTCGCTGATGAGACAGGCCAAGCTAGCTTGCGCTACCCGGCTTCCAGCGCAGCACCGGCTTGCGCGCCGCCGCGGTATCGTCCAGACGGGAAATGCGCGCGTTGTGGGGGGCGTCGAGCACGAACTGCGGATCTTCTTCCACCTCTTCCGCGATCGATTTCATGGCTTCGATGAAGAGATCCAGTTCTTCTTTCGGCTCGCTCTCGGTCGGCTCGATCATCAGCGCGCCGTGTACGATCAGCGGGAACGCCGTCGTGTAGGGATGGAACCCGTAATCGATCAGGCGTTTGGCAAGGTCGATGGTCTTCACGCCCTTCTTCGATTGCACCTTGTCGCTGAACACCACTTCATGCATCGACGGCGTCGAGTAGGGCAGATCGTAAACTCCTTCGAGTCCCTTACGGATGTAGTTCGCGTTGAGCACCGCGTCTTCCGTCGTCTGCCGCAGGCCGTCCGGCCCGTTGGCGAAGATGTAGGCCAGCGCGCGGATGAACATCCCGAAATTCCCGTAAAACGCCCGCACCCGCCCGACCGACTGCGGACGGTCATATTCGAAGCCCAGCGTGCCATCCGCTTTGGTGACGACGACCGGCGTCGGCAGGAACGGCGCAAGAATTTTCTTCACCGCCACCGGCCCCGACCCCGGACCACCTCCGCCATGCGGCGTCGAAAACGTTTTGTGCAGGTTCAGGTGCATAACATCAACGCCGAAGTCCCCCGGCCGGGCTTTCGCGACCAGCGCGTTCATGTTGGCGCCGTCCATGTAGAGTAGGCCGCCCTTGGCGTGCATAAGTTCGGCGATCTTGTGAATCTCCTGCTCGAAAACGCCGAGCGTATTCGGATTGGTCACCATCAGCGCCGCGACGTCTTCATTCATCTGCGCCGCCAGCGCCGCTACGTCAACCCTGCCGCTCGCGTTCGATTTCAAATTTTCCACCGCGTAACCCACCGTGGCCGCCGTCGCCGGATTCGTCCCATGCGCCGAGTCCGGAATCAGAATTTTTTTGCGCGCGTTCCCTTTTGACTGCTGATACGCGCGCACCAACAGCAATCCGGTCAGTTCGCCGTGCGCGCCCGCGGCCGGTTGCAGCGTGATCGCGTCCATCCCGGTGATCTCAAGCAGGCAATCGCTCAACGTCTTCATGATTCGCAAAGCGCCCTGCGAAATTTTCTCCGCCTGATACGGATGCCCGTTGGCAAGACCTTCGATGCGCGAGACAAACTCATTGACTCGCGGGTTGTACTTCATGGTGCAAGAGCCCAGCGGATACATGCCGAGATCGATGGCGTAATTCCACGTCGAGAGGCGGGTGAAGTGACGGATGATTTCAATCTCGCTCACCTCGGGCATATTGCCGAGATCCTTGCGCTTAGCCTTGCCCAGCAACTTCGCCGTATCCACTTCCGGAACATCGAGCGGCGGCAACTTCCAAGCCGCCTTGCCGGGCGACGACTTCTCAAAAATCAATCCTTCGTTCTGACTGATGTGACGCGTCGCTTTGCGGGTCATGTGCTTCATCGCACCACCCCCTCCGGCTCGGCATTTTTCATACTTCGAACCGAGCGTTCGCTCTCGGCGACGAGGCCGACCGCGGTATCGATCGCTTTATCGATCATGGACCGTGTCGTCAATTCCGTGCAGCACCACAGAGCCGCGTGCCCAAGTTCGGGATAGAACTTCTTCAGCGGCAGACCGCCGGCGATCTTGTGTCCCAGCAGCCGCGAGTTGATGGCGTAAGGGTCTTCGCTGGTCGCGACCACGAACTCGTTGAATCGCGGCGCACCAGCGAACAGCACTTTGGCATGTTTACTGAACTGGTCGGCAGCGTAAGCCGCCTTCGCCAGGTTCTGCTTCGCCAGTTCCCGCAAGCCGATCTTGCCGTACACGGTCATGAAGATGTTCACCATCAACGCCACCAGCGCCTGGTTGGTGCAGATATTCGAAGTCGCTTTCTCGCGCCGGATGTGCTGCTCGCGAGTAGCCAACGTCAGCACAAACCCGCGCTTGCCGTTCTTGTCCACGGTCTGACCGGCCAGGCGGCCCGGCATTTGCCGAACGAATTTCTCTTTCGTGGCGAGCACGCCGCAGTAGGGACCGCCGAACCCGAGCGGCACTCCGAACGACTGCGCTTCCATGGCCACGATGTCGGCCGTGCGCGGCGGCTCCACAATCCCGAGCGACACTGCTTCGGCGATCGACACAATCAGCAGCGCTCCGCGCTTGTGTGCAATCTCGGCAACCGCCTCGACGTCTTCAATCGTACCAAAGAAGTTCGGCGACTGAATCAGGACGCAAGCCGTATCGTCGCCCACCGCCGTCTCGAGTTCCTTCAGATCGACTTGTCCCGAGTCCGTGAACGAGACCATCCTCAGCGGAATCGCCTGGTGCGTCGCGTACGTGTTGAGCACTTCCCGATACTCGGGATGCAGGCTCCGCGCGATCACCCCCGAATGCCTCCCCGTGATGCGGACCGCCATCATCACGGCTTCGGCAGCGCCCGTCGAGCCGTCATACATCGAGGCATTCGCCAGGTCCATGCCCGTGAGTTCCGAGATCATCGTCTGGAACTCGAAGATGGCCTGCAGCGTCCCCTGCGCAAACTCCGCCTGGTACGGTGTGTAGGACGTCAGGAATTCGCCGCGTTGCACCAGCGCGTCAATGACCACCGGCCTGTAATGGAAGTAAGCCCCGGCTCCGAGAAAACTGGTGTAGTCTTCGCCGTTTTCCTTCGCCCGTTGCTTGAACCAGTCCACGATTTCCGACTCCGCCATTTGAGGAGGGACCGCAAGATCGCGCGCCAGACGGAACTCTACCGGAATCGGCGAGAAAAGATCATCCACGGAGTGGATCCCGATCGCCTTCAGCATGGCGGCGCGATCCGCAGGAGACTTAGGCAGATATCTCATAAGAACTTTCTTTCGATGTAATCATCTGGTGGATACGACTGTGGCATTTCGGTGGCGCTTTGGCGTCTGCGAAAACTGAAAACAGCAAGGCCGCGAAAGAGAAACCAGGGAAAGAAAAATTTTCTTCGTGTATCTTCGCGTCCTTGGTGGTTAATGATTTTCAGTGTCCCGCCTCTTCGCTCACAAACTTCTCATAGTCCGCCGCCGAAAGCAGCGCATTCAGTTCAGCCGAATCCTTCACCTTGATCTTGACCATCCAGGCCCCGTGCGCATCTTTGTTCACTTTCTCCGGGGACGTGGCCAGAGCTTCATTCGCAGCCGTCACCGTCCCCGAAGCCGGCGCGAACAAATCGGACACGGCCTTTACCGACTCGACCGTGCCGAAGGGCTTGCCAGTGGTGATCTCGGTGCCCACCTTGGGCAGTTCCACGAATACGATGTCGCCGAGCGAATCCTGGGCGTGGTGCGTGATGCCGACTGTGCCATCGGCGGTGATCCACTCATGTGTTTTTGTGTATTTGCGGTCGGTTGGGTAAGGCATTTCGTTCTAGCTCCTGGCTTCTAGCTCTTGGCTCTTAGCCCTTTTTCGGACGCTTATAAAACGGTGTTGGTATCACTTGTGCTTTCACGCCCTGTCCGCGGATTTCTACTTTTACCGTCGTTCCAACCGCAGCCTGCGCGAGCGGAACGTAGGCCAACGCAATATTTTTCTTCAAGAACGGGGCCGGAGAACCGCTGGTGACGTAGCCGATCTCGCGTCCGCCCTCGTCGAGGATCTTGTATCCGTCGCGGGCGATTCCTCGATCGACCATCTCGAGCCCGACCAGCGTTTTCTTCACGCCCTCAGCTTTCGCCTTCTCCAGTGCCGCACGGCCAATAAAATCCGGCTTCTCCATCTTGCAGAAACGATCCAGCCCCGCTTCCCACACATTGATCGTGTCCGTGATTTCGTGTCCGTAGAGCGGCAGCTTGCCTTCCAACCGCAGTGTGTTGCGCGCACCCAAACCGCAGGGGACAGCGCCAAATTCTTTTCCCGCCTCCAGAATCTCGTGCCAGACTCGCGCGCTGGTCGCCTCGTCCGGTGGGATGTAAATCTCGAAGCCGTCTTCGGCGGTGTAACCCGTCCGGCCCATCAAGATATTCTTCAGGCCGCATACTGTGCCGCGCGTCAGCCAGTAGAACTTCACCGCGCTCAGGTCCGCATCGGTCAGCTTTTGCAGCACGTCCACGCCCTTTGGCCCTTGGATCGCAATCTGCGTGAAATCGTCGGAGAGATGCTCGACCTTAGAGTCGAACTGCCGGGTATTGTCGCGCACCCAATTGAAATCTTTTTCCCGCGTGCCCGCATTAATCACGAGCAGGTACTCGTCGTCGCCCAGACGGTGAACGATGACATCATCCACAAACGTCCCTTGCGGATAGAGCAACGCCGAATACTGCGCCTGTCCGACCGCCAGTCGCGACGCGTCATTCATCGAGATATGCTGCACGGCGGCCAGTGCTTCAGGCCCGGCCAATCGGATATCTCCCATGTGGCTGACGTCAAAAATGCCGACGCCGGCGCGCACCGCGATGTGCTCGGCGACAATTCCGCACCCGATCGACGCAGGGTATTCCACCGGCATGTCCCAGCCGTTGAACTCCACCATCTTCGCGCCCATCTGGCGATGGACGGCGTTCAACGCGGTCTTGCGGACAACGGGCGGAGTGGCTTCGACGACGGCCAAGAAGAACCTCGGTCAGACCTCGGTCAGACAGCGGCTGGACTGCCGTAATCTGGAACTGATTAACTTAACACCTAGGCGGGAAGGGCGCAAATCAGGTTGGGTCTCAGGTCTCAGGTGTCAGGAAAACCAAATCTAAAGACTAGCTCGGCACGAAAGCACGGGGTTGCTCTTCCTGAGACCGGACACCTTAAGACCTGAGACCTGCCTTCCTGAGACCTGCCTTTTGGGTGACTTCCGTTACGTTCCTTCCCTGCCTCTGCCGAACTAAACTCCAACCATGTCTTCTAAACCGGGCCTAAGCCGCATCGTCTGCGTCCAATGCGAGCGGCCTGAAGCGAGTTGCGGGTGCGAAAAATTCTGCGTGTACTGCCACTCCCAACTCGAAGTGCGCCTCTGCACCGACGGCCTCATGTACTGCGAAGCCTGCCGCATCGCCTGCGACTACAAACTGGCGGACTGAAACGCGGCGAACCATCAACGACGAAGGAGTAACGTTTAACTGTGAGTTTCCGGCGTCGTCTGCGATCTTGTACACATACCGCACTTGGCTGGCACTTTCGGCTGTCACAAATGAATCCGTGAGCCACACCATGATTTCAGCCACGACTTTGCCGCCCAGACGCGGAGTGGTCAGCCTTAGGTGCTTGTACCCTTAGCGATATCCCCGCACAGCAACAACGACTCGTATCCCCCATTTGTGATTTCTCTGAGGCCCCGCTGCTCGCGATTGTGAACCATTCCGTGGGAGACGGCACCGACCAAAAACCCAGAATAACGGGCCCTTACCCAGTGCTCGGCCACGGGATTCCTTGCTCAGGCCGTAACCGACTCTGCTTCGACCGCTTGCACTTTAGCCATTACCTTGATAGGAACGTTCAGCGCGCGCGAGATCGGGCATTTGCCCTTGGCGATCGTGACTGCGTGGTGCACTTTTTTCTCGCTTGCCCCCGGCAAGTTCACTGTGACGTTCGAATCGATCTCAGTAATTTCCCACTGTCCCTTTTTTTCTTCGAGGGTCAGGGTCGATTCGGTCTTCACGAGTTGGGGCTTCATGCCTTCCCGGCGCATCTCCTGGACGACCATGAGAGACATGCAGGAAGCCACTGCCGCTACAAGCATTTCGGACGGACTGGTGCACGGTTCGTTTCCCGTGCTGGAACCTGTCGCATAAAGAGCATTGGAGAGAACGCCGCTGGAGGTGGAAACTTGGCCCTCACCAATCAAGGGGCTTCCCTTCCAAACAGCCACAGCACTGCGAATCATAGACACCTCCCTACCACATCCATTTTAGCCAATAGGCAGACGGAAAGATGTGACATCTGATCTACCTGGGTGTGATATGGAGGATCCCTCGTTCACCACCTGCTAACGGCGGCTCAAATCACTACCGCTTCCTTGTACTCCCCGTACACCTTACGCATCGCATCCGAGATTTCGCCCACCGTGGCATTCGCTTCCACTGCCGCCAGTATCCGAGGCATCAGATTGTCTCCCGATCGCGCCGTGTCTTCGACCGCCCGGATCGCGGCTTGCCAGGTCTCGGCATTGCGCTTCGCGCGCAGTGCCTGCAGTCGCTCCACTTGTTTCGGCTCCAGCGCCGGGTCAATTCGCTGGATCGGGACCGCCTTTTCTGCGCCCACCTGCACCTGGAACCGGTTCACGCCGACCACCACCGCCTCCAGTCGATCGACCGCCTGCTGATATTCGTATGCCGCGTTTTGGATCTCCTGCTGCACATAGCCGCGTTCGATCGCCTTGAGCATCCCGCCCATGGCTTCGATTTTTTCCAGATAATCGACGGCTCGCTTTTCGATTTCGCTGGTCAGCGATTCGACGTAATACGATCCTGCCAGCGGATCGACGGTCTGCGGCGCGCCCGACTCAAACGCGATCACCTGCTGCGTGCGCAGCGCGATCCGCGCCGACGCCTCGGTGGGCAACGCCAGCGCCTCATCAAACGAATTCGTGTGCAGAGACTGCGTCCCGCCGAGCACCGCCGCCATCGCCTGGATCGCCGTGCGAACAATGTTGTTCTCCGGTTGCTGCGCCGTCAGCGTGGAACCAGCCGTCTGCGCGTGGAAGCGTAGCATCCACGATTTTGGATTCTTCGCCTTGAACCGGTCGCGCATAATCTTCGCCCACATGCGCCGCGCGGCACGAAACTTCGCGACCTCCTCCAGAAAATTACTGTGGGCGTTGAAGAAGAACGACAGCCGCGGCGCGAACTGATCCACATCGAGGCCCGCCCGAATCGCCGCTTCCACGTAGGCAATTCCGTTGCCCAGCGTGAAAGCGACTTCCTGCACCGCCGTCGATCCCGCCTCGCGCATGTGATAGCCCGAGATCGAGATCGTGTTCCAATCCGGCACGTTCTCATTCGACCAGGCAAAAACGTCGGTGATGATCCGCATCGCCTGCTGCGGCGGATAAATGTACGTTCCGCGCGCGATGTACTCCTTGAGCACGTCGTTCTGCACCGTGCCGGAGAGCTTGCGAATGTCCCTGCCCTGCCGCCGCGCCACGGCCACGTACAACGCCAGCAGAATCGAAGCCGTAGCATTGATGGTCATCGATGTTGAAATCGCGGTCAGGTTAATGCCGTCGAACAGCCGCTGCATGTCTTCGATCGAATCAATCGCCACGCCGACTTTGCCAACTTCTCCCACCGCCAGCGGATTGTCCGAATCCAGCCCAATCTGCGTCGGCAAATCAAATGCCACCGATAGCCCAGTCGTCCCGTTCGCCAGCAGATACTTGTAGCGCTTGTTCGACTCCTCGGCATCGCCCATGCCCGCGTACTGGCGCATGGTCCAGAGCCGGCCGCGGTACATGGTGGCCTGCACGCCGCGCGTGTACGGAAACTCCCCCGGATACCCCGCATCGCGTTCATAGTCCCACGTCGCGAGATCCACGGGCGTGTAGAGGGGACGTACGGGGATATGAGAAGACGTCTCTTGGCTTGGGAGGCGGGCTGCTCGCTTGGTTGCGGCCGTCTTCAGTTCCGTCATGTTCTGCCTGCCCTTCTTCTTCTGGACTTCTTGGCGCTCTCGGCGTCTTTGTCTCTGCGGCTTCAGTTTTTTCTCTTAAGTTTTCTCTCTTAGCTTTTTCTCTTGACCCGCCAGAACGAGCTCAGCCCGAACCAGGTGAACGAAACCGTGAAGCATACCGCAAGCACCAACCGCCCCGGTCCTGCCGCGTGGCCAGACTGGTACTTCCCGTACTCGCGCATGCCGGCCATCGCCCCGACTCCGGCAAGCGCCAAAAAAGTGAACCCGGTCACTTCCAGCCAGAGTTGGTGCAGCACGCGCCCGAAAGAGCGCGCGGTCGCGCGGATCCCAGCCAGCACCGCCCGGCCCGTCCGGCTGCGCTCCACCAGGTTCGCGGCTGCACGGAGAATCAGCTTGATTTTTCTCACCGCTTGGCCATCGATCGTCAGCCGGTCGATCATCAGTCGATTTTACCAGCGGCCGGGCGTACAATGGCGGTGGGCGGGATTACCACGACTTGTGATGTCCCCCATCAGCGGCGTCCAATTCGAGGGGGACTCGTGGATCAGCAACTGAAACAGCTCATGAAAGAACTCGGAGAAGCGATCAACGAGTCTCTGTCCGATTCCGAATCGATCGCCGAAGTGGTTGCCCGCATCAAGGAAGGCGGCTACGACATTTTCCTCGTCCTCGAAGCCACCATCGGCGTCAGCAAGCAGGGCGAACACACCACCGACAAGACTTCCCTGGTCTCCACCCTCAGCACCAACGCCGAACTCAAGATCAGCGATCAGGATCTGAAGTTTCTCAAGTCGCTGCGCATCAAGATCGACGAAGAAGACGAGGAGTAGAACCGGTCCGGCCCTCAGGGCTAAAGAGACTGCGTGAGAACTGTTCTTTCGCCCCGATGGGGCTTGTCTGTTTTCCACTTTCCCACTCTCCTTGCGCCGTGGGCTGCATTCTTACGCCGCTTCGCGGCTACGAGCGTCGAGCTTTGTTCCACCGTGTCGCCGAAATTCTAGTTCTCACGCACACTTTAAAGCTGGCATCAGCAATCTGTGCAGAGCTTCGCTCGGCTGGACAGCCGGGGGCGGCTCTCCTTACGTGGTTCGTGGTGAGACCGGCGTTCCGGGCAAAATCTTCCGATTTCCCACAAAATTTTCCCTTTCCCAAACCTTTCCCAAATAGGAAAAACCTTGCAGGTGAGGTCTGTCGGTCTGTTAGGATAGATTTTTTCTGGTCTAAGTGGCCGCTTAGCAGCATCTTAAGGGTGGAGGCCTTTTGTCGAAAATGGTCTTCCGCGTGCACTTCAGGGTTCAGAAGTGTCGCCCTTCGGTCCGTCTCTCGCGGTCTTTAAAGTGCTAGCTCGTGGGATTGACCACTTTTTTTTGCAAGCGCTAAGCAGGTAGCTACATGAGGGTGCCGGACATGGATTCTCAGGCTTCACAATTGACGCTAGGCCTTCTTCCCGAGCCTCGCACCCGTTGGGGGAAGTTCGTTCTCAGTTACGGAGTGCAGTCGCTGGTGGTGGCGTTCTTCGTGATTGCCGCCATGGTATACCCCGATGTTCTTGAGCCCCGGGAGCGCGATTACCACTTCGTCAGTCTGGTCAGCACTCCGCCCCCGGTTCCACAGGCTCCGGCGCCGGTCAAGAATTTTCCTGTTCCAAAGATTGCCGAACCGGTAATGCCGCGGCCCGAAGCTCTGCGCGTTCCCTCCGAATTGGTCCAGCCGAAAAAGCCAGTTCCCGAGGAGGCGCCCAAGGTAACGCTGGCTGCCAAGAAAGAACTTCTGCCGGACATGAAGCCGCTGATCCCCAGGCCGCCGGTCAAGACGAATGTGTTCTCCACCGGAAGCTCGGCGACGCCAACCATGGCAGCCGCGCCGCAGAAAGTACAAACGGGGGGCTTCGGCGACCCCAACGGCGTGCCCGCACAGGACAATCACGGCCGTCCGATTACGATCGCGCAGGCGGGCTCGTTTGATATGCCCTCCGGCCCAGGCTATGGCAACGGCACCGGCGGTTCGCATGGCGCCCGCGGGGTGGTCGCGAGCACCGGGTTTGGCA
>JBEKAF010000012.1:0-61887 GCA_050018355.1 Terriglobales bacterium | reverse complement strand
CGGAGAGGATTTCCAGCAGAGCAATTTCAAACGGAGACAGAGGAATCGATCCATCGAGGCCGTAGCCACGCTGCTCCCACTGGCCAGGTACACGGGGATGGCGAAACAGAAAGGTGGCGACCAGATCGGTTTTGTCGCGATTGGCGCCGGAATCGTCGCGGTGGCGCGCGAAGTAGCGCAGCAGCGCTTCGGCAACCTCGGGATCAAGGTCGGATTGCACCCCAAGTCGCAGCATGGCGGGAGTAATCGCCATGTCGAGGAGCTGGATCCAGAGGTGCATGGAGTCCAGGGTGGAGCGCACGTCGTTGGCGTGGCTGATGACGTCAGGCCCGAGTTCGGCGGGCGCGGGCAGCTCGCCGCCGAGTTGGTCACTCAGCAGCCTTTGGTAAAAGCCCTGCACGGTGGCCAGCAACGCCAGCTCCCATTTGGGATCCTCAACCAAAGTCAGCTCCTTCGAGATCGCGCAGTAAATTTTCCAAATGGGGGCCGTCTTTAGTAAAACCGAAAGGGAACCGCAGCGCAATTGGTTACCTGGTTACGGAAGTGATTGCACTCCTACCCGCATGTAGAGACGGGGCTTGCCCCGTCTCACTCTGTGCCAGGCGACGCGGCAGGCCGCGTGTCTACGGGAATCAGGTGCCTTTGTAGGGCTATTGGAAGACCACGGTTTTGTTCCCATACAGCAGGATGCGGTTTTCCACGTGCCAGCGGACGGCGCGCGACAGGACGACTCTTTCGATGTCGCGGCCCTTCTGAACCAGTTCGTCGATGGTGTCGCGGTGGTAGATGCGGACGACATCCTGTTCGATGATGGGGCCATCGTCGAGTACTTGAGTAACGTAGTGAGCGGTGGCGCCGATCAGCTTTACGCCGCGTTGAAACGCCTGGTGGTAGGGCTTGGAGCCGACGAACGCGGGCAGGAAAGAGTGGTGAATGTTGATGAGGTTCTCGGAGCCTAGGGTCGCGATGAAATCGTCCGAGAGCACTTGCATATAGCGAGCGAGGACCACGAGACTGCATTTGTGTTCGCGGATGAGTGCGAGTTGTTTCTGCTCCGCTTCCCGCTTGTTTTCTTTCGTGACCGGTACGACGAAATAGGGGACGCGGTAGAAGTCGGCGATACGCTGGTTATCGGGATGGTTAGAAACGATCAGTGGGATTTCGCAGCGGAGTTCGCCGCTCTGATGGCGGTAGAGCAGGTCCTGCAGGCAGTGGTCATTCTTCGAAACGAAGATGGCGATGCGGGGTCGTTCGGTGGAGTGGGCGAGTCGCCAGTCCATCCGGAAGTCGCGGGCGATGGAAGCAAAGCGCTCGGAAAACTGGGAAGAGTCAAAATCAAGATCTGCCGCATCGAACTCGACCCGCAAGAGGAAGAGATTCGATTCCTCGTCCCCGTGCTCATCGGCAAAAAGGATGTTGCCGTTGTGGCGATAGATGAAGTCGGCAACCGTGGCCACAATCCCTTTGCGGTCGGGGCAGGAGACGAGAAGGATGGCGGAGGTGTGCATAGCCAACTTCGGATTTTACCAGCGCCCCCTTTAGTTCATCTGGATCCCGTGTGATAAAGGCATTGTTTCAAACACAGAGGACAGGGGGCCGCAGAGGAAAAACTGACCCAGTGCAGCGGTTACTTCTTGAGCGCCTTCGCAATCTCCCGCGCGGCGTTGGCTCCGGAGCCGCCCGTGAGCCCGGTCCCCGGATGCGTTCCACTGCCGCACAAATACAGGCGCTCGATCGGCGTCTGATAACGCGCCCAGTCGAGCAGGGGACGCATCGTGAAGAACTGATCGAGCGCAAGTTCGCCGTGGAAGATATGGCCTCCAGTGAGGCCGTACGTTTCTTCGAGATCCTTGGGGGTGATGATTTGGTGGCGCAGGATGGTCTGCGGCAGATTCGGTGCGTACTGCGCGACCGTCTTCACCACGGTTTCGCCGAGTGCGGTGCGCTGACTCTCCCAATCGCTGTTTTTCAGCTTGTACGGCGCGTACTGCATGTAGATGGACATCACGTGCTGGCCGGCCGGGGCGAGCGACGGATCCGAAAGAGACGGAAACGTAACTTCAAGGTACGGCTTACGTGAGAAGTTGCCGTACTTCGATTCGTCGAAGGCGCGCTCGAGGTAATCGATCTCCGGACTGATCTGGATGCGGCCCTGGAGCAAGTTGCCGTTACCCTTTGTCTTAAGCGCGGTAAATTCCGGCAGCGCGGAGATTGCGAGATTGATTTTCGCGACCGTCCCCATGGAGCGGTAGTTCGTGATTTTCTGTAAGAAGTCTGGGGTGAGGTGCGCGGGATCGACCAGGCGCATGAACGTCCGCTTGGGGTCGGCGTTCGAGACGACGGCTCGCGCGGAAATTTCTTCACCCGAGGTGAGCACGACCCCAGTGGCGACGCCATCCTTCACGCGAATCTCGGCGATGTCAGCGCCGGTGCGAATTTCCGCGCCCGCCTGTTTTGCCGCGGCAGCCATGGCCAGAGTGATGCCGCCGGCGCCACCGGCAGGGAACTGAACGCTTCCGGCGGGAGATGGATTGGGAGCCCGATTGGAAAATGGATCGGCAGCGGCGCGCAGCAGCAACACGAGGGCACTGCCAGCCGACCACGGGCCCAGGAATGTTCCGAAGATGCCGCGGGCGGCGATGGTGGCGCGCAGCGGTTCGGTGTCGAAGAACTCAGCGACCAGATCGGCGGCGGCCATCGGTCCCCAGCGCAGCGCCCGGTACATGTCTTTCTTCCCGAGATTTCGGATCGACCGGCCCGTCTTCAGCATTCCCCAGAGATCGCCGCTGCTGGGGTTGTCAATGTTCGGCGGCGTGAGCAAGAGGGCTTCGCCGATGACCTTGCCGATCTTGCGGAGCGCGGTGCCGAAGTCAACGTAGGACGCAGCATCTTTCTGCGACCACCGCGCGATCTCCTGCGCGGCCTTTTTTGCGTCGGAGTAGAGGACGAGAGACCGCCCATCGGGCAGCAGGGAGACGGTGCTTACATCGGGAGTCGTCAGCTTGAGGCCGTGCCGCTCCAATTGCATGTCGCGTACGATGTCGGCGCGGAGCGGGCCAGTGTTGTGCGCGAGCGTGGAGCAATGGAAGCCGGGATGAAATTCTTCGGTGATGGCCGCGCCGCCCACCTGGGCGCGGCGTTCGAGCACCAGCGGTTTGAATCCGGCTTTGGCGAGATAGAAGGCGGCGACCAGGCCGTTGTGTCCGCCGCCGACGATGATGACATCGTGCGTTTCGGCTATGCGCTTCTCCGCGAGATTCTCCGCCGCCATCAGGCCGCCTTCCCGTCTTTCAGAATTTCGAGCGCCGCCAGACGTCCAGGCGCGCCCATGATGCCGCCGCCGGGATGCGTGGCCGATCCGCACATGTATAAGTTCTTGATCGGCGAGCGGAATTGCGCCCATCCTGCAACCGGGCGCAGGAAAAACAATTGTTCGAGCGAGAGTTCGCCCTGGAAGATGTTGCCTTCAGTCAATCCCCATTCGCGTTCTAGATCGAGCGGCGTGACGACCTGGCGGTGCAGGATGATGTCTTTTATGTTCGGAGCGTATTCGGCGATGGTGTTGACGACGTTGTCGCCGAATTTTTCTTTTTCCGTGTCCCAGTGGAGACCGGGCGCCAGCTTGTAGGGCGCATATTGCACGAAGCAGGAGAGGATATGTTTGCCCGGCGGCGCGAGCGACGTATCGGTGAGGGTCGGAATCACCATGTCGATGTACGGGTGCGAAGACCAGTGGCCGTATTTCGCGTCGTCGTAAGCTTTCTCCATGTACTCGACGCTGGGCGAGATCGACATGGCGCCGCGCAGGTGCGCGCCGACGCCTGGCATGCATTTGAAATTCGGCAACCCGTCGAGCGCCATGTTCACCTTGCCTGAAGACCCGCGGAACTTGTAGCGCTTCACTCCGTCCATGAATTCATCGGGCAGATTGCCGGGCTCGATCATCTTCGTGAACGTGAGCCGCGGATCGACGCTGGAAGAAACAACGTCGGCATAAATTTCGTCGCCGTTACCGAGCACAACGCCGGTGGCGTGTCCGTTCTTGACCATGATGCGGGCAATCGGGGCGTCGGTGCGGATTTCGGCTCCGGCCTCGCGAGCCGCGTCGGCAATCGCGTTCGAGATGGCGCCGGTGCCACCGCGCGCGAATCCCCAGGCACGGAAGGCGCCGTCAATCTCTCCCATGTAGTGGTGCAGCAGAACGTAGGCGGTGCCGGGTGAGCGCACGCCGAGGAAAGTTCCGATAATGCCCGAGGCCGACATGGTTGCCTTGAGCACATCCGTCTCAAACCACTGATCGAGAAAATCGATGGCGCTCGTGGTCATGAGCTGGACCTGGTTGTACTTGTCCTCGCTCGACATGCCCTGGAAGCGGCGTCCGATGAAGAGCAGCTTCATCAGTTCTTTCGGATTCAGCGTCGCCGGGTCGGGCGGGATCATGCTGAGGATTGGCTTTACGAAGCGGCACATCGCCTGCATGGCCTTGCCGAATTCATCGTAGGCTTCGGCGTCAACGCGGGAGTGGCGCGCAATTTCGCGATGAGTCTTGCCGTGATCGTTCACTCGCCACAGATGGTCGCCGTTCGGCATGGGAGTGAAAGTGCCGTCGAGCGGCAGGATTTCAAGTCCGTGGCGGGGAAGCTCGAGGTCGCGAATGATCTCGGGCCGCAGCAGCGAGACGACATAGGAGCACACGGAAAACTTGAAGCCGGGAAAGACTTCTTCCGTGCAAGCCGAGCCGCCGAGGACGTGGCGACGCTCAAGCACGAGCACTTTCTTTCCCGCTTTCGCCAGATAGGCGGCGTTGGTAAGGCCGTTGTGGCCTCCGCCAACCACGATTATGTCGTACTTCGTACCGCTCGAAACTGCAGGCATGGATTGATCCAGATTTGACCGGGAACTTCCGCGGAAAATGACTCGCCATTCTATCGAGAAACTATCGTTTTGTCTCTACTTACGCGTGATTGCTGACTCATGGTCAACGGATTTCCAGCGCTTGCCGCAGGAGTGTTGAGGTGCATATAATCCGGCGTCGGAGTTTCTTCAGGATTTCCCCTGTGTTCCTCTGTGGTAAAGGCGTTCTCTTAGCCACAGAGGACACAGGGTCTCACAGGGGAAACCGAAACGTCGCACGAGGTCGCCTTGCCCATTGGAACTGCATTTCACGAGAGAACCTTCGCCCTCTGCCACAGTCTGAATTACCGCGAGTGGTCGGGATACTACACGGTCAGTGTGTACGAAGTGCACCACGAGCACGAGTACAACGCGATCCGTAATGCGTGCGCGCTGATTGATATTTCGCCGCTCTATAAGTATCTGATCACCGGCAAGGATGCGACCAAACTGGTGAACCGCGTGATCACGCGCGACATCAACAAAGTCGCCGTGGGCCAGGTTATTTACGCCTGTTGGTGCGATGAGGACGGAAAGGTCATCGACGACGGTACGATTACGCGCCTCGAAGAAAATAAATATCGCTGGACGGCCGCCGATCCGAGCCTGCGCTGGTTCCGGCAGAACGGCCTGAACATGGACGTTCAGATCGAGGACATCTCCGAGCAAACGGCGGCTCTGGCGCTGCAGGGGCCGGCCTCCGCGAAACTTCTGAAGACGGTCGCGGAGGCCGACATTACGAATCTGAAGTATTTCCGAAAAACGATGGGCAAGATTGCCGGCGTGCCGGTGGATATTTCGCGCACCGGATACACCGGCGACCTCGGCTACGAAATATGGATTCCACTGAATAACGGACATGACGGGAATGACGCCGTCACGGTTTGGGACGCGCTGATGGACACGGGCAAGCAGTTCGATATTCACGCCGCCGGAATGCTGGCGCTGGATGTGTCGCGCGTAGAGGCAGGACTGCTGCTGATCGAGGTCGATTACATCAGCTCGAAAAAGGCGTTGATTCCGTCGCAGAAGTATTCGCCGTATGAGCTCGGCTTCGGGAAGATGGTGCATCTCGATAAAGAGAACTTCATCGGCAAGCGCGCGCTGGCGCAAGATCACAAACAGGGCGTGGCGCGACAGTTAGTTGGACTGGAAGTGGATTGGGTGGAAGTGGAAGAGCAGTTCGACAAGTTCGGACTCTCTCCGGCAGCGCCCAGCCAGGCGTCGCGCGTTGCGGTACCCGTCTATGCCAATTCCAACGACAAGCAGGTGGGCAAGGCAACGACGACTGCGTTCTCTCCGTTGCTGAAGAAACTGATTGCGCTGGCCAGCTTGGGTACCGAGTATTCGAAGCCTGGCACCAAGCTGCAAATGGAGTTGACGATCGAAGCGCAACGGATGAAGACGACGGCGACGGTCGTGTCGTTACCGTTCTTTAATCCGAAGCGGAAGACGGCAGTGCCGGTGTAGGTGCTTTCACCACAGAGGTGCGGCAAGGCGAATTTCAGGCGGCGAGTTTGGCGCGGCTCTTGCGCTTCCAATACAGATACCCCGGAACTCCGATCAGCACAATCGTGGAGCCCCAGAACGCTTCGGCTGGCCGCTGGATGATGGTGTTAAGCGTCCAGGCAACCCCGACCAGAACGTAGATGGCGGGCAGCCACGGGTATCCGGTGCAGCGATAGGGGCGCGGAACATCGGGCTTTTTCCAGCGCAAAACAAACAGGCCGATAACGGTGAGCGTGTACGAGAGCACCATGCCAAAGATGACGTAGGTGTAAAGCTGGTCGTAGCGTCCGCTCATGGTGAGCACCGCGGCCCAGATGCCTTGGCCGATCAGGCTGAAGGCGGGCGTGCGCCACTTGGGATGGATGACGGCCATGCGGCGGAAGAAAACGCCGTCGTGTGCCATGGCGAGGTAGACGCGCGCGCCCGATAGGGTGCAAGTCGCCGCCGCGCTGAAACACGAAATCGCGATCATCGCCGACAGCCAGACAGCGGCCGCGGGCGAAAAAAGTTTTGTCGCTGCGGCGTAGGCAATGGTTTCGTACTTTGCGACTTCATTCAGTGGCAGCGCGTAAACGTACGTCATGTTCATGGCGAGATAAATCGCGCCCACCGCGAGCACGCCTAGAACCATAGCCAGCGGTATATTGCGCCGCGGGTTTTTGACTTCGCCGGCGACCCACGTGATGTAGACCCAGCCGTCGTAGGCCCAGAACACGGCGATCAAGCCGACGCCAAGAGCGGAGATCAATTGTCCTGGACTCAGTCCCATACTCAAACCGCCCGGCGCCTGCGCACTGAAGTTCGACCAATGTCCCTTGCCGATGGCGAATCCCAGGACAACGAAGACGGCCATGGCGGTGAACTTGGTCCAGGTGGAGACATTCTGGAGGAGCGCGCCCCAGCGTAGTCCGAAAACGTTGACGTAGGTGAGGATGGCGATCAGCACCAGCCCGACCGCGTGCGCGCGTGTGAACGGCATGCCTGCCAACGAGAAAATCACGTGCTGCTGTGAAATGGCAGGAATGATGTTCCCCATGTAGGCTGCGGACGCGACGGAGAGTGCTGCGATGGTGCCGCCATTCGCGACTGTGAACAACATCCAGCCGTAAAGAAACGCAACCAGGTCGCCGTAAGCTTCGCGAAGGTAAATGTATTGTCCGCCGGAGTCGGGAAACATGGAGCCGAGTTCGGCGAATGCGACGCAAGCGCACAACGAAATCACTCCACCGAGGACCCACACCAGGAAAAACAACTTCGGATTCGGCAAAGGCCCAGCAATATCTTTGGCGGTAAGAAAAATAGAAGAGCCGATGATGCCGCTCACCAGCAGCAGCACGGAGTCGAGCAAACTAAGTCCACGGACGAGACTTGGCTGTTGACCGGATGTTTCGGCTTCGGTGTTCATTCAATAGTCGGTCAGTTCTTCATCCGCAGATCAAGTCGTTGGTCGCTGGTCGTTGGTCGTTCGGGGTTTGACTCCGGTTGCTGGCCGGAATGCACGGAGCTGAAAGGTCATTGCCCGCCAACCACTAACGACCGACGACCAACGACTTATTGCCCGCCAACGACTAACGACCAACGACGGCTTTATCCCATGGCCAGTTCATCGGAAGATTCCAGCGGCGTCCCGCAGCGGCGGCAGATGACGGCTGAGCAATCGCCCCAGGTCAGCGGATCGCCGACTTCCACGGCGCAGACCGGGCAGTAGAACACAACTGCGGTTTTATTGGCCGCTGGCGCTGATTTCGGGGCAATTTCCATGAGCACGAAACTGTAACACAATTGTCTGGCGGGCTCGCGGCCACTCAACCTCGCGCGCTAAGACGCCGCCGAGCTTCGCTCGGCTGGACAGCCGGGGTGGCTGTCCCTACGCGCAGCCTGGGAAAGGTATCTTAATCGGGCGGCTTCCGCAGGATCAGGTCGCCTTCCGTCGGTGGCAGCGAGAAGGGAAATTGCCAGACCTTGTCTTTCATCCAGACCCCGAGAATAAAATCCTCACGGGCCTTCCACGGGCCGATCCACTTGTTGCTGGTCGCGAAGAAGACCCAGCCGTGAGCTTCGGGATTGCCCGGGTTCAGCGTCACCCCGGCGGGATCGAGGCTTTGCGTGCCCACGAACTCTATGAACTCGGCCGCTTCCTTTTCGTATTCTCTCAAGTAACCCGTTTTTTCTTCGGTGATTTTGGGATTCTTCTTGATCTGGCGTTCGGTTTCGAACACCAGCGTGTCGATGTCGTTCTGCAATCTGTTGGAGAGTTCCGTGGGGTCCATGTAGCCCTCAAGAACGTCGTGATGACGAACGAAGTCAACCCGCAGGACCGCCGGAAACTCAAATTTATCCTGGCCGGTGTAAGTCACACTCACGTACACGCCGAGGAGATGATAGAAGCGGCGGCGGCTCTTTGTCAGTTCCTGCGAATCCACGATGAGCGTGATAGCGAGGTCGTGCCCGGTCATCGTCCAGCGGTAGCGTCCATCATCGCCGCGTTCGAACGTGCAACCGGGCGCGCCAGCGGTCCAGCGCAGGGAGGGCAACTGCTTTTTCTTCTTCGCGTGGACAAGCGCCGGCGACAGAATCGTCCAGACAGCGAACGCAAGTGTTGCCCAGAAGAAGCGGGAACGCAGCATAAATGGAGAGTGTATCGCTTTTGCGCTGGCAACGTCACGGCCCGCTGGGTGCTGGATGGAGGCCGCATCCAGTCGAGCGAGCATGCGATCCCATCACCAGCGCATTGGCTTCTGAGAAACGCCTGCCGGGCAAATGCGCGCAGAAAATGTGTTAGATTGAAAAGGGTGTGGGCGCGTAGCTCAGTTGGTAGAGCAACGCCCTTTTAAGGCGTGGGTCGCAGGTTCGATTCCTGCCGCGCTCACCATAGATGCAACGACCTACAGAAGACCTGGTTGAAAACTTCCGACCAGTTCCGACCAACTTTGAGGTCGAGGCGCTGGAACCCTGTTTTGTTCCGGCGCTTTTCTTCTCTTTCCAGCCGTCGATTTCGGCCGCGTAGTGCTTCTGCCAATGCCATGCTGGATCAGGGGCTGGTGTAAGGCAGGGTCGGGAACTAAGAGAGCGAAGCGAGATGCTGGGCGGATGCATTCCATCCCGCATCTCTTGCTCTAGGAGCCTGTGGTGAATTTGAATTCCGAGATCCAGCGTCTGAAGGCGATGCCCTAATACGAATCGCACTTCGACCACGGGCTGCTATCGAACCTGGACTAGGATATCCTTCATGAGCGTCCGCCGCATCGCCGAGTCGATTCTGGACGCCGAAGAGCGCTTTGAAGGCTTCGAAAATCTGATGCCGTTCAAAGTGCAGAACATTCTTCTCGTGTCCAGCCTCTACGATTCTTTCATTCTCCGCGAGGATGGCCGGCTCAACGAGTTGCTCATCGACGAATCGCTCGAACTCAACCTCCGGCAGATCCCAGGAATTACGCACGTCTCCAGTTGCGCGGAAGCGCTTGAGCTGGCCAGCTCTCAGCCGCAATTCAATCTGATCGTGACCAACCTTGCGGTCGGCGACATGAACGCTGCGCAGTTGGCGCGCGAGGTGAAGCGGGCCGGGCTGGATGTTCCCGTCGTGGTGCTGGCCTATGACTATCGTGAGATCAAGAATTTCGTGGCGCGGAATCCAGTCACCGAGATCGAACGCGTTTTTCTGTGGCAGGGCAATGTCCGCATCCTGATCGCGATCGTCAAGTACATCGAGGATAAGCGCAACGTCCTGCACGACACGCGGGCCATCGGCGTGCCGGTGCTGCTGGTGGTGGAAGACAACATCCGCTATTACTCGTCGTTCCTGCCCGTGATCTATACCGAGCTGATCAAGCAATCGCGGCGCGTGATTCAGGAAGGCTTCAACGTGGCGCACAAGCTGGTGCGCATGCAGGCGCGGCCGAGAATTCTGCTGAGCTCGAACTTCGAAGACGCGGCCAGGCTGGTGCAGGAGTATCGCAATTATCTGTTCGGCCTGGTATCGGACGTGGAGTTTCCTTGGGAGGGCAAGCTGAGTCCTGAGGCGGGCTTTGAACTGGCGCGCATGGTGAAGAGCCTGGTGCCGGACGTGCCCGTAGTGTTGCAAACCAGCCGCACCGAGTTCCGCCCGCGGGCGCAAGCCGCGGGCTATTCGTTTCTGCGCAAACGTTCGCCCACGCTGCTGAAAGACTTGCGCCGGATACTGACCGAGCAATTTGGGTTTGGCGACTTCGTGTTTCGTTTGCCGGATTCGAGCGAAGTCGGACGGGCGAAAGACTTGAACGAACTGGAAGAGCAATTGGAAACGGTTCCGGCGGAAAGCATCGTCTTTCACGCGCAGAGCAACCACTTCTCCCATTGGCTGATGGCACGCACCGAGTTTGCGCTGGCGGCCAAGCTCCGCCCGCGAAAAGTTTCGGATTTTGCCGGCCCGGAACATTTACGGCGCGATCTGATCGAATCGATCCACCAGTACCGCCGCGAACAGAGCGAGGTGCTGATCGGCGACTTCCGCGCCGATACGTTCAAGCCTTCGGAGTCAAATTTTCTGCGGATCGGCTCCGGGTCGCTGGGTGGCAAGGCTCGCGGCCTAGCTTTTGTGCGCCACCTTTTGCGCAAGAGCCGTATGACCCGCCGCTTTCCTGGCGTTCGCATCTCGGTGCCTCCAGCCGTCGTCCTGGCGACGGATGTGTTCGATCAATTCGTAGCCGAGAACAACCTCCTGGACTTTGCCTTGCAATGCGAAGATGACGCTGAAGTGCAGCGGAAGTTTCTGGCCGCACCGCTATCCACCTCCCTCAACGGAGACCTGCAATCGTTCCTGGCCGGAGTGAACCATCCGTTGGCGGTGCGCTCCTCCAGCCTGCTGGAGGATTCGCAATACCAGCCTTTCACCGGCGTGTATGAAACCTTTATGCTGGGCAACCAGCAAGCAAATCCGGAAGAGCGGCTGACGGCGCTGAGCGAGGCCATCCGGCGCGTCTACGCCTCCACGTTCAGCCGCCATGCCAAGTCCTACGTGCGGGCTACGCCCTACCGTCTGGAAGAGGAAAAAATGGCGGTGATTCTCCAGCAGGTTGTGGGCACACCCCACGGGCAGCGCTTCTATCCGGATTTCTCCGGAGTCGTGCGCTCGCACAATTTTTATCCCGTGTCGCCCATGACCTTCGAGGATGGCATCGCGGCCGTCGCTCTAGGCCTGGGCCGGGCGGTAGTGGATGGAGGGAAGTGTTTGAATTTCTGCCCGCGCTATCCCCGTAACCTGGTGCAGTTTTCTTCAGTCGAAGACATACTGGCCAACTCGCAGACGGAATTCTGGGCTTTGGAGTTGCATGGTGCTGCGGACGGCCGTCCGGGGCATTGGCACGAGAGGCGGTTCAGCCTGGACGCCGCCGAGAGCGACGGCACACTGCGGGCGGTGGCCTCAACCTACTCCAAGGACAACCACGCTGTCTACGATGGAGTGAGCCGGACGGGAGCACGTATCGTGACCTTTGCCCCCATGCTCAAGCACGGCACCTTCCCGCTGGCTGAGATTCTCGATGTCCTGGTTCGGGCAGGTGAGGATGCGTTGGGCAATCCCGTGGAGATCGAATTTGCCGTGCGTCTGCCCCAGCACGCTGGTCACGTGTCGGAGTTTGGTTTCCTGCAGATCCGGCCACTGACGCTGGCGCGCGACAGCGAGGACTTAGCCCTGGACGATGTGCAACCCGAGCACTTGATCTGCCGGAGCAGCAAAGTTCTGGGCAACGGCCTTATCGAGAATCTGCACGATGTCGTGGTGGTCGATTCGCAGCGCTTCGAGCGCAGCCGCAGCCAGGAAGTAGCCAAGGCGGTCGCTCAGTTCAATCGCCTGCTCAATGAGGAGAACCGGCCCTATCTGCTGATCGGGTTTGGGCGCTGGGGATCGACCGAACCCTGGCTGGGCATTCCGGTCGAATGGGACGAAATCTCCGGCGCGCGCGTGATTGTTGAGGCCGGATTCCGCGATTTCCGCGTCACCCCATCGCAGGGCAGCCATTTCTTCCAGAATCTCACTGCCTTTCAGATCGGTTACTTCACCGTGAATCCAGACGCCGGCGAAGGCTCAGTCGATTGGCAGTGGTTGACGGAACAACCGGCCGTGGAAGAGCGGGGCTGTGTCCGCCACTTGCAGTTTGCAGAACCGATCCGCGTCGTGATGAACAGCCGCACCAGTCAAGGCGTAATCTTCAAGCCCGAACTAAGTCGCGAGCTGGAGGCGACCCTAATCGTCAATGGCCCGATAAGCTAGCGTCTGCACTTTTTCTTTAATGTCCATCGCGTCATGCCGTAGACCAGTTCGTAGACGCAGCGCTCGCTCAACTCACCGGTCAAGGTACTCAAGTTCATATCTCCCGGGCAATGTAAATTAGATGCAATGATCGCGATCCGCTGCAGTGCCCTGTTGTTTGACTTGGACGGCGTGCTCCTTGATTCCACTCCTGCGGTCGCGCGGGTGTGGCATCGGTGGGCGGTTGAACATGGCTTTGATCCAGAGACAGTGGTTCGCATGGCGCACGGGCGCCCGAGTCGAACCACAATCCGCGAGCTTCTGCCCAACGCGGACATTGACCGCGAAGATCGCGACGTCGAACGCAGGGAAATGGAGGACCTCGATGGTGTGGTCCTGCTGCCGGGCGCTCGGCAACTCCTGAACAGCCTGCCTCCGGAACGCTGGACCATTGCGACCTCATGTACGCGGCCGCTGGCCGAGGTGCGTTTGCGGGCCGCGGGCCTGCCCATCCCCAAGGCCATGATTACCTCGAGCGACGTGAAGATCGGCAAGCCGGATCCCGAGCCCTACCTGAAGGCGGTGGCCAAGCTCGGGTTTGCCGCCTCCGATTGCATCGTGGTAGAAGATGTGCCTGCTGGAATTCGCGCGGGAAAGGCCGCTGGCGCCAGAGTGATTGCATTCCTCACAACGATGATTCGCCGCGACCTCGAAGACGCCGGCACCGATTGGATCGTTCAAAACTGCGCTGACATTACGGTATCGAGTGATGGCGACGGCCTCCAACTGAGCCTCTCGCTGTGAGGTAAATAAGCTGCGAGCTACGAGCTGCGAGCTGCGGGGCATCCGGGTTGCTCGAAGCTCTCAGCTCGCAGCTCGCGGCTCAGCGACACGGAATTAGCCCACTACCATCACAGGAAGCCATTTGCGCGCGCCCATCCGCTCAACTAGAATCCTCCCGTTCCTTGGAAGTCGCCCGCAAAAGCAGGCTTGATGCGAGCCGGGCGGCCCCGATCTTCTCAATCGCGACACAGAATCGCTAGACAGGCAGGGCCTCGTGATTATCGGTGTTCCGAAGGAAAGTTATCCGGGCGAGCGGCGGGTTGCGCTCGTGCCGACAGTTCTCCCGACGTTGACCAAAGCGGGTTTCGAAGTCCACATACAGTCCGGCGCTGGAATCGAAGCCGGCTATCCCGATTCCCAGTATGCCGACAAGGGCGCGAAGATCGTCGCCGACCGCGCTGCGGTGTTTGCTGCCGCTGACGTTGTCGTGCAGATTCTTTGCTACGGTTCCAACGACGTGACGGGGAAACAGGATGTGCCGCTTTTTCGCCGCGATCAGATCCTCGTCGGATTTCTGCGTCCGTTCGGTTCGTCGGACATCGTGCAGGAGATCGCGCACGCTGGCGTCACCGCGTTTTCCGTGGAGTTGATGCCCCGCTCCACCCGCGCCCAAAGCATGGACGCGCTCTCCTCGATGGGAACCGTTTGCGGATACAAGGCGGTGCTGGTGGCAGCCAACTCCCACCCGCGCTTCTTTCCCATGCTCACCACCGCGGCTGGAACCATTACGCCCGCCCGCGTGTTCGTGATCGGCGCCGGTGTTGCCGGACTGCAGGCGATCGCCACCGCGCGCCGCCTGGGCGCCGTGATTTCGGCTTACGATTTAAGGCCCGCGGCGAAGGAGCAGGTGCAGAGTCTCGGCGGACGTTTTGTCGAGCTTCCCATCGAGGCGAAAGATGCGCAGGACGCTCGCGGATATGCCCGTGCGCAGGATGAAGACTTCTACCGCCGTCAGCGCGAGTTGCTCGGAAAAGTAGTGCAGGAAAGCGATGTGGTGATTACCGCGGCTGTGATTCCGGGAAAAAAATCGCCGCTCCTGGTAACCGAAGACATGGTGAAGGGAATGGCGCCGGGTTCGGTAATCCTCGATCTGGCCTCCGAACGTGGCGGCAACTGTGAAATCACCGAAACCGGCAAGACCGTCGTCAAGCATGGTGTGACCATTATCGGAGCGATCAACCTGGCCAGCGGCGTGCCTTATCACGCGAGCATGATGTACGCCCGCAACATCACCGCGTTCCTGACTCATCTGATCAAAGATCAAAAGTTGAATCTGAACCTCGAAGATGAGATTGTTCGCGAGACTCTGCTCACCCGCGGTGGCGAGGTTGTGAACGCCCGGGTCCACGAGTTTTTTGCTTTGCCCGCGCTGGTCAAACAAGGCTGACTATTGTTTTGGGTAGAGCACGGCTTCAGCCGTGCCGCCCAGAGCCAATAAAGACGCGGGCTTTAGCCCCTGAGGGATCCGAAGTTTGCTCCTTCGGGTCATTATGCGAGGGCTTCTACGGAGGAAAGATGAACAGTAGTTCGAACCTGATCAACGCACTCTTTATTGTTGTGCTCGCTGGATTCATCGGATTTGAAGTGATCCGGCGGGTCTCGCCCCTGCTGCACACTCCGTTGATGTCGCTCACCAACGCCTTGGATGCGATCGCGGTTGTGGGTGCGATCGTGCTCGTTGGCGAGCACAAGAGCACGCTCGCTGCCGTTTTCGGATTCATCGCCGTGATCGCCGCCACCAGCAACATCGTTGGCGGCTTCCTGATCACGGACCGCATGTTGAAGATGTTCAAATCCAGCCGTCCCGCGGCCAAACCGGCGGCCAAGTCGGTGGCCAAACAATGACAACCGAACTCGCAGGAGGCCAAGTCATCATCGAGCTTGTATATCTCATCGCGAGCGTGCTGTTCATCCTCTCGCTGAAGTGGATGAGCTCGCCGACCACGGCCCGCCACGGCATCTGGGCGGGCGAAATCGGCATGCTGCTGGCGATCTGCGGCACGCTGCTGCGCCACGGCATTGTGGACTACCGGCTGATCGCCATTGGGCTTGTGCTCGGCACCATCATCGGCGTTCCGCTCGGGCGAGTGGCGATGACAGCGGTTCCGCAGCGAACCGCGCTCAGTCATGCCTTTGGCGCACTCTGCGTGACGCTGGTCGGCTCGGCCGAGTTTTACCTGCGCGCACCCGATATTTCGCGCTTCATGATGACCGTGCTGTCCCTCGAGGTCATTCTCGGCGGGTTGACCGTCACCGGGAGCTTGATGGCTGCCGGCAAGCTGCAGGAAATTCTGCCGCAGCGGCCGCTGACTTACAAAGGCCAGAACCTCGTCAATTTTTTGCTGCTCGCCGGCGCCGTGGCGATCGCCATAACTCTGGTACTGCATCCGGAGGCCCGGTCGCTGTTTCCGTTCATGATCCTGATCGCGCTGGCGTTCGGCGTGTTGTTGATCATCCCCATCGGCGGCGCGGACATGCCGACCGTTATTTCGTTGTTGAACGGCTATGCCGGTCTGTCGGCGGCGGCCATGGGCTTTGTCCTCGACAGCAAGCTGCTCATCATCGCCGGCGCGCTCGACGGATCGTCGGGCCTCATCCTCTCCATCATCATGTCGAAGGCCATGAACCGCTCCTTCACCAACGTTTTGTTCGGCGCCTTTGGTCAGGTACAAACTTCGGCCGCTGCGGGAGAAGAAGCGCGACCCGTTCGCAGCGCGACCGCGGAAGAAGCCGCAGCCATCCTTTCCGCCGCGAACCGGGTCATCGTGGTTCCCGGATACGGCATGGCAGTGGCCCAGGCGCAGCACAAAGTGCGCGAACTTTACGATGCTCTGACTAAGCGCGGCGTGGACGTGCGCTTCGCCATTCACCCCGTTGCCGGACGCATGCCGGGCCACATGAATGTGCTGCTGGCCGAAGCCGATATTCCCTACGACCGCCTGATTGAGATGGACGAGATCAACAGTGACTTCCCGCAGACCGATGTCGCCCTGGTGATTGGCGCCAACGACGTTACCAACCCTGCCGCCCGCTCCGATGCTTCCAGCCCCATCTACGGGATGCCTATCCTCGACGTTGACAAAGCTCATACCGTGATGGTCATCAAACGCAGCATGAATCCTGGCTTCGCTGGCATTGATAACCCGCTCTACTATCTCGATAACACCCTGATGCTGTTTGGAGACGCCAAGGCATTTGTCGGCAGCATCGTGCGCGAGCTCAGCGGAGGACATGGCTAGGTGGCTAAGTTGTCTGGGCTTTTCCGCGGGTCGAAGCGGCCGAAGGAAGATAAAGACCAAAACAAGATCAAGCGAAGTGTAAGGCCAGGTTGCCAGGCAGAAATCCGGCGGGCTGCAGTCTCGCGAGCGGTACTTCGCTAGCCTGCGGCCCGCCCGACGTCTAGGCTGCTTTCCTTATCTGTCTGATCTTGGCCCAACGTGCTTTCTGGGCCAGAGAAATTCTCCGGCGCCCTGCCGCGGAGAGCACCCGCTTGGCGCGGTGTGGCGCCCCGGCGTGCACTGTTGTGCCCGAGCTTCGGGTAAGCTTTTCCAGAACCGAAATAGCTTCCCCAAGCTTTTGGACTTGGTTTTGCGCATCCCGGCGTTCCTCGCGGAGCCGGACGATTGCCTTAGCAATATTTGTCATCAATACCCCCTCGGGTAACTACCGTCCGCCATTGTATTACTAACTCACCGGTTCTGTGAATAATTTATTGCTGCCGAATGGGGATTACATAAAGCCTGGATGGCACGAGGATGATGGCACAGGGATGATGACACGAGAATGATGACTCGGGGATAGCCATTCCCGCGTCCAGACGGGCCGCCCATAGCCTCATCCGAGGGGTGGTAGAAGTCCGACGACCCAGGCTATAGATCGCCGTAAGCGCGGTGGCTACAAACTGAAAGCGCGGGAGCGCAAAGAGGGTACCAAGGGCGGAGGCTGTGGAAGTGAAACGGCACCAGTACCCGGAAATAGAAGCCATCGGCGCCGATGGAATTGACGGCGACCTGCCGCCCGATCGCCAAGGCCTGGATCTTTGTAACTTTAGTGCTTCCGGTCCTGAACTGGCACTCGATGTAGTTGTAAGAATTGAACTATCCCTTCCTTCCGAAATCCTGAGCTGGCACCTGCAAAATGTTTTCGCACGCACTTACGAAGCGCAAGACTTGCGCCTCCACGCTCCTCCGCCGGTTGCGGTTCTGTTCGACTCATTTGCAACCGCTTGCACAAGCGGTGAAAAAGTTGGCAGGGAAGTGAGGCTAAGTTATTGACGGAAAAGATGCTAACTTTCGCTAAGCCTGGAAGACGAATTGCCCTCTCCGCCATGAATGCAGGGTCTCTGGCTGAGCACGAAAACGACGAGGAGGAAGGCGCTCGCGGCGACCGTGTCGCTGGCGGGCCTCAGCGGCTTTTTCGCCTGGTGCGCAGTAACGTCCCCGTTGACCGTCATTGCGCCCCGGCCCCCGCTCACGCAACTGGAAAAGACCCTGCGCCGTGTGCCCGCGCACATTTCCGAGTTCTCTCCCGTGTCGCAGCCGCTGGCCATGCCGAAATGTGGAAACGTCCGCCCGCCGGAAGCCTTGCTCACCCCGGACCCGCTGCTGCGCGTTCAAGATGACGATCTCCACGTGCGCGTCAGCTTCATTGTTGGATCCGACGGGCACGTGCATAGCGCTTTCGTCCTTGATAGCGGCGGCGCCGACGAAGACCAGATTGTGCTGCGCGCAGTCCGCTTCTGGCGTTATCGTCCCGCACTCTGCAACGGCGTTCCCACCGATTCCGAGGCGCGTGTAAGATTCAGCATCCGCTAATGCGCGAATTCTCCTACAATGTCAGCGATGAGGTTGCCGTGACCAAAGACAATCCGAATCCTCCCGATCGAGAGCAGGACGAGCGGAAGGACCAGCCCGTCGAAGGCAAGGAGATCGAAGAGTTTTTTCAACGGCTCACCGGCAACTTTCGCTGGCCGAAGCCCAATGCCGAGGCCGTGGCTGCGGCCGTAGAAGCGATCCACCGCATGTCGGGCAGCGCGGCCGCGCAGGACATGGCGGCGGCCGGTGACGTGGACGAACCTGGCAACGCCTGCTCAGCTTGCGGAGGTGCGCTGCCGGCGGGAGCTCGCTTTTGTGTGTGGTGCGGAATCCCCACCCAGCCTGTCGCCGGCGATGCCACTGCTCAATATCGAGCCGGTGCCGGCCAACATCACTTTCACCACCACTATCATCACCTCGTCCCCGGCCAGGGGACGGCATCCGGCGCGCCCGCTGCCGAGTCCGAGCCCTCTGCTCCTCGCGGCCGTGCTCCCGGTTCGCCGGGCACCTCGACCGGCGGCCGCGCCGAAGCCAGCGCCCGCCAGGTTGTCCAGGACTGGGCGCAGGCCTGCAACACCAAGCACATCGACGACCTGCTCGAACTCTACGCCGCCGATGCTACTCTCATCCGCTCCAGCGTTCCGCTGGTTCGCAGCCTGCCTGCGATCCGGGAATTTCTTATCTCGCTGCTCGAAGCCGGATTGGGCGACGTCGAGATGGAATCGCTGCGCGTGGAAGTGCTGGGAGAGATCGCTCTCGATCTCGGCCGTTGCAAAATGCTCGTGCCCGTCGCCATGGGTAAGCGCCGCGAAGAGCGAGGAAAATACCTGGTCGTCCTCGTGCGACAGCCCGCCGGCACATGGAAGATTCTTGCCGATTGCTGGTCTTCCGATCTGGCTGTCAGTGCCCCGCCGCCCGAAGCCGCTGCCCGAAAGGGAAGCGAACCGATCCCACCTCTCCGCAAGCCCCGCTGAACTCAAAGGCGGAAGGGACAACCACGCAGTCGACGGTCGTTAGTCGTTAGTCGTCAGTCGTTCGCGATTCGACGCGGGCTGCTCATTCGGGAAGACTATGGACAGAAACGCTCTCGCTTGCCAACGACCAACGACGACGACTGACGACCTAACAATTCTCTAGACCGACAAAAACCCCGATCCTCGCGGATCGGGGTTCGGTGGTTCGTTCAGCAGGTTCGTTGACTGCTGCGTTTACTGGTTGGACGACGAGTCGCGTGTCGTAAACATTTGCCGGTAGCCCAGGGTTTCCACGTCGCGGAACAGCGGCGTTCCGGGCGGCAGGCCTACGCCTCCCTGAAGGGTGAAGTCCACGTCGAAAACATAGTTACGATTCGGCGGAGCATACACCGAGTACTCACAGCACTTGAAGATCCCGGTGCCATAGGTTGAGTAGTACAAGCTCACCAGCGAGCCTCCGTAATTCAGGGTTTGTTGACCGCCTGGCGGGGTCAGCCAGTCTTCCAGGAAGCGCAGGAAGTTACCTGTTCCTCCATCGGTGCCGAAGGAGTAGTCCGGGTTCGTGTTCGCCCATGACGGGAACGGGAAGGGCAGGTTCTTCCCTCCAGCGACCGCCACCCGGTAGCTGGTAGTGCTGGCTTCACGATTGCCTGCATGAGGGCCCGTGTTAGCGACAGTATAGGTAATATCAGTTTGGGTGGGGATGCCAAGCATGCTTACCCTGTCGTCCCAATTATTGGAGAGAAGCGTGACCGCGTCGGCAATGACCGCGGCTGGAACGTACCCAGTTTCGTCTTTCGCCGGTGCCGTATTCTGCTGGTTCGAAAAGAACGTGTCGAGTGTGGGGTTCGTAACACTGTTGTAGTCGCCCTGGATGTACACCGGATTCTCCGATGCCACCGTGAATCCGCCGTAGTACGTTTTGGTGGTGCCGCCAATTGTTTCTTGAGTTCCAACCGGGGTTATCGGTAGGTTGCCAAGCGAACCATCCACCAGTTTCAAAACGTGGCGCGCCCCGCTGACCCAGTTCTTGCGCCCCGTGGTGCTGCAACTGGTGATGCGCGGACTGTAAGGATTGTTGGGGGTGGCCGCGACGATTTTGGCATTCAGGTTCACCGTCGCGCTGTTCCAGAAGCCCAATCCCAGGTCCGCCGTGCCCCAGTTGTCCAGCACTCCGTTCTCATTGACATCCTCGGGAGATAAAAGGGTACCCGCAGGAGAATAGGACGAGCCCCAAAAAGTCGGTTCCAGCGTTCCGCTGGGTGTGCCGACTTGACTGGAGGAGTTCACCACATCCTCCAGGCCCGAGTCTCCGCTCTTAGTGTTCGCAGGGTGCGAAGAAGTAAGGTTCGGATTCAGCAGCATGCCGCGCCGGTCCGAAAAATACAGCACGTATCCATTCTGCGTGGCATAATCCACTTTGTTGGCGCCAGTCGTGCCGATGTTTCCCTGGAGCCATTGCTGCAGGTTGCCCACATCGATTTCAACGGCATTCATCACCCCGTTAGTCGTACAGCTATTGTTGCCCTGGTCCACGTCCCGAGCCTCGCCTTCGCGCGCATCGTAGAAGTTGATGGGATACCAGTTGAACTGGGTGAGGCTCTGTGGTGTGGTCACCGAGGGAGCGGTAGGGGTTACGCCAAACACCCACTGGCCTCCCGATACTCCCGAATCCGCCGCAAGTGTCGGCACCGCCGGGCTGCCCGCGGTCCACGCTGTGCAAACCGCACTACTCCCACTCCCCGTGTGCGTGCTACAGGTCGGGGCAGTCGCTTTGGAGACCGCCCAGACTCCTGATACCGCTGTAGGTTCTGCAGCAAGCGTAGCACTCCCGACAATGGAGCGGTCAGCCGGTTCTTGTAGCAGTAGAATTGCGTGCGGATTGATCGGGTTCGGAATCGGGGTAGGAGTCCCAGCCGCAGGGGTACCCGCTTCCGATTGCGTAGGCGGCGTCACGCCCCGCGCAAATCCCAGCTGCAGCCATTCATTGGTTACCGGGTGCCAGTTGCCTGAAGAGTCCTTGTATTCCACCCGCAGGTAGCCATCGATTAGGCTCCATGCATTGGAGCTGGCCTGCTGGGGGTAGTTCGTTAGGGCGCTACCGACGACGGGTGTATCGGGGATGGGAAGAGCATAGTACGGATATAATACGCTGCCCGCCGTAGGGCAGCCGGCAGGCACGCTGGCTGGCGCTGGCGCCGGACTTGCCGGCGGACAAATGCTGATCGTCGGAGTGCCGTAGCTCCACAAGCTCGGAGCGCCTGCTGGCTGGAGCCCCTGCGTGGCAGACCAGGCTGCAAACGTCCCGGGTGCGTAGGGCCAGTCTGGTGTACAGGCTGGGGTTGGGGGACTGCCCGAGGCCGTCGAGCAAGTGGACGGAATGGGGACCGCATTCGACGCGGAGGCAAAGTACAGGTTATAGGTGTTGCCCGCAGATGTCCCGAACAACGCGGTGTTATAGTTGGCTTGAGGAATCGTAACTCCCCACGGCGTTACCGTCGTATTGCCCGTCGTTTGGGTTACGTTCGCCAACCGGACGTTGTTCTTATCCGAAGCTCCGCCCGGCAATTCCGCCGGATCGTCGGTCAGCAGCACGTGAATCTGCGCCATGTTGTATTCGCGCGATGAGGACAGCGCCGTCGTGGGGTCCTCGCCCGCCGGTGGCCGGCGGATAAGTTCGTAAGAAAAGTTGGTTCCGCTGACGAAGGGCATCGACAGTTTCCGGGCGCCCGTCCCCGGAGGCGTGGTAGCTCCATTGACATAATAATTCCCGTTGACGATCTCGTGGTTAGTGGTGGTACCGGAAAAAGTATTCCAAATACTGGTGTTATAGCTCGACCCCGACTGCGCCAAACCACTCCCCTTACCGGTCACGCTGCCATCTCCGTAAGTAGAGCCGCCGTTCGTATCCTTGAGCACGCAACTCGACAGCCCCGTTGGCGGATAGTTCGCAGCCGTTTTCGGCGCCACCGGAGCGAGGCAACCCGGGTCGTTGGTCGGAATGTACACATCGCCGGTGTCGTTGCCGTCGCTAACTGTCACCCCGTTCGTAAGATAATCCTCCACTACGTTCCCATAGGCCTCAAGTTTGTGATGGAACGTCAGCGTGTTGCCGCCCCCCACGCCCAGATACAGATTGCCGTTGGCGTGAACGCGTCCGTTAAAATCGAGAGTGGGGGTGCTGAAGAAGTCGCAATCGCCTTCGCAAAATACCCCGAACTGGAACACCGGAATCAGCGCGATCTGCGCGCTCCGCATCATGCTTACTTCCTGCCCGCCCGGCATGGCTGCCGTCGCCTGCATGCTGATCGGGATGACCTGCGCCCACAAGCCCGCGTTCGGTCCGGTACTGATTTGGTTCCAGTCGCTTCCCGTTGACGGTTTCGGAATCGAGTTGGGGCAATTCGACCCCAGCGCACCCGGCGTCACCTGATATTCCGTCCAGGTGACCCCCGGCAGCGCCGGCTCGTTGGCGGCCGAGCCGCCGAACGCTGGTCCGCCCACGCCGCAGATTTCGGAGGCAGTGGTGGCCTGCGCGTTCTGCAACACCCCGGCCAGGTCCGAGGCCATCTTTTCGATCCCACCCTCGGCGGCGTGATAGGCGACGTCATTCTGCATGTCGGATCCGCCCACTCTGTTTTCCGAGTTGACCATCATCAGCAGTCCGATCGCCATCCCCGACAGCAGCAGCAGCAGCAGCAACGACGTTATCAGCGTGAATCCTTTGGTGTGCAGTCTCGCGCTATTCATACCGTAACCCCCCATGGTGCCGTTCCCCATCGTATTGCTCCTCTTCTTTCGCCTCTTCGCCATCTCCGCCGCTAATTATTGTTATAGTTGTCGTTGTACGTCAGGTTCCGCGCGCTTACCGATGTCTCTAAATCCAATCCCTGATAACCGCCCTGCGCGCCCTTCACCGTGCTGTCCATCGCCATGTGCAGAATGTCGATCTTGGTGATCTGGTTGGGCAGGAGTCCAGCCGAACCAGTCGAACCGTTAAGGAGATTGCAGGAAGTAGTGTTGTCGCCGGGTTTGCACTGGTTTACCGCCGGCAAACTGGTGTTGTCGTTGAACATGTCATAGCCGAACTTCATGTAAACGATATTTTCCGCCACCGGCATCGGGGAGTGTCCGCTGATCTGCCGCATCAGTCGCGGCGGGCTGGGAGTGTTGTCGAGGTAGTAGGTGATCACCATAAGACGCTGTGCCGTTACTTGAGTGCCCGTAGTCACACTGGCCAGGTTGTTGGTGCCTGTCGTCTGGTTCATCTTCAGCACATCGCCGCTGGCGAAGGGAACGGTGAAAGTGGTTGCGCCCGTCGCAGTGGGGGCGCCCGTGACTTCGGCCACCGCTTGGGAGGAGTTGAGGGTGGCACTGATCAAAATCACATCGCCAGCCGTCAGCCCAACCACCGTATCGTTTAAGAGTTGCGGCGTGGTCACGCCGCTCGGGAACACACAACCCGTCGGCCAAGGCGTGGGCGCCACAGGCAGCGCGAAGGTCACGGTCGTCGCGTTCGTGACGGTCGCCGCGTAGCAGTTCAAAAGAAAACTATTGTCCGTATAGACCACCGTGACCGTATCGGTGGCTTGCGGATTGGAGGTGAGCGTCGGCCCGGCTTCGAATCCCGGGAGCAGCCCATAAAGATAGGGCGCGCCGTTGCTCTGCAAGGGATACGTCCCCGCGGCGTTGTTGGCGCTGCCGAGGTAGCACGCCCCTGTCTGATCGCAGCCATACCTCGGAATGGTCGCGGAAGTCGCCAGTTGGATCGCCGCATTGTCAGACAGGCCCGCCCCGGCCAGGCTGAGGTCCCGCGTCAGAATGTTGGAGGCGGCCCGGAAATCCTGCTGCAGCTCTGCCCGCTGCGAAACCGTCCAGGTCGCGCCAACCCCCTGGCTGTAAAGCTGCACCGCCGCCCCCGTCACAATCGTTCCCAGGGCCAGGGCGATAACCATTTCCAGCAGGCTGAATCCACGCTCGCGCTTTGTCGATCGATCGCCCATAACTCACCTTTACTTACTGGTACTGCGAAATGTACGAATTCAGGGTGTAGGTTCTTTGCTGTTTCATCTGGGGAGTCGTGTACTGCACGGTGATCGTCACGTTTCGTATCGAAGCCACCGGGTTGCCGTCCGCGTCGTCCACCGCCGAGATCAGAATTGTGCGCTGATAGGCAGTCAAAGGGACCATCACATCGTCCGCATCCCCATAGTTCCCATCGGGTCCCGGTTCTCTAAGAGTTTGTTCGCCCGCAACCATGTCGTCGCACGTCCCAACGATTCCGTCCGCTCCCGAGCTGTAGATCGGGGTCGTCCCACTCAGGAAGATACCGCCGCTGGAGGGGTTGACGCCGCTGCCGCAGGTGCCTGCATTATTGATTTGGCTCCAGCTAAGCTGCGACGAGTTGCGCGCGGTCACGATGCTCTCGTAGGCCTCGTTCGCCAGTTGCTTGGCGATCATGTCCTGCTGCGAGGTCTGCGTCGAAGCCATGGCCAGCCCGAATACACCCAGCAGGCTCACCAGTCCCACCGTCAGGATGACCATCGAGATCATGACTTCGAGCAGCGAGAATCCGCTCTCCGCTTGCTTTCGCGCGCGAGTGTTGCCGCCGCGCCCCATCATTGCCGTATCCATTGATAGCCTCCTCCATTGGGGTAGAGCCGCCATCCGTGAATGCGCCCCGTTCCGCCCCACAGCGTTATCGCCCGCGAACTCAGCACATCTCCCGTGCGCGCGAGGTACACCACACCGTCATCCCAGTTGAGCGAATACCCTCCCGCTGTCGAATACACGGTTCCACCCACTGTTTCATTGCACGACGCAGTCTGCGCCGAACCGTCCGGGCAAAAGTAAATTATGTTTAGTCCCCCGGTGTTGCTTGTTGCCGTGTAGCCAAAGTCAATCGCGTTCGCCCCCGTGCCGAAGCTCGCCCCCGCGCCGCTGTCGGGAGCCGCCGTGGAGGAGATCGCTGCATTCGTCTGGAACGTCACATCCGTCGGCAATTGATAGGTCAAGGTGGGCATGTCGCCCTGAAATGTCGACACCCCCGTGTACAGCGCCGGCGCCACTATGATCGTGTTCGGTATGGCCGCGTTTGAAAAAGTCACCGAGTACGAAGTCCGCTGCGCCACCGCGATGTCGCGCGCCTGACGCATCGCCGCCAGCGTCGTGTTATACGCATTGGTCACGCGCTGCTGATTCATCACCGGCACGAAACCGATGATCGAGACCGCCGCGATGATGATGGAAATCACCACCACTATCATCATCTCGATCAAGCTGAAGCCGCTCGCCCGATGCCTGCGATGCTTCGCATTTGTTTCCAGGCTTCTCATACGCATTTGCCGCACCTGCGGCTCTCCGCTCCGTGAAACAAAATCGTCAAAACAAGTTCGCGCAATTGGAATTGGCCAGCCCGGTATCGCCCGCGACCCTTTGCGGATCGTCGTCCCGACCCTGCCTGACTAACTCGATGTTAGGAACTGCCCCGTAGTACGTCAAAGTACCGGGGTACACCGGCCCTTCGTACACTGTCTTTTCGTAAGGTAATTGCAGGAGAGTTACGATCGTGCTATGCGTCGCTCGTTTGCGAAAGCGCACTCTTTCTTCACCGCGCCCCGCCGCAGGCTCGGAATTGAGTCTGCTAATGAAGGCCTGCGCTCAAAGAAAATCCCACGAACGTCCTGTCAGCCTATCACCCGCCAACAGAAAGCGAAAGATGACTAAAGTTGTGACCTGCCGCGCGTTCTCAAAAGCCGGAAGAAACTACGAAGGACAAGAACATACGAAAGAAACTTTAAATCGCACCCCACCGTGACACAGGTAACTTGTCGTTGGCCCCGATCCTCTCTTACCATGATGTCACTATGGATCTACGCGCCCTCGTGGTGTGCCCGGACCAGGACTCAGCCAGCCTGCTCATGCTCATCCTGGCCGAGATGGGGATGGCGGCCGAGCATACGCCTTCGATTTCCCGCGGATTGGAACTGCTCGACAGCCAGCGTTTCGACGCCGTTGTCCTCGACTATCGCGCCGACCGGAGTTCCGAAGAATTCCTGGTGCGCTTGCGTCAGTCCGCCAAGAACCGCGCCAGCATGCTGATTGCTGTTGTCGATGGCGAGTTCAACGCCCGCCCGGTGTTCGGGCTCGGCGCCAATTTTGTTCTGTATCGCCCGCTCTCTTCTGAGCGCACGCGCATCAGCCTCCGCGCCGCCCGCGGCCTCATGCGCCGCGAACGCCGCCGCATGCCCCGCACGCCCGTCAGTTCGACCGCCAACGTCGCCTATCCCGGAGCGCCCGAACTCAACACCGTTTTGACTGACCTCAGCGAGGGCGGAACTTCGATCCACACGCCCAACCGAATTCCGCCCGCATGCAAGGTTTATTTCGAGTTCGCGCTTCCCGGCCAGCAGCAACTGGTCCGCTTGTCGGGTGAGGTGGCCTGGCAGGACGCCAGCGGCCGCACCGGCATTCGTTTCCTCGACGTGCCTCAGTCTTCGCGCCGGCTCATTCAGACTTGGCTGCAGCAGAATAATGCCCACCCGGCAACCGGACTTCCCGCCCAGCTCTCGGCGAGCAATTTTTCTGCGACCGAGGCGTTCGCGGCCCAATCTCGCCCCTTGCGCAAGAAAAGGCCCGAGACCAATGATTCCACCCTCGTCTCCAATGCCGGCAACCGCCGCGGAGAGCTGCGTTTGGCCTGCAAACTCGGAGCGGAAGTTTACCGTCTCGGCACCAGCGTACCCAATCGCTGCACCCTGTCCGACATCAGCGAGGGCGGTTGCTACGTCGAAATGCCAACCCCACTCTCCGGGCAGTCGGGCGTGGAGATTCTGGTCCGCACCGCCGACACGAAATTGAGAATCAGGGGGCAGGTGCTGACCGCCCATCCCGGTTTCGGCATGGGCGTGCGCTTCATGTTCCGCGATTCCGCCGAGCGCGAAGAAATTCTGCGCCTGCTTGCAGTTCTCGCCACCGGCCCGTCCCTGGACGAACAACCCCGCTAAGCCGGCTGATCTTTCCCCGCCACCGCCCGGCGAAAATATTCCAGCGAAAGCTTCAGCCCGCTCGCCAGCTCCACTTTCGGCGCCCATCCGAGCAGCCGCTTCGCTTTCGAAATATCCGGACAGCGCTGCTTCGGATCGTCCTGCGGCAGCGCTTCGAACTTGATCTGGCTTGCCGACCCCGTCGTCGCAATCACTTTCCGCGCGCAGTCCAGAATCGTGAACTCCGTCGGATTCCCAATATTCACTGGCTCATGCTCCGGTGATCGCGCCAGCCGCAGAATCCCATCCACCTCATCGCTCACGTAACAGAAGCTGCGCGTCTGGCTGCCGTCGCCATACACCGTAAGATTTTCTCCCCGCAGCGCCTGCCACATGAAATTCGGAATCACCCGGCCGTCGTTGATCTGCATCCGCGGACCGTACGTATTGAAGATGCGCAGAATCCGCGTGTCCACCCGGTGATAGCGGTGATACGCCATGGTCACGGCTTCGGAAAACCGCTTCGCCTCGTCGTACACCGACCGCGGCCCGATCGGATTCACATTCCCCCAATACGTCTCGGTCTGCGGATGCACCGCCGGATCTCCGTAGCACTCCGATGTCGATGCCATCATGAACTTCGCACCGCACCGCAGTGCTGTTTCGAGCGCTTCAAACGTCCCATACGATCCCACCCGCAGCGTTGCGATCCCGTGTTCGGTATAGTCCACCGGGCTCGCCGGACTCGCGAAGTGAAACACATAATCCAATGCGCCCCACTCGCCGGGCTGGCAGACATCTTTCTCCACAAACTCAAATCGCGAATCGTTCCGCAGATGCTCAATGTTCGCCAGCCGTCCAGTCAGCAGATTGTCCGCCGCCACCACCGTATAGCCCTCGCCCAGCAGCCCATCGCACAGATGCGATCCCAGAAAGCCTGCCCCTCCAGTCACCAGCGCTCTTCGCGTGTTCACGGCTTGCGTGTTCATGGATTCAGGCGCGCTCCTTTTTCTTCGGAAGCGTTGCCGCCGGCAACTCCTCCGTCAACGCCGCCGGACGCCCCACACTGTAATAAGAGAATCCGTGCTCCACCATCACCGCTGGATCATACAGATTTCGTCCATCCAACACGATCGGATACTTCACCAGCGTGCGCAGACGCTCCAGATCAAGCGATGCGAATTCTTCCCACTCCGTCAGGATCAGCAGCGCATCCGCGCCCGTCGCCGCCTCATACGCGTCCGCCGCGAACTCGACGCCCGATTTCATCACCTCTTTCGCCCGCTCCATCGCCGCGGGATCGTAGGCGCAAACGTGACAGCCCTCGCGCAGCAGTTCCTGCACCAGCAGCACTGCCGGAGACTCCCGAATATCGTCAGTCCCGCCCTTGAACGCCAACCCCAGCACCCCCAGTCGCTTGCCGCGGAAAGTCCACAGCACGCTCCGCACCTTGCGCAAGAACCGGTGCCGCTGATCTTCGTTGATTCGAATCACTTCTTCCAGCAGCCGGAAGTCGTATCCGCTTTCCTTCGCGACTGCCCGGAACGCCATCAGGTCCTTCGGAAAGCAGGACCCTCCGTACCCGATCCCCGGATTCATAAATCGCGGCCCGATCCGCGAATCCGTCCCGATCCCGTCGCACACCTGCTGCACATTCGCTCCCACCGATTCGCAGATCGACGCCACCGCATTGATAAAAGAAATCTTCATCGCCAGAAATGCGTTGGAGGCGTGCTTGATCAGTTCCGCGCTCTTTGTGCTGGTGACGATCAACCGCGGCGCCGCTTTGGCTGTGGCCGCTTCCGGACGCGGGATCGCATCTCCGCGCCCGTAGTACCATCCGCTCGTCAGCGGCCCATAGAGCTGGCGCATGACCTCCGCGGCCCGCGCGCTCTCGACTCCCACCACGATGCGGTCGGGATAGAGAAAATCTGTAACCCCCGTCCCTTCGCGCAGAAATTCCGGATTCGAAGCCACATCGAACAGCGACGGATCGGCCCCGTTCCTCACGATGATGGTGCGGATCCACTGGCTCGTATACACCGGAACCGTGCTCTTTTCCACCACCACCTTGTACTCGTCCACGCCCCCGGAGATTTCCCGTGCCACCGATTCCACATACGACAGATCCGCGTCCCCGCTTTCGGTCGGCGGTGTCCCGACCGCGATGAACACTACCTCGCTCTCCCGCGTGGCCGCCTGTAGGTCGCCGGAAAACTTGATGCGCTGTCCCCGGTGCCGCGCCAGCAACTCGGGCAGAAATCGTTCATGAATCGGCACCTCGCCGTTCCTCAGTGCCGCGAGTTTCTTCTCGTCGTTATCAACCAGGACAACCTCGTGTCCCAGATCCGCAAAACACGTTCCCGTCACCAACCCTACGTACCCGGAACCGACCACCGCGATGCGCATAGCGAGCCTTCTCTCCTTGAATTTTTATTTGCACCTCCGGCTCGTCGGTGTGCACTTTCTTACTGTAGCAGCCTTTCCAGCCCTGACAGCCTCTCCATCGTCATCGCCGCATCCACCGAGCCCAGGAATGGGAATTCGAATCTCACAAAAAATAGTGACCGCCATCACCGCCCCAAGGTTCGAACGGGCTCGGGTGGGGACGGGCGCCCCCGCCCGTCCAAACCGATTTCGATGGCGCCGTTACTCCTCCCCAGGGTAACCATCGCGGCGGGAAACGCCTGTCGACCCCTCCCCGGACAACAGCTAAACTACAAAGGCCGACTCTTCATGACGAGATCTGCAGCTATTTTTTTCTTTTGCGCGATGCCGCTCTTCTGCCAGAGCAATAGCGGCGAGTTGCGCCTTAGAGTAACCGATCCGGACGGTCTTGGCGTTAGAACCACGGTTCAGATCATCAGCCAGGCGAATCAGTATCGAAGTACTCCGGCAACCAGCGATCAGGGCCGCCTGGACGTGCAGCGCCTGCCTTACGGTATCTATCAGCTTGAAATCAAGCAGCCTGGCTTTGCGCAGATATCCGAATCTGTCGATATTCATTCCTCAATTCCAACCGAATACACTATCCAACTCATACTGCCTACGGTGAATCAGTCGGTAACCGTGAGTGCGGACAAAACATTGATCAATCCCGATCAGCCTGGCGCCGTTAATCAGATTGGCTCCGACCAAATCCAGAACCGCCTGAGCTCGATTCCCGGTCGTTCCTTGCAGGATTTGGTGAATTCGCAGCCCGGCTGGCTATACGAAGGCAATGCCGTCCTGCATCCGCGTGGTTCGGAGTATCAGACCCAGTTTGTGGTCGATGGCATCCCGCTGACCGACAATCGCTCGCCCAGCTTCGGACCAGCGATTGACGCGGACGACGTGCAATCGTTGAGCATCTATACCGCGGGCATTCCGGCGGAATATGGGCGAAAAATGGGGGGCGTGGTCGAGGTGAACACGCTGCAGGATTCACAGCCAGGTCTCCACGGCCAGCTAGTGCTTTCCGGCGGCAGCTTTGATTCGGCCGGTGTCGCCGCACAGGGGCAGTATGCCTGGGGCAAGAATACATTCGGCGTCAGCGCCAGTGGCAGCATGACGGATCACTATCTGAATCCCGTGGTTCCGCAAAACTATACAAATACGGGCACGCTGGGCGATTTTTCCCTCAATTATGATCGCGACTTAACGTCGAAAGATCGCTTGCACTTCATCGTTCGCCATGAGTTGTCGCGCTACGATATTCCGAATGAGCAGGTGCAGCAAGCCGCGGGCCAGGCCCAGACGGCGGATAACATTGAGACGATGGGAATCGCCTCTTACCAACACACATTTTCGTCCAATGCGGTCGCTGATTTTCGGACGATGGTCCGCGACAACGCGATTGGTTTTAACTCCAACGCAGATTCGGATCCCATCGAGGTCTTCCAGCAAAATTTCTTCCGCGAAGCATACTTCAAGGGAACCGCAACCATCAATCATGGCCGGAACGAGTGGAAATTTGGCTTCGAGTTGGACAACATATTTCTGAACGAAAACTTCCGTTACCACATCACCGATCCAACTCCGAGTGACTTCAGCTTTCTCGGAAACCGGCCCGACCTCGAGCAATCCGCATTCGTGCAGGACCAGATCCGCCTAAAAAACTGGACAATCAACGCGGGCCTGCGCTGGGATCACTATCAGCTTTTGTTGAACCGGCAAGCGGTGGACCCACGCCTTGCGATTTCGCGCTATTTCCCGTCCGCCGACCTCGTCGTGCATTTTTCCTATGACCGAGTTTTCCAGACCCCATCTTTTGAGAACATCCTGCTTTCGAGTTCCGTCGCAGTTGAGTCCATCGACCCACAGAGTTTCCTCCGGTTGCCGGTGGAACCTTCCGAAGGAAACTACTACGAAGCGGGATTGACGAAGGTGTTCCACGGCAAGATCAAACTGGATGCAAACTACTTCCGGCGCGTCGTGGCCAACTATGCGGACGACGATCAGATCGAGAACACAGCCATCAGCTTCCCGATTGCATTCCAAAAAGCCGTCATCTATGGCGCGGAAGCAAAAATCGACCTTCCTGACTGGCACCGCTTTTCAGGTTTTTTGAGCTATTCCTATACCGTCGGCCAAGCGTGGTATCCGGTGACGGGCGGCTTATTTTTAGGTGATGACGCTCAGCGATTGCCAACCAGCGGCCATTTTCCGGATTCGCAGGACCAGCGCAACACGGTTCGCGGACGCCTTCGCTACCAGGTCAAACCGCGCTTCTGGATCGCAGGCGGAATTCAATACGACACCGGGTTGCCATTCGAGTTCGATGGTACCCAACAACAGGCGCTCGCCGAATACGGTCAGCTGGTGATCGATCGAATCAACTTTGCCCGCGGGCGCATCTATCCTGTATTTCAGGTCAACGCCTCGGCCGGCGCGGATGTTTATAAGTCGGAGCGTATGAATATGCGGTTTCAAATCGACGGACAGAACCTGACCAACATTCTTAATGTCATCGACTTCGGTGGTCTTTTCTCTGGCAACGCCATCGGACCATCGCGGAGCGTAGCCATGCGCCTCACCACTGCCTTCTAGCGCATCTCGAGCTAGCTCCGCCGGCGCCTCCTACGGCACCGGGCTTCCCGTCGACGTCGACCTGAACGGCGAGAGCATTGCAACCCTCACCAAACCCTCGTCGAAGAATTCGGCCAGGCTATGAAAGGGCTGACTCCCTTGAATAAAAAAGGCACAAAATGTGCAAGGCTTTGCGCGTACGCAAAAATTTGTTTGTGATTCCATCGTCTTCCGGTGTATAAAATTCCCTAAGTGTTATAGTATCTTGCTCACCTAATAAGTCCTTTCTTCGGTGTTCCAAGTACTATTTGCCCGGGTGAACTCCTGGCGGTTGTATTTTGGAGGGAACTGGACGATGCGCCACTTTTTGTCACACGATGTTGAGAGAATCCGTTCCGCTGCGTCTTCCCGGTCCATGAATCATTGGACGCGCAGTGCGACACCGGTCCGCACACTCTGCCTGACCCTGCTCGTCGTCTGCATCGCTTTGCTGTCGTCTTCGTTCGCGCAGCTGCCCTTTTCAACCAGCCGTGGTGATAACGTCCGCGACGGCGCCAACACCAACGAAACTCTGCTCACCCCCGCCAACGTCAACCAGAGCTCTTTCGGTCAGCTCTTCAACGTCCCCGTTGACCCTGGGGTTGCACCCATGAGCACCGTGCTCGCCCAACCTTTGTATATGCCCAACGTGAAGATTCCCGGTCAGGGCAGGCACAACGTCGTCTATGTGGTCACGATGGCCGATTCGGTCTATGCTTTTGACGCTGACAACGGCACGCAACTCTGGTACGCCAGCATGCTCGACGGGGGCACAACCGCCAGCGGACAATATCTCACCTGCCATTATGGTGGTTTCTTGCAGGAGGGCATCGCCGGGACCCCTGTCATCGATCCCAACACCACACCCAATCCCACCATGTATCTGGTGGCGAAGACGGTTGTCAACGGCACCGTCCAGCATAATCTCCACGCCCTCGATATCACTACCGGCCTTGATCTACAACCCCCCGTTCAGATCCAGGGACAAACCACCAGCAATAAGGGGCACGTCACAGTCTTCAACAGTCTCAACCAGAGAAACCGGCCCGGCCTGTTACTGCTTAATGGTGTCCTTTACATCGGTTTTGGCTCGAACGGCTGCCATGTCAACGACAGCAGCGGCTGGGTATTCTCCTACCAGGAATCAACCCTGTCGCCGCTCGCTATCTTCAACACCTCGCCCGACCACGGATTGACTTCCATCTGGCAGGCCGGCAACGGCCTCGCCGCCGATGAAGCCGGCAACATCTTCGTGGAGACCGCCGAAGCCTGCCCTACCTGCTACGATGTCCCACAAGGCGGTCAGACCTACAGCAACAGCGTGGTGAAGCTTGCCCCCGATCTCACGCTTGCCGATTATTTCACCCCGTGGACCGTCGCCTTCCTCAACGTCAACGATCTTGACTTGAGTTCCACCGGAGCTCTCATCCTCCCCGATCAAGACGGCCCCTATCCCCATGAACTCGTCGCCAGCGGCAAGCAGGGCTTCGTCTATGTTCTCGATCGCGACAACATGGGAATCTACTCCGCTAACGATAGTGGGGTTCTCCAGGAATTCGCTCTGATTCCGGGGGAGAGCAACAACGAAAATAAGGAAGTCCAGTTCGGTTCTCCCGCCTACTGGAACAACACCGTGTACTTCGCCCCCAATGCCTCTCCGCTATTGGCTTATCAGTTGTCCGGCGGATTGCTCGGCACTCCCCCCGGCACTCCCACCTTCCAGACTGCCGCGGAATATTCCGGCAGTCACTCCCCATCCATTTCCGCCAATGGCAACAGCAACGGAATTCTGTGGGACATCGCCGGTCAACTCCTCGCCTTTGACGCCGGTTCTCTTCAACTGCTCTATAGCACGAGTCAGGCCCCCAACAAGCGCGACACGTTGCCGCCCGTCGGCCATTTTGTCACGCAGACCGTCATCAACGGCAAGGTCTATGTCGCCACCCAAAATAGTCTCGAAGCCTACGGACTGTTTCAAGTCCTCAACGTTATCGGCGGCAACGCCCAGACTGCGACCGTTGGCACCGCGCTGCCCGTTCCCATCCAGGTCCAGGCCGTCAACCCATATAAATCCGGACAACCCGATTTCGGCGCCACCGTCAATTTCAGTGATGGCTGCAAACCCGGCGCCAACACCTGCGGCTCATTCAATCCTCCCTCCGCCGTCACCGGCTCCAAGGGCAAGGCCTCCACTATCTATACCGTTCCGACAAAAGCTGGCACCTACACCTTGACCATCTCCGGGACCGGCTTCGGCAATGTCACCGCTACTGCCATCGCTGCGGCCGCCACCGCCGTAAAGATCGTTTCGTACGGGGGATGGAACCAGACCGGCGCCGCCGGTTCCACCCTCGCAAACCCCCTCGTCGCCAAGGCCAGGGACGTCTACAACAACGGCGTCCCCGGTGTCACCATCAACTTCACCGCCAACAAGGGTGCCGTTCCCAATCCCGCTTCCGTGGTCACCGACGCCAATGGCTTGGCTAGTACGAACCTGCTTTTGCCCACCACCGTCTCCACCGTTACTGTCACCGGCAGTTCCGCCGGTTTCAAGAACGTCTCCTTTATCGAGTACTCCGTTGCCGGACCCGCCGCCAAAATCGCCATCACCAGCGGCAATAATCAGTCCGCTACTGCCGGAACGCAATTGCCCCAGGCCCTCACCGTGCTCGTGACCGACCAATACGCCAATCCCGTTTCCGGCGTTCCCGTTACCTTTAACGACGGCGGTGCCGGAGGCACTTTCTCCGACTCCAATCCCGTCGTCACCGACACCAATGGAACGGCAACCCAGTCCTATACGCTTCCTCCGAGCGCCGGAACCGTCACCATCAACGCCACCGCCGCCGGAGTAGCCAACCCCGCCGTCTTCACCGAAACCGGCCAGTAGCCAAGCTTGTGTGGCGCGGGCACTCCTGCCCGCGTACCTCCAGGCGCAATCCGGTAGTGTCCTAATTTGCAAACTGGGAAACTTCGCCGCAAAACAAAAAAGCGCGGGTCTCTCCGCGCCCCAAATTACAAAATTGCCTAATTACCAAATCTCTCCCCGCCAATTGACTTCCCGCTCATTTCGCGGGAAACTCGCCTTAGAGCCTGCTTCCCCCCACATCACTGCAGGCTGCGGAACAAGCTATGTTCCCGCAACCTATGTCGAGGTCCGAGTTCCGCCCTGACGATTCGCATCTTGACCTGTCTCGCCTCCTCGAGCAGCACCTCCTTGCCGGTTTTCCATCCGACCTCGCTCTCGATTTAATCCTCAATGAACTCGTAGCCCGCGCTGCCGAAGCCACCCGCGCCAGCGCCGCCGCCCTCGCCCTCGCCCGCGGCGATGAAATGGTCTGCCGCGCCGCCACCGGACACCTCGCCCCCGATCTCGGCGTCCCTCTTAACCCCCGCGACGGTCTCTCCGGCGCCTGTCTGCAAACCCGTCAACCCCAGCTTTCCGTCGATACCGAGCTCGACCCACGCGTCGACCCCGCCATCTCCCGCCGCCGCGGCATCCGCTCCATCCTCATCGTCCCCGTCTTCGACAGTAACGACAAGAACGCGCAGTTCACCGGAGTCCTCGAAGTCTTTTCCACCTCTCCCGCCGCCTTCTCCAACTCCGACCAGAAACTGCTCGAAGGTTTCGCCGAGGAGTGCACCCGCGTTCGCCACGCCGCGATCGAACTCAGTCAGCGCAAGCCCGCCGCCACGCTCATCCCGCCCGATTTCATCGCAGCCGGCCCTCTGCCCGCTCGCCGCCCTCCCTACGAAGCCTGGACCCTCGTCCTCGGATCTCTAACCATTCTCGCCACCATCGCCGTCAGCTTCCTCATCGGCTCCCGCATCGGATGGTTGCGTCCACCCCAAACGGCATCCAGCAGCCAGATCACGCAGCCCATCCAAGCTGAGACAAGCAAGCCCCAAGCGCCAGCAAAGTCTTGCGTAGGGACAGCCGCCCCCGGCTGTCCTGCCGAGCGCAGCTCGACAGCCACTGCCGCCGCCCACCGCACAAATCCATCATCGTCGGAAAAAGCGTCCGCAAAAGCTTCCAAGCAGACGTCTTCCACTCCCGCCGCTGCCCCCGCCGCCGACGAGTTAGTCGTCTACGAAAAAGGCAAAGTCATCTTCCGCATGAAACCCACTCCCACCAAGCCCGACCAAGCGAAGCCCGACCTGGCGAAGCACCCTCAGGCCAAGCCCGATTCCACCAAGCAAGCCAGCGATTCCATCGTAGCATCGTCTACGACTAGGATCGCACCAGCTAAGATCGCGACGACGAAGATCGCCCCACTCCAAGGCGTCAGGCTGTCTCCCGAGAAAGCCGAAACCCGCCTCCTCAGCCGCACCGAGCCCCAGTATCCCCCCGAAGCCCTAGCCGCCCACCGCTCCGGCAACGTCGTCCTCGAAGTCCACGTCGCCGAAGACGGCTCCGTCTCCAACATCCGCACCCTCAGCGGAGACCCACTCCTAGCCGCCGCCGCCACCGAAGCCGTCCGCAACTGGCGCTACGAACCCTACCGCCTCCACGACCACCCCGCCCAATTCCAGACGGATGTAACCCTCAGCTTCTCCCTCCCCAACTGAGCGATTGCCCAACTGACGTGAGCTAGATCAGCCTTTCGGTCGTGGGAGCGAGCAAAGGAGCAAACGATGGATACAGAATCGCTGGTCATGGCGGAGGCTTACGCAAGCTTCTCACCGATTTGTGCGAGCAGCGATCTCTGCAATTCGCGGGAGCAGATCTCCTTAGGTCTCGGCTATTTGTGTCGGAAGATCTTTCATCGGCGCGGCCGGCGCGGCAGGAACTCCCCAACTCCCACAAGCCAGCTTTCAAATTCTAACGTGGAAAGATAAGAGGTATCCACAAGGCGGGGCACGAGCAGCGGGTCCGTCTTCGCAAACGCGAGCCCGGGATCACAGGTTGTGGCCGATTTCACGCCAAGTTCCCTGAGCCATGGCAAAAATTCCGGTTTGTAGCGGCCACTGGGATAACAAAAATGGTCTGGCGATGAGCCGACCAGATCCTGGATGTAAGTCCGATTCTCGTTCAAATTGCGTTTGAAATCGTGCTCCTCGTCTGGGTTGATGTGGTGATGCATATGCATCTGAACGGAAACGCCATCTTTGGCAAGCTCACGAACTTCATCCGGCTGCAGTAAATGCAGAATTCGCCGTGCCCGGATATCCTCGTAATCTGCGCCAAGAATCTCGGCCAATTCCTGTGTGATAGCATCCCTCTGCATCCCATCGAGGTTCTCCGCGTTCGCAAGCGAGACCAGTTGTTCCAGTGCTTTTGACACACCGCTATCGGTGGTGAGGTCCAACTGGGCGCGGTCGCCCAGAAACTTGGGCGCGCGATAAACCGAGCCGCGCTTTTTCCAAAGCAAATAGCTCCAGATGACGGGTACCACGGGGCGCGCCATCGTCACCCAGTAGGTGGTCAAGTACAGAGTGGCGGGATACCCGTACTCTTTGAGAATCGGCCATACGATTCTGCGGAAGTCATAAGTCCCGTCGTCAAAGGTGAGCACAATAGCGCGCTCCGGGAGCGCCCCACCGTACAGCAAGTCCAGCGCCTCGCTTAAATCGAGCACAGAGCAGCCACACTTCTTCAGCGTTTCCATCCTCGCGCGGAAGTTCTCCGGACTGAGAAAAAGACTTGGACGCCACTGGTGCTCATCCGCGAGGGACACGCCGTGGTAACCGATCACGAGCAGCCGGGACTTCCTCCGGCCGGAATCGCCCGCCAGTTCGAATAACCCACAGAACTTTCCTGCCGCCAAGCAGGCCCGCTTCGCTTGCTTTAGCATGTTCGCCGCCTCAGTTGTCGAAAGATTTCGTCTAACTCCGGTGACTCAGGCATCCGCACAGCCTAGCGGGGGTGGCCCCATCTCCGGCGAGTAAGTATAGCGCGCGTCGCTCTTAGAGTATTGGCAAAGAAGAAAACGGGGCGCCCCACTTTTCGCGCCTTTCGAAAAATGAGCCGCCAGACGGCCAGCACCGGAGTGGGCTCGGGTCTTACGCGGCCGGCGGTCGCATCTTCATCTTGAGGACTTGCCACTCGTTCACTCTCACCGGACCGGCTTCGCCGAAAGCGTAGCGGCGGAAGCTACTCCGGCACCAGAGTTCCGGGGACGCCACCAGTCTTCGCTTCACCGGGTTTCGATTCGTTCGGCAAGCCGACACCCGCCCTACGAGAACGCCAACTCCTTAGCCCGCTGCACTGCCTTCACCACCGCCTTGATCAACGTCACGCGCAGCTTACCCTCTTCCAGTTCCATGATGCCGTCAATCGTGCATCCCGCCGGAGTAGTTACCGCGTCCTTCAACAGCGCCGGATGATCCCCGGTCTCGAGCACCACCCGCGCCGCGCCCATCGTCGTCTGCGCCGCCAGCAGCGTTGCCACATCGCGCGGCAACCCCACCTTCACTCCCGCCTCCGCCAGCGATTCCAGAATGATGTAGATATACGCCGGCCCGCTCGCCGACAATCCCGTGACCGCGTCCATGTGTTTTTCGTCCACGACCACCGTCCGCCCCACCGCATCGAAAAACTTCGTCGCCATTTCCAGATGCTGCTTGGTCGCGAACTTCCCCTTGCACAGAGCCGTCATTCCCGCGCCCAGCACGCAAGGAGTATTCGGCATCGCCCGCACCACCGGCACTTCTTTTTCCATCGCCCGCTCAATCATCTCGGTCGGAACCGACGCCGCCACCGAAATCACCAACTGCTTCCCATTCAAGTGGGCGCGAATTTCCCGCACCACGTCCGCCACCACCTGCGGCTTCACGCAAAGAAAAATAATGTCCGCGTCCTTCACCGCCTCCGAGTTGTCGGTGCCCGCGTGCACCTTCAACTTCTCCTTCAGCATCCGCGCCCGCTCCGGATGCGCCACCGTTGCCCAAGTCTGCCCCGGCGACAGCAATCCATCCCGCAAGAAAGACTGCAGCAGAATCGATCCGATCTTCCCCGCGCCCAAAATCGCCACTTTCTTCTTCCCACTCAAACTCTGTGCCATGCGAATTCTCCCGACAAAAATTCAACCAGCTGTAACAAGAAGTCCCCAGACTACACCATGCCGACAGCAATTCCATCAGCTAACCCACAATCTCCTCCGGCACCATCTTCAATATCTCCCGCCCAATCGGCAACGACGCCGTCGCCGCCGGAGAAGGCACATTCAGCACATGCAAAAACCGTTCTCGCCCCACAAACCGGAAATCATCCACCAGCGCGCCATCCGCCGCCACCGCCTGCGCCCGCACTCCCGATCCGCCCGGCGTCATATCTTCCATTCGCACCTCCGGCACCAACCGCTGGCAGGACCACACAAACTCCCGCTTCCGCAGCGACCGCCGAAACTCCGCCAGCCCATTTCTCCAGTGCCGCCGCGCCATCGCCCGAAACCCCGCATCCATGAACACTTCCATCGTCTCGCCCAAATCGAAATCCCTCCACCGGTATCCCTCGCGCCGGAACGCCAGCACCGCATTCGGCCCCGCATCCACATTCCCCTGAATCCGCCGCGTGAAGTGCACTCCCAGAAATGGATACCGCGGATCCGGCACCGGATAAATCAGCCCCCGCACCAACTCCCCGCGCGCCGCCGCCAGATCGTAATATTCCCCGCGAAACGGAACGAGCATCATTCCCGGATCATCTCCCGCCATCCGCGCCACCCGATCGCTATACAGCCCCGCGCAATTCACCACATACCGCGCCGTAAAATCTCCCGCTCGCGTTCGGACCACCAACGCGTCCCCCGCCGCGTCCTTCGAACGCTCGAATCCCACCACCCCCGCGTTTGTCTTCACCTCCGCCCCGCTTCCCGCCGCGATCTCCGCATACTTCGCCGTCACCGCCGCATAATCCGTGATCCCCGTCGACGGCACTTCGAGCGCTCGCACTCCGCCCACATGCGGCTCGATCTCGAGCATCGCCTCGCGCCCCAGCAACCGCAAACCCTCCAACCCATTCACCAGACCCTGCGCCAGCAGTTCATCCAGTCGCGCCGCTTCCTCCGAGCTAGTAGCCACAATCAATTTCCCGCACACCTCATGCGGAATCCCATGTCGCGAGCAGAACTCCACCATCTCCCGCGCCCCCGCCACACACAACCGCGCCTTCAGCGATCCCGCCTTGTAATAAACGCCGCTGTGGATCACCCCGCTATTGTGTCCCGTCTGATGCCGAGCCACTCCCGCCTCTTTCTCCAGAACCACCACCCGCAACCGCGGAAACCGCTCGCCCACCTGCATGGCAAACGAAAGCCCAACAATCCCCCCGCCAATCACCGCAATGTCATAAGTCATAAGTTTGTAGATCTTGTGGAGCGACGGGCGTCCTCGCCCGTCCAGCCGTGCAAAGCACGGCAGCCCGCCGAAGATGATCCTACCTCACCCTCGCGCTCCATCACCGTGACGCAAAAACAAGAAGATGTGACGCAAGAAAAAAGGCGCAGACATGAGTCCGCGCCCCGCGCCGCCCCGCTCGTGTAGGGACGTCCGCCCCGGCCGTCCAAGCCGTGCGCAGCAGCAGGGCAGCGTCTCGGCGGTAGATTTACTGCACAATCAGCGTCACCACATCCCCGTGCGCCGCCCCACCCACCGCCGTAGCCGTCACCGTAATCTGCGACGTCCCCAACCCCGTCGGCGCCGCCACAGTCACAAAAGCCGATCCCGCCGCCGTCGCTGCCGCCGACGTAGCCGTCACCGTCACCGTCGCCGGGTTCGGCACCACCGCCGGAGCCGTATACAGCCCCGTCCCGTCCACCGTCCCATTCGCACTCCCGCCCGTGACCGCCCAGGTTACGCTCTGGTTAGTCGAGGCATTAACTGTCGCCGTGAATTTTTGTTGAGTAACTCCCGCTGGCCACGAGTTACCCGCTTCATCCGCAAACAAAGTCGCCAATCCCGGATTCACCGTGACCGTCACCGGTGGCGGCGTGGTACCACCGCCGCCCGCAACCCCGCCGCAAGAAATCAGCGCCATCAATCCCAGCCCCAGCCAAATGCCCGCGATCCAACCGTAGAGACGCGGCTTGCCGCGTCTCTTTCGCCCGACCCCAGCAATCCCCCCTACCACCCAAGCGAGGGTGAAAAAGGTCAAAATATGGGGACGGTTGCTCGCGTGGGGACGGCCGCCCCCGGCCGTCCAAGCCGTGCGCAGCACGGCCCCCACCCGCGGCCGCGACTGCGTCCCAAAGTTCGGCCCCGTCGTCGCAATCGTCAGCGTGACCGTCGTCGTCCCCGCCCCCGCCGCAATCGACGCCGGACTAAACCCGCAACTAGTCAACGCCGGCAAGCTCGCGCAGCCAAAACTCACCGCCGAGCTGAACGACCCGGCCCCCACCGGAGTCGCCGAAAAGGTATAGCTGGCGCTCTGTCCCGCTTCCACCGTTGCCGTAGCGTTGCCCGTGTCCGTCCACGTAAAGTCCGCAGCCGGCGCCGTCACCGTCAGCGTCTCCGTCGGTGTGGCATGGGTCAGCGTCCCGTCCGTTCCCTGGATTGTGAAGTTGAACGCCCCTGCCCTCGCGCTGCCCAGCGTCACCGTGAACCCAGCTCCCCCCGCGGTCGGCGTCACCGTCGCCGGCGCAATCCCGCACGTCCCAGGAGCGCCCGCCGTACACGTCAGGGTCACGCCCCCGCTATATCCGTTCACCGCCGTCAGCGCCCCGTTCCAGGTGACGTTCTGATTCACCACCGTCGTATTCGGAGCCGCCGTCACCGCAATCGTAAAGTCCGGCGCCGGAGTCGTCACCGTCAGCGTCTCCGTCGGTGTGGCATTCGTCAGCGTCCCGTCCGTTCCCTGAATCGTGAAATTGAACGTCCCTGCCGTTGCGCTGCCCAGCGTCACCGTAAACGCAGTTCCGCCCGGCGTCGGCGTCACCGGCGCCGGCGTAATGCACGTCCCCGGATGTCCCGCCGTACACGTCAACGTTACGCTCCCCGCGTATCCGTTCAACGCCGTCAGTGTTCCGCTCCACGATACGTTCTGATTCACCAGCGTTGCATTCGGAGTCGCTGTCACCGCAATCTCAAAGTTCGGCGGCGCCACCAGCGCGTAGTTCCAAATGCCCCGCCCGTACGTCGACGCCACCAGCGTTTTCGTGCCCTCGTAATTAAAAAGTTGCAGCGCCGTTACCGGAGCGTCCGGCAGAAATCCCGACACACCCAGCCCCGGCGCTGGACCGACTTCCGTCCAACTCGCAGTCGTCGTAGAACTGACAAAAACGCCGACGTCTGTTCCCGCATAGATCTGCCCCGCTTGTGAATCCACCAGCAACGCGTTCACCGGAGCATCCGGCAACCCGGTCCCCGTCCAGTCCGTCCAACGCGCGCCCGCATTCGCAGTCTTCCACACGTGCGACGTTGGGTACGCCGGAGTGCTGAATCCCATGATCCCGACATACGCCGTGTTGCCCGTCGCATCGGACTGATCCATCGCGACCGTCGCAATCTCATACCCGTTCGGGTTCACATTCTGGGTTGCGTTCTGTGTAACATTCGTCATCAACGTGACGCCGGCGTTGGTCGTAACCCACACTTCGCCGCCCTGGGGCCCGCTCAAAGCCCCGCTCAGCGGCCCGTATCCGTCTCACCGCATACACCACCGTCGAATTGTTGTTCGTATCCTTGGGACCGCCCGCGGCCAGCGCATTCACCAGGTTGATCTCGTCGCCCGTACACACGCCCGTCCCTAACGTGTCAAAGTCATTGCTGAGTTGCAACGGAGCGGTTCCGCTTGTGCTGATTCGCCACACCCGGCAGGTTCCCACCAGCATTTCACTGGTGTTCTGCGGGTCCAGAATGTAGGGAGTATAGAAAGCTCCCTCGTCTCCGCCCAGACTGGCCGTGCTGACGATCTGGGAAAATCCAGTCTCGTTACAGGCTGTTCCCAACTCACACTTCACAATCGTGACGTAAGAGTTCGCCGCGAACCACTCGCTGGGATTCCGAGGATTGATAGCATTGAATCCGCCATCTCCGCCCAGCGCATTCTGCCAGGTACTGCTGCTGGTCGCGCTGCTGGTTTTCGGTGAGCCGTTATCCTGTGTTCCCCCGAGCAGAATGTCCGCGTTGGTGGGATGTACCGAGAACGAAACGAATTCCGTCATCGAGCCCAGGCTCTCGCTCAGGCTGTCAAACTGATTCGTCCCCGTGCAACTCCCCGTATTCAGACCGGCATAGCCATCCAGCGTCCGGCTGATTCCCCCGTCATGCGCGAAGTAGCCGGGCGCTGTGCCACCCACAACCATGAACGCGATTCCGTGCTGGTCCGGATGCACATGCGCCGGCGCCCCCATCGGGCTGCACCCGTAGACGTGAGTTAAATTGATCCAGTCGCCTTGCGTGCAAGTCGTGACCCCAGCAATCGTGCACTTGTAGAGATTGATAGCACCCGCGTAAACGTCCGTCCCCGCTGCATTGGGGATCGCGGCCAACTCCAGGTTGTAATAACCCTGCTCCACCCCGCAACCGCTGTTTGGCCCAAACGCGCTGTCCCCGCAGTTCGTGATGCCGTTGTCCAGAATCTGTGTCCAACTCGTTCCGCCCGTCGATTGCCAGATCCCTTCGTCGGCGGGCACTGGGTTTCCATTGGCGTCTGGTTGTACGTCAACCACCCACACATACATCTCGTTGCGCCCCGGCACCACTGCAAACTCACCGCGATAGATCAGGCAAGTGCTGGCGTTCGAACCCGCCGGGCAATTCGCGGATGCAAGGCCCGCAGTCGGTTGCGTAGTCAGCCGCGTGAAATGCTGGCCATCGGTCGAGGAGTACAGCCCGTGACGCCGGATAAAAGCGTAGAAAGTCCCGCTCGCTCCCTGGTTCGGGTTGTAAACCACCGCCGCAGCCGAGGAGGGAATCGCACCGTCCGAGAGGATGACGCGGTTCCACGTCACTCCCCCGTCCTGCGAGTAGTAAAGTCCGCGTGCCGTCGAATTCCCGTCCTCTTCCCGGCCAACGTACAACCCGTTGTCTCCAGCCGTCGCCGCCACCACCAGCTTGGGATTCACCGTGCTGAAAGCAATCTTGCTGAATCCAATTCCCAGAAACGATTGATCCGTTCCCGTTCCCGTGCCCTTGATCTGCGTCCAAGTCGCACCTCCATCCCCGGAACGCAGAATTCCCAGCCCGTAATAAGAATCGCCCGAACTGTTCGTTTCGCCAGTCCCGACGAGTATCACGTTGCTGTTGCCCGGCTGCAAAGCAATCGCGCCCACCGCCAGCGTAGGCTGATCGTCAATCAAAGCCTGCCAGACGACCCAAGCGGGATTGGAATTCTGACTGCCCGCGTTCGTGGATTTCCAAAGCCCGCCATATGCGCCGCCCAGCAGCACCGTGTTTCCAGTGCTGTCCGCAGGATCGATCAGTACCGAAGTAGCACGTCCCGAGACCCAGTTGTAATCCTGCCCGCCATCTCCCGTAGCATCGGAAGCAAGCGGAGCCGGTCCCAGCGGTACCCACACCGTGGAGCCCGAAGCTGCCGGTTCGGATGTTGAGGCGGATCCGGTCAACGTCCCGGTCGCTCTCATCTTTTGTGCCGTCGCAGACGCATTCGCAGCGGCGCGCTGTGCCCGCATCGCCATCTTCTGCTGGTAAGCCCGAAACCGCAGCCCCGCCGCCGATTCCCCAGGCGGCACGCTCCGCCCCCGCTGGTTCCAGTTCCAGTCCAATCGATCCCGCAGATAAGGACGATCCCCGTCGCGTTCTTCGCCTCTCGCTTGACCGCGTTCTTGACTGCTTTCTTGAGAAGACGAGTAAGTTGTTTTCCTTCCAGGGTCCTGCGCGAGGACGCTGCCCAAAAACCCGCCGCTGGAAACTCCGCCGAAAAGAAAAACGAAAGCCGCGAAGAAGATAACGAAGAAAATGAAAAGAGAAGAACGCACACCACGACTGGCCATAAATTGAAACGCCATCTTGCGCCGGCGCAACGCAGCGCACCTCTAGAGTTTCAACGATTAAACAAAGATTTCCACGTCCTCGAAAGTCCCCCCGTCCTTGGTAGCCAGTCTGTTGAAAAGCCAAAAGCCAACAGCCAAAAGCTGAGAGCTGACAGCTGCCGCTCCGCGCAACATCCGCTATACTAACGAAGTATGTCCGTCATCAAAAACATCGGAGCCATCGCCCAGGGAATGACCATCACCCTGAAGGAGATGTTCCAGCCATCGATCGTCGAGAACTATCCCGACGGTCCCGGCCCCCTGAAAGGCGCAAAGTTTCAGGAACGTTTTCGCGGCATGCACGTCCTGCAGCGCGACGAAAACGGCCTGGAAAAATGTGTAGCCTGCTTCCTCTGCGCCGCTGCCTGTCCCGCCAATTGCATCTACATAGAAGCCGCGGAAAACACCGCTGAAACCAGAGTTTCAGGCGCCGAACGCTACGCCCGCGTCTACAACATCGACTATAATCGATGCATATTTTGCGGGTATTGTGTCGAGGCTTGTCCTACCGATGCGATTACGCACGGGCATGGATTTGAGCTGGCAAGTTTCAATGCGAGCAATTTGATTTACCGGAAAGAACAGATGCTGGCGCCGGCTCCGGCGCACATGGGAGCCAATCAGGTGTTTGCGCAATCGGAAACGGATGCGGGCGTGACGGGGAGCTAGCGAACTTCAAGATTCTTCTACGAAACGCCGGTCCCGCAGGGACCGGCGTTGTTGTATGGAAAGCAGTCGTTGGTGGTCAGTCGTTGGTCGTGCGCGCATTTGCGAAGGGGCACCGATTTGAGGAGCCAAAAGGCCGTCTGATTTCCCGTAGAGACGCGGCTTGCCGCGTCTCCTGCTGCAAACTGAGACGGGACAAGCCCCGTCTCTACATTTAAGAGGAGAGACGAATCGCGAAGACTAACGACTGACGACCAACGACCAACGACTAATGTCCAACTTTCTCCAACTCGTAAATGAACGCGTCGTCATTTATGACGGCGCCATGGGGACCAATATCCAGAAGCGCAATCCTACCCTGGACGATTACTGGGGCAAGGAAAATTGCAGCGAAGTTCTGGTGCTGAGCCGTCCCGACATTATTCGCGAGATTCACGCCGACTTTTTCCGCGTGGGCTGCGACATCGTAGAGACGAATACATTCGGCGGGACGGGCCTCGTTCTAGGCGAGTTCGAACTGCGCGACAAAGTTCGTGAGATCAACCTGAAGGCGGCGCAACTCGCCCGGGAAGTGGCGCAGCAATTCTCAACCAAAGACAGACCAAGGTTCGTAGCCGGATCAATGGGTCCGACCACAAAATTGCCCTCGCTCGGCCACATCGGTTGGGACGCGATGGCAGCTTCCTACGAAGAACAGGCGGCAGCGCTGATCGAGGGTGGAGTCGATGTGCTGCTCATCGAGACCTGCCAGGATCTGCTGCAGGCAAAGATTGCCACGGTCGCGGTGCTGGAGGCAATGCGCAAGTCGGGCAAGCGTTTGCCGGTACAAGTTCAAGTAACGCTGCAGGAATCCGGAACCATGCTGCTCGGGACCGAAATTGGCGCGGCGCTGACGACGCTTGAGCCGTACGACATTGACGTAATCGGTCTGAACTGCGCGACCGGTCCTGCGGAAATGAATGAGGCAGTCCGATATCTGGGGCTGAACTCCACCAAATACATTTCGGTTTTGCCCAATGCGGGGCTCCCGCAGAACGTCGGCGGGCACGCGGTGTACAAGCTCACGCCGAAGGATCTGGCCGAGTATCACAAACATTTTGTGCAGGATTACGGCGTACGCATCGTCGGCGGATGTTGCGGCACCACTCCCGAACATCTGAAAGCCGTAGTGGACGCGGTTTCCGGCGTGGAGCCGGCGAAGCGAGACGTGAAGCCGGTGGGCGCGGCTTCGAGCGCCTATACATCGGTGCCGCTCGATCTGGAGCCGAAGCCTCTGATTGTTGCGGAAGAGATGAACACGACCACGCGAGTGGATCATTTTCGCAAGCTGGTGCAAGCCAAAAAATACGACGACATTCTGACGCTGGCGAAAAAGCTGGCCAACGAAGGCTCGCACATGCTCGACCTGTGCTGCGCCATCGTGGGCGAAGACGAGAAGGGCTACATCTCCGCCATCCTGGAGAGAATCGCAACCCGCGTGCCCGCGCCGATACTGATCGACAGCACCGAAGCCGACGTGGTGGAAGAGGCGCTGAAGCGCATCCCGGGCAAAGCCATCATCAATTCGATCAATCTGGAAGACGGGGAGAAGCGGACATCGAAAGTGTTGCCGATGGCGAAGCGTTATGGCGCGGGGGTGATCGCGCTGACCATCGATGAAGAGGGCATGGCGCTGACCGCGGACAGGAAAGTTGCCATCGCGCATCGCATCTTCGATCTCGCGACGAAAAAGTACGGCATCCGTCCCGTGGACTTGCTCTTCGATGCGCTGACACTCCCCATTTCGACGGGGCAGGAAGAATACCGCTCGGCAGGCATCGAGACCCTGAAGGCGGTGAAGCGCATCCACGACGAATTGCCGGAAGTGAAGACGGTGCTCGGGGTCAGCAACATAAGCTTCGGACTGGACGCGTATCCGCGCCGCGTTCTGAACTCGGTGTTTCTGCACGAGGCGGTCGAAAACGGGCTCGACGTTGCCATCGTCAATTACACCAAGATTTATCCGCTGTACAAAATTCCGGCGGAAGAAGTGGAACTGGCGCGCAAGCTGATTTACCAGGACCGCTCGAATGGCGATCCGCTGCAGGTTTACATGCAGCATTTCGCGGGCGTGAAAGGCAAGGCGCAGGCGCAAACTACAGCGCATGTGGAAACGCTCTCGATCGAGGACAAGCTGAAGTACGCGATCATCAACGGCGAGAAATCGGTGGGTGAGGGAAAAACCAAGCGCAGCCTGGAAGAGTTGCTGGAAGAAGCGTTGGTCGAGTACAAGCCGCTCGACCTGATCAACACGGTGCTGCTCGACGGAATGAAGACGGTGGGCGACTTGTTCGGAGCGCGCAAGATGCAGTTGCCGTCGGTGCTAGATTCCGCGGGAGTGATGAAGGCTGCGGTAGCCTATCTTGAGCCGAAGATGGAGAAGAAGACCGGCTCGCAGCAGAAGGGCACGATCGTGCTGGCCACGGTGAAGGGCGACGTGCACGACATCGGAAAAAATCTGGTGGACATCATCTTGTCGAACAACGGATACAAGGTTGTGAACCTGGGAATCAAGCAGGCAGGCGACGCGATCATCCGCTCGGCGCAGGAGCACAGCGCGGATGCAATCGGCCTGAGCGGGTTGCTGGTGAAATCCACGCTGGAGATGAAGTACGTGATCCAGGAACTGGAACGGCAGAAGCTGGCGTATCCGGTGATCTGCGGAGGCGCGGCCCTAACACGGAAGTATGTAGAAGATGATCTGCGGCGCGAGTATTCGAATGCCGTGTTCTACGGAGAAGACGCGTTCGCGGGGCTGCACGTGATGGAGGATCTCGCGTCGGAAGACCCCAAGCGCGAGGCGCGGCTGAAAGATGGCAGGACGGTGAAGGAATACGCGAAAGCCGCAGCGGTGGATGAAGAGATCGGCCCAGTGTTTTCGGAGCGCAGCGCGGTGGTAACCGATGCGCCAAATATTCCGGAGCCTCCGTTCTGGGGCGTGCGCGTCGTGAAGGATTACGATCTGCGCGAGATTTTCAATTACATCAACGACACCGCCTTGTTCAAGAACCAATGGCAACTCAAGACGGCGTCGCAGGAGGATTACGGGCGGCTGGCGGAGGAGAAGTACCGTCCGATCAAGAAGAAGCTGGAAGAGGATGTGATGGCGGCGGGCTGGTTCGAGCCGAAGGTTGTGTACGGATATTTTCCGGCGCAGGGCGATGGGAATGATGTAGTAGTGTACGACCCAAGCCAGTGGAGCGACGGGCGCCCTCGCTCCAGCCGCGAAGCGGCGACACAGGAAAGCCCGGCACGTCAGTGCCGGGAAACAAAGGTGGAACAAAGTCGAGTCCCGTCAGGGACGGCACCGATTTGCGACTCGGCCGCCCCAACGCAAGCAAAGGAACTCCTCCGCTTCACCTTCCCCCGGCAGAAGGAGGGTCGTCGCCTTTGTATCTCCGATTTCTTCGCCGCGCCTTCCTCGGGCAAGATGGATGTGATTGGCTTGTCGCTAGTGACGATCGGTCCGAAAGCGTCGGTCGAGACGCAGCGCCTGTTTGAAGGCGGAGAATATACGCGCTATCTCTATCTCCACGGCCTAAGCGTGGAGACAGCCGAGGCGCTGGCCGAATTCCACCATAAGAAGATGCGGGAAGAGTTAGGCATAGCGGCCGAAGACTCTCCGCACATTCGCGATCTCTTCCATCAGAAGTATCGTGGGTCGCGGTATTCGTTTGGCTATCCGGCGTGTCCGCATCTGGAGGATCAGACCAAGCTGTTCGCCCTGCTGAAGCCAGAAGAAAACGTAGGCGTGCGCCTGACTACAGGCTTCTTGCTGGAGCCGGAGCAAAGTACATCGGCAATCGTCGTGCATCATCCGGGGGCAAAGTATTTTGTGGTCTGAGGTAGTTCATGAGCATACTGTCAACCATTGCCTCAAACGAGGGAAACCAATTCCTTAGTTAGCTTGAGCTGGGGCGATGCCGCGATTTAACTGCCTTCTTCGGCGTACTCCGATTCCACGTGGGAGCCAGTGCGGGAGTGGGAGCGAACGATCAGCAACCCCACCAGAACCGCGCTGACCAGCATGACCACCCGTATGTAGAGGCCGGCGTGAAATGCCTGGTCGCCAACCGCGGTTCGGAGCAGGCCCGAGGTGGCGCTGACGGTGCAGAGTCCGAAATAGAATTTTTCCATCCATCCGCGGGAAATGACGAGCAGCCACAAAAGAATGGCGGAGACGATGACGAAGATTCCGCAGAGAATCCACGTGCCACGGGACACCGTGGACGATACCCAGATGCCGGCGGCGGGATTGGCGGCCACCATCTGCCGGACAGCAATCAGGAGGAACACGACGGAATGCACCAGAGCGACGATGGCGCGTTTGCGGTTGGTGAGAATGGAAAATCCGCCCATGCGTGACCACACTGTACCAAAAGTGGCGAACCTGAAACTGTGATCCAGATCACGCGAGGCGAGAACCAGGCTGGGTCGGCGGTTTGTGTCCCATCGTCAAAGGCCGCGGGCAAGGGCGTTCGCGCCACACGAGCACTAGCCACTGTACGCTAGCGCACACTTTTGTCATTCGAAAAAGAGTAGTGTACAATGTCTCTTCTAGCATCCTTCCGCTGCGGTTTATGGTGGCGGTTCCTTGCGAAATCAGGCAGCGCTGCGCAAGCAGCCGTTATGGCCAACAAGTCCCGTCCGCCTAGGAAGTCCTCTCCGACGCCACCCATCGCTGACGGTGACGGCAACCAGATCCATAACGAGATCCTGCTCGGCCTGCCCCCTAGAGAATGCGAACTGCTGTTCCCAAAATTGGAATTTGTGCGTTTTAAGACTTACCACGTGCTGCATGAGCCGGGCGATACTTTCAGGTCCGCCTATTTCTGCAACAGCGGTTTAGTGTCCATTCTGAGCGTCTTCCCGGACGGAAAGAGTGTGGAAGTAGGTCTGATTGGCAAGGAAGGTTTTATCGGTTTGCCGCTGCTTGCGGGCTTTCGCACTGCGCCCACGCGGGCCATTGCTCAGATTGCGGGATCGGCCTTTCGAGTCGATGGCGAAACGCTGATGGGGGTTCTCCGGCAGTGCCCCAAACTGGAGCGGCGGTTACAGCAGTTTTCGCAGGTCATGGCCATGCAGGTCACACAGATTGCCGCCTGTAATCGTCTGCATGAAGTGAATGAGAGATTGGCGCGATGGTTGTTGATGAGCGCCGACCGGATCGCATCGAATTCGGTGCCGTTGACCCACGAATTGCTTTCGCAGATGCTGGGAACCCGCCGCTCCAGCGTGACCGTGGCGGCCGGGATGTTGCAGAAAGCGGGACTGATCACCCACAGTCGCGGGGACGTAAAGATTATCGACCGGCGAAAGCTGGAAAAAGCAGCCTGTGAGTGCTACGGAATCATGGTGCTGCAGATCAAGGAATGGCAGGGCGAAGCGGAGTAGTTGCTGTGCGCGCCAGCGCACGTTCGGCAGTCCCTCAGCGTACCGACAGATTGCCAGCTTGCGGATAGCGTAAGCGTCACGAGAGCATTCTCCGCGAGCATTTTTCGCGAATCGGAAGCATTGCTCGTCACAGGAACTAAGTCATGTCGGAAGGCGATCTTATCGAACTTGGCTGCAATCGACATGAGATCCAATGCCCACACTGCCAGAAGCAAACTGTCCGCAATTGGCCAGGAAACATGATCCTCTTTGCCACGGCGACGTGTACCCACTGTGGCAGGAAATTTCTCATCGCGCTGAACGAACCGCAGCCAGTGTCCTGAGTCAGAAATGCGTTTACAAAACTACATGAAAGTCAAAGGCCGCGGACAGAGCCTGCCCGGTTTTGCCGAAGCCCCGAGCGAACCGGGGCCCCCAGCGCGCCCGCTTTTGGCGCGATGGGGTGGGGGGAGCCGAGGGGGGAAGTCGAACGGAGTGTCCGCGCCACACGAGGGCTACGAAGCCGAAACCCAATTGCGGCGCTCGACAAAGGTAGGGGGTTCGTAGGTGCGTCCTTTTGCCAACCGATTCTCCTCTCGGCGTGTGGACCACAACAAAATAGGGCCAAGCGATGCGGCCGTGAGGCGGGCGATCACCGGGAATTCCTTCTCGACTTCGCGGCGCAGCTTGTGAATCCGCTCACTCACGCTGCGATTGACTTTCTTGAATTCTCGCTCCATCACCCAAAGCGCCGCATTGTAAGCGCTGCTGAGTTTCTTCACTTCTCGCGTAAACCGCTCACGGACGCGTGGATCGGGGTAGTCCTTGTAGCGTTGCCAGCCCGTGAGCATGGTCTGGCACATGCGATAAAGACTCGGCCCATTACTCTCGAAATCGCGCCAGAAGGCCCAATCCAGGAACCTCTTGGAATCCTCACGGGAGATGGCGGCGTGCTGGAAATTAAATTTGAACTGACCATGGATATCGGCGGGATCGATGTCGGTTAGGAGACGACCCTGATCGGCCATTTCCTGGTAAAGCGGCGTGCCCGGAACCGGCGTGTAGAGCATGAACTGGTGGAAGTCGGTCTGGTAGCTGATCGCCGATTCGATTTCCTCGACGATGTTGTCTGGCGTATGGTGCTCGAGTCCGACGATGGTCGAGCCCTGCACTCGTATCCCGTGTTCGCGAAGTTCCCGCGTGAGTTGCCGAATGTCCTCACCCTGCAGCTTGCTATAGCTGGACTTGGGAGATTCCAAACCCATCCATACCCAGGAAATGCCGAGTTCGACCAGTTCCAGCATGGTGTATTTTCGAATCGCATTGGCGGAAGCAAAGACGGAAAGCTCCCAGCTCTTGCCGGCCTGCTTCATGCGCTCCAGCAAGCGCATGGCACGCGTACGGTGAAGCAGGAAGTTTTCGTCCATCACAAAGAAGGAATGTACTTTGAGCTCCGCTTCAATCCCGCACATCACATCAAACAGTTCATCGCCGGTCTCGTAAAAGTTGACAAACTTTCCTTTGCCGCCAAAAAAAGCGGACGTGGTACAGAAGTTGCACCCCATGGGACAGCCCACCGACGGGATAATTGTCGCTGCCGTCCCGCCCTTCCGATTCGGGAGACGGATTCCCATGATGCGTGTCTCCAGACCGGAAACAATGGCGGGATGGCGGATCGGCGCGTGCTCGTCTTCTCCCAGGTAGCGGCGCATCCAGGAGATACCTTCTCCGCGCACGATGTGGTCGGCGTCGATCATGATCTCAATGCCGGGGATGGCAGCTACGTGTCCGCCCACCACGATCACCGAATCCGGCGATAGTTCTCGCACCATGCGGCACATCTCCCGGACCTTGCCAACATTCACGATGATCGAAGAGATACCGACGATGTCGTAGTGGTTCGTGGTCAATTCGCGAGCAAAGGCTTTGCGGGTAGGAAAATCCAGCACGCTGCAGGGCGCCGAAATATTTTCCTGAATCATCATGATGCCCCAGGAGCGATGGAACATGCGCAACGAGAAGCTGCCTTGCGCGCGGGTGACCTGGTTGTGATAGAGCTCCATCGGATTGATGGACCGGCTGCCAAATTCGTCGTCTTGCGCATAAGGACCGAAGACCGAACTCAGCAGAATGCGAGCGTGACTTCCCTTGGGGTGAGTTTCCATAGATTCGATACTTGTGAGGATAGTGCCCGGCAGAGACTCTGCGCGGTGATGTCAGATCACATTACAAAAATATTACGTGCGATTAGTACATGCCCATCGGTACCCACTTCTGGAAAACCACGAGACGAGGGGTACCCGCATTCGGGGGGAGTCAAAGGCCGCGGACAGGAGTGTCCGGGCCACACGGAACCTGCGCTCCACGAACCTGCCGTTACACTAGGATGCACTTGTTTCTTTTGACAGGAGGCTTGTGGTCGGGGAGAATGGCGGGTACCCGTACGTGTCCGGGAAAACTTAATCCACAACTTTGAGAGGAAAAAATTATGACGAAAGCAATTGCAGTTGCCGTTCTTTCTGTATGTCTGTCGTTTGCTGCCGGGATCGCGGTTGCCGATAAGGTTCGTGACTGGCACGATCTGGATGCGGTCCATAAGCACGTGCAACAAGCGATCAAAGAGCTGGACCACGCCCGCGAAGCGAACCACTACGATATGGCTGGGCATGGCGCGAAGGCGGAAGAGCATCTGCGGGCAGCGGAGCACGAGCTGCACGATGCGATCGAGGCGATCCGGGCAGAGCGGTAAGAGCTTTCAGCTATCAGCTTTCGGCCGTCAGGCATCAAGTGGAGTTTTTGCTGATGCTGTTTTTTGGTTTTGGCGATCGAGGCGATCCGGGCAGAGCGGTAAGAGCTTTCAGCTATCAGCTTTCGGCTATCAGACATCAGGTGGAGCTCTTACTGATGGCTGATGGCTGACAGCTGATGGCTATTTTTCTGCATTTGTTTCCCAGGGAGCGCGGCACAGTAAACTTGTCGCATGGCGCGAAACTTCAAAGATTTGACGGAGCGCGAAATTCTGGCGCTGGCAGTTTCACTGGAAGAAGAAGATGGACGGGTGTATGCGGATTTCGCCGAGGGCCTGCGGGAGACGTATCCGGCGACGGCGAAGCTGTTCGATGACATGGGAGCGGAGGAGTCGGAGCACCGGGCATCGCTGATCGCAACTTATCGGGCGCGCTTCGGGGAGCACATCCCGCTGATCCGGCGGCAGGATGTGAAGGGATTTGTGCAGCGGAGGCCGTTCTGGCTGACGCGTCCTTTGAAAATTTCGGAGGTGCGGAAACAAGCGGAGATCATGGAACTGGAGACCCGCCAGTTTTATCAGAAAGCGATCGGACAGGTGACGGATGCGGGGGTCCGGAAGCTGCTGGGCGATCTGGAGGAGGTCGAGCGCAAGCACCAGATGACGGCGGAGGCGCTGGAACAGGAGATCACGCCGGATGTCGAGAAGAAGGAGGACGAGGCGCAACGGCGTCTGTTTGTGTTGCAGATTGTGCAGCCCGGGCTGGCGGGGCTGATGGATGGGTCAGTGTCGACGCTGGCTCCGGTGTTCGCGGCGGCGTTTGCGACGAAGAGCAGTAACGACGCATTTCTGGTGGGGCTGGCGGCATCGATTGGGGCGGGAATCTCGATGGCGTTCGCGGAGGCGCTGTCGGATGACGGATCGTTGACCGGGCGCGGGCGTCCAGTGCTGCGCGGTTCGGTGACGGGATTGATGACGGCGGCGGGCGGGATTGGACATACGCTTCCGTTCCTGATTAAAGATTTTCACGTGGCGTTTGTTGCAGCGGTGATTGTGGTGACGATGGAGTTAGCGACGATTGCGTGGATTCGGAATCGGTATATGGATACTCCGCTGCTGTCGGCGGCGTTTCAGGTGGTGGTGGGCGGAGTTTTGGTGTTTGCGGTGGGGATATGGATTGGCAGCTCGTGAGGGAATTTCTAATTGGGTAATTTTGGGGGCTGGCGGTCAGTCCAGGATTGGTTCACTTGGATCCGAACCTGCTGAGCGCGCTGAAGTCCGAGCATACGGAAACGTTGCCGGGATTGCGGTTTACACAGAAATAACAGGTTGGCCGGTTGGAATGAATGCGGGAAGCGTGATGCTTCCCGCATTTGTTGTTGCGGGCTATTTAGCGTGTAGTCGGAGTCTGGGGCGTACGGGCGAAAGTGTGTGCGTGAGAACTCGTTTTCGGGCAACCCGGTGGAATGAAACACGGGAGAATCCAGCCCCGGTAGGGGCGAACCAGCTTAGCCCAGCGCTTCATATCTCTTCTCGAATGCAGCGGTGCTTCAGCCAAAGTCGTCGCCAGCCGAAGAGCGCTGCTGAGCTCGGCGTTGACGAGCGAGGACGCCCGTCACCACACATGCGATTGCGCCCCGTCCCTACACGTGCGAGGGACGGCTGGACATGCGGCTGACTGCTGGTCAAAATAAGAAAGGACCCCGGTTGAAGAAACTAACGAAAGCCCATAAAAAAAGCGATTGAAAAATGGTTTAGCCGTCCCGTATCTTTCGTTGACCGAGGGTCAATAGAATTTGGAGGAGTTGGGCCATGGAAGGAATTACGAGCAGTCTGGCGAAGCCGACGCAGATGAGGCGGGACGGAAAGCCGCGTCCGCGGTCGGAAGCGAAGCGGGCGCGAATTGTGGAGATGGCGATCCGGCACTTTGCCGAGCGCGGGTATAGCGCGGCGCGGGTGGAAGATATTGCGGCGCAGCTAGGCATTGCCAAGGGATCGGTGTTCCAGCACTTCAAGAGCAAGGACGGATTGTTCTTCGAGGCGTACAAGAAGGCGGTGCAGTCGTTTCCGAAATATATGGAGGCTCCGGCGGCGGTGCGGGAGCGGGGATTGTTTGAAATGCTGCGGTACTGGCTGGGGCGCACGGAGAACATGGTGCGGGATAACTGGGCGTCGTACCGAATTTATCTGATTGGTAACTACGGGACGGATCTGGCGCTGCGGAGGGAGATCAACCGGTTTCTGGTTAAGGAGGATCCTTACGGATGGCGCGACTTTGTGAGCTTCGGAGTCAAGCGGGGAGAGTTGCGGCCGGACCTGGATGTGGACATGATCGGATCGATCCTGGAGTGGACGATGGACCGGTTTCAGGATGCGCTGCTGACGGAGGAGTTAGATCCAGGACTGTTCCGGAAGACGGGATCGGTTCCGGAGAAGAAAGAAGCGCGGATGGAGCAGTTTGTGGAATTGTTGCGGCGGGCAATTGGGTCGGAGAAAGTACAAGTTACGGGGAAGAAAGCATGAATGGGATGAGCGTAGAGCAGATTGTGCGAGTTATGACGAGACGGCGCCGCTTCGGGTTATCAGGATACGAACCTGGTGATTCCGATTGACGTGGATCATTGCCGGGTGATTTTTGATTTCAACTTTAGCGACGTGAGCGAAGCTGGGCGCGCTTATAACGAGCAAAGCGTCGCTGTGGGGAACAGGGTGCAGGGTGAGGATCTGGGGATTTGCGAGGCGGTCCAGAGGGGGCTGAAGTCGCAGAGTGCGCGGAGAAACCGGTGGAATGCGGCGGGACACGAGCGCTACGTCTCAGGGCTGGGAAAAGGCGCGACGGGATTTTATTGATGGTCTCTGGGAATCGTTTCCTCCCAGGTCTTCTGCTTGATCTGCTGGCCGTCTTTGAAGAGTTGGCGGGTGTATTTGTAGTAGAAGTGTTGGGCGTCGCTGGTTAGCGTTAGGTGGCCTTGCCAGGTTAGGGTTTGTTGCTTCAGGGCCATGACGATTTCAGCTTCGGCTTGGACGGAGCTGGTTTCGGGGTGGTTGTCGTCGGCTACGTAAGTGAGCCCTTCGAAGTCGGTTTCTTTTCCCCAGGGGTAAGTTTCTTCGGACTGACCGGTCCATGTCGCTTTTGTTTTTCCATTGAGTTCTTCACGCTCGGTTTTCCAATCGCCGGGCCATGGGAAGCCCGCGGACTGAATGTCGTTGCGTTGTTCGGAGGTTTCGGAGGGCGCGAATTGGGGCGCGGCGTACATGGAGGGCGGGACTAGCGGCACGGTCAGGCGCGATCCGGTAGCGCCACCTAGCTGAAGGGTGGTTGTCATCGCATACGGAGTTGGCCAGACCATGGGCCAGAGCGCGTTCGAGACTGCCAGGCGGATGCGATGGCCTTTGGGGAAGGTCCAGGTGGCTAAGTGCATTTCGATATCGAACGCGTAAGTCTGGTTGGGCACTAGGTCTTTCGGCTCGGAAGCAGAGTCGCGCTGCGCGCCGTTGAGTCCCGCTCCGGTGATTTGGGTGACAGTGCCGTCGGGAGCTACGTCGGAGAGGCGCGCGAACCAGTCGGCTTGCGGGGCGGACGAACTTGCCTGGAGCAGGGCGTGGGGGCGGCCGAGGATGGTGAGGTCTGTTTTGAGCGGAGCGGAATCGTAGGTGAGGCTGAAGGCGTCGACGGGGCGCTGGTCGGTGAGCAACTCTCCCCACCAGAATCCAGCTTCCACGCCGACGCTCGGAATGTAGCGGAGTTGATGGACGGCGGGTTTGGCGGGGTCGGTGGAGAGGACGTGGGCGTCGTAGAGATAGAGCGTTGTGTTGGCTACGTTCCTCGGGGGCCAGCCAATTTCGCCGCGCCATTTTCCGGGCACGGTTTTTAGGTGGGGATTGGGGGCGTGCCAATCCTGCATGTAGATGGCTAGCGGGGGTTCTTCCATGATTCCATTGTTGCGGTTCTTGAGCCAGTAATCCCACCAGCGGAGGGCTTGATCTCGCCATTCGATCTGGGGGCCGGGCTCGGCGTCGTTGGGAAAGGTGTGATTCCAGGGGCCGATGATGGCTTTCAGCGGGGCTTTAACTTGCTCGAACATGCGGGGGATGGAATCGCGGTAGCCGTCGAGCAAGCCTCCGATTAAGAAGCAGGGAATTTTGATTTCGTTGAGCGAGCGAACGGGAGCGTGCCAGAACTGGCCGTCGCGCTGATGCTTGAGATAGAGCAGGGACCAGGGCGCGGATTCGAAGCGCGGGCCGAGGATTTTTTCGTCGAGCGAGTAGTCGGGGGCGCCGGTCATGGAGGGCGCGAGGTCCATGTTGAGTTCGAACTCGTCGAAGTGCATCATGCCGTCGATGTAATGGATGTCGTCGTGGAAGAGTTGTTCGGTGGCATCGACGGCGAGGATGGCTTTGAGCGCGGGCGGACGGCGCATGGCGAGCTGGATGGAGTTGAAACCTCCCCATGAGATACCGAACATTCCTACTTTTCCGGTGGACCAGGGTTGAGCGGCCAACCAGGCGATGACTTGCTCGCCGTCGAGTTGCTCTTGCTCGGAATATTCGCGGTCGGTGGGCGTGCCTTCGCTGGAGCCGAAGCCGCGGATATCGACGCGGACGCTGACGTATCCGCGGGCGGCGAACCAGGCGTGGATGGGATAGTCGCGGGCGGCGGTGGCGTCGTCTTTGCGATAGGGAAGATATTCGAGGAGGGCGGGGAATCTTTCTCCGGGCTTGGCGCTGTCGGGCATGTATAGGGTGGCGGAAAGGCGGACGCCGTCGGGCATGGGAATCGATTGCTGGAGCATGCGGACGGTGCGCAACACCGGAGTTGGCGGCGTTTTTGGCGCAGGGAGCGCGCCGAGGCTGGTGAAAATTGCGAGCGGGGCGAGAATGGCTAGGGCTATAGAGAATCCAGAGTTGTTGTGATCTGCCGAGCTACGCTCGGCTTGGACGGGCGAGGGCGACCGTCCCCACACTAGCAGATGAGAGCGCAAGAACATAGGTGCCGCAAATCATAACAGGAGTTGCGGGCGGTGGTTAAGGGAGAGAAGGCTGCCGATTCTATCTTCCTTGACAGGGTGTAACGATCTTCTTATTGTTGCTAACCGTCTTATTGTTGGTAAACATCCATGAACATTGTGAAGGCTGCGAAGAAGTATGAGAATTGGCTGGGGCTGCACCTCCGAATTGTCGGGCCCGATTTGCGGTTCAAGCACGAGCAGATGGCGGCGGCCCTTTTTCCGTTCTTGCGGGCGACTTTCTATCGCTGGTTGCAGGTGTGGCCCGAGGTGTGTGCGGAACTGGAGCGAGTGCCGCATATTTTGTCGGTGGGCGATCTGCACGTGGAGAACTTCGGCACCTGGCGAGACACCGATGGGCGGCTGGTGTGGGGGGTTAACGATTTTGATGAAGCGTGTGTGTATCCCTACACGATGGATCTGGTGCGGCTGGCGACGAGCGCGTTGCTGGCGACACGGGAAGAGCGTCTGGCGATGAAGCCGAAAGAGTCGGCGGCGGCGATTTTGGCGGCATACGAGCGAGGCATGGAGGAGGGCGGACGTCCGTTTGTGTTGGGCGAGAACCATGAGTGGTTGCGGGCGATCGCGGAGAGCAAGCTGCGGGATCCGGTAGTGTTCTGGCAAAAAATGGATCGTCTTCCAACGGTGAAGGGAGAAATACCAGAGAGCGCGCGCGAGGCGATTGAGCATCTGCTGCCGGAGCGGGGCATACGGTACCGGCTGGCGCGGCGAGTCGCGGGCCTCGGAAGCCTGGGGCGGCCGCGGCTGGTGGGGATCGCGGAGTGGAAAGGCGGGCGCGTGGCCCGGGAGGCGAAGGCGCTCTTGCCATCGGCTTTGCACTGGCTAGATCCGAAGCGCGCGCCGGCAGAGATTTTGTACGCGGCGATCCTGAGGCGGGCGGTGCGCTGTCCGGATCCCTATGTGCAGATGCGGGGGCACTGGATCGTGCGGCGGCTGTCGCCGGATTGTTCGCGCATCGAACTGGAGGCGCTCGGAACGAGCCGAGGGGAACTGCGCTTGCTGGAGGCGATGGGGAAAGAGACGGCGAATATTCATGTGGGAACGGAAGAAAAGCGGAGGGCGATCCTGAAGGATCTGCGCGGACGAAAAGGGAACTGGCTGGTGGGCGCGGCGCAGGCGATGGCGGACGCGATGGAGAAAGATTGGCGAGTGTGGCGGGAGCGCTGGCAGAGCTAGGCTCTGCCAGCGCCTTATTGGAGAGAAAGTCCGTGCGAGGACTCAGGTGGCAGGTCGAAGAGCTGGCACTCCAGTGCGTGAGGTTTGTTTTCAGCTCCGATGGTGATGAGGGCGTCGAGGATGCATTCGAGGGCTGCGGGGGAACCCGACCAGACCCGGGAAAAGGACTCGCGATGAACCGCCAATTCGCCGACCAGGCGGCCCACCGAGTGGGGGCCGAGATCGACATCGGTCAGAGTCGGGTCGCTGCCAATGGGCAGCGGAGGGTCGTGTGCTGGAGGAAGGCGGAGGCTGGCCTGGGTCAGCCAGTGGGCGATGAGCGTTTTGAGATGCTGCCTGCAGCAGACGCTCTTCATGTCTTTCTGCGTGGCGAGCGAGGAATGCCAGGAAAGAATCTTGAGGCGGTCGAGCCAGCGGTTCTCGACCACGAGGAACCATCCCGTGTGGCGAAAGGTGTCGAGGCCGCAAACGGAGCAAGGTGAGCGTTTTATGATTGGGTAATCCATGGGCCCCCTTTTGACCGTCATCAAGCGCTGGCTGCGGCGCGGTTGAGGGAGCGTGGACTCGCGCGCTCGCTGAGGGGAACGGTCAGCATCCCGAGGGTGGGGTCGAAACGGAGCGTGAAGTGCGAGGAGCAGGCGTCGCAGAGCCAGAAATGTTCCCGTCGCCGGAGCTTCCGCCGGTCGCCGTCGAAAGCAGAGTTGAGGTCGGAAGGAAAAGTTTCCGCCAGGAACAGCTTGCCTTCGCGAAGGGAGCGGAAGGGAACGGTGCAGACCGGGTTTGCGCATTTATGGAGCATGGGAGTCGTCCAGTCTTCTCTTCTGTGGAAAGTCAGCCAGAGAGCTCTACCGATATTGCACGCGAGGGACCGAAGAGTTGGCGCGCACATTAGAAGTCATTTACCCGCGTTTGCAACGAGTTAGATGGTGGAGCAAGTGGTCAGGATCACCCGCCGCTGAGCTTGCTGACGGAGAGCAGTCGCGGCCGACGAATGGTCGTCAGTGATTGCCGGCTCTTTCCGTTGTGATGTTTCTATGAAGTGCTTCTTGGATTAGAGTGGGACGGGCGAGAGCCTGCCCTGAGCTTGTCGAAGGGACGCGCGTCGCTCCATCGTTAGTTGTTGCTGCGCTGTTGCAACATAGCTTCGTCGCGGACTAGCGCACGATCCAGGCAGAGGCGGCGAGGACGACGCCTGCGGTCGCCAGCAACAGGCCGAGGTGCCAGAACATTCGACGGCCTGAGAGCAGGGTGATCGAGGTGATCACCAGAGCGATCTCCAGGAAGACTTCGCCCAGATCGAAGCGGTCGGCTTTGCGGCGGGCAAGTTCGGCTTCCTTTTCCAGTTCGCGGGCCTTGGTGTCGAGTTCCTTCTGCTCGTCTTTATAGCGGTCCGCTTCGGCTCGGTATTTCTCATGCAGTTTGGCAACGGCTTCCGTGTCTTTGGTGGCAACCACGCTGGTCAGATCGGCGAACAATTCGTCGGTGTGGCGACGGATATTTTTGGCCTGGTAGTAGGCCCACTGGTCGGTGACCTTGTTCTGCAAAATGATTTCTTCGGTATGCGTCCGATGGCCGAGCAGCGAAACGGCTGCCACTAGGACTGCCAGCACTGCCATCGTGAGTGTTACGGGGGCGAGG
>JBEKAF010000011.1:0-64066 GCA_050018355.1 Terriglobales bacterium | reverse complement strand
CTTTGTCATTCTGAAAGATCATTACCACGTCCACAGCTTCCACCCCGATCTGCAGCCCCCAGCTTCCGCCCGAAATCGTGATGAACGCCGGCGCACTCCAGCCATTCGCCGTGCGGCAGGTGGCTACGCCTTTGCCTCCTTTAGCTCCGAAGACAAAGCCGCCTTTGACCATGTGCGGTATAACCGCTATGCACTTTGCGTGCTGCAACACTTCGTCCGGGATTCCCTTGTCTGGTATCCCCATAATTTCGTGCATCACTGAGGTGGCGTTGTCCAGCCGTTCGGTGGCATCTTCCAGCGCCGACTTTGCCCAGCACAGCGTGCTGAGACTCAATATCGCAAGTACGAACATTACTTTTTTCATGGAACACCCTCGTTTCTGTACCTCTGCGCCGCATCTCCGGCTTCGTGCTGTGTGTGTACTCGCACACAAATCCGGGCGGACATGCCGGCGCACCAGGTCGCTTCCGACCTTAGCAAATCAGGATTCAAGAGGTCTGAGCAATTCTGTACACTCGGATCCGGCACAGTCGTCCCACTCGTCGCGTCTGCTTGGCGAGGACTGTGCAGAGCATAAAGGAATTGACCTGCCCCTCGCGCCATACGGTGACCAATCTTTCCAGTGATTAGATAGCCGTGTGGCTCCCTGCGGTCGAGTAGACTTGGTGGGCTTAAACCAAGGCCTCATTCATTCTGCCTGTTTACTCGGAGGGTATTAACCCGTGTTTACCACTACCCCCCTCCCCCGATCTTTGGAATCATGGGGTTAGGGGGGCAATAATTGACTTGGCTAACCCAAACTAGGTGACCACCTGTGCAATTCTGAAGCAGTGTCCCTCAGATAATTCGGAGTTCCCGGCATTTGGTCTCAATCTCCCGCAAGATCGTTTCGACCATATTCACGAACAGGTCAAGGACTGGGATCACAGATTTTCCTTCGAGGCTGCCGATTTTCCCAAACGCTATGTAGAATCCGAACTGGAACTTGCCCTTGAATTTCGTACCCGGCGTGAGGGTGAACAGTTCCATCTCATTTTTTGCGCGGTCCCACGTGGGAGTGTACGGCATTTCCCAATACCCAATTGCGCTGACATCCACCCCCGCGGTGAACGTGGCCGACCCCATGAGCGTAAGGGGTATGTGCTCGTTAGCAACGCGTACCTCGTTGAGTGCCCAGAGGGGTTCGCTCCCTCCCTTGTATGGCTGGAACGAGCGAAGGAGCGGGTAAATGTCCTTCGGAACATCTGCACATCTCCCTTTAAGATTAGCTTCGAATGTGGAGTCGTCGCGAGAGAACGGGAAGTAAGCGTTCCGGGGCTTATTGCACCCAGATGCGACGGCAATATCGTAGATAGCGTGATCCAGTGCAGCCCGGAGATTACCGACGATGTCGCCAGTAATGTTGAAGCAGACATCGGGCACTTGCTTGACTACGCGCATTTTGTGCACGACGTGCTGGGGCTTATCCGGGTGAGGCTCAGTAAACATTTCGTAGAAGTTTTTGTCGCCTACCCAAGCAGAGACTTCCCGTTTGAGATCGGCGAGGCGATGCTTTGCCCATGCGATCTTGCGGCGCGAGCTCTCAAAGGGGTCTGACACAATGCCTACACGTGATCCTGAAGAAGTCCTACGCGAAGCCTGTCAACTGCTTCTACAGTATGATCGTGAGACTTCTGAAATACTGGATCAATTTCAATTTCGTAAACGTAATTCTGGTAATCCGAAAATATCTCAGGATGCTCCTGAGCTATGCGATCCAGCGCCTTAAATTTTGCGGCATGTTCACGAGAGTGATGAAATAAAGCTCCTAGAACTGCGATCATTTGGTCAACCGTTTCTTTGTTCATAGCCGTAATTCTCCTTTCCCGTATGGGCATTGCCATAACTTCTCCGCTAGTTAGAGACAAGGAACTCCTAGAACTTTTCGGCTTGACTTTAGGGAGACAGCAGAACTACTCTGCGGTTACTGATTTCCCGAACTTCAAACCATTGAGTTCCACCAGAGAGCGCCGTTGCAAGCGGTGCTTTTGGTGTCTCTGGGACACTTCGAGTTGTACTTCTGAGTCTGTAACACTCTTCGCCGGATTTAACAGTGACTATTTAGGTGCGGTTGCTTGATGTGCGCTATGATGGGTGCATGAAATCCGAACTTGATCCCAACACAACCCCAGAGCAAAAGTTCGCCAGTTTCCAAGGTGCACTCCGTAAGGTGCTGCGAGTGTCGAAAGACAGCATGAATAAAATGCTTGCTGACGAGAAGATAGCCAACCAGGGGAAGCCGAAGCGCGGCCCTAAACCGCGCCATTCTTCGGCTTCGGGCCACGCTTCCGATAACGGAGTCTAGAGCGATATTTCTTCTCCCTTACCGGTGAGTTCAGCGAAGGTGAGACGCTTCCCAGCAACTTGTGAGAGTGCGAGAAGAAAGCGGTCGGAATCGTTCAGCGGATTGTCCTTTGTGGCGCGATTGTTGTAGCGAAAAACCTGCTCATCCACATACCGCTCCAAATGGAATGGCTCTACAGCAACGTAAGTCCCTTTCAAATTTCGTTTCAGCAATGACCAGAAATTCTCAAGCCCATTGGTATGCACGCGGCCATTGACATAAGCCTCAGCATGATTGACAACCTCATGCACAAAACGGGCATGCAGCTTGTCATAGGGTACGGCGTCATCGGTGAATACTGGCGATCCATACTTCACATTGTTGAGAACTTCATTCTGCAAGGTCTCGCGTTTCACATCCGGCACAACACTTGCGCGAACCTGACGCGCATCGCGGTCGAGAATGCCCATTACAACGGCTTTGCCCGTAGCGCCTCCGGTATGACCGCTCTTTGCCGCAAAGCGTTCGCGTCGATCCCGGTGCATGTTCCGCAACTTCCCACCGACAAAGGTTTCGTCAACCTCGCAACCGCCGCTCTCAACTCCACCGAGTTTGGTTCCCATTGTTCCGGTCTTGAGGGCAAGTCGCAGACGGTGAAGCATGAACCAAGCGGATTTCTGAGACACGCCAAGATCGCGGTGAATTTCATAAGACGAAATCCCATTCTTGCAGCTAACGAGCATCCAGAGGGCAGGGAGCCACTTCTGCAATGGGATGGGCGAATCCTCGAAGATAGTCTCGACCTTGACGGAGAACTGGCGACGGCAGTTCCGGCACTTCCACCGTTTCTGAGTCTTGAGGTAGTAGGGATTTTTGGCGTCATCGCCTAGACAATCCGGGCAACGCGGGCCATCGGGCCAGCGCATAGCAGCGACGGCATCAATGCAAACCTGTTCGTCGCTAAAGTATTGAATTGCTTGCTGTAATGTCTTTGGGCTGTCCATACCACAACTATACCAAATTGGCGTGGGTTAGTCAAGTTAATTATTGCCGTTAGGGGGACTCATCCCGCCAAAATATAGAGCGCAAAGGACTTATTTTCAAAATATTCCGGAATAAGGACTTAGCTTGATCCTTCGCTTAATTCTCCTAAAATTCATAGTTTCGGCGGCTTGCTGACGCCCGCTCCTTGCCACAAATATAGTTATCAAAGAGCTCCTGGCAAATAGGGCTGCGGCAGCTTCGGGGGCCGTCCCGCCTTGGGAGACGGGCACAGCTCGGCCCTGCCACAGGTCGATCTCCATATGTCGCCGACGGCCAGTTAGAAGTCTGTGATGCGTGGCCCGGGCGTTTGTGATGAAAGAGGGTAGAGGTCAGATTGCGGCGGTCAGCGAAAGATTACAAGCGGTGCGCGGAGGTGGAATTTCACCCGTTCAAAAAGCGATGGGCGGGGCACCCGGCGGAGTCGACCGGTGTCGGCTGTTCGGGAGGCCACTTCTCGAAAAGCGCGAGAAGTGGCGCGCCCCCAGTTATTTCGGTCAATGTTAAAAGACAAACCCGCGTTACACTTCCCCGTTAAAGTGGCCCACCCGCCTCTTGAAATCCATGCAGACGTTCTTCTAATCGATGAGTGAGCTGGCCGACGAGAGGCCGAAGCGCGGCACATCGAAGTGGCGGGTACGCTGGCCGTTCTGTTGCAAGCGTCCCTGCGCGGATACTTTGATCTTCCAGAAGCTATGAAACAACTCCGTCAGTATGGGTTCCGCGCCTCCCGGCCCATCGAAGCGTTGATGTTGGCCCGGTATGAACAAGCAAGAAAGGTGAAGCCGTGAGCGCCGAACCCCTGCTTTCCACCGCCCAACCCCGCTCGCTTGCGCTACAATCCGCTCATACTCTGAATAACGAGTTGCCTGGAGGCATATATGGATCTCGGATTCCCGGTGATCAGCGTTGCTGTCGTCATCCTCGTCATCTACCTGCTGAGTTCCATCAAGATTCTGGCTGAATATGAGCGTGGCGTCATCTTCCGGCTCGGCCGCCTGTTAGGTACGGCCAAGGGCCCGGGCATAATTCTGGTCTTCGCCCCGGTCGACCGCATGGTGCGCATTTCGCTGCGGCAGGAAGCGCTCGAAGTTCCGCCGCAGGACATCATCACCCGCGATAACGTCACGTTGAAAGTGAACGCGGTCATTTTCCTGCGCGTGATCGAGCCCAATAAGGCCGTGGTGGAAGTCTCCAATTACGTCTATCAGACTTCGCAGTTTGCGCAGACCACTTTGCGTTCGGTGCTCGGCGAACAGGAACTCGACGAATTGCTGGCTCACCGCGACAAGATTAACCTGCGTTTGCAGAGCATCCTCGATACGCACACCGCGCCCTGGGGCGTGAAGGTCGCCAACGTGGAAGTCAAGCAGGTGGATATGCCCGAGTCCATGCTGCGGGCCATGGCCAAGCAGGCCGAGGCGGAACGCGAAAAGCGCTCGAAGATCATCCACGCCGAAGGCGAGTTCTCCGCCGCCCAGCGCCTGGTGGATGCCGCGCACCTGTTGGCGACCGAACCGATCAGCATCCAGTTGCGCTATCTGCAAACGCTCACCGAAATCGGCGTCGAGAAAAACACGACCGTCGTGTTCCCCGTGCCGATCGATTTCTTCTCCGGTTTGCAGAAGTTGCTCGCGAACGTGCCCGCACCCGGCGCACCGGCGAAAAGCTAGAGGTCAACGCTACTTCCCATGTCCACGGCGCAGCAGGATACGGAAATCACCCTTGGCACCGGCCGCATGCTGGCCCTTTTCTTCGCCTTTGTCCTGGTCTGCGCTTTCTTTTTTGCGATCGGCTTTTCGCTCGGCAGAAGAACCACCGCCGCAATCGCGAGCAGCTTGCTGAGCGCTCCAACTGCGGCTCCGGCGACCATCGTTCGGCCCTCGGCCGCAAAAAACGAGGCTCCCCAGCCAACGCCGCAGTCTGGCGACTTTAGCTTTTACAAGGCCGTAGGCGAAAAGAATGCTGATGCCGCGCTCACGCCTCCGGATTCGAAGGCGCAACCGGTGACCTCAACCGCAGCGACCCCATCCGCGGAAGCGCCGCCAAAAGCCGCCACTGATGCCGCAACCGCTGCGCCCTCGAGCGGCGGTTACTACGTGCAGGTCGCCGCGGTTAGCCGGCAGGAAGACGCCGAAGCGCTAGTCGAGGCCCTGAAGAAGAAACAGTACCCGGCCTTCACCGCGAACAATCCTTCCACCGATAAGTTCTATCACGTTCAGGTCGGACCCTACGCCGACCTGAAGGACGCCGAGGCCATGCGCGCCCGCCTCATCAGCGATGGCTACAATCCGATTGTGAAGAAATGAGCTTCGAGCCGCGAGCTTCGAGCAGACCGTTTGCCCGCAGCTCGCAGCTTACTTACTCGCCAGCAAACAGCCCACTACAAGAAGATCGAAGCCCGCGTCGTCTTTCTGTTACGCTTCCTCATCATGGCTCACGGCGCTCCCAATCTTGATCGCTTCCTGCACGCCATTGCCGACCCCACTCGCCGCCGAATTCTGCGCGCGCTCAAAGAAAAAGGCGGATGCTCGCTCGACAAGGAAACCGGGCTCTGTGCGGCCGATATCGAGGAGCGCGTGAAGCTGGCGCAGCCTACCGTTTCGCATCACATGCGAATCCTGGAAAAGGCCAACCTGGTGGAAGCCAAGAGAGAGGGGCACTGGCGCTGGTACCGGCGCAACGAAAAATTGATTGCGGAAATGATGCGGGGCTTGAAGGGACAACTTTAGAAGGGACAACTTTAGGCAGATTCCGCTGCGGCTATGCTCCCGCGCTGGCCACGGAGGCCTTTTCTTCGTTCTTCTCCTTCGTCTTCATGGCGAGGTTCCCTTCCCTCTGGCTCAGCGCACGCACCTGTGAGATAAGATCCGCCACCTCAAACGGCTTGGCCAGCGACGGCACGCCCTGTTCTTGCAGGAAACTTCGAGTCTGCGCGTCGGTCACCGTGGAAAACGTCAGCAGCAGCCCTTTCTCCATACCGGGGCAGTTTTTCGCGATCCACTCGTACATTTCCCGTGCGCTGCACCCGCCCGGCATTCGACCATTCATCACGATCACGTCGAAAGTGCCACTACGGAGCCGCTGCTGCATGTCCTCCACGCTCATGGATGTAGTGACCTCGGCTCCGGCGCCGACCAACACGTCTCGTTCAAATTCCAGCACCGCTTCTTCGTCTTCGACGAGCAGCACACGCCCTGCCAGCACCGACTCGCGCCGCGTGGAGGCCACCGTCTCCGGCAACGCTGGTTTCTCGCTCGCCAGCAAACGGACTTCAATTGTCGCTCCGCCCTCTTCCCGGTTGCGCGCCACGATTTCCCCGCCATGTTCCTTGACGATCCCGTAACAGATGCTCAACCCAAGGCCGGTTCCCTTGCCCACTGACTTAGTCGTGTAGAAGGGATCGAAAATCCGGCTCGGGTCCTTGATCCCCGGACCGCTGTCATCGAACTCCACGCACACGAAGGCGTCTTTCTTGAAGACGCGCACTTTCAACACACCGCTGCCGCTGTTCTCCACCATCGCATCGAGGGCGTTGTTGATAATGTTCAGGAAGACCTGCTCCAACTGATGCGGATCGGCCACTACCGAGGGCACGTCCTCGGGAATTTCGCGTTCCAGCGAGACGTTGTTGACCTTCAAATCGTATTCGCGCAGCGTGAGTGACTCTTCCAGCACCTTGCACAAGTCCACTTCCTGCTTCTGCGGCTTGCGCTGGCGTGCAAAAGAAAGCAGATTCTGTACCACCCGGTGCGTGCGCTGCGCCTGCTTGAACAGCTTACGCACATAGTCGGCCGAACGGTGATCCAGGCCGGCGCCTTCCAACAGTTGCGCGTAACCGAGGATTGCCGTCAGTGGATTGTTCAACTCGTGCGCCACGCCAGAAATCAATTGGCCGACGGCCGACATCTTCTCGCTTTGCAGCAGTTGCTCCTGCGTCCGCCGCAAGTCTTCGTACGCCCGGCAAGTCTCCTCGTAGAGCTGCACCTTTTCGATCGTAGTCGCCAGTTGCCGGCTGATGGCGACCAGCAGATTCTCATCGTTACTGGAATAGTGCCGGTCTTCCTTGCTGGCAATACCCATGATGCCGATGGGCTTGTCCTTACTCCAGAGCACAACCCAGATCCAGTAGGGCAGACGGTCCGCGCACACAAACTCCACCACCGCCGGTGGCAGGTGCGGCAGAAAATCCTGCGTCACCACTTCCGCTCGCGAGCGCATCACGAGATCGCCGAAGCCTTCCGGAAAGACGACTTCGGCCATGCGCACGCGCGCCTCGCTGCGCGGGCCCCAACCCGCGCGCCGCCGGTAGGTGCCATCCGGTTCCGCTGCCAGATAGACTGAGCCGGTCTCCGCCCCAAACAGCGAGATCACCTGGCGCAGCGTCAGGTTCAGAATTTCATCCAGATCGAACGACTGCGTCGCGATGACTGCCATCGCGTTGAGCGCGTTCAACTCGCGATTGCGCCGCCGCATCTCGTCTTCCGAGCGTTTCTTCTCGGTGATGTCGAGAACGAAGCCCTGATAGCGCTCAATGTTTCCACCTGGATCGCGCGTCGCAAAGCAGCTCTGCGCCACCGTCAGCAGCGTGCCATCTTTGCGCCGCACCGTGATTTCAAAGTTGCGCACGTAGTTGTGCGCCTCGATTTCCTTGCAAAAAGCTTCTCGCTCCTCCGCCACCGAGTGCAGCACGCTGCCCATGTCGAGCGCCATCAACTCGTCCCGGCTGCCGTAACCGAGCATGGTGACAAACGCGTCGTTGCAGTCGAGCAACTCGCCATCCGGCGTCGCTACGAACACGCCTTCCTGCGCCTGCTCAAACAGCATGCGGTACTTTTCTTCCGCCACTTGACGGTCGGTCGTGTCGTGCACCACATGGATGGTGCCCTTTTTCTGGCCTCCCTGCTCGGCATACGATGAGGTCGAAACCACCGACTGCCCGCCGAAACACGGATCCATTCCTTCCGTCAGCCCCGAGCCGCGTTCGCAATACGGGCATCCGCTCCAGGCGCGCTTCTGCGGTAGAACCTCTTCACACAGATTGCCCAACACATCGGCCGGCGCCTTTTCCAGCCGCTGCAGCAGGGCTTGATTTATCTTGAGGATTCCGAAGTCTGCGTCGTGCGCCAGAATCAGATCCTGGATGGAATCGAAGGTATTCATCCACTGCCGCTGCGAGCGCAGCACCTGCTCCAGCAACCGCAGGTTTTCTACCGCAATCCCCAGCGACTGCGCCGCCGTTTCCAAAAATTCGAGTTCTTCCCGCGTGTGGCGTCGGCTGCCTGAGCAGCCCAGCGACAGCATCCCGATCACCGACTTCTTGCCCTGCACCGGCAGCAGCACCACGTGATGAATGCCGTGCTTCCCCAGTTGTGCCCGCTCCGGCTCTGACATCTCCGAGAGTTTCATCACCGCCGCCCGGTTTTCCTGGAGGACGCGAGCCTGCGTTTCATCCGTCCCGACTTGCCCGATGGCTCGTAGAAATTCCGGCGACAGCCCTGAGTGCTGCGTGGGCACCAGACGGTCGCCGTCCATCAACTGGAACCAAGCTGCCTTCGCCCCCCCTGCGGCTTTCAGTTTCTCCAGCGCAGTCTGCATCATCGGGGCATGACTCTGGCCACGCGCAATCGTCACCGCCAACTCATTCAGCACCGCCAGCCGGCGTGTACGCAACCGGGAGTCGTCCAGCACGATCAGCAGGAGGCTCGAACCAAACAGCACCTCCGCCAACAGGTAACCTTCGCTCGGAATATGACTGGTAAACGGTGGCCAGTTCAGATTCAACGTCAGCAGCCCAGCGCCGAACAGGAATGACCCCAGCCCAATACGTGCGAACCGGTACCGCAGTAGTTCCACGACTGCGCCGGTCGCAACGAACCGGCACGCCACATCCAGCCCATCCCCGAAGCTTTTCGAATCCACAAAATACAGTGAATCCGGAAAATACAGCGGCCGCATTGCCGCGAAAACCATCAGCACCCACGAGAATGCCACCAACACCATCAACGCTCGCCGGGCCTGCGCCGACATCAGCGCCGCCGCGGCAAACAACCCCATCGCCAGCACAAAGTCGGCCTGCGTGAATGCCGTCATCGCCTTCGATGCGCCGTGCGACTCACCCGCGCTCGTTACCCACAGGAACGCACCATAGCTGACCCAGCCTGCTCCCCACGCCAGCAGACATCGTTCCCGAAAAACCCGGAAGAAAAGCAGACTGACCACTACCACGATCAGGGCGGCCGTTTCCCGCGCCGTCAACCAGGGGACGGTCAACACGCCAACCGAATTCCCGAATAGCCCGGCAGGATCCATAGATAAGCGCACGAACACCTAAGCTTTTTAAATATCACGCTCGCTGCCCATCGTTACCGGATTTCCGTCTCCCTTTGGTTACTTTCGGAATGTGCAGTCGTGGCCTAAAATGAACGATACATTCACTTAGCGCCATGCCTAATGCCCGCATTCTTGTGGTGGACGACGAGGAAACAATCCGCGAGATTGTTTGCTCAACCCTCGGCCTAGCCCATTTTCAGACTCGCGCGGCCGCCAATGGCGTCGAAGCCCTCGCGATTCTGGAATCGGGTGACGAATTCGATCTCGTGCTCTCCGACCTGATGATGGCCGAAATGGATGGGACTGCCCTTTTGGAACGTGCCAAGGAACGTTACCCTGACATGCCGATCGTGATGGTCACTGCGGTCCACGACATCGGAGTCGCTCTGCAGGCCCTGCGCAATGGGGCGTACGACTACCTGCTCAAGCCTTTCGAGCGAGAACAACTGCTGAACACGGTTCGCCGTGCCCTTGAGAACCGCCGCCTCAAGCGCGAAAACGATGCTTATCGCACCAACCTCGAGTCGCTGGTTGCCGCCCGTACCCAGCAATGGAAAACGGCGCTTTCCGACCTGGAGGAGTCCTATGACATGACGCTCGAAGCCTTGGGCGATGCGCTCGACCTCAAGGACGCCGAGACCCAACACCACTGCAAACGCGTCACCGCATTCACCATCGCCATTGCACGCAAAATGGGCCTGTCAAAAGAAGAGATCAGAGTGATCGCGCGCGGAGCTTTCCTGCACGATATCGGCAAGATGGCCATTCCAGACCACATCCTGCACAAGCCCGGTAAGCTCACGGACGACGAGATGGCCGTCATGAGGGAGCACTGCTACCTCGGCTATAAGATCATCTCCCGAATCCCCTTTCTGGCCGAGGCTGCCGAAATCATCTACGCCCACCAAGAGCGCTACGACGGACTCGGCTATCCGCGCGGCCTGAAGGGCGAGGAGATCCCGCTGGGCGCCCGAATTTTCGCGATTGCCGATACGCTGGATGCCATGAGATCCAAGCGTGATTACCGTGATGCCCAAACCATTCAGGCCGCCCGCAAGGAAATCGAACTCTGGTCCGGTCGCCAGTTCGATCCCCAGATCGCCAAGGTTTTCCTCGAAATGCCCGACAATATCTGGGAAGACCTGCGGAACGACATCAATGACCAGAACCCGTCTTTCCCGAAGGTGTAACCACGGACACCGGGCTGAGCATACAACCCTGAAACTCCAATGACCGTCTCACTCTGACCAGCATTTCCCGCCAGGCGCCAGGCATCGTTTTGCCCTGATCGCCTCATCCAAACGAACAGTGAAGTCAATCCAAGCGGCCCCACCACGGTCGTGTTCGGCCGTTCTGGGGTGAATAACCGGTGCCCGCCAGAATGTGCCTGTTTCACATTTGGTGGGCAGACCGGGTTTTGTTCTGGTGCGTCAGAAGCTTACGAGGTCATCGTGAACAAACTCTCATCGTGGGTGGGAATACTCTTTCTGACCGCCGCAACGTCACTGCTGGCCCAGGCAATCGATCCGGCCATTGCGCCCATGGCTCCGCCGAACGCTGTCCCGGAAGGCACGACCTTCCTCGTCCGGCTTCAGGACAAAATCGACACTGCCGAACTGCATCCGGGCCAACATTTCAAGGTTAAGCTTGACGAGGATCTTATTTCCGCCAATGGCAAAATGATTCCCCGTGGCAAGAAAATCAAGGGTCACGTCAGTTCCGTGGCGAACGGCCTGCACGCACGCCTGCTGCTCAGCTTCGACGAAATCGAAACCAACCACGGATGGGTCGCGCTGGTCGCGACCGTCATCGGAGTGCCCAGCGAACACGGTCTCAAGGCGCCCGACTCCGAGGGTGAAATCGAACGCAACCCACCGAGTGTAAAGCACACGGTCGAAGACGCGGCTGTCGGCGCAGTCCTCGGCACCAGTATTGGCGCAGCCGCAGGGGGTGCCAAAGGAACCGGCGCCGGCGGAGCAGCAGGCGCGGGTGCTGGAGCCATGGCCAGCCTGCTTGCCAATCGCGACCTTCGGCTCGAAAAAGGAACCACCCTCGAGGTGCGCCTCGATCGCGCGCTCCAGATTCCCTCTCACTGACACTCTCGACTCGCCGCTCAACTCGCCGATAGAGACGTGGTTCGCTGCGTCTCCCGCGGCTGTGTCCTTTTTGTCCTGCAATTTTCCTCGTTTTACTTCTTTCGATTGCAACTCGGGAAGCTCGTCGCGTTCTAACGTTAGAGGTGTATTAAGGGAACTCTTAGCAGCTTGATGAAAAACTTTAGGAGTTTTCATCCCGAGCGAAGCGAGGGATCTGCAGTTATCCATCAAGATTCAGGAGAAATCCGATGAAGGCCACCATTTTCATTCTTTGCGCCGTTCTCGTTCTGAGTGCTCTCTCGGTCGCGCAGAGCCCCACGCTCAACCCCCTGCCCAACACCGTTTTCGTCGGCGCCGACGGCAAATTTGAATCCGCGCCGGATACCGCGCTCATCCAGTTCAACATCTCGGCCCAAGCCGACAACGCCAAAGACGCCTACGACCAGGCCGCCAAACAAGCCGAGGCCACGCGGCAGGTTCTGCGCACAAACGGCATCGATCCGAAGGCCGCGGAGATTGGCTTCTTCTCGGTGAATCCGCAATACGACTGGAAGAACCCGAAGCACAAAGTCATCGGCTATCAGGTCACGACGAGTGTGAGTTTGAAACTGAAGGATTTTTCGAAGATCGGCCCTGTCACCCAGCAGCTCGCCGACGCCAGCGTCGGTGAAAGCCAGTCGCTTAGCTACACGCTTGCCTCGACCGACGAGGCCAAGAGCAAAGCCGTTGCCGACGCCTACCGGCACGCCCGCGCTTCCGCGCAGTCCCTCGCCACTGCCAGCGGACGCGCGCTCGGCGAACTCTCCTATGCTTCCGTCGATACCTTTGAGAACATTCGCGTGATCGCGCCTATGCAGCGCCGTGCCATGCCCATGGCGATGGCAGCACAAGGCCCCACCCCGACCGAGGAGTTTTCGCCCCAGAACGTGACGGTCACCGCGCACGTGAACGCTATGTTTGTATTGAAGTAGCTCGTGTGGCGCGGACACTCTTGTCCGCGAACGATGGAAGAGAAACGACAGCGGAAAGCAAGTTACTCAGCCGCGAATCGACTAGTCGCTATTGCGAACAATGACCTCACGTCTCGCGGAAACCCGGCTCGCATCCACCGTCACTTCCCGCTGGATCTCCATCTCGATCGACGTCCCCGGCTCCAGCCTCACGTCGGCACCGCGCGTCAGCATTCCCACCGCCAGCCCAGTGACTCCTCCAATTCCCGCTCCGATCCCGGCTCCCTTCAGTCCGTTGGTTACAGCACCGATCACCGCTCCCGTGGTTGCCGTACCGGCAGCGGTCTCAGCTTTCTTCCCGGCGTCGCTATCCTGACGAATCGTCCCTTCCGAATCTTTCATCGACGTCTTCTCCGCCCCGGGCGTGTTCTCCACCGAACCCCCCAGCATCACCGTATAGCCATTGGGATAAATCATCGAGGTGAAGTGGATCAGCACCTCAGCGCGCCCCTTTACGTGCCCACCGCGCTGCACGCGCTCGATCTTTCCCTGGATGTAAGTTCCCGCCGGAATCACGACCCGTTCGTTGACCACAAACGGAAAGGCAGTCTCCGCGTATACCGGGTCTCCGTCTTTAGCCGTCTTCGTCGAGATCGCCTGCTTCAGTGATATCGGAACCCTCGTTCCCGCCGGAATGGTCAGCGTAGCCTTCCCAGACTCCACCGAAGGCGCAGCCGGATCCGGGACCTGAGACGACTGTGCCGCCGCGATCCCCGCCAGCAGCAAAACCCAAATAGAAGCAGCACATATCCTCATCAAAGACCCACCTTTTCAGGATAATTTAGCAACACGCTTGCAATCTCAGATGCGCCGACCAGCGTGCCCGGTTAGCTGAGAACCCTTGGTTTAGAACCGTTAGCTGAGAACCAGTGAATAGTTATTTCTTCCGCCAGCAAGCCTAACCACTGTTTCTTCGCCCCCGGCTCTCCAACACATTGCCCATGAACTGCGACTGCAGTTTCTGCGCGCACCCCTCGCCGCAAACGTGCATCGCGCCTTCCTGCACTGCCAGTTTTTCGTCCCACGGCGCCAGATGCATCACCGGCAATTCGTAATCGCCAAACGAGCTCCACATTATCCACCAGCGGTCGCTCTCGCCTTTTAGCACCCCACAATTCGGGCCGGCGCAACGGTAAAACGGACTCGGAATCAGAAGTAGATTTTCGGACATGGCCAACCTGCGTACCCCGGGTCATTGTAGCTGAGGAGTCCGCGCGGAGCCACCGGTTGAGCACAAAGGAGGTCCTAAACCGAATGCGATCCCCGATCCCGAACAACACCCACTACGGAGACACAGAGACACGGAGGAAGGCTCCTTCATAGGCCCATTGTCGGGTCGCAGTTGCTTCATAAGGGACAAAATCATGAGCTCGCTTTTCTCCGTGATTCCGTGTCTCCGTGGTGAGGTTCTGGTTTGTTAACAGCTCGAAGCTCGCGGCTGGTAGCTGAATTTAGAACACTATCAGCACAAAGGGCTGCGAACTGCCCGTTACTTGTACAACAAATACTTTTCCCGCAGGCGCACAAATACCTCCAGCCGCTCTTGCCAGTCCTCCGCAATCCGTCTCGGATCCTCGCCCGCCCCGATCGCCTCGAACACCGCCTGATTGACCAGCAGATCCGCCATCCGCTCCATCTTGAAGTCGTTCGGATACAGCTTATGCAGCGTCGAGGCCAGCTCAATCCCCAATTCCGGTGAGTCCAGCGTATTCCGATCCAGAACAATCAGGTTCACGCCCTCACATCGTTCCCCGGCAAAGTTACTCGATGACGGAGTAAAAACAATCGGCACGAACCGCACACTCTGAATACCGCGCCCGTTCAAGTAAGTCGCCAATTCCCTGCTCTTGATCCAAGGAGCGCCCACCACTTCGAACGGCGTGTCCGTCCCCCGCCCCACCGAGACATTCGTCCCTTCAATCAGCGCCACGCCCGGATAAAGCGCCGCCTCTGTCAAATTCCGCAAATTGGGCGAAGGATTCACCCACACCAGGCCAGTCGAATCGAACCAGTCCCCCGGCTGCCAACCTTCGATCGCAACCACTTCGAGCCGCGCCCCAATGTGCCGCTCGCCATTAAACATTTTTGCCAGCTCACCCAAAGTCATCCCATGGCGCACCGGCTCGGGAAAGTAGTTCGTAAAACTTTCCCGCCCGTCGTTGGAATTGGAATTGGAAGCGGAATCGGAAACCGGCCCTTGCACAAACGAACCCGTAATCGGATTCGGTCGATCCAGAATGACCACCCCAATTCCCGCCTGTGCCGCCGCTTCCAGAAAATATCCCGTCGTAGTCTCGAACGTGTAAAACCGCGCGCCCGCATCCGCCAGATCGATCACCACCGCATCCAGTCGCTTCAGTACGTCCATTGGCGGACGCCGCGCCGCGTCGCTCGCCCCGTACACGCTGTAGACCGCAATTCCGGTCGCCGCATCCTTCGCATTCTTGATGTCGGTCGTGTCCAGCGTCCCCGTCACTCCATGCTCTGGACTGAAAATCGCATCCAGCGAAATCCCCGGCACACTCGCCAGCACGTCAATCGTCCGCCGCCCTTCCGAGTCCACGCCTGTCTGATTCGTCAGCAGTCCAATGCTTCGCGGAGCCCCGCCCCTGGCCGGATGCAGCGCCACGAACTTACTCTCCTCGAGCACGTCGATTCCCGTCTTCACCGTTCCATTCCGCACCGCCAGCTTGCGCGCCGCGCTCTGCATTTCGTTGTAGCCGGTGATCGTCGCCACCCGCATCTTCTCCGCCTCAGCCGGATCGAGCGCCAGCGCCGCCGCCACCGCCGTCGCGACCTTGGTTCTGAGAGACACCGCGCTTCCCTTCTCCTTCGGCGGCACCACGTTCATGTGCACCGCGTTCGTTAGCAGCACGATGTAAGTCTTCGTCGCCGGATCAATCCACAGCGAAGTCCCGGTGAATCCCGTATGTCCGTAACCGCCCACCGGCAACAGTTCTCCCCGATTAGTAGAGAAAGGAGAATCAATGTCCCACCCAAATCCCTGCACTGCCGTGCCATTTACTGGCTGCTGTGGCGCAGTCATCTTCGCAATCGTCGCCGGAGTCAGCACGCCGCGCCCGCCATCCAGCAAAGCTTGCGCAAAAAGCGCCAGGTCGTCCGCGGTGGAAAATAATCCCGCATGAGCCGCCACGCCGCCCATCCGGCGAGCCGTAGGATCATGCACCACGCCGCGCAGCAGGTGATGGTTCTCATCCTCTTCGGTTGGAGCGATGCGCTGCTCCCACGACGCCGGAGGAACAAAGCGGGTCTCCTTCATGCCCAGCGGTCCAAAAATATGCCGCGCCGCATATTCATCGAGCGACTCGCCCGAGAGCCGCTCCACCAGCGCTCCCAGCACCACGAAGTTGATATCGCTATAAACAAACGCCGCGCCCGGAGCCCGCTCTGGAAGGGCCTCAAACGCCATCCGATACGCCGTCTCCTTACCTTCCCACTTCTTCGCCAAATCCAGGTCCGGAGCGAGGCCCGAGTAGTGCACCAGCAACTGCCGGATCGTAATATCCTGCTTGCCGTTTTGCCCAAACTCGGGAAGATACTTCGCGACCGGATCGCTCATGCGAAATTTTCCCTGCTCCCACAGCTGCATGATCGCCGTCGCGGTTACGACAACCTTGGTCAACGACGCACAATCAAACACCGTATCGAGCGTCATCGCCTCCCGCCGAGGTTCGATCGCCCGGCTGCCGTAAACCTTGCGATAAACCACCTGCCCGTCGTGCCCGACGACGAGCACCGCCCCTGGAATCTGTTGCTGCGTGACGGCGTCGTTGATGATGGGGTCGAGAACAGCGAGGCGCGAATCCAGCGAAGTCTGGGAGAACGCGGCGGAAGAAAACAGTAGAACGAAGAGCAGCAGATTTTTCGGTGAGTGTTTCACGTCTGCTGTGACTCTACATGACCCCGGAGATGCGGCTCAAGGCTGAACGTTATCAACGATGCTCTCAAAGTAACTCCCCGTTTGCCTCCACCCGCCGCCTTTGTTATAACCCCATCAGTTCACAAAACACCCTTGAACCTGACGCTGCGGAATCGAGAATCCGGATTTTCCTTCCTCGTGCGCAATTTCGTCGCGCAGGATGATCGGTTTCCGAGCGCCTTCGGCATTCTGGAAAAGGCCATTGCCGACCGCGCCTTCCCCGCCTGCTCGCTCGCCGTCACCTTCCGCGGAGAGCTGGTCGCCCACAAAGCCCTCGGCTGCTTCACATACGATCCGGCTTCGCCCGAAGTCACCACGGCAAGCATCTTCGATCTCGCTTCGCTCACCAAAGTCCTCGCCACGACCGCCATGGCCATGATCCTCTACGAGCGCGGCCTGCTCGATCTCGAAGCCCCCGTCACTGCTATCGTCCACGAATTCGCAGGCGAATTCGCCGCAAATGACCCTCGCCGCCGCGAAATCACGCTGCGCATGCTGCTCGCGCACAGCTCCGGCCTGCCCGCCTACGAAAAGCTTTTCCTGCGCGCTCAGACTCGTGAAGGCCTTCTGCAAGCCGCCTTCACTACCCCACTCGCCGCCGACCCCGGTACACGCGCCGAATACAGCGACATCGGATTCATCATTCTCGGCGTCGTCCTTGAACGCCTCGCCGACGAATCTCTTGACGCATTTTGCCAACGCGAAATCTTTGGCCCGCTCGGCATGACGCACACGACTTTCAATCCCACGCCCGCCTTGAAAGACCCCATCCCGCCAACCGCCGACGATCGCACCTTCCGCCACCGCATCATTCAAGGCGAGGTGCAGGACGAAAACGCGAGTGTCCTCGGCGGCATTGCCGGACACGCCGGCCTGTTCTCCACCGCCGAAGATCTAGCCATCTTCGCCCACGCCATGCTCAACGCCGGACACCCCATCCTCCGCTCCTCGACCGTCGAACTCTTTTCGCGCCGAGAATCCGCTCCCGAAGGCACTTCCCGGGCGCTGGGCTGGGACACGCCCTCGGCGCCCTCGCAGTCCGGAAAATACTTCTCGTCCCGCTCCTTCGGACACCTCGGTTACACTGGCACGTCCCTGTGGATCGACCCCGAGCGCCAACTTTCGATAGCTTTGCTAACCAACCGCACCTGGCCTGACTGCCAGGACCAGGCAATCAAACAGGTACGCCCAGCGTTTTACGACGCGGTGATGGAAGCCTTGAGGAAGCAAGCTTGAAACGCCAAGCTCCGAAGCGCAAAGCCCTGATCCGCAAAACAAGGAGCGCAGAACTCCGCCGCCTCGGTACCGAGAAAACAAACTCCGCCTCCGCCGATCTCGATCGCAAGTCCGCACTCGAAATCGCCCGCATCATCAACGCCGAAGATGCCAAGGTCGCCGCCGCCGTGAAGGGCGCTCTCCGGCAAATCGCGCAAGCGATCGATCTGATCGCCGCGGCACTCTCCCAAGGCGGGCGCCTCATCTACGTGGGCACCGGCACCAGCGGACGCATCGCCGCCCTCGACGCCGTCGAGTGTCTGCCAACCTTTGACGTCGGCCCGCGCATGGTCCAATTCATAATCGCCGGCGGCTCAAAAGCGCTGGGCGCAGCCGTGGAAGCCGACGAAGACTCTCGCGAGCTGGGCCGCAAAGCCATCGCGAAGAAGAAACCAAGAAAAAGAGATGTCGTCGTAGGCATCGCCGCCAGCGGACGAACTCCCTTCACCATCGCCGCCATCGAATATGCGCGCGCTCACGGCGCAAGAACCGTTGCCGTCGTCTGCAACCCGAAATCCCCGCTCGGCAAAGCCGCGCACGTGGCCATCGTGGCGGAAGTCGGTCCGGAAGTCGTCGCTGGCTCCACGCGTATGAAAGCCGGCACCGCGCAGAAGATGATCCTGAACATGCTCACAACCGGGGCGATGACTCGTCTCGGCTACGTCTACGGCAACCTGATGGTCAACGTCAGTCCGAAGAACGAGAAACTGGTCGAACGCGGAGTGGGCATCCTGGAAAGAGCCGCCGGACTCGACCGCCGAGCGGCGCGCAAACTCCTCGCCGCCGCAGGAGGCCGCGTCCCCGTAGCCCTGGTGATGGCCAAGGCTGGCGTCAGCCGCGCCGATGCTGTCGCTGCCCTGAGAGAATCCCAAGGCCAAGTGCGCAGAGCGATAACAGCAGCAATTACACGAGGGCCAAAATGATGAAAACATGCAGCTATTTTCTTTTTGTATTGCTGGCTTCGATCTTGTGCTGTGCCCAAGACTCAGCGATGTATCGCAGCTGCAGCAAGCAGGCAAACGCGCAGCATGAAATGAACGTGTGTGCGAACGACGAAGCAAAACGCGTCAACGATGAACTAAATAAGGTTTATGAACTGGTTCTGTCAAAGGTCCACGGCAATCCAGTCGCTACTAGCAAAATCCGGGCGGCACAGAGGGTATGGATGACTTACCGTGACGCGTACATCGACGCGATGTATCCAGCAAAAGATAAACAAGCGGAGTATGGATCGATGTTCCCCATGGAAGTCGATCTGCTCGCTGCCAAGCTTACCCGGCAACAGATCGGAGCGCTGCAAGACATCCTGCGGCAAAACGATCCTCAGTAGGGCCTAGCGGCACTCATCCGCGCATAGCTCGTAGCTTATTTACTCGGCCACACAGAATTAGCCCACCACAAACATTGCCCGCTGCAGGCTTTCGGCGTAACCTAACCCTGTAATCATTCTTATCGACGCACGCATCTCGAAAGGCCTGCCATGCCGAAAAGTGCCAGCGACCATCTTCACAATGATGCCGACCGCGGGAAGGGTTCCCTCGAGCCGGACGAACGCACCCAAACCGGCAACAACTCCATGAAAGACCAGCTCCCGCATCGTAACCCCGACCCCATGCAGGACGGCGCCGATAGCGACTTCCCTGAGCCCGGCCACAGCCCCGAGCACTCGTTCGAGGGAGAGTTGAAGAAAAGTGGCTAGAGTTCGACTCTCGCCGCTTCGAGGGAGAACCACTGACTGATGTGTGAGCCCTTGTCGTCTCCTAGGACATCTCATTCGGAATCGTTTAAAGGGGAATCGCCCGTAGCGAATGCGTAGGGACGGAGGTAAACGCTGTGGACGTTACGTTCCCTAAACCCGACGTCGCCCCGGATCTGACACGTGGTCTGGATGGCCTCACGAGCGAGGAAATTCGTGCGTCAAGGCAAGGGTGGTGGGACGAGTCCTTTACGCAGTTCCTGCTTCGCTGGATTCCGGCGGAGACGCACAGGCTTATAGACGTCGGTTGCGGCTTGGCCACGGCAGCCCACGCGTTGCTCCCTTGCCTCGGAAGCGCGACCTACCTCGGGATCGACGCCGATGAGAACCGGTTGCGCGAGGCTGACAAGCTACTCGCCGGCACAGCTTATGCCAAAAGAGTGGAGCTTCAGCGGGGCCGTGCCGAACAACTGCCCTGTTCCGAGTGTGCTGCCGATTTGGTGCTCAGCAGCATGACGCTGCAACATGTCACTGATGTGCAGGCGGTTCTGTCCGAGATTAAGCGCGTCCTGTGCCCCGGGGGGCGTTTCGTGGCCGTTGAACCAGACAATCTTGCCAATCTGTTCTACTTCGACGGCTCGCTGCAGGAAGTGAATGCAGCATTTCGGGACCTCTTTGCCGCCCAGCGGCAAGCGCGTCGTCCCGCGGACACCGCGATCGGCCCGGCCGTGCCGCGGGCCCTGGAGAAGGCCGGATTCAGAGTCATTGACTGCCGCCCATACGCGGTCGGGCGCGTGAGCCGAGTTTCAGCCAGCGAGTTTTTCGAGCGGGCAAGGCGTGTTGCGGCGATTGTTATCGCATCAGCCAACTTGCCGCCGGACAACTCGGTGCTCCAAGAGTGTCTCGCGGCCGTCAATCGTGCGGTGGCGGCGGTCGGGCCCGACACCGTCGGTTACGGCTGCCAGCTAGTTCCGGTGTTCGTCAGTGTTGCTGAGAAGAACCCATAGAAGAGAGAATCAAGCTCTTTGTTTTGCGTCCCGTATTTCCATCAACCCGAATTCATGAGGAAGAAACTATGTCGAAGATGAAAGCTGTCCAAGTCAGCAAAGCGGGCGGTAATCTCGAACTCGTCGAAAGAAACATTCCCGAGCCCGCCCGCGGCCAGGTCAGGATTAAAGCCGAAGCCTGCGGCGTCTGCCACAGCGACGTCTTCGTAAAGGAAGGCCATTGGCCCGGCATCCAGTATCCACGCGTTCCCGGACACGAAATCGCCGGCCGCATCGACGCCGTCGGTGCTGACGTTGCCAACTGGAAACCCGGCCAGCGCGTCGGAGTCGGATGGCACGGAGGCCATTGTTTCACCTGCGATCCCTGCCGCCGCGGCGATTTCATTCTCTGCCAGTTCCACAAAATTACCGGCATCAGCCATGACGGCGGTTACGCGGAATACATGGTTACGCCCGCCGAAGCGGTTGCCGCTATCCCAGATAACCTCCCCGCCGCCGAAGCTGCGCCGCTGCTTTGCGCCGGCATCACGGTTTTCAATTCGCTTCGCAACGCCGGCGCGCGCCCCGGCGATCTGGTCGCCGTTCAAGGCATCGGCGGACTTGGCCATCTCGCAATCCAGTATGCGCGACAGATGGGCTTCCGCACTTTCGCCATCGGCCGAGGCAAGGACAAAGAAGCGCTGGCGCGAAAACTTGGTGCCGCTCACTACGTGGACTCCGCTGCTGGCGATCCGGCCGCAGAACTGCAGACGTTCGGCGGCGCCCGCGTGATTCTCGCCACCGCGCCTGATTCGAAATCCATCTCCGCGCTGGTCAATGGACTTTCGATAAACGGCAAGCTGCTAGTCGTTGGCGCCAGCGCCGAACCGATCACCGTTACGCCTCTCCAGTTGATCTCGGGCCGCAAGGCGATCCAGGGCTGGCCCTCGGGAACCGCCAAAGATTCCGAAGACACCATGCAATTCAGCGCCCTGTCCGGAGTCCGTCCGATGATCGAGCGCTTTCCGCTCGAAAAAGCTGCCGAAGCCTACGAACAAATGATCAGCGGCCGCGCCCGGTTTCGCGTAGTGCTGACCATGGGTGGGTAAACAATGAGCGCGTAAACAAATTGAGCCGGTCCCAAGCGGGGCCGACTCAACAATTTTTGCCATCTGTCGCAGGGGTCTACTGCAGCTCTTCCATGCACTTTGCCAGCACTTCCCTGCTCGGCCGTATTACTGATTCCGGCAGAGTCGCCAGTGGCTCATCCGTAACGTTCAGCATGTCGATAAAGCTCGGCGCGTTGGCATTGATGTAGAACACGCCGGTCAACACTTCGCCTTTCGCATGCGATTCCATCAACCGCCCCACCGCCTGAATCTTGTCCGTCGGATCGTACTCCTGCTCAAGCTTCCGCAACCTTAAGCTCGACCCGTCGTGCATCGTGACTTCAAACGTCGTCCCATGGTCATAGTCAACATTAATTTCCTCAAACGACGGTATAAAGCTGACCTCCTGCAGCGGCTCTTCATGGGCCTGCATATATTTGTAAGACTTCGTCGAGCCCTCGTGGTCGTTGAAGGTCACGCACGGCGAAACCACGTCCAGCATCACCGTGCCGTTGTGAGCGATGGCAGCCTTGAGCATGGTGTGAAGCTGCCGCTTGTCGCCGGAGAACGACCGGCCCACAAACGTGGCTCCCAACTGGATGGCCATGGCGCAAGTATCGACCGGAGGAAGGTCGTTCACCACGCCGCTCTTCAGCGTTGACCCCAAATCGGCGGTCGCGGAGAACTGGCCCTTCGTCAACCCGTAACAACCGTTGTCCTCGATGACATAGATGATCGGCAGGTTGCGCCGCATCAGGTGGATAAACTGCCCCGCGCCGATTGAAACCGTGTCGCCGTCGCCGCTCACACCGAGCGCGATCAGGTTTTTGTTCGCCAGCATCGCTCCCGTAGCTATCGAAGGCATGCGTCCGTGCACGGAGTTAAAGCTGTGCGACCGGTTCATGAAATAAGCCGGACTCTTCGACGAGCATCCAATGCCGCTGAACTTCGCAACGCGCTCCGGCTTCACTCCCATTTCATACATCGCGTCAATGATGCGTTCGGAAATCGCGTTATGCCCGCAACCGGCACAAAGCGTCGTCTTCCCGCCCCGATAGTCGATAACTTGCAGTCCGATGCGGTTCGTCTTTGGAGTTGGCGTAGGAACTGGAGTAGGAGCAGTTATAGGCGTGTTAGTGGGTGTGTTCCCCATGTCACTTGCCCTCCATCATTGTGAGTTCGTCGGTCACGGACCGCGCGTCGATTGGCAATCCGTGGACGTGGCAGATTGAGCGCAAACGCGGGGTCAACTCCGGCTTGATATCGAGCTTCAGCAAGCTAGCCATCTGCCCGTCGCGGTTTTGCTCCACTACATACACGCGGTCGTGCCGCTCAATGAAATCGTGAATCTCGCGCGTAAACGGATACGACCGCACACGAAGATAGTCCGTTTCCAGTTTGTAATCTTTCGACAATTGATCGCGCGACTCGACGATCGCCCAGTGCGACGTGCCATAAGCAAGAATGCCGATCTTCGCCTTGCCGCTGCCCATCGGCTCCGGGCGCGGAACGAACGACCGAGCGGTCTCGAACTTCTTGTTGATCCGTTCCATATTGCGTTCGAAATCGTCGGGACGCTCGCTGTACTGCGCCTTTTCATTGTGTCCGCTGCCGCGAGCAAAATATGCCGCCGCAGGATGATCCGTCCCCGGCAGCGTGCGATAGCCGATGCCATCGTCATCCACATCTTTGTAGCGGGAAAAACCACCCGCCTTCTCAATATCGGCCTTACTCAGCACTTTTCCGCGGTCAATGGGCTTGTCGGGATAGGGGAACGGATCCGACATCCAGTTATTCATCCCCAGGTCGAGGTCCGACATGACAAACACCGGCGTCTGAAAACGCTCGGCCAAATCAAAAGCATCCTGCGCCATCGTGAAACACTCGCTGACCGAATTCGGAAACAACATGATGTGCTTGGTGTCGCCGTGACTGAGAAATGCCGTCGAAAGCACGTCGCCTTGCGCAGTGCGGGTAGGCAAGCCGGTCGATGGCCCGACGCGCTGAATGTTCCAGATCACCGCGGGAATCTCTACGTAATACGCGAGGCCCGTGAACTCTGCCATCAGCGAGATGCCCGGACCCGCGGTAGCAGTCATCGAGCGCGCACCCGCCCACGCCGCCCCGATCACCATGCCAATCGCCGCCAGTTCGTCTTCCGCTTGCACGATGGCAAAAGTCGCCTTGCCGTCCGGCCCGATGCGGTGTTGCTTCATGTACTCAATCATCGTCTCCACCAGCGACGACGACGGCGTGATCGGGTACCAAGTTACCACGGTACAACCGGCAAACATGCACCCCATGGCAGCGGCAGAATTGCCGTCGACGATGATCTTGCCCTTCGTCTTGTCCATGCGCTGGATGTAGAACGGATCGCGCTTCTTCAAATTCGCGGCGGCGTAATCGTAGCCTGCCTTGGCAGCCGCCAGGTTCAAGGTTGTCGCCTTTGCTTTTTTCGAGAACTGCTTGCGGATCGCCTTCTCGACCTCGGCAAAATCAATCTCAAGCAATTGCGCCGCGACCCCGACGTAGATCATGTTCTTGATCAGCTTGCGCAGCTTGGCTTCCGAACATACTGCCGCCACCAGCTTGTCGTAAGGCACCGCGTAATAAATCAGATCGTCGCGCACCTTATCGAGCGCCAGCGGCTCGTCGTAGAGCACGGAAGCGCCCGCCGCCAGCGTCTTCACATCGTCCTGCGCCGTCTCCGCATTCATCGCGATGAGTAGATCGATCTCCTTCTTGCGCGCGATGTAGCCATCTTTACTGGCGCGGATCGTGAACCAAGTCGGCAGCCCCGCAATGTTCGAAGGAAACAGGTTCTTCCCCGAAATCGGCACGCCCATCTGAAAAATGCTGCGCAACAAAACCGTGTTGGAACTCTGCGACCCCGAGCCATTCACGGTCGCAACCTGAATGCTCATGTCATTGACGACACGCTTTTGCCCCAGTTGGCCGGACAATTCCTGGGGCACGACATCAGTAGTGGCCATCCCTGTGCCTTTCTGGTCTGAACCGTATAAAGTTTTGACCGGGCAAACCCCGTCGCCCGGAAGTCTTGCGGAAGTGAAAACCCTTTATTATACGCGTCCGAAGGCGGTGGGAGGTGGCGGCCCAGCTTATGTGCCACCCACTCTTCAGGGTGCTCCGTCCAAGTACCGCCGGGCGGGGGGTTTCGCGCATCACAATTCTTCGTCCGTCACAGCCGAGGGACTAGGTTTGGCAGCATACTCACGCCGTGCCTTGGGGTTTAAACTTATCACTGACAGGACAGCACCCGAGATGCAATAGTTGGACGCATCGAAGGCGATCTCTTCTCCAACGCTCCGGCATGAGACATGTCCGTCACGGGAGCGATGCATGACGACCCGAGACAAGGACTACACAGTCGACACGGTTGGGGGCTGCACTGTCGCCGGATGTGTGCGTTCGCATCTGGCTCACTGCTCCAAATGCCGCCGCGAAATCTGCGGGCATCACTCGGAGTATTGCGAGTGTTGTGCTGAGACGTTCTGCCCGACGTGCTACACGGAGCATGCGCGTGGATCGTGCAGCCGGGTTGAGTAAGTACGTACGCCGGGTGCCCCATCCTTTTCGCGTACTTTGCGAAAAGGGTGGGTGATGGGGATCGTCGGTGCACTCTATGGACGAGGGCACTGCAGGAGTCAGCGAGAAATCCCACGCGGGAGACGATCATGGAATCCCACCCTTCAAAAAACGAAGGGTGGGGCACCCAGCAACTCCCTCGCAATCGCCGACTTTTGCAACGATATCTGCCAGATCCAGGCCTTCGCGTTGTGAGTTATTGCCCCTTCGACAGGTAGCCGCGCTCTCTATATGGGAATCCGGTCAATTCACAATCGCGTGTCTCGTCGTACTGGTAATAGGCGGCGGGTGGCGCACATCTCCGGCGGGCGAGCGTAACGGGGGTCGCCCTTGATGTTGAAAGAAGAAGGGGGTGCCCACTTCTCGCGCCTTTCGAGAAGGGGACCTTCTGCGGCGATGACTCTTCAGCGTACCCCGCACAAGTTCCGCTTGGCCCGGGTTTTGAATCCCATCATCACAAATGAGCTGTGATCCCCATCACAGACCTCCCACCCATTCCTGAGCGAGAATGTTCTCTGAATGGGGCAGTTCTGAGGTGTGTCCGTCTCCCAAGACGGCCCTCGAAGCTGCCCCAAACCCATTTTCAGCGCCGTTTTTGGAGTTAAGTCCTTATTCCGGAATATTTTACGTATAAGTCCTTTAAACTCAAAGATTTTGCGGGATTTTTCTCCTAACCCTATGATTCCAAAAGACCGGGTGCAGGTTTTTTAATCAACACGAGTTAATACCTATTCTAGCAACGGGAGGGCCGTTCAAGCTCCGCTTGGGCGGCGATGTTGGGTTGGAGTTCGGCGCAGGCTACACAGCCGCCAACCCCGCTTCGGCGATAATAGAACGATGACAGGTCCCTCGAAACGCAATGCCCGCAGCAACAGCGATGCCGTTGGAGAAAAACAAGTTGGCACAAGAAACGACGGCGCACAAAGCTGCAACGTGGCTCTCGTTGGCTTCGGCACGGTCGGGAGTTCGGTGGCGAGAATTCTTTGCGAGCGCTCGGACACCCACCTGCGCCTGACCCACGTCCTCAATCGCAACGTGGCGCGGAAAAAAGTGGACTGGCTTCCCTCCTCGGTGCAGTGGACGGAGAATATCGACGATGTTTTATCTTCCGGCGTGGACATTGTGGTCGAGGTGATGGGCGGCCTTCAGCCCACCGAAGACTGGATCCGCCGCGCGCTCGCGTCGGGCAAATCCGTGGTCACCGCCAACAAGCAATTGATCGCGCACTGCGGCCCCGAATTGATCGGCCTGGCCCGCCAGATGAAACAGCAAATCGTTTTTGGCGCGTCGGTGGCGGGCGGCGTGCCGGTGATTTCCGGATTGCATGAGGGATTGGCCGGCGATGAACTCTTCAAAATCTGCGGCATTCTCAACGGCACCTGCAACTACATTCTCAGCCAGATCGAGAGCAACGGCATTTCCTTCGCCACCGCTCTGCGGGAGGCGCAGAAGCTGGGCTTCGCCGAGGCCGATCCGACCGAAGACATCGACGGCCTGGACGCGCGGGCCAAGCTCGCCATCCTGGCGCGAGTCGGACTGCACTGCAACGTCAGACCTGAGAGCATCGTGGCGCGCTCGATTGCAGCAATCGACTCGGTTGATTTTGAATACGCGAACCAGCTTGGTTGCACGATTCGCCAGATTTCCTGGGCAGAGTTGAAGGGCGACGATTTGTTTGCCGCGGTCCAGCCGGCACTGGTCGAACTCGCATCGCCTTTGGCGCGCGTCGAAGGCAGCCAAAACCTGGTGATGGCGACCGGAACTTACGGTGGCGAGACCGTCTTTGGAGGCCACGGTGCGGGCGGACATCCAACGGCGGTCGCGGTCGTGTCCGACATTCTGGCCATCGCGCGCGCTAAGCAATCCGCGATGAGTTATGCCGGACAGCCGGTCGAGAAGACGCCTGCCGTCACTGCCGATTTCACCACCAAGCACTATCTACGCTTCATGGTGAGGGACCGGCCAGGCATCATCGCAAGCCTCGCGACAATTCTCTCCCAGTGCGGCATCAACATCGACTCGGTGCTGCAGAAACCGGGCTGCCCGAAATCACACCTGCCCTTTCTGATTACGCTGGAGGAGTGCAAGGCGTCGCTCGTGGAACGGGCATTAGAACAGATCAACTCGCTGGATTCCCTGGTGCAGCCGTGCCTGCACTTGCCGATCCTGTAGGGAGAGGATCTTCATTCCTAGCAAAACGCCAGCGGCACCGTTAGATGGTCCAAGGATTGACGAGTGGAATTGAAGCATCTTCGAAATGCACAGTGTTGCAAGTTGCAAGCGTGGCGTGTTGCGCGAGCGCAATCCCGGCAATCATCGTATCGCGAAGATCGCCGGGGCGGCCTTTCTTGTGCCGCGCTGCCATCAGATCGCTTGCCTGGAGCGCAGCCGCTACATCAAAGGTGAGGACTCGCCGACCCATTCTCGCGAGAAGTTCCTCAAACGCCTCGGTGAGCAGAGTTCGCCGCTTCCCCCCCGCCAGAATCTGCAACCCGAACCGGACTTCAAAGACCGTCACCGAAGTGGTCCATACCGATGTCCGAGGTTGCCGGTCGAGCCAAGTGACAACGTTCTGCTCGGGCACTTGGCGCATCAGCGCCGAAAGGACGTTCGTATCCAGAATGATCATGATTCAAAATGGACGGGCTTAACTTTGTGTCCCCGCAGCTCAGGAATGTCGGACTCGAGCCCGACCTTGGTAAACAAAGTAGCGATTTCGGCCCCCAACCCGCCTGTCGGAAGAGGTTCTTCGACCGCAGCGCTGCGCAGAATATCCCGTATTTCCTCTTCCATGCTACGGCCGTTCTGCCGCGCGCGGCGCTGCAATCGGGCCTTGACGGCATCCTCGATATTGCGGACGACGAATTGGGCCAATGGCGCATCCTCCCAACGCTGATGTGATATCATGATATCATACAGGATAAACAGATGCAAGCGCAGGTTTCAGGCGACTCTCGAACTCCACGGAATTCGTACGGAACGAGGGCCGATGCGCAGTTCTTACGCTTCCACCTGAAAGAACTGCGCCATGTTGCGGAATTTCTTATAGCGGGTCTCGAGCAAATCGCCGACCGGCAGTTGCTTTATCGCGGCCAGATGCTGCTGCAGCGCTCGGTCAAGCAACTCCGCTGCCTGCGCATGGTCGGTATGCGCGCCTCCGGGAGGTTCCGGGATGATGGCATCAATGCAGCCCAACTCGTTTAGGTCTTTGGCCGTGATCTTCATGGCCTCCGCCGCCAGAGCTTTCTTGCTGGCATCGCGCCACATGATCGACGCGCAGCCCTCCGGCGAAATCACCGAGTAAACCGAGTTTTCCATCATCAACACACGGTCGGCTACGGCAATCGCCAGCGCCCCGCCGCTGCCGCCGACGCCAATCACGGTCGCAATGATCGGCACCTCCAGCCGCGCCATCTCCAGCAGGTTGCGGGCGATGGCTTCTCCCTGACCACGCTCTTCGGCGTGCAGTCCGGGATAGGCGCCGTCGGTATCTACGAACGTAAGAATCGGACGCTTGAATTTCTCCGCAATCTTCATGACCCGCAGCGCTTTCCGGTATCCTTCCGGGTGAGGCATGCCAAAGTTTCGATACACGCGCTGTTTCGCGTCGCGCGCTTTCTGCTGGCCCACCACGATGACTTCCTCGCCGTGAAAGCGAGCCATCCCGCAAACAATCGCCGGATCGTCGCGAAAGCCGCGATCGCCGTGAATTTCGCTCCAGTCGGTAAAAATGCGCTCGATATAATCCAGCGTGTAGGGACGCTGCGGATGACGCGCCAGTTCCGTGCGCTCCCACGCGTTCAAGTGCGAAGAAATCTCGCGGCGAAGGTCGTTCACCCGCTCATGCAATTGCTGAATCTGGCGGAGCGTTTCCGTGTTCTGCCCCTCCAGCGCCCGCAGCCGCGTGATCTGCCCCTCGATTTTTTCCAGTTCCTTCTGCGCCTTCAGTCCAGAATCCATCTTGATGACGTTCCCATTCTTTCGGGGTTGATGCGCTTCCACAATCGAGAGCATAAAGTCCGTACCGGCGACGGCGGCATTCTCCGCGCCGTTTTTCGCGCTAGAACCTGACTTTTCTGCCCGCTTTATTTTCGCTCGTCTCATCGGCCGCATCGGTTCACTTGCACGAATCAACTGATGACGCGCACGCTGCCGCGCCCGCACAGCTCTTCCACACGGCCCAAAAAACTGCGGTCCGGCATCACATTATAGCCTTCGGCTTCCATCACCACCATGAAATCGCCTTCCCGCTCCACGTCGAAGAGCACCTTCGCCTCGCCCTTGCGCTCGCTGCAGAGCGCGTGCAGCGCATCGACCGTGCTGCCGGTCGCGCTCCCGAGAGGAATTCTTATACGCAGCGCCTTCGGCAACGGCACGCGAGCTTCGTCCAGCGGAATGATGTCGTTGGCCGTGAGTTTTGGATTAGCGCCTTCTTCAATGCGCACGCCACCCCGAATCAGCACCGGAACCTCGAGCTTTACTTTCTCCGCGAGCTTCTTGTAGGCCTCGGGAAAGACCAGCAGTTCCACCTTCCCCAACATATCTTCGAGCGCCGCTTGCGCCCACAGCTCGCCTCTTTTTGACTTTGCAACTCGAAGTCCCGAAATCAAACCCGCAGTCGTGATGTTCTCATCCTTGGCGGTGGATTTCTTCATTGCAGCAATATCCTGGGTGGAGAGCGCATTCAGGTCGGCGAGCTTCTCTTTGTACTTTTCCATCGGATGCCCGGTAATAAAAAACCCGAGGATTTCCTTTTCCGCCGCCAGCCGCGTATGTTCATCCCAGTCGGGCACGTTGGGGAGCGCATCGCTCGCCGCCTGCGCGCTTTCATCCGCAAACACGCCAAACAGCCCGTGCTGTCCCGACTCCGCGTCCCTCTGCACTTTCTGCGCCTGCTCGATCGCCGTGTCTAACGCTTGCATGAGCTGCGCCCGGCGTCCGAAACAATCCATGGCCCCGCTCTTGATCAGCGACTCGAGCACGCGCTTGTTCAACAGCCGCAGGTCCACTTCCTCGCAGAATTCGTAGAACGACCGGAACTTTCGCCCGAGCTTCTTCCGCCCCGCGACAATGGACTCGATCGCATTTCCGCCAACGTTCTTCACCGCGGCCAGCCCAAAGCGGATCGCCTGCCCGTGCGGTGTAAAATTCGCATCGCTGACGTTGATATCGGGCGGCTCGACCGCAATTCCCATTTCGCGGCATTCGTTGATGTACTTCACCACGTCATCCGTGCTGCCCGTCACCGAAGTCAGCAGCGCCGCCATGAACTCGATCGGATGGTGCGTCTTCAAGTACGCGGTGTGATACGCCAGCAGCGCGTACGCCGCCGAGTGCGACTTATTAAACCCGTATCCCGCAAACTGAGCCATCAGGTCGAAAATCTTTTCGATCTTCCTCGGCGGAAAACCGCGCTGCGTCGCTCCCTGCACAAAGCGCTCGCGCTGCTTCGCCATCTCCTCGGCGTTCTTCTTGCCCATCGCCCGCCGCAACAGGTCCGCTTCGCCGAGGGAATAGCCCGCGAGTTTGTTCGCCGCCTGCATCACCTGTTCCTGATAAACGATGACGCCCAGTGTCTCCTGCAAAATCTCCTTCAGTTCCGGTAACTCGTATTCAATTTTCCGGCGTCCATGCTTGCGCTCGATAAAGTCGTCGATCATGCCGCCCTGGATCGGCCCGGGCCGGTACAGCGCATTCAACGCGGTAAGATCTTCGATCGAGTTCGGCTGATAGCGGCGCAGAACGTCTCGCATGCCGTGCGATTCAAACTGGAACACGCCGGATGTTAATCCCTTATGGAAGACTTTCGCGTACGTCTCCTGGTCTTCGAGCGGGATGTCGTCCAGCTTGAGATTCGTCCCCTTCTGCGCGATCAGTTTCAACGTGTCGTCGAGAATGGTGAGCGTCGTCAGCCCGAGAAAATCCATTTTCAGCAGGCCCATCTTTTCGATGGCCACCATGTCGAAAGCGGTGACGATTTCGTCGTTCTTTGTTTTGTGCAGCGGCACCAGTTCAATCAACGGCCGCGGCGAAATCACCACGCCCGCGGCGTGCACACCGGAATTCCGCACCAGACCTTCCAGCTTCCGCGCCGTGTCGAGCAACTGCCGCACCTGAGGATCTTTTTGGTACGCTTCCTGAAGCGCCACGGACTCCTTAAGCGCATCGCCAAGCTTGATGTTCAGCGTGGTCGGCACCATCTTCGCGATGCGGTCCACGTCGCTGTACGGCATGTCCATGGCGCGGCCGACATCCTTGATCGCGGCTTTGGCCGCCATCGTGCCGAAGGTGATGATCTGCGCGACATTTTCCCGCCCGTATTTATGGGTGACGTATTCGATCACTTCGCCGCGCCGGTTCATGCAGAAATCGATATCGATATCCGGCATGGAAATGCGTTCGGGGTTCAGGAAACGTTCAAACAGAAGTTCATGCTGCAGCGGATCGATGTTAGTAATCCCGAGCGAATATGCAACCACCGCTCCCGCCGCCGATCCGCGCCCCGGGCCCACAGGAATGCCGCGTTCGCGGGCGTAGCGGATGAAGTCCCAAACGATCAGAAAATATCCCGAGAACTTCATCTGCTGGATGATGCCGATCTCGCGCGCCAATCTCTGCTCGTAGTCCGGAAGAGAATGCTTGAGCCGGCCATTTGCCGACAAGGTCCGCAGGCTCTCCATCCGCCGGGCGAATCCTTGTCGCGTGATGTGCTCGAAATAACTGTCGAGAGTAAATCCGTCCGGAACGTCAAAGTGCGGAAACGGGTTGGGAACTTTCTCTAGTCGAAGGTTGCAGCGCTCGGCAATATCGAGCGTGCGCGAAAGCACCTGGGGCGCGTCCTTGAATACGCGCAACATCTCGTCGCCGTTCTTGACGTAGAACTGCGTGCCCTCGAACTTCATCCGGTTGGTTTCCTGGATGGACTTCCCCGTTTGAATGCACAACATCACATCCTGGGCATGCGCGTCGTCTTCGCAGAGGTAGTGGCTGTCGTTGGTCGCGACCAGGGGCAGCCCCAGATCTCTCTCCAACTGGAACAAGCCGGAATGGATGCGGTGCTCCATCTCGAGGCCCTGGTCCTGAATCTCGAGGAAGAAATTCTCTTTGCCGAAGAGATCGCGGTAGAATCCGGCTGCCGACCGCGCCGCGTCGTAGTTCCCTTCCGTGAGTCGCTCGGCCACTTCGCCCTTAAGACATCCGGAAAGCCCGATCAGCCCCTTCGAATGCTCAGCCAGAAATTCCTTGCTCACCCGAGGCTTGTAGTAGAAGCCGTGCAGCGAGGCTTCCGAAGTGATCTTCACCAGGTTGCGGTAGCCCTCTTCATTTTCGGCCAGCACCAGCAGGTGGTTATAAGTGTCGCCATCGGGCGGAGTGCGCGCGATGTTGTGGTCATTTTTTTTGCAGATGTAGAGCTCGCATCCCACGATCGGTTTGACGCCGGCCTTGTGCGCGGCATTTACGAAATGCACCGCGCCAAAAATATTGCCGTGGTCGGTCATGGCCACCGCGGGCATGCCAAGTTCATGAACCCGATCAACGAGTTTCTCGACGTCGCAAGCGCCGTCGAGGAGGGAGTAATCGCTATGCAGATGCAGGTGGACGAATTGGTTTTGGGTCATGAAGCTCTTAGCTTTTGGCTCTTAGCTTTTAGCGGATCGGATTCATTCTACCGGCTGGAGGAAATCGCGCAATGACAGAAAGTTGTGCAATTCCATGCTGGCTGGCGTTCACGCTGCGGGCCCAAAATCGCTGCTCCGTCTAACGCGATCTGAAGCGCTATCTCGGCACCTGAAAATCCACGCCGCGCTCGTCATTCATCTTGACGGTGGCAGGAAGATCGAGCTGGGCAAGAGGAATCTTCTTCGCGGCTTGCTCATTGAGTACCCAGAGCGTTCCACCGGCGATCGCGTAGTTTCGTACTTCTTCAACATGCTGGTCGCGGAAAACCAGCGCCGTCGCGGGTTCCTGGTCTGTCTTCGGACGATTGCGCGCTTCCACATCCGCTTGCAGCCGGTCGATCTTTCCGTTCAGCGCCTGTACATCGCGCTGCAATCCGCCGCCGTTCTCAGGGTAGGGAGCAGGATAAGAAGCACCGGCATACGAATCCTGATCTTCGTTGTCCGTGTTATAAGCGAGAGGATCATCGTACCAGCCGTAATAGCCGTAGGGATAATATCCCGCGTACGGGTAATAAGGGTAATAGCCCGGTCGTCCGTAGACTCGACGATTGTAGTAGGGGTTTCCAGTCCGAAGACGAACGCCGGAGCTGCGACTAACATTTCCGCTGCGAAACGAGCCGGAGGAGTGTCCGGCAAAACCGCCACCCGAGGCGACGTGCGCGCCGCCTCCGCCGCCGCGCCGTTGCGCCCACACGGGCAGCGCGAGCAAAATCAGGCTAAACGTCGCTATGCACAACCAGCGCCGCATACACACATTATAGCGCAGTTTGACTTGTTTTCTGACGGAGAAAAATGCGCTCGGCCACCGGAGAACAAAGCCTCTAGCGGAAGTTCACGGCGCCCCAAAGCCGCCTTATTTGCCCTTTTTCTTGGCCTTAGCGTTGGCCTTTGCCTTCGTTTTAGCGGCCGATTTCGTGGTTTTGGCAGGTTTGCTCGGCTTCTTGACGGCATGAGCCTTGGCTGGCTTGCTCACCTTGGCAGCCGCGGCAGGCTTCGCTGGTAAAGGTTTTGCAGCAGCCACGGGTTTCGCAGGCACCACAGGCTTGGCCGCCGGGGCGGACTTGTCTTTGATCGGGGCGACCGGTGTTGCCGGACCCGCCGCAACTTTTCCCTTCCCCTTAGCGCCCGGCTTGCCGCTCGCCGCCGCAAGAGCAGTAGCCGCCGCAGCGGCGGCCGCAGCCTTTGCGCCTCTGCCCCGTCTGGCGGATGGAGGTGGCGGAGGAGGGGGAGGAGGAGGCGCCAGCGGCTTTAGAAATTTCAGAGTCTCCGTCCGCGAACGCAGCTTGCCATCCAACAACAGTAAGAACACATCGTTCGCGATTTTCGGATACGCCGGAATCTGCGGCGTGATGCGGAGTTCCGTCATCTCTGGCAACGGAATCTTCTGCTGCACCTGTCGCCACTTCGTAAAGAAATTCTTGATCTTCTGCGCCACCGCCTGCTGCCGCGCCGTGATCGCAAGAAACAGAATCATCTCCGGACGGGCCGACGACAGCAATTGCCACGTCCGCGACGGCGTGGCCGCTTCCTTGCCGGTCAAACGCTTGGCGAGGCTGTGGGCATTCGAATCCAGATCCTTCCAGGCCGCGACCAGATCCTTGCGCGGAATCGCCCGGCGCAAATCCGAAATATCCTTTTCGCCCAGCCGCTCGGTGAGGAAATACAGCACCGCCGGCGCAACCTCCGGCGTATAACCAAGCTCGTTCATTTGCTGCCGGGTCTTCATCAGCGCGCCCAATCCGGCCGTGTCCACCTTGGCCGTGCTCCAGCGCGGATTCAGTACCTTCAGCCATCCCTCTTTTTCGTACGCCTTCAGAACACCGTAAGGGTCGTCCTCATAAGCCAACTGTTCGATCTCGTATCCAATGCTTGAACTTCGGATGTACTCGATGTAGCCGTTCTCTTTCCCCGATTCGTAACGCGCCTGCGTCCGCTCCTCGAGCGGCCAGTGGAAACGCGTGGTAAAGCGCGTGGCGCGGATCATCCGCGACGGATCCTCGAGAAACGCGTAGTTATGTAACACGCGGATCACTTTGGCTTCGATGTCGGCCACGCCGTTGAACGGATCCATCAACAGCCCGCGCGATCCCTCATTCAGCGACAGGGCCATCGCGTTCACGGTGAAATCGCGGCGGCGAAGATCTTCAATGATTGTGGCTGGAGCCATCTGCGGAGGCTTGCCGGGCTTGTCGTAACGCTCCGAGCGCGCCATCGCAATCTCGGCGCGAACGCCGCCAGGCAGCGTCAGCAGCAAGGCCCGCGTCTCGCCGTCGGCGTCACCCACCACCGCTCCCGCACGCTCCAGATCTTTCTGCAGCTTGAGCGCGTTGCCCTGGACCGTGAAATCCAGATCCCGGATGGGGAAACCGGTAACGATGTCGCGGATGGCGCCGCCGGTCAGATACAGGTTCATCCCCGCCGCCTTGGCGGCGTCTAGGACGAGGGTGACTCCCTTTTGTTGGGCCGGCGTGAGCCGCGTTTCGAGCGTGTATATGTAATCGGCCATGCCTTCCTAGTCGCCTTGCGGTGGCTGGACCGGGGCGTTATTCACAAGATCTCCACAGGGGAGCCGCTTCGATACTTAGCGAGGGCCCGCCGGCGGAATCTAAATCCCTCTATACATTAGACTTATACCGTAAACATACAATTCCAGCAAACTACAGAAAATAACACAAGGTTTACCGTTTGGCTACTGTGAAGGCACAAACTGGCCGAATTCATCGGGAAAGTGCGAGAATCCCATCTGGAGCTTCCATCGCCCCGCGCACTGCGCTGTCTCGTGCGGGATTTATTATGTAGGAGCTTTGAAAGCGTCCTCAGCCCCATGCCCTCGACCCACAAGAAAGTGATCGTGCGGAAACAGGACCGCGACTCGGTCAGCGGTTACGTCGCTCCCGCCGACTTTGTGGTCGATGGCAAGCTCGAACTGCTCAACACTTCCGGCAACGTTGTCGCCATCGACTTGAGCGACATCAAGGCCGTTTATTTTGTCCGTGACTTTTCCGACACCGACTTGATGATCCGCAAGACCTTCACCACCCGCCCCCGGACCGAAGGCCTGTGGGTGCGCCTGAAGTTCAAAGACAGCGAAGTGATTGAGGGCATCCTGCCCAACGACCTCACTCAAAATCCCGCCGAAGGATTCCTGATGAACCCTCCCGACCTGCGCTCGAATACACAACGGGTCTTCGTGCCGCGCGAAGCGCTGGCGTCGGTGACGGTTCTTGCGGTCATAGGTTCAGCAAACCGCCGCCGCAAAGGCGGGCAACCCGACACGCGCCAAGTCACGTTGTTCGAGCAGTAGGAAACCAGGTGTCAGGTGTCAGGTCTTAGGTCTCAGGAAGAACACTCTTGGATTTCACGGTGAAATAGCTTGATCTTGTTTTTCCTGAGACCTGACACCTAAGACCTGAGACCTGACACGCTACAATTCCCGAGACACCGCCATGAAACTAGCCGACATCGCAAAAGCCCTAGACGCCCGCCTCGACAACGCCCCACCCGACACCGAAATCACCGCCGTAGCCGGCATCGAACACGCTGGCCCCGGCCAGCTCACCTTCGTGGCCAACGCCAAGTACAACGCCGCCGCGAAGACCACCAAGGCCTCGGCGGTCATCGTCGCTGAAAACTTTCCCGCCATATCCACGGGAATGCTGCGCAGCAAGAACCCGTATCTAGCCTGGGCGAAGGCCATCGAACTTTTCTACCAACCGCCAGGCTACGCCCCCGGAGTCCATCCCACCGCGGTAGTTCATCCCACGGCCAAACTAGGCAAGAATGCGCACCTCGGCCCATACGTTGTGATCGACGAAGACGCCGTAATCGGAGACAACGCAGTCCTGCTAGCCCACGCAGTCATCTATCGCGGAGTAACCATAGGCGACAATTTCTTCGCGCACGCCCATGCCGTAGTCCGCGAATTCTGCCAACTAGGAGACAACGTCCTACTCCAGAACGGCGTAGTCGTAGGCTCCGACGGTTTCGGCTTTGCCAAGGATGAAGCCGACGGCCACTGGCACAAAATCGTCCAGTCCGGCAACGTAGTGGTTGAGAGCGACGCCGAACTCCAAGCCAACACCTGCATCGACCGAGCCAGCATTGGCGAGACCCGCATCGGCCGCGGCGCGAAACTCGACAACCTGGTCCACATCGGCCACAGTTGCACGATAGGCCACGACACGCTGCTCTGCGCGCAGGTCGGCCTCGCCGGAACGACGGACGTCGGCAACAACGTCATCCTAGCCGGACAAGTAGGCGTCTCCGGCCACGTCAAAATCGGCGACGGAGCCATCGCCATCGCGCAAAGCGGCATCCCCCACGACATTCCCGCCGGAGCCATGGTCAGCGGCGCCCCCGCCATCGATCACCGATTGTGGTTGAAATGCTGTGCCGCGTACGCGAAACTGCCGGAGATTGCCAAGGCAGTAAGGAAGTTGTCGGAGCGTGACCGCCCATAATCGGAGCGTGACTCCCCATAAAATTGTCATCCTGAGCGAAGCGAAGGACCTCTGTATTCGACTGCGCGAGGTCGGGTGCCCCACCGTTCGTTTTTTGAAGGGTGGGATCCCACGTCCGCCCACCGCTTGGGATCTTTCGCTGACTCCGTATTTAACTCCACCGCCCCGCCGATATGCACGCAACACGCTCCAAAATCCCTCAAAGCCCTGCCCGGAGAACCAAAAATCCCCGCCAACTTTCCGGAAGCAACCGTCGAGATCACCCAGTTTGAGGACGTAAAGAAAGCAGCGGCTGGCAAGGAGTGAACCCGAGAAAGGAACCTCTGCTGAGAAGTGGGAACGTTTTCGGCCGACAGCACCCAACCAGGTGTGGAGTCTGGATTTTGTGTCCGACCAGTTGGCGGATGGACGACGGTTCCGAGCGCTGACGATTCTGGTCGGAAACTAACCCTCGATGTGTGTCAGAAATCGGGGGGCCGCTCAGGTACCGCGGGGGAAGCAACTCCGCCAACAGGCGCCATGAAAAATATGAATCCGTCCCATCTTGATTGTCACGCATCCCAATTCGCATGCTGTGCGTCCGTCGCGCCATCTGTCCCGCCCATCGATAATACTTGGCTTGAACCAGCCAAAAGCTCACATCGGATAAGTCAGATTTATATTCTCCATAAATTACTGTTATTAACAGAAAGACTTATGCGTAGCAGAAGAAATATGCGTTGGACTACGGCTTCTGCTGTCGATAAGGTCGGCGTGCTGGCAGTGGACGCTCACGGTTTGCCACTGCACACACCAGGGAAGAAATGGAGAAACGAAACGATGGATTGCTTCCATAAAAGATTTGCGTTTGTTCTTACGTGTCTAGTGCTCGTATCTTCTCTTCTAATGCTCGTATCTTCCGCCAGTGCCCAAGACCAGGCGGGAACCACTCCGCCGACGAACGAAGCGATCCTCCAGCACATGCAAGAACTGGAGCGGGAAGTCAGAGAACTGCAGGTAGAAGTCGCCACACTGAAAAGCGCACCGGCAACTACAACCGCAGCCGCACCCGCGGTGCCGCAGAGCAACCTCGTAACCAGCGCGTCGGGAGCCGCGCCGTCGTCGTCGCCGCCGACGACACCTCCGGCTCCGTCGCTGGCCGGATTGTTGGGGCCGACCTCGCTGAGCGGCTTCGTGGACTTGTATTACGGCCAGAACTTCAACAATCCAGCAGACCAAACCAACGGCCTGCGCTTCTTCGACGGGGCGACCAACCAGTTCGGCCTAAACCTGGTGGAACTCGTCGTCGACAAAGCTCCTGACGCCGCCAGCAGCCGCACCGGCTATCACGTCGCGCTCGGCTTCGGGCAGGCGATGAACGCGGTCAACGGTTCTGAACCCAAAGCCGGCTTAAGTTTCGACCAGTACCTGAAGGAAGCTTATTTCTCCTATCTCGCGCCTGTCGGCAAAGGATTGCAGGTTGACGTCGGTAAGTTCGTCACCCCAAACGGCGCCGAGGTCATCGAGACCAAGGACGACTGGAACTACTCACGCGGCCTGCTGTTCACCTATGCCATTCCGTACTTCCACTTCGGCATGCGGGCGAAATACGCCTTCAACGACAAGTACTCGCTGACTGGGTTCTTCGTGAATGGTTGGAACAACGTCGTCGACAACAACAGCGGCAAAACCTATGGCATGAGTTTTGGCTGGAATCCAAATAAGAAGTTCGGGGTTACACAAAACTATATGGCTGGCCCGGAGCAGAACAACATCAACTCCACCTGGCGCCAGCTCAGCGACACGGTCATTACCTATTCGCCCAACAGCAAGCTGTCGCTCATGGTCAATGGCGACTACGGACGCGGCGACCGGATCGCTACTTACGATGAGGGCGAAACCGTGTTCTCGGCGCCGGTGTACTGGACGGGAGTCGCCGGCTACATCAAGTACGCCTTCACCGGCACCTCGGCCTTCGCCACCCGCTACGAGTACTACAACGATCATGACGGGTTCACGACCGGCACGGCGCAGCACATCAACGAGTTCACCACGACGTTCGAGCGGCTCGTGGCGCACCACATCATCAGCCGGTTCGAGTTCCGCCGTGACATGTCGAACAGGAACCCCTTCCTGAAAGGCAACACACCGGTCGGCAACCAGAACACGATGACCGCGGGGTTCGTGTACACGTTCGACAGCCGTGAGGGCAAGTAACGATGAGACTCGCGCATAACCCGCAGACACACTTTGTTCTCGAGCAGCCGCAAGCTGGGCTGCCCGTGTTGTGGGGACTCGCGGCCAGGGCTCAAACCCAGATATTCCCTGGTGCCAGCGCTCTGACCGCCCCCCACCAGCAATTCTGTGGGCTGGTGCACGGAGGGCCCGCGTGCTGACGAAATGGCTTGGTGTCCTTGAGGCAGCGGTTGTGTTCGGCGGACTTGCTGGGTTGGTCACAGGCATGTACTTGTTGGCGACCAGCCCGTTGCCCGGCGTGATCGTGATGCTCGCCAGCATGGCCTTGCTGCTGAGTTCGGTGGCGAAGCTGGCCGAGGCGCAGGAATTACGACAGGAATCGGCTGCGGGCCGCGAACGTTTTTCTCGCAGCCGCGCCGGAAGTTCCAGCAGGTAGTACCCGGGCGTACGGTACCAGTTGTGTCCGGACCCTGAGCGAAGATGCTCGGAACGATTGTCGAAGACGACGAACTAGACGACGAACTACAGGAGAACACTTATGGCAGAAAACGCTGCAGAAATGAAACCGACCGTAGGTTTGACCGGTCTTACGATGAACGCGATGGCGCTGATTGCCCCAGGCGCCTTCCTTTGGCTCACGTTCTTCATTCAGGCGACCACCGGCGTTACTGGGCCGTCCATGTGGATCGGCATTGTGGTGGCGCTCCTGCTTTGCCTGGCTACGGCTGTCTGCTATGCGGAAATGGCTAAGCTGTATCCTGGCACCGGCAGTTCGTATTACTTTGCTGAACAATCGTTCCTCAATCACGAGAAAGTCTGGCGCTATGCCCGGATCTCCAAGTTCATCGTAGGGTGGGCCTCCCATCTTTATTATTGGATCTATCCCGGCGTGATGGTCGGCGTCATGGGCATCCTCTGCGGCTATCTGGTCGGGACCCTCTGGCCGAACTTCATGAACGCCTCGAACCCCGGCCCGGCATTCATGATGCTGGTGGCGATCGCCTTCTCGTTGGCCATCGCCTACATCGCCCAACGCGGCATTAGCGGCTCGACCTCGGTCAACATCGCGATCAACGTGATTCAGATCAGCGCCCTGCTCGTCTTCTCGTTCTTTGCTCTCAGCTACCGCGTGAGCCATAAGCCCGGAAGCGAGGCCTACCAGTTCGATTCGACCGCGGGCGACGCCTACAACTACGAGTTCGCCACCACCTCGCAGGTGGTCAACGGCCAGGCCACAGACGTGATCGTTCGCGACGCCAACGGTGTGCCCCAGCCCAAACTGGATGCCGCTGGTAAGCCCGTGCCCTATCACATCAGTTATCCGACCACCGACGACAAGGGAAACTTCCTGACCCACCCCAATGCCAAGTCCGTCGTCGGAATCCATAGCTTCGGCTGGGCATTCATTCAGGCCACGGTTGCGATTCTGATCCTGGTTGGATTTGAATCCGTCACCTCCATGGGAGGCGAAGCGAAGAACGCCAAACGCGACGTGCCCATTGCGGTGATCACCTCGTTGCTCGTGCAAGGGGCCTTCTGTTACCTGATCGAATATTTTGCCGCCAATTACTTCCTCAACAGCGGTTACAGCATGGCGAGCGCCTCAGGCTCGGCCGCTCCCATTGGCGACATGATGATGATCGTGGGGAACCATTTCTTCAACGGCCACGGCCGCGCCTTCATGCTGGCCGAGGCCTTTACCGTGTTCCTTGCCTTGATCGGCACCACGCTCTCCTGCATGAATACCGGAGCGCGGGTTACCTACGCCATGGGTAAGGATCAGGAGGCGCCGGAGCACTTCGGCATGCTGCACTCCAAGAACCTGACGCCGCATCGCGCCATTTGGACCCTGGCGGTTATCTCCGCCGTTGTCGGATGCATCGCCGTAGCGATGGCGTTTGGCGACGCCGGCGCTCCCGCCGACTCCGCCATTCAGGCGCTCCCGCATGGCTTCTGGTCCAGCTTCGGCTACTCCACCCACGACAAGATGGCCGCGCTGCCCAATTCCCTGCTCACGGTCACCCTGGCTTCTAACTTCGGCACCTTCGTCCTCTACGCGCTCAGTTGCGTCATTTGTGTGGTCGCCTATCACGGTCATCCGAAGTTCAAGCTGGTTCGCCATCTGCTAATCCCGGTCTTCGGATTGCTCGCCAACCTGGCCTGCATGGCGTTCTATGTGATTGGCCCCTTCATGGGCTATGGCACCAAGATGGAGCCGCTCCTGGCGCTGGGGATCGCTCTCGTCTGGGGCATCTACGGCGGAATTTACTTCTTCCGCATCAGTAAGAGCTCCGGCCGCACAACCAAGGTTCCACACCGTGTGACGACGACCGCATGACCTGAAGCGGATTCACGGTGGTAATCGCATGTCGGGAACACTTAATTCAGGATTAGTTTTGCGGATGCAGTCTTTCGGTAAGATAGTCTCATCCCGAAACCGAGCAGCGCCAAAGAGCAGGCAGTTGCTGTTCGCCACAACTTTAGATGCTAGACCTTGAATTCTCTGAACTCTCCGATCTCGGCCGTGTGCGCGCGCGCAATGAGGACTATCTTGGCCACGTGGTTCCCGGCTCCCCCTCGCAAGCACGCTCACACGGATGGCTCTTCGCTCTGGCCGACGGCGTCGGCGGCCAGCGCCAGGGCGAAGTTGCTTCGCGCGCCGCCGTCCAGGAAGTGCTCGCCGGATTCCGCCGCGCGAAGGACGGAGCCTTGCATAAGGATGTGGTCACTCACATCGTGCAATCCGCAAACGCGCGCGTCTGCGAATTCGAAGCGCTCTCCGGCCGCTCCGGCACCGGTATGGCTTCCACCATCGTCGTCTGTGCGCTGCGGTTCGATCGCGCCACGGTGGCTCACGTCGGCGATTCTCGTTGCTATCTGATCCGGACCGGCGATGCCAAGCCCATCACCCGCGATCACACCGTCGCCGCCGACCAGGAGCGCCTCGGCCTGGTTTCCGCCGAAGAGGCCGCCGAGTCTTCCACCCGCCACGTTCTCAGCCGCTCTCTTGGGATGAACCTTTTCGTAAACGTCGAGATCGATGAGGTCCAACTATTGGCTGGCGATGTACTGCTGCTCTGCTCCGACGGGCTGCACGGCGCGGTCACCGCTGCCGAAATGGCCGAGGCCACGCGCCGCCACCGCGATCTCACGGCCGCCGCCCAGGAACTCGTCGACCGCGCCAACGAACAGGACGGCAGCGATAACGTCAGTTTGCAGCTCATTCGTGTCCGCAGCGTCGAACGCATGGGAATGTACCGCGGCCGGCCTTATAAGCTACGCTGAGAGCCGGCGGTGAAAGTCTGGGAGCAGCACGAGCAACACCTTTGATGAATTGTCATCCCGAGCGAAGCGAGGGATCTGCATCTTGCGGCGAACTGCAGATCCCTCGCTTCGCTCGGGATGACAAAATTAGAGTTGGAGAGCGGGGCCCCCCTCTTTCACCACGGGCTGCTAAAGCCGAATCTTGGATCGCAGGCTATCCTTACGCCTTTTTTACGAAAGTTCTGACATGATGGCGGCATATAGGCTAGATTGGGGTTTCGCCGCATGCAGAGCACCTTTGACGCAGATTCACTCACGATGACTGTCCTCCGCGCAGGCGACCAGTTGGATCACTATCGGATCGAAGCCCTCGCTGCCCGCAGCGGCATGGCCTCCATCTTCCGCGCCACCGATCTCAGCAGCGGCCGGCCTGTTGCCATCAAGGTCCCCCATCCCGAAGTCGAGAGCGACCCCGCTCTGTTTGATCGTTTCCGCCGCGAGGAAGAAATCGGCAAGCTGATGGACCATCCCGGCGTGATGAAGGTCTTCTCCGATGACGACCGCAGCCAGGTCTACATGGTCATGGAGTGGGTCGAGGGACGACTGCTACGGAAGATCCTCGGCGAACAGCCGAAGCTTCCGCAAGAGCGCGCCATCCAGATCACGCTGCGCATTCTCGATGCGCTCGACTACATTCACTCGCACGGCGTCGTGCATCGCGACCTGAAGCCCGAAAACGTGATGGTCGACGAGCACGACAACATCAAGCTCATCGACTTCGGCATCGCCGGCAGCGCCGGCGCCCGCCGCATCACCTTCGCCAAGTTCTCTCCGACCATGGGCACGCCGGACTACATTTCTCCCGAGCAGGTCAAAGGACAGCGCGGCGATGCCCGCAGCGACCTCTATGCGCTGGGCGTCATGTTCTACGAAATGCTGAGCGGCAAAGTGCCCTTTTCCGGCACGAATCCCTTCCTCGTTATGAACGACCGCCTGCTGAACAACCCCGTCCCGCCGCGCGAAGTCGATCCCACCATCACGCCGCAATTACAGGAGATCATCTATCGCGCTCTGGAGCGCGATCCGAAGAATCGCTATGCCAGTGCCCGCGATTTTGCCCGCGATCTCGAGCATCCCGAGCAGGTCGGAGTCACAGACCGCCCGGAATTCCGCAACTGGAAGGATCGCCGAACCCCGTGGGCGAAAAAGGCCCTCTTCTACGCGCTGATCGCGTTGATTCCGATCGTGATCTTGGGCCTGTTACTTTACGTAGCGCGCCACAGCTAGACCGGAATCACGATTGCTGCGGCCCAAAGCCACTGTTCTTGTTCTTGCCTACAAAGTTCTTCACCACAGAGGGCACAGAGGAACACAGGGAAAATCTTGAACGGGTTCCCCTGGGTTCCTCGGTGCCCCCTGTGGTAAAGGTTTTTGACGTTACGCCATCGGCTCACCGCTGCAGGAATTCGTCCCCGTGAATGTCAAACTCCGGATACGCCCCCGCGCCCAACTCAAACAGATCCATTCCCCGCAGCTCGCCTTCGCGCTCCACCCGCTGCCGGTAGACGCGATCCAGCAACCAATTCAATCCATACGACAGCGGCAGCACGAAACCCAGCAGCGTCGCGATTCCCACCAACTGCGCCAGCCACTGTCCACCCGGCCCCGCTGTATCCGCCAGCAGCGCCACCGCCAGCACTCCCCAAAGACCGCCAACCGCGTGCACGGAAACCGCGCCGCCCGGGTCGTCAACCGCGAGCCGGAATTCCAGAAAGTCCGCAACCGACACAACCAGGATCCCCGCCACGCCGCCTACAATCATGGCCGCCGCCGGCTTCAAGAACGCGGCCGCCGCGCTGCTCGCGACCAAGCCCGCGATCCATCCGTTCGCACTCAGCGACGCGTCTGGCCGCCCAAACCGGACTCGCGTCACCACCGCCGCCGTCAATCCAGACGCCGCCGCGCACAGAGTAGTATTGACCGCGATCAGCACCACGCGCCCCGGCTCCACGCCCAGAAACAGCATCGCACCTGCAGAATTCAGCGCCGTCCATCCGATCCACGCGAACACGCATCCCAGGAGAACCAACACTACGTTGTGTCCGGGAAGCGCGGCCGGCATTCCTTCCGCCGAGAACTTCCCGCGTCGCGGCCCAAGAATCCACGTGATCGATAACGCCGTGACCCCACCCACTACCTGAATCGTACTTGAGCCACCGCCATCCACGAAGCCCCGCCCCAATCCGCAGTTTGCGCCGAGTTGCGCGAGCCATCCTCCGCCCCAGACCCAGTGCGCAAACAACGGATACGTCCACCCTGCAAGCAGCGCCGTCGAGGCGCATATTGCACCCAGCCGCCAGCGGTCCGCGCCTGAGCTCAGCGGAATCAGTCCCGCCAATCCGACGCTGAACATCTGCAGCAACACCACCAGCGCCGCCGGGGAAAGATCCAGTCGCAGGCCGCGCAGGAAAAACGGCTCGGCAGCAATCCACCCCCAAGCCTTCCCTGCCACCAGCAACACACGGTCCGGGCGGCCGGCCGCACCTTGCCACGCGAAGCCGACACCCACATACACCACTGCGGCCACCGCCGTCACGCAAAGCGCCGCCAGCATGGTATGGGCCGCGCTCCGCGACCTCCCCAGCCCCGAATTGATCAGCGCCAGGCCAGCGCCGGCAAACGGAACCAGAAGGATGAGGAGCAAGCAGAACAGCGCGGATACTTCGGAGAGAGTCAGAAGAGAAGGAGCCACGAAAGGCGTCACTCTCCTTCCGCCTGCAGAACCAGATGAGCACGGACCGCCAGCGCGAGCCCGAACAACTCTACCGCTATGCCAGCCAGCACGAATGCGGCGCGCGCACCGGCCGATGGCAGCAGTGCGACGGCGGCAACCACAATCGCCCATCCCGCAACCAGCAATAGAAGACCCGCGAGCTTCATGCCTTTCTGCCCTTCGAAGGGAGGTCGAGGATTTGCTGCCCTGAGTCAGACCTGCGTCGCTGAAGGCGCGGCGCGTTGCAAGGGGACGGCGTCAACCGTGCCGGTAGCTCGCGTTTGAGAATATGGGCTTTAGCCACGGTGGTCACGAACATTTTTTCTCATCCAAGCTGCCAGCCTAATCGGTGAAATCTAACTCAGAACACTGACACCGAACCGCAAGCATCCACGAGCCTGGCGAGCAGGCTCAACTCTCCTCACGGCAAGCCGAGTCTGCTCCAACCGGTTAGGTTAGTGCTGCGCACCCTCACCGTCCAATCGAATTTTTTTATTGTACCTAGAAATGGAAAAGGTCCACGGGAGGCAACGTTCCCTGCTAGGATGGCGACGCACACTCCCCGACACATGAGAGAACTACTGAATCACATCGTCGCGCACCGTAGTGGTGCGCTCTTCGTTCTGGTACTCGCCGCATTCCTGGAAGCCTACGGCGACGCCTGCTTTCAGTCTGCCCTGTATCGCGCTTCTGGGATAAGCCGCGCCTTCGCCTTCGTCGGCGGAGCCGTCTCGCTCGCCGCGTATGGGTTGGTGGTCAACGCTCCACGATGGGAGTTTGGGAAACTGCTCGGCGTGTACGTGGTTCTTTTTTTTCTCCTGGCGCAGATCGTAGCGCGAGTGCGCTTTGGCCAGACCCCCACCCTCCCTATCCTGATTGGCGGAGCGCTCATCGTCGCCGGCGGATGCATCATCTCCGCCGGTGGTTAGAGCGGGTTGACAGCTGCTGCGGCAACTGCCTCGTCACCGCTCAATCATTGCGCCATATTCATCTCGCAAATTGACTGTTAAAGTTCACTGCTACTGTTTCCATCGGGCAATCAATGCACTAACCGCGCACTGCCTCCGGCTCGGCTCTAACTTTGTCGAGATGGCATGTTCTTGTCATCGCGATTCGGGCAGTCCTCGCGGAGCGGACGCCTGGCCTTGTCTACTTCGTGAGTCTCGTCAAAGAGTGCATCAAATCGACACGGCCTGGAGTTGCCAGCACACGTACCGAACGTACCGAAAAGCACCCAAACAATTGAACCGGAAAAGTCAGGCGTAAACACGCTGCCCAAGGCATGATCGCAAGGCTGGAGACGTTTCGAGGCGCCGCAAGAGATCGTTCTGGTCAAGATTCCCCCTGCGCGTGAGATCAGTGGATCACGACCGTTGGTTGAATTCCCGTGCCCCAAGAGTCTGCCGGTGGCGTCATCGTGGCTGGCAAGGCTCCGCCCGAGGATGCTCCAGCCGAGACGTTGACGGCGAAACTTATGACGGACCCAACAGCTCCGATCGTGGCACAAGTGCTTTTGCAATTGGTGGTAAATGCAATATAGTATCGACCCGCCAAAAGGGCAGTGGAACCTTGAGTCCAATTCAACGTGTGGAAACCTTTCGATGGAGCGAAGGTAGTTCCCGGTAGGCCCGTTCCCGGAGTAGGCGCAATATCCACCACCAGATTCCCCAAGCTGTAGATGCCAATGTCATAATCATTCGCCGTATTGTCCGCGGTTATTACTTGGTAGGTTATTTCGGTAGTGGTAACGTTGTAAGGTAAGAGGAATCCCCAAAGCTTGGTAACATTTTGGACTGCCGCTTGAGGAGACCCGTTACGCGCGCCGGCCGTTACAAAGAATGGCAATGTCTCGCCGCCTCCGCCGCCCGCCGCGGAAATTGTGACCGATCCTGGGCTATTCGTAATACTGATGTTCGCGCCCGCAGTGAGTGTGCCGAGTACCGGAGCGTTGCCCGTCGAGCCGATTAGAATTTGCCCGTTGCTAGGGGCTGCTGTCGAGGTCAGATTCGTGGGACTGGAGAAGTAGGCGATTCCATCCGTCGTGCCCGAAAAAGTGCTGGAGCCGGGAACGCCGCAAATCCAACTTCCGTTCCATAACAAAGTTTGGCCCGTGCTGCAGGGCATCAAACCGATCGTGCCGGTGGTGGTAATCGTCCCTCCCGTGATTGGTGAGGCGGTCCCAACTGAGGTCACCGTACCGCTGCCGCTGGCGGAATGACAAGTGCCGTCATAGCCAAGGTATTGTGTCCCACTGCAACTGCTGAACAGACCAACTATGTCCGAATAGGTTGCGATGCTCGGGACGCCTGTGCTGGTCGTGTTTTTCAAAAGGCCAGTGGCAAGACCGGAAAGCAGCTTCCCATTCAATCCGTTAACAGTCAGGAGGTTCGACCCGCTCGTCGATCCGTCGCCGGAAATTTCGGAGGCTGTAGGCGGTGATCCGCCCCGCACGATTCCAGTCAAGGCGCCCGACGAAGAAAGAACCGTGGGAGACGAGAAGTACGGGAGGCCGCCACTCGTGCCCGAGAGATTGATGTTGAGCGTACCGGAAGCTGTGACCGGCGATCCCGTGACAGCGAAGATGCCTGACGACGATCCGCTATTGATGGTCTCACCGACACTGGTGACCGTACCGCTGCCGCCGGGAAAGGTCTGCCCGGACGCAAAAGTAAGAATCCCATGTCTGTCGACGGACAGTCCGGTCTCGGTTATAAGTCCGGTGACACCCCACAGCAAGTTGAGCGTTGCTCCGGTGTTCGTAGAATTATTTCCCATCGGCTCAGCCTGCCATTGAAAGATGTAATTCACCGGCGTTCTCAGGGTCGCGTTGAACACTGAAGCCTCGAACTCCAGGGGGCTAGAATTGAATCCTGTGATGGTCGTGGCTGTACCGGTCGGAATCAGAAAAGCGCCGGCCCCTGTGGCTGTGCCACCAAACGTGCCAAGCGGTGCCGTCAGTCCTCCGTTGCTTGCAATGGAGAGCCCCGTTTCTGTGGGCGAACTTCCATTCGACCCGAACAGCAGATTCAATGAGCCTGAGGGGTTTGATGAATTCCCCATCGACTCCGCCATCCATTGGTAGTCCTGAGTGATCGCCGACGTGCCGCTCCACGACGATGCTTGCAAATCCAGCGGGTTCGAGTTGTAGCCAGGGCTGGCCGTGGCTATACCGGTTGGGGGCAGGAGGATGGCCGAAGTCCCCTCAATGCTGCAGGCGCCGTTGAAATAGGCGATCTGGTTGGGTTGGGCGGTTCCATCACTGGTGATGGTTGTACAGGCCGTAGCCGGGTGGGGCTGGATCAACGGGACTGCGTCCGCACTCCAGTTTAGGATCTGTGAGCCGCGTTGCGAATTCGCAGAGCCCACCTGAGTACCGGAGGCTAGCTGAGCGGACGAGTATAGACTGTCTGCGAGGACAAAAGCCGAAGCCGGTTTGCCTCCCAACATTTCTGTGTCTGCCGCCTTCAGCGCATAAGCCACGCTCAACAACAGAATCCGCGGCTGCTCCGCCTGTCCGTCGGGGCGGATGCCCAACCAGCGTGCTTCGCCCGCGGAGAAAATCTCCAGCGGGAGACCTGCCTCATTACTCGCTCCGAGCAGCGCGCTATAGCGCCCGGCTGAGTCCAGTTGCACGTTCTGGCTTTCTTGCCAGACCGCCGCTTGGCCATTCTCGTCTTGGTACAGGGTAAACGTGACCCCAATGCTCCCGCTGAGCGGCTTCCCTGTCTCATCACGCACGGCTCCCTGTATCCGAATCAACCGAGGCACAGTCGCTGTCGAAGCAGGCGGGGACGAAAGCTGTCCATTCACCTGCGCCAATGCAAAGGCACCAAGGATCAGACACACTGTGAAGATGCACACTGAAACGCGAGCAAACCTCATAACCACCTCCTGCTAGCCAGTTCGGGGGAGTCGGCTAAATGGTCGGCGGGGGGAGTACAGCGTTGCCTGACCAGTGAAACATTTTACACCAGAAGCAGTCGCGTCTACACCAGAATCAGCCGCGCTTTGTGACCAACTCGACCGCCTCCTGGCGGCCACGGGTGATCCACAGGCCGTTCTCTAGCGCAACTACATTGAACAATTCCTGCACTGACACCGCTTCATTTTCAAGAAGCGTTCGGATCAGATTAGCGCTTAAAGGAATTAATTCTTATTCTCCAGGTGGCTTAGCCGAGCGAGTTAGCCTTTCGGATTAAGCAATTTTGGACCGCTCCCGGGCAACCAAAACAAAAGAGGAATTGACGCGTTGGCGGGTCTGAGCTTAACATGGTGGCCGGGACCATTGGCCTCTGCAGTGCGGGCCGATTTCCTGAATCCGGCTGGCTTTCTGGCTCAAGCCGAACCACGGGAGTGGAATATGACGACTATGACGACTATCAGGATCTTTATCGTGATGATGTGTGTGACGGGCCTGTCGCCTGTCGCTTTTGCTCAGAGCCCGGCGCCACCGCGCATAACCCCCTCCGATGCAAAGAACCACTCCGGCGAGACGGTAACCGTATGCGGAAAGGTTGTAGACACCAAGATTTCTAAGTATGGACTCCCAGGCCACGGAAAGCCGATAAACTTCGATCTCGATCAGCCTGAACCGCATCCGGTGTTCTTCTTCGTGACATTCGGGTCGCAGGATGGGGGACCTGAAGAGGCAGTTGCTGCCTACCAGGGCAAGCGCGTGTGCGTGACCGGCAAGATCACGATCATACGTATGGGGCCATACATCATGGCGGCTGATCGTTCCCAGATTAAGCTTCAAGCGGAAGATAAGTAGCGGGACGGCTCATACCCACGACTTGAAAACGGCGACGCTCGCAGGGTTAGCGACGCCAGTGGGCCTTCCCGGCCCTGTTTCATGGCCATTGCAGCCTGAGTCTGCGGGAGCACGGAAGACATATCACTTAATGATGGAAGCGGTCAGGATATGAAGAAGAAATTGCTGATATTGTTGTTATTGTGGGGAGGAGTTGAGTTATCAGCTCAAACCATAGTTCAACAGTTTGTAGCAGTTAGTAGCAGGCCGAGTCCGGTCTCAGACATGGATCTTCCTGCGGCGACCGGCAGTGGGAATGTTCTCATCGCGATGCCGGGGCCTCTTGCTCCTGGTGTTACGGTATTGAGTGTTACCGACAATGCACCAGCTGGAGGTAACACGTACAAACAAGTTCCAGGTGCTGCAAGTTCGTGTGGCGCGAATGGGTCTCTTGATATTTGGTACTGTGAGAATTGCAATTCAGGTGTAACAGAGCTAAAATTCCATTTATCAGGTGACGCTAGAATTAGTATTAATGCTTTTCTTGAAGTTTCAAAGATGCCGTTGTCCTCCGTAGTAGATGGAAGCGGCGCACACGTAAGCGACGGGACTAGAACGAGCGGAGGTTTAGAAGTTGGCCCTAGTATTACGACGACAGCAACGGATTTTATTATTGCTCGTTATTTTTCAACCAATCCTATTCCAACCGGCGTAACTCCTGCGGCATGGACGTATAAGACTTCTTATGTTTACGTACTAAACGGACCATCAGGAACCTATCAACCGACGCTAACCGGAGGGAGTGCTGCGGGTAGTTTTTGCATGAGCATGGCCGCCTTTAAGACCGTTGCATCCGTTGCTATTTCACAACCTATTTCACAACAGGGATTGGGTGCAAGACATTTCCCATACTAGATCCACCCTTTTCTCTAGCAACGAACTGCCGGAATACTCAAGGCTTGTACATCAAGGAAATATGGATCACTTTTTCTCTGCATCCTTCGACGGCACCCCTGCAGCGCTCTGTTTTTTTGCGGTGGTCACGGCAGCCAGTTCTTGCAACACCGTTTCCCGCAGTTTGGCGTATCCGATTGCACCACTCATGAAATGACTATTTATGAAGAAGCTCGGTGTGCCCGTTAATCCGAGCCGCTGGCCTTCCTGGGCATCTTTCTTCACGGCGGCAATTTGTTCTCCGGAGTCGAGGCATTGATCGAAACGGGCAGTGTCGAGTTTCAGCGCGCGAGCCTCCTGTTTCAGGTCGGACACTTGAAGTTTCTTGGTTTGAAACAAGGAATCATGAAACTCCCAGAATTTACCTTGTACGCCCGCGCAGCGCGCGGCCTCGGCGGCTTTTGCAGCAAGCGGGTGCATGGGAAGAGGAAAGTCTTTATAAACCAATGACACCTGATCGCCAAATTGGTCTCGCAACCGGTTGAGACCCTCGTTCACTTTTTGGCAGTAAGGGCACTCATAGTCCGCGAATTCGATGAGCTGGACCGGAGCGTTCTCAGAACCAAGCCTCGGATCATTCCCAGCCTCGACGTGAGCACTGGGCTGGTCCAACTCAACTACGACGTCATATTCCCCTCGAAGTTCGGTGAGGTACGCGTCCCGCGCTTTTTTCGTACGAAGCTGGTGTACCGTATCGATGATTTTGCTTCGCGCCACCTCATAGGATTCGTCGGTTTTTACGCCCTCGTAGTAGAAGCGGAGCTGATCCTCCGTCGGTTCTTGCACCTGAATGGAAACGTGACGCTTGAATAATTCATCAAGGCTCACAGATTCTTTCTTCGCCTGCATTTCCAATAGCTGATCGTCAATGAATTGCTCGAGGGCATCCCGCTCGGCAAGGTAGTATTTGTATTTGGCTTGAAGCAGTTTGCCTGCTTCCTTTTCCTCCAGCTCATTTGCAGTCACCTTGCGACCGGCAATCTCGGCTACCACGCTGGAGCTGTCCTGGCCAACGGCTGGGCTGGAAAAAGCGCCTAGGGCTATTCCCAGCCCAAGCGCGATCATAGTGTGCTTGGTTGACATTGTGCATTTTCCTCTCTTCAGGAATCATATCAGAATGAGATAAACAAAAAAGCCCGGACGCCGAGGGTAACCCCGGCGTCCGGGATGTTTGGATTTGGCTTGGCCGAAGATCCCCAACGAAGCTACTTCAGCCCTGCCTCACCGCCCTTCAAGTCGGAAGCCATTCTTTTTACTAAAATTCATAGTCTTCAAGGTTGCAGGAGCAAACGCCAGACCCGCTGCCCAGCGTTACGTCAAAAGAACACAGGGCCCCGAGTCTTTCTAGTTCATCCGAATTGAGGTTCGAGTCGGCCATCCTGGTTTCGGTAACGTAGAAAGGCGACTTCTCCGCAGGGACTTTTCCAGCCGCAAAAACGACCGACGTTCCCTGGATGTGGGTGCTCCACGCCCGCAGCCCGGGTGTCGGGTCGGGATTGTACGCGCAACCGTTCGGGTCCGAAATGACCTTGATGACGCCACGTGTGGGCACCCTGCCGGTCAGGGTGTTAGACGTGAGGTTTAGATTCACGGATTCGGAGAGCAGACCGTCTGCCGTAACTTCGCAGCTGCAGCACTCCTGCAGCTCCTGGCTGTCATCGAACACGTAGATGTCCGCCCAAAGATTTCCTCCGCACGCGGCGCCAATACATTCGCCTGTACCTGTGCTAACGTCGCCATCGTTGACGATACGCAACGTTGCATCCGGAGCGCCAGTGGTATGTGCATTGGAAAAGTAGGTGACGAAATAGACACTTGGGTCACCGACACTTGGGTCACCTTGAGCGAAGGCAGTCCCCCCCAACATCAGGGTAATTGCCAGTAGCGGAAACAGCAACAATCCGAGCTTTTTCATTTTTTAATCCTCCTGGTTTTTGTAGCGCCTGGGCTGGGGGAGGGAGCAGCTCTGGGTGCTTACGGCACACTCTTAACCTTTCCTGAGTTCTTTACAAGTACCCACGTGGCTTAGCCTAAAACACTAAGTTTGGAAGCTACTACTTATGGAGTAGTCTCCAAGCTTATGGAATAGTTCCCCAACTGGCACATACGGCAGAGCAACGTTGCGGGAGGACCCGCTCGGTTGCCCGAAGGCTTTGGGATATATTAGGTGGCGGCTTTGTGGCCACGGCCATCGTGCGGCTATTGTCGTCATTGTGGGGGTTGCCCACGTAGCTGTCGAGAAAAATCTTTCATCATTTGCTCGAGAACATCTGGAGGTATCGGCTCCGTCGGAGCCCCCATAATTAGCGGCTGGGGCAAAACCGGCGCAGACGAAGCAACTGGAGGTGTCCAAAGCGGAGAGGCGCTGGATGTCTTCGGTTGGGCAGAAGCTGAAGGAGGTTTCCAAAGGTAAGGGGAGCTGAGTGTCTTCGGTTGGGCAGAAGCACTGCTCGTCTGATCAGTTGAGAGTTGATGTGGGAGGCTTGCAGGTGTGTCTGCTTGATGCAGGGACAGTAAGACCTGCGTCGGATCGTGCGGGTGTTCCGACGAACCCACAATGATGAAATCGAAGGGAGAACCGTTGAGCAGCCGCGCCAGCACATCTTCGGCTGGTCCCGGCCCGGTGTGTTCAACGATGCGCTCAAGGCCGCTTCCGGGCGGAATATCGATCACAGCCCCAGTCTTCTCCGCAACCAATTCCAGCACCTCGGCCAGAGTTGAGTTCTCCGCATCAATCGTGAGTTGGCCATCCTGGTACGTGACCACGGGCGGAGGGGCTCCTGCCGCTGCCAGCCCAGAGTCTGCCGAGCTGCGCTCGGCTTCGGCGGGCAAGGGCGCCCGCACCCACACAAGCCCGTGTTGCGTGGAGACAACCGTTCCAGGGGCCCCGGCAACCACATCCGGCAGCGGCTGTAACACCCCGCTGCCGGCAACGTTCTGCCCCTGACAAGGCAACCATACACAGATCACGAGCAGCACTGCAACAACGGCACCCTTGCGGAAGAACTTGAAAATTCCATACATACTCTACCTCCCGCTACCTTGCGGGCTTGCGGTCTAACGCCAGATCCGGTTTCAGGGGCAGGATCGCGTACGCATTGCGATGCGCTGTCTTTAGATGACTTCGTCGCTCGGCACCGAGCTCCGGCAGACCCGGTCTGGCCTGGCGCGCATTCGGGCTGCGGAGAACCGATACCCGTCACTCGGGCACCGCGCGTGGTGCTTTCCCGGCATGTTCCCATCCCTCGAAACCCGGCTGGTAGTAGTAATGCTCGGGTAAGGACAGTTGACTACGGAAATCTCCCTGGCAGCAATAGCACGATTGGGCTAGCCAATTCGTATGCGTGGAGCGATTAATTCTTTCGCAGTAGACCAAATAGAGTGACCCAAATGACCAGACCCATCTTTCTTGACAAGCCTTGACAAGGCGTGCCTTATGCACGATACTGGTAGGGCAGTTTACGGGCCCTTGCACCGCTCTGATTGTCGAGCACCACTCCCCCCAAGGCCGGAACTGAATCACCAGCTGTCTACTTGATTGCAGTTTCGACCGGTACGCGGCCGGTTGCGTCCGTTACAGGGAACTCCGCGTGAGGGTTCGGGGGTGACGGGGACAAGTCGCTTCGAACCACAGGAGAACACCGTGCCAATGGCTCCGAGCGACAACGGCTTTTTGCTGCTGGATGCTGGATTGAACCTGATTGCATCGAATGATCCAGCCCTACAGATCCTCTGCTTCCCCAGCGGAGCGGACCGGATCAAGCAACCGAAAGTCTTTCTTATGGATCGGGTGCGCACCACCCTCCTCGACCATAAGCATCGGGACGGACGGGCCTTCGTCAAAGAGTTCAGGTCGGGTAAACGCCGTTACATCTGCAAGAGCTTTCAAGTCAACTGCAACGGAACCGATTCTGCTCAACCCGCCTTCGCTGTGCTGCTGGAGCGGGATGCAGCGAGCAGTTATTCGGCGCTCACAGAAATCTCCGAACAGTTTGATCTGACTCAACGAGAACGTGAAACCGTCGAGTTTCTCCTACAAGGTCTCACCAGCAAAGAGATCGCAACCCGCATGAAGATCAGTCCTAACACCGTAAAGGCATTCCTTCGACTGGTAATGGTCAAGATGCAAGTTTCAACGCGTTCTGGAATTGCTGGGAAGATTGCAGGAGCAAGGCCAAACGCTTAAGTCTTTCGCATTCGAAGTTTACCCGCGAATTAGTTCGATTGAAGGATTTACGGAATTAGCGACTTCGGTCATCATGCGATACTGTGACGTATCCCTCAGACCGAGAACGACGCCAGCATGAGCGTTTCCCGCAGGTGCTTGACGTTCATGCACGGAGCTTGCTGTCGGGTCAAACGACCGGTGCGCTGCCGAAGGAATTTGATGGTCGCATTCACAATCTGAGCAGCGGCGGCGTTTGCATCCTTAGTTCGAGTCCCCTCCAGGCTGACACGTTCGTGTGCTGCAATCTCCCGGTGTTAGATGCTCCGGTTTCGATTCCCACGCTCATGCAAGTGCGATGGACTGCCAAGCGCGGAAACAAATCTCCGAGCTACATCAGTGGCCTTCAGTTCGTTGTCTCGGGAACAAATCTCTGAGCTACATCAGTGGCTTTCAGTTCGTTGTCTAGCTGCGCGACCCCCCATTTGTCAGAAAACGGCAGGCTTTACTTTGGCTGTTCGGCCTACACCGATGTGCTACTCCCAATGGGTTAGTACCACATGGGAATTGGCGCGGTATAATCCATTCGATATAGTTCTAACTGGTTAGTTCGTGTCTTGCCCCTCTCCCCGAGTTGCCAGGCGTCCACCATGAGACTTTGTTCAGCCGCTCGCGCGATCGGTGTTCTTAGTGCGCTCATATGTTCCGGGTTGTTCTTGAGCTGCGGTGCAGGCAGCGCATCGCAAGGAGGGGGGAACCCCGCAAAACTCACACAAATCATAATTGCTCCCGCTAACCCGCTGATTACGAAGGGCGAAACTCTACAGCTCACCGCTACGGGAATTTTTGATGATGGGACTCAGCACGCCTTAGGTACTTCGGTGACTTGGCAGACGAGCCAGTCAGCCGTTGCCACGATCAACACCGAGGGCAACGTGACTGGCGTAAGCGAAGGTGTCGCACAAGTGTCTGCGGCCTATCAGGGGGTAACAGGCAGCACGTCGGTCACCGTCGGAGCATCCGCATTGCTCAGTATCACGGTCAGTCCGAACCAGTCCTCTTTGCCTGTAGGTGAATCCGAGCAGCTAACCGCGACCGGGAACTTCTCCGATGGAACTGTTCAAAATCTGACTCAATCTGCGACGTGGAGTTCATCGGCTCTCGGTGTGGCGACGATCACAGCGGGAGGTCTGGCGACGGGTGTGACAACGGGCACCTCGAGTATCAGCGCGACGATGGGCAGTATTACCGGCTCAACCACGCTGACGGTGACGGTGACGGCGCCGGTGCTGGTGTCGATTGCGGTGACGCCGGGGAACGCTTCGGTTGCCGTGGGGACTACGCAGCAGTTCACGGCCACAGGAACGTACAGCGACGGCAGCACGCAGACTCTGACGAGCACAGCGACGTGGAGTTCATCGGCTCCGGGTGTGGCGACGATCAGCAATGCGTCTGGCTCGCAGGGCTTGGCCACGGCGGCCGGTGTAGGCACGACGACGATTAAGGCGACGTCGGGCGCGATCAACGGCTCGACTACACTGACCGTCACCGCAGGTTTTGTTTTGACCGGCAGCCTGAACACCGCGCGCGAGTATCACACTGCGACCGTGCTGAACAATGGCATGGTGCTGATTGCGGGAGGCTACGGGTCCAGCGGCGCCCTAGCCAGTGCCGAGCTGTACAATCCCACGACCGGAACCTTCACCGTCACCGGCAGCCTGAACACCGCGCGCCTCTATCACACGGCTACGCTGCTGAACAATGGAATGGTTCTGATTGCGGGAGGCTATAACGGCAGCTATTTAGCTAGTGCCGAGCTGTACAATCCCGCGACCGGGACTTTCACCCCCACCGGCAGCCTGAATACCGCGCGCGAACTCCACACGGCGACGCTGAACAACGGAATGGTGCTCATTGCGGGAGGCTATGGCTCCGGCGGCGTTCTAGCCAGTGCCGAGCTGTACAATCCCACGACCGGGACCTTCACCCCCACCGGCAGCCTGAACACCGCGCGTATCTATCACACGGCAACGCCGCTGAACAATGGCGTGGTGCTGATTGCGGGAGGCTCCGATAATAACGGCAATATCTTTGCTAGTGCCGAGCTGTACAATCCCGCGACCGGGACCTTCACCCCCACCCTCAGCCTGAACACCGGGCGCTACGACCACACGGCGACGCTGCTGAACAATGGAATGGTGTTGATTGCGGGAGGCCAGGACTCCAGTGGCAACGCCTTAGCCAGTGCGGAGCTGTACAATCCCGCGATCGGGACCTTCATCCCCACCGGCAGCCTGAACACCGCGCGCTACTTGCACACAGCGACGCTGCTGAACAACGGAATGGGTCTGATTGCAGGCGGCTACGGCTCGAGCGGTTACTTAACCAGCGCGGAGCTGTACAATCCCGCGACCGGGACCTTCGCCCCCACCGGCAGCCTGAACACCGCGCGCTACTTGCACACGGCTACGCTGCTGAACACTGGGATGGTGCTGATTGCAGGCGGCTTCAACGGCAGCTATTTAGCCAGTGCCGAGCTATACGAACCGGGCACGCTGACTCCGCCGAATCTCGTTTCCATTTCTCTCGGTCCGAGCAACCCGACGGTTCCTCTCGACACCGCGCAGCAGTTGATCGCCACGGGCACCTTCAGCGACAGCAGCATAGAACAGCTTGCTTCGGTAACCTGGAGTTCCTCAAATACAGCAGCCATCAGCATCACCAATGATGCCACCGATCTTGGTGCGGCTTATGCCCTGGCCGCGGGAACGGCAACGGTGAGTGGCTGCGCCGGCTCGGTGTGCGGCTCGACAACGGTGGCCGTTGGACCTCCGGCGCTGGTATCCATCGCGGTCACGCCGGCAAACGGGACGGTCCCGGTTGGCGACTCGTTACGGTTTAACGCCACGGGGACATACACCGATGGCAGCACGAAGCATCTGAGTTCATCGGTGACGTGGAGTTCGTCGGCTCCGGGTGTGGCGACGATCACATCGGGAGGACTGGCGACAGGTGCGGCAATGGGCACGTCGAGCATCAGCGCGACCGTAGGATCCGTGACCGGAACCGCGAACCTGACGGTGACTCGCGCTGCGGTAGTCGGCTTGACCATTATGCCGGCAACATTATTCATGTCCGTGGGGAATAGCGTCGAGCTCCAAGTGATGGCAAACTTGAGCGATGGAACAGCCGAGGACATCAACGGAAACGTGGCGTGGAGTTTGCAAGGGGCAGGCATTGCTACCGTGAGCAGCAGCGGAGTGGTGACTGCTCAGCAGGTTGGCTCGGCGACGATCCTTGCACAGAGCAGTGGGTTTACTGCGTCGGCTAGTCTCACCGTAGCGCCGGTCATCGCCTTGAACATCGCCCCGGCAACACTCTCCATGTCCCCGGGAAGTAGCAGCCAATTCCAAGCGATCGCGAACTTGAGCGATGGAACAACGGAGGACATGACCGCAATCGTAGCGTGGAGTTCGACGCAGACAGGCATTGCTAGCGTAAGCAGCGGCGGAGTGGTGACTGCTGAGCAGGTTGGCTCGACGACGATCTTCGCACAGGGCAGTGGGTTTACTGGGTCGGCTAGTCTCACCATAATACCGCCCATCGCCTTGAACATCATCCCGGCAACATTGTCCATGGCCCCGGGGACTAGCAGCCAGCTCCAAGCGATTGCAACCTTGAGCGATGGAACAGCGCAGGCCATGACCGGAACCGTAGCGTGGAGTTCGGCACAGCCAGGCATTGCGAGCGTGAGCAGCGGCGGACTGGTGACTGCCAACCAGGTTGGATCGACGACGATCCTCGCAGAAGCCAGCGGTGTTACTGGATCGGCGAGTCTCACCGTAACCCCGCTCCTCCTCGTGAACTACTTTGATGTCGCCAGTGCTCAGACATCGGGTTATGACGGCGCCGTTCGGCTTACCAATCCGGGTCCCGGAGGCCTGTGCGCGATGGTGTACGTATTCGACCAGAACCAAGTATTGAGCGAGTGCTGTGGATGCTCGGTATCGGACAGCGCGTTGCTAACCCTCTCCTTGCTCAACGATCTCACGGCAAATCCTCTGACCGGAAAACAACCTCAAAAGGGGGTCATCGAGGTCGTGTCGTCGGATCCCACGCAGAATCCACAATGTGATCCCGGCTCCTTAGCCCCGACTGGCGTAATCCTTGGATGGGGGACTAACGCTCAACCCGCCGGCGGCGGCGCCTTCCAAGAAACGGAAACAAGCTTTGCCCAGGTATCGCTGGGCGGGGAAGGGATGGTTCTGGAAAACGAGTGCAGCTACTTGAAGCAGCTCGGAAGCGGCGCGGGCATTTGTTCCTGCGGAACCGGCAACTAATGGGACATCGACATTCCACTAACATTTACGACAACTATCCAGTAGTCAGACCGTCCATCCGGTAAGAAACGTGGTCCGCCCTGCCAGCGTTCGTCTTCGGGCAGAATCCAGTTGCATCCCCGCGCCCCGTTGCAGTAAAAGTTTACTTTCAGCCGCGAAACAAAATTCCCTTAAGCATTCGCTTCGATTGGCCCTCGCCATAGGCGAATATCAGCCCGCCGATGACCATGGCCACCAGCGAAAGTCCGGTGGCGATGGTGCCGGTGAAAGCGGTTTTGAGAACATTGACGGCTTTCTCCCAAGAAAAACTGCCGCTGCTTAGGGCTGCGTACTTCGGAGACCCTAACTCAGAAACATGGAAGCGATTTGAGCTTTTTTGAGCAGACTTATTCCGTTCAGATATAAATCGCCGGCAACGTTCTGATCCGGCGGGAAACAGCCGGCGCGGACGCGCCCAGCCCGTCGGGTGGGACAAAGAAGCCTCCTGCGTTCAGCCGGACACCGTGAGAGGGCGGGCCTCGGGCTGGGCGCAGCGATTCGCACGAGTGACGTTTTTTGCATTATTCCCATGGTCATGTTATTATGACTATATTGTTTCGGTCCGGAGGTGGTGCTGTGAAGGAGATGGCAGCGGGTACATTCAAGGCGCAATGCCTGGCGATCATGGACCAGGTCTTCCAAAGCGGGGAGCCGGTCTTGATCACCAAACACGGCAAACCCGTGGCCAAGCTGGTTCCCGCCGAAAAACAGGCCGACGACATTTTCGGGTACATGGTGGGCAAGGTGAAGATCGTGGGCGACATCGTGGGGCCCATCACTCCGCTGAAAGACTGGGAGTGCAAATGATCCTTCTCGACACCCACGTTCTGATCTGGATGGCGAGCGACCCAAAACGGCTGTCCAAGAAGGCCCGCGAGGCCATCCGGGACGCGCGGCAGAACACGGGAGTTGCCGTCGCCACTATCACCCTTTGGGAACTGGCTTGGTTGGCGGAGAATGGCCGCATTCAGGTTGTGGGCAGCATCGAGTCGTTTGTTCGGGAGACCGTGACGCGGGTCATTCTTCAGCCGATCACCCCGGAGATTGCCGCGCTCTCTCTCCAGTTACCGGCTGGCTTTCCAAAAGATCCGGCAGACCGGCTGATCGCGGCCACGGCCATTGTCGAAGGCATGCTGCTGGTCACGGCGGATGAGCGAATCCGTCAAGCAAAGGTAGTACAAACCATCTGGTAGGGTGCAAAGCGGACGTAGGAAGAAGCAGATGGGGTGCGGACTGAGAGAAACATAACCCAGATGACAACCCTGCCGCCATGCCGCTTGTGTTATTCGCAATCGTGCCCGTGTTGGCAACAAGTTGCTTACTGGAATTTGTTCCGACCAACGCCGCAGACGCTGGAATCGCAGCGCCTGAGATCTGAGCTACCGCTGGGCTCGGATAAGTGCCGCTGAGATCGCCGTCCGCTGTCGTTACGCTGGTTACGACGTTGGCAGTCGTCGATGGGAAGGTTTGCGTGGTGCTGTCCGTGCCCGCCAGGGTGAGTGAGTTGCTAACCGCGAAGGTTTTGCCGCTTGCGATCGACAGCGTGCCAGTCGTCGCGCCAATATTCAAGCCGTTGATGGTCGTCGAACTCGACAGCGCTGTAGGCAAATATGTGGCGCCCACCGTGCCGCTGTTGATTTCCGAACCCGCAATAGACTTTCCGCTGAGAGTCTGGGTGTCCGTTGTCCCCACGATAGCTCCAGAGGGAGCTGTCAACGACGTTCCATAAACGTTTCATTCGCCCAGGTGGCTTAAGGGCCACCGCTTCGGCCGCCCTGACACCAATTCCTGCTCACAGGTTCTCGAGCACCAGCTTAAGGTAGTTCCAGAAGCTTTCTACAGACGATATCTGCACTCGCTCGTTCGGACTATGAGGATCTACGATCGTCGGACCAAAAGACACCATCTGCATGCCGGGATATTTCTCGCCAATGACGCCACACTCCAAGCCAGCGTGCATGGCGATCAGCTTTGCAGGTTCGCCGAAGAGCTTCTTGTGTACCTCCTGGAGCTTTCGCACGATGTCGCTGTTGGGCTCCGGTTTCCAGCCGGAGTATTTGCCTCCGTGCTCCACTTCGAACCCTGCCAGCCGACAAACCGTCGAAACCATGCGGGCGGCAGCTTGCATGCTGCTCTCAATCGCACTGCGCTGACTGGTAACAATCTCCACCACGTCCCCCTTGGTGTTGACAGTCGCCAGGTTCGTGGACGTCTGAACCAAGCCGGCAACGTCGGGGCTCATAGCCAGAACGCCGTGATGCAAGCTCGCGAGCAACGCCACCGTTTGTTTCGCGTCAGTCGGATCCAGCACCTTCCCTGGGCGTTCGGCTTTTTCGACTGTGATCCGCAGTCCGGAATCGAATCCCCCCAAGTCAGCCTTGTATCCAGCTTCGGTTGTGGCTACAAGCGATTTCAGTTCGCTCTCGCGAGAAGGATCCGCTAACACCAAGGCCGCAGCTTCGCGTGGAATCGCATTCTGCGCGCTTCCACCGTTGATCGCGGCGATTTCGATCGGAAGGCGATCAAGCAAGACCTGAAGCACCCCACCCATGATTCGTAGCGCATTGCCGCGGCCTTGATGAATATCGACACCGGAGTGGCCACCTTTCAGGCCAGACACCTTGATCCGCCAGGCCGATCCTGCACCCGCAGGAGCAAGTCTGACTTTACGTCGAGCAGTCGTCTTGACACCGCCTGAACAACCGATACAGAGCGTCCCCTTCTCTTCGTTATCAAGGTTGAGGAAATACTTAGATTTCAGCAAGCCACCCGGGAATGCCGAAGCGCCCGTGAGTCCGGTCTCCTCGTCAATGGTGAAAACGAACTCCAGTGGACCATGCGCAATGTTATTGCTCTCCATCACAGCTAGTGCGGCCGCTACGCCCACTCCGTTATCAGATCCCAGGGTCGTGCCATCTGCCTTCAGCCAGTCCCCATCTCTCACCACCCTGATAGGATCGGCATCGAAGTTATGAACTGTTCCCTCGTTCTTCTCACATACCATATCGAGGTGGCCCTGTAAAAGGGCCATCGGTGCTCCCTCGCGTCCGGGCCGCGCAGGCTTTCGGACCACGAGATTGCCGACATCGTCCTGTACGGATTTCAGACCCAGCTTTGTGGCCAGCGTCCGGACATAGTCGCGCGCTGCAGCCTCCTTTGTGGAGGCGCGGGGAATGGCCGCCAATCGGTCAAAGTGCTTCCATAACGGTTCAGGTTGCAGGTTTGCGAGTGCAGGTATCATGACACGCTCGATAGGATTAAAAGCTTCGAACCATCGTACAGCGCGGACGCACTGCTAGCGCGTCCTCTGCGGCAAGTGTAATCCGAACACTGTTGGTATCTTCTCGCTCCACGAGTTGTGAAGGCGCAACTCGAGGAGTTGCTGCGGGTTCACGGCGAACCGAGTGCGCGCACTTCCTGTTCCAAGGAGTCGAGGCACGGTATTCCGTCGATGTCCCAGGGTCGGCTGGGGACGGCAGCCTGCACCCTTGAGCGCGCAACCACCGCCCAGCGCACTAGCTCAACTGGTCAGCAAACCACCGAACCGCAAGTGGAGCAGGCTGACCCCGGCGATCCGGGCTCCGGTCCACGAGTGACCACACCAACCACCGGCACGGTGCGCCCAGGCCCTTCCGGAGCACAGGCCACGCGAACCATTCAAGCGCGCGACGCGAACGGCAGTTACGGCAGTTTTGGAGTGGTCTCCGTGGACACCACAAAGTCCGACAACATTCACGCCATTCAGGTTCAGATAGCGACTTCCGAGAAGCCGAAATAAGCCGACGCAGCGCGGAAGAACCCGTGATTCGTATCAGGACATCGCATCAGCAGCTAATGAATTACGCCTGACCATCATTGCAGACCCGGTCCAGGAGCCGCGACCGTGATGAAAGATCTACCTCTGCCGAAAGTCTACCAGTTGCTCGAACCGGGGTCCGGTGGTTCTGCTGACGACCGCCCGCAAGGGCCGCGCCAACGTCATGACGATGTCCTGGCATATGATGGTCGAGTTTGAGCCGCCGCTGGTTGCCTGTGTCGTCAGCAGCGCCAAT
>JBEKAF010000010.1:0-68796 GCA_050018355.1 Terriglobales bacterium | reverse complement strand
TCGCGGGCGATCGAGGCATCGAGGGCGGCGAAAATAATTTTCTGGGAGCCTTCGGGCTTAGCGGGCGCAACTGTCATCTTGGCGACGTCAGCGGGGATGGCAGTTTTCAAACGCCAGCGCGCAGCTTCGGCATAGGGCCGGCCTTCCGAACGATCGGAAGCGGCAAGCCATGCGACTTCGAACCACGGATGACGCTCCAGCATTTGAATGAATCGCTGGCCGACGATGCCGGTGGCACCGAGAATTCCTACAGGAAGTTTCTTTGACATCATTAGTTGTGATTTTATACTAGCGACTTTCCTTGGGGGAATGCCAGCGCTGATCCACAGGCGAACGCGAACTGCCCTATTTGTCCGCGAAACGAGAAGCTGACTCCGCCGGAAGTTCTGCGGGTACCCACCTCGATGGCGAGTGCATGTTCTGTCAGATGCTCGAAGAGGAATTAGAAGAACAAACCCGCATCGTCGCGGTTTCTGAGCACTTCGTCGCGCTCGAACTGTATGCCTCGCCGGCTCCGTTCTCTACCGACATCTATCCGCGGCGGCACATCGCGAGCTTCGGAGATGTGAGCGCTGCGGAGATGAACTCATTTCAGGCTCGTCGCCCGATTGAGACGGGGCAAGCCCCGTTTCTATCTCGTTTCACCGTTCTTTATCCCACTACGCGAACTGGGCCTGGGCGGCGCGTCTACTTCAACATTGTTCGAGTCGCAGAGCTGCTCCCGATACCGGCTGGCTGGGCTTTGCACGCAGACCTTAGTTAAAGCAAGGATCGGCACCGCGCGACGGAAATGCGCTGTCTCTGCCGAGTTCGTCTTATCTTCCGCCCTGTGGCCGCAGCAGGTAATGAGTGAAGAGCACTGCAAAGATCAGGTTCCCGACGCCGAACAGAAGCAGCACTTGGAGCGAAAGGCTCGACGTGAGAAAGCCAAACAGGCTAATGGCAAACGCCCAATACTTGAGTACCGTTCCGTAGACGAGCAACGGACGATTCTGCCGATAATCCCGCCAGACCGCAATGTACGCAGCTCCGAACAGCACGGCCGTGCCGCCAACAAACATTCGAAACAGTCCTGGACCGGAGTCGTTGAAGTGAATCAGTGGAGCGATGAACCGTTGAAGGAATAGAATCGTCAGGCCACCGATGATGTTAAAGATGGCAGCGAGAATTAGAGTAGTTTGCATGTTTCCCCGTTGGCCGGTGCGACAACCGGTGACACTTTCCTTTAATAGGGCTTGGACGCTTTGAAGAACGGCGACTACACAGGGAGCCTCGCGCTTGCCGACGAGGTGATCGCCGTCGACAGCAACAACGCACTTACCTACAACTTGCCCGGGGTCAGCTCGCTTGATCTCACCGGAATTTCCTTTTTGGTTCCCAACGGCCTGTACCTCTACACGCGTTTTCTAGGTTCCGCCCCTTCCCAACTCTTGCGGGAACGAGTACTCGTTGAGAGGTCCGAACTTGCGTTTTTCGGCGTAGATGCGCCAGCGACGCCAGACGATGCGCAAACTGGCCATCACCGGGATGGAGAGATAGACGCCGAGCACTCCGGCGATTTCGCCGCCCGCGAGAACGCCGAACAAAGCGGCCAGTGGGTGCAATTCCACGCTGACTCCCATGACGCGGGGAGAGATTACGTAGTCCTGTATCAGCCGCCAGACGAGCAAAAACAACAGCAGGAAGGCCCAGTGCTGGTATCCCGCCAGAACGGCGACGACCATCATCACAGCGCCCGCCAGCAGCGGTCCTGCCACGGGGATGAACTCCATCGCGCCTCCGGCCGTACCGAGCATCAGCGCGTACGGAACCCGCATCGCACTCAAAAATGCGGTGTACGCCACCAGCGAAAACGCCGCCAGGGTCAATTGGGCGCGAATGAATTGGGCGAGCATCTGGTTCAGATCCTGGAACACATCCTGCAGAAACTCACGCTGCGTGCGCGACTGCACCAGCGCCAGCAGCACATCATGGAAGCTGCCGCCATCGCGCAGAAAAAAAATGGCAAGGATAGGCACCAAAAACAGCACCCACACTTGCTGCGCCGCTTCGGCCGTGCGAATGCCGATGCGCTGCGCCAGGCTGGACAAGTCTTCCCGGTGATTCAGTAAGAAACTCTGAATACGTTTCTGGGTCTCTTTGGTCCAGCCGTGTTGCCTTCCGATCTGCGCGGTAAGCTGGCCGATCTGGCCGGAGAGCTGGCCGGTGCTGGCCTGATCCATCAGTCCGGGCAGCGACGCTCCCAAGCGCTCGCTTTGCCGGGCAATCCTCGGGCCTGCAAGAAGACCGAACAGCCCCAGAGCAACGAGAAGCAGGAGGTAAATGATCGCGATCGCCCAGACGCGGCTGCGGACCAGTTTCTCCAGTCGCCCTACAGCGGGATTAATGAGATAGGCAAAAAAAATGGCGAACAGGAAAAGAATCAGGGTTCGCCGCGCCGCATAGAGAAAGCCCAGCCCCACGGCGAACAGGAAAGCCGTGAACAGCACGCGCGAAGTTCGTGAATCAAGAATCGTCAAGAGTTATCCCAACCGGTCCGGTCCCGCATGCGAACGACTTCTTCTCGCCCACCCTATCGTATCGCCTGAAATAGAGAGCGATCCAATTCCGAAAGGGGCTGACCTTCAGCAAGGCTTCTTTGCTCGCTCCGGCTAATCGCGATCCACTTCGGTATTCTCTCCCACAACGGACATCCGCATAACCTTGAATTGATCGTCGAGCCAGAGTTGCCACGTCCCTGCGTCGTTCTTCAGTTCCAGTTTGATCAGGTCCTGCTGCCCGCCCTTCAGGCTCACCTTCTCCCGGCCGAGGAACTCCGCGCTGAGTGGCGCCGAGGAATGTTGGTGCGGGTTCATGGTTCCGAACTGGGCGCGCTGCTTCAGTGGGCATTGCACTTGCCCTTTTTCCTGTTTGCAGGCTGCGCCTAGAAACTTCCAGGCCAGCACTTCGCGGTGGATGAAGAAGTAGTCGTCCAGGATGCTGGTCGATGCCGGCAGCAGGTAGGGCTGTTCCTGTTCTTTCTGCTGCGGTCCGGTCCTCCACTTCTGCGTCAGAAAATCATCATTCGGAAGCACTACCGATTCCGCTTTCTCCGGGCTCAGTTCGTTCCACTCGTAACGTCGGATATCCCCGCTCGCGGTAAGCTGCATCTCGGACGTTTGCACAGCCGGGGTGGGAGCATTCTCCGTCTTGAACTCGGACTGGATGACGCTGCCGTTGCTGGTCTGATAGATCGAAAACGTCTCGGTGCCTACACGATGGCCATTCTGAAACACGCCGAAGGAACCGGAGTCAACGTTCTTCCCCTCGTGTTCCTTTTCTTTCTCTTTTGGCATGGGAGCAGCCGACGCCGCAATGCACCCAACCAGCGCCATCATGAAAGCGAGCAGCCGATAAGACAACTTCACTGTGATTCTCCTGTTCCGAAACTTGTCAGATCAATCCGGGATGAGCCCGACCCCGCGTCTTCCGGATTTCCTCTAAGTTGCAATGCACCTTCGATCTCGACGCAAATAGAAGCCAACTGCTTGCCCGTGGTCTCTACCACCACACTCGCCTGGCGATAGAAGGGAAGGCGTTCGGCGTACAGTTGGGCGAACTGCTCTGGATCTCCTCGCAACGGCCGTTCCACGCCATCCGTCAGGCTCCGCTGCCAGAGTTCGGATACGGGCGCTTCCAGGAAAACCGATGGCCACTGCCGAAGCAATTCGCGGTTCCTTTCCTGTACGAAAGCCCCGCCGCCGAGCGCGACCACGCTGTCGCGTTTCAGCGACTCGGACAGCAGATCGCGAAGCGCGCTGCTTTCGGCGAGCCGAAACCCGGGCTCCCCTCTGTCCCGAAAAATCTCGGGAACGGTTTGCCGCTCGCGGGACTCGATTCGGGCATCCAGATCCACAAAATCCCAGTCCAGCCGCCGGGCAAGTTCCTGCCCCACGCAGCTCTTGCCGGAAGCCATGAATCCCACAAGAAACACCGCGCGCACTCCCATGGCACTCCACGGCACGTAAGGGCGATGTTGTCACCCAGGTTCGCGCCCATCTGCTCCCATTGATTTTCTGTGGTTCAGCGTTGCTTGAGGCGGATTTTACCACTGAAAGAGCGCAGCACGACTTCCGATGATGCCTGGCCGGTCGTGCCAATGAAGGAACGTCCCACTTCCTCGGAAAACCGGGAGTGCCTGGGTTGGAGAGGAAAGTCGTGTTGCACCCGGCCCAGCACCGAGTGCGCCCTGAACCCGGCCGAGACGTCCGCGGGCACCAGGGCCTCGATATCGCCGGAATGGGTGATAAACCTATAGTCGCCGCCGGAGCCGAAATCGCCGTCGTAAAAAATCTTTCCGCTGCCGGAACTCGCCTGCACCAGCGGTCCCGTGACCGACTTCAAATGGACGTCGCCGCTGATGGAAGCGATCTCAACGTGGCCGTTGCGAACATCGGTCAGCGTGATCGGTCCGCGCATGGTCCGGACGTGCACATGACCATTCTCGACGTTGCGAACATTCACCACCGCATCCGTGCCTTCCAGGGTTAAGTCTCCCTGCAAGCGCTCCGCCGACAGCGGACCCGTCGAAGAATGGAGATTCAGGGTAGCGTCGGGCGGAATCAGCAGCTCGTAGTCGACCTGTCCCGCTTGCTGGTCCGTGCCCCGCAGCAGGTGTGACGCGATGTCAATCCGGTTGCCATTCTGCTGGTTGTCGACTTCCACGTCGTCCGACTTGAGCGTGGCCGTCACCACGACCTGATTGCCGCTCCCAGGTTTTGCCGAAATCGCCCCGTACTGCGTATCCACGGAAATATTGGCGTTGGGACCCACCGTGAAACGGTATTCCTTCTTGGTCTCGGCGAAGGCCGCCGACGCCAGACAGGTTGCCAGAACCAGAGTTACGACCGCGGTTTCCTGAAGACTCTCCATAAAAACGCCCCTGCGGCCGGGAATGCCGGTCCGCCCTTCCACTATTGAATACGATCCAATGCTATCTGGTATAGAAGTGCTTTCTGTTGATACGCATCCATCAGATGCTGCCGGGCGTCTGCGTCCCCAGGATTCCGATCCACGTATGCCTGCGTTTCCCGTATGTCGGCATTCACCGCTTGCAGTTGATTTTCATATGTGGCCCTCATCGAAGGGGCACGGGTGGAAACTACACTTAGAAACTGTTGATCTTCCGCGCTCGGCGCCGGTTCTACCGCCGGTCCTACCGCAGGTCCTACGATGTCCGTTGGCTGAGCGGACTTCTGTGCCAGTTGTTGCGGAGCCGAGGTAGGCACTGAAGGCGAGGTAACCGCCGGGGTCTCTGGAACTGCGGACGTCACTGAAGTTGCCGGAGCTTGCTGCTTCGCCACTTGCGGGGCCGGCTTATGGCTCACCACGTAAGAGCCTGCCGCCAGCAGCGCAGCCGCGACTGGCACCAGCCACCACGCGCTCCATCGCCGTCGTGGAGAAGTTGGAATAAGGATGGGCCGGGTGGGGGCGGACTGCGGTTCACGGATCAGCCCTTCGGCGCGTAATTCAGCCGCAATTCGCACCCACACCCTTGGCGCCGGTTCTTCAGTTGCCGCCAGTTGCCGGGCTTCGCTCGAGATCAGCTTCAGGTCCGAGACCAGCTCCGAGCAAGCTGGACAGGACTTCACATGAGTATCAAAATCCGTCTGAAACGCACCGTCCGGAGCGCCGTCGAGGAGCTCCGGCAGAACTCGTTGTACATCTGAACACGTCATAGCAACCTCTCCCCAATACCGCAACTTTCGTTACCCAGTCTTGGCCTTTTCGGCTCTCATGAACTTCAGATAATCCCGCAGCTTCAATCGTGCCTTGTGGAGCTGCGACTTGCTGTTGCCAATCGAGCATCCGACTATTTCGGCAATTTCGTTATGCTCGAACCCTTCAATATCGTGCAACACAAAAACCGTTCGATAGCCCGGCGGCAGCCGGTCAATCGCCCGCTGCAATTGCAGGCGATCGATGGAACCCGTCAGCCTCACGTCCTTGGTACCGAACTCTTTCCTGGGAGCTTCGTCGTCGGCATCCAGGGTCTCTTCGAGCGACACCACCGGCAGGCCCTTCTTGCGCAGTTGCATCAGGACGACGTTGACCGTCATGCGGTGCAGCCAGGTGGAGAAGGCGGACTCGCCGCGAAAGGTGCTGATTTTGCGAAATAGCTGAAGAAATGCTTCCTGGGCCAGATCTTCGGCCTGCGCGGGATTGGAGACCATGCGCAAACATAGCGAGTACACGCGCCGTTTGTGCAGGTGATACAAGACCTCGAACGCAGCTTCGTGGCCCTGCTTCGCCTGCTCAATAGCTTCTGCTTCGGTGATGCGTTGCTTCGGGTCGGTCAAGTCGCCTTTTCCGGCCGCTATTGCTTCAGATGCGGCTTCAAACTCTTTTCGTTGTACAAATTTGCCGAGGCAGTCGCGGAAGCGCTCTCGACCGTTCCTAAGGCGTCAGAATACCAAGAACCGTAGCTTGCGGAATGATCCATCCGACCAAAGTACCCGGCTAAGCATGGCCATAGATTACTTTCGTAACCTCAGGCTCATCGTGGAGCTGGACTTTCCCGGGCCGCCTCGGTTGCTCTCTAGCAGCCTGCGGGAAAACTCCGGTTCCGTATCTGGGCATCGCTTTAGCGATGCCGGACGTTCTTCCGCCTGTAGAGACGGGGCTTGCCCCGTCTCCGGAGACGCGGCAAGCCGCGTCTCTACAGGAAATCAGATGCCCCTTCAGGGCTGGGCATCCGCAGGCTGCTACGCCTTTCCGGTGGTGATCGTCTCCAGCCCATGCCCGTGCGGACCGGTTTCGCGCATCCGCAACAGAATGGCGAAGGTAAGCCCGACAAAGCCGAGGATCGAGAAGATCCACATGCCGAGCCCGTATCCTCCCGGGTTATCCAGCCCGGCGTGGGCGTAGTCGTTGGCCTTGCCAATCAGCAGGTTCATGATGAAGAAGCCGATTTGCTGAATCAGTGTCATCAAAGCGTAGGCGGTGCCCAGCCGGCTCTGGTCCACGATGTAGGCCACCGACGGCCACATGACTGCCGGAATCAGCGAGAAAGCCACCCCCATCATGCAGATAGGCACGAAGAGCGAAACATTGGTGTATCCCATCATCAAATAAACCGGCATCAGCAGGATCGAGGCGAACATCATCAAAAACGCACGCTTCCCGATCTTGTCGGCGAGCAGTCCGAAAAGAGGGGTCGCGATCATGGCCGAAAAGGGAAGCAGGCTGTTGAAGAATCCCGCCCGCTCGTGCGCCAGTATCCGCATCGCGTCCGAAGCGCTTATGCCGCCGTGGGTCGCCAGAATCTTGTTGGTGAAGAAGTCGATGGCAAATGTACGGAAGGGGAAGATCGCGGAGTAGAAAGTGAAACAGAGCCCAACCACGAACCAGTACGATGAGTTAAATCGAAAAATCTGCCCGAACTCGAGTTTGTCGATGGCGCCCGCCTTGCCCAGTTCGTAGCGGCCTTCTGCCCGGCTTTCGAGTACCCAGTAAACTGCCGAGCAAACTACCGCCAGGACTCCAGCACCGACGGCCAGCAAAAGCGGCCCCTGCCAGCTCGGCTCGCCCGCTGGGCCGTGAGGATAGAAAACCGAATGCGCCCAGGTCGGCGAGTTGTCCGCCGCCACCGAGGCCAGACGGGCAATGGTTAGGTTGATCCCGAAGGCGAAGCTCAGCTCTTTGCCCTTAAACCACTTGGCGAGCACGGTCGTGACCGCAACGATCATGGATTCGGCGCCCAGACCAAGCACGGTGCGGCCGGCGATCATCACGCCGGGCCGCCCGCGCGCGGCGGTGAGCGCGGCTCCCAGCAGGCAGAGTGCGGCAAAGAACGTAATCGCCTTCTTGGTGCCAATTCGGTCGATGATGATGCCGCCGATCAGGAGGGTCAAAACCGCGGCTACGCTATACGACGAGTTCAACCAACCGAACGCCGTGGCAGAGAAACCCAGCTTCTCGATAAAAATGCGTTCCAGCGGATTGATACTGTCGTAGATGTAGTAGTTGCCGCCCATCGCCAGGCTGACGAACAGCAGCACGGTCCAGCGGTAAAGACGAGACGGTTCCGGTCGAGCAAGCTCAGGCATGAAGACACTCATCCTCGGCGCCGAGCGGCGTCTGCATGGTATGTGTGGAGAGATTCAACCGACGAAGATAACAGATTGGATTCGAGAATGTCCGCTTTTCGACGCGACGCGATCACTCACCGCAAGAAAACAACGGCTCTCGATCGCAGCGTGTAACCACCACCGAGAGCCTAAAACTCAAAGCCAAGAGCTAAGAGCTAAGAGCTGAGAGCCGCCCTTACATCTTTTCCGTCTTGCCGTCGTATTTCACAGTACCGTTCTTGTCATTCTGGCGCGCGACGTCGTCGTTGTTATAGACGTGAGCGGCCTTCCTGAAACCCTTCGCTTCACTCGCCACTAGCGCCGCGTCCGCGGTGTGCTCCCGTCCCGTGAAGTACGTCCAGCCGCCGCGCGCTTCTTCGCGTGGGCCATGGTCTTCGCGCGCGCGTTCTTCATGCATCGGACGACCTTCATGCATCGGACGACCTTCGCGTCCAACCGTCTCGGGCCACAGCTGCACCTCTGGCGTGATCAGCGGAGCGCCGCCGCCCTCGTACCAGACGGCCACGGTGTAAACCGAACTCGTCGATCCCTGAATCTGCGAAAGCGTCGAGTTCGTCGCGCCGGCGATCAGTCCCGTGGTGGCGTTGCTTGCTCCCACCGGATTCGGCGAAAACTGTTGCAGGGAAATCTCTGGCGTGGTCAGACGCGGAACATACGGGCCGCATCCATAAAAGCAAGCGCCGGGGTAAGGAAAGGGTTGTTGCCCAAAAGTCGCTACTGCCATCAAAACTACCGCCGTCAGAACCAAATAGGGTCGCATACTGCCTCCACTCGGGCTAACACATCCACGGTTCAAGTGCAGTTTGCTGGCCAGTTCCCGCGGGGCCGAAGACAACCAGAATGTTCGGAGATACGCGGCGCTATCGGCCAAACAGCTGCAATTCAAGCGAGCCCCGGGCCCGAGGCTGGTGAAAATTGGTGCGCACAACCTGCAATCGATTAGCGCAGCCGCAACTCTCAACTGCCGATTTCAACTGCCAAGGTATCGGGCATACAGACTGCGAGCAATGGCCGTGTCGGTCGTCCCCTTGATGATTGCCCGGCCGTCGGGAAACAGCGTCATTTCGTATGGCTCGCGCCAGAACTTCAGCACAAACTCGTTGTGGCGAACGTTGCCCAGAGGCTGGAGGCGGGTGCTCAGCTCGGCGAAATCCACCGGGCGCTGCCGCTCGTGGATCTGGACGGAGTTCCTGCCGCACAACGTAATGTGAGGCCGTCCTTCACCTGCCAGATGAACAAAGTCTCGCAAGCAGGCGCGGCATCCCGCCCGCGGATGGATCGCCGCCAACTCCGCCCGTTCGTTGCTCCAGACATCCCAGGAAAGCAGGGTCCGGCGCATTTTTGAACGCGCTCCCACCAGAAACTTCAACGCCTCGGCAGCCGCAATCGACGACACCAGGTTTACGGCAGAATTCAAAATGCCGGCGGTCTCACAGGTTTCCACCGTCCCACGGGGGGATTCTGGAAAAATGCAGGCCAGGCATGCCGTTTCGCCGGGCAGGATGTTCATGGTCACAGCATAACTCGCGACCGCTGCGGCGTAAATCCAAGCCACGGAGTTTTTCACCGCATAGTCGTTGATCAAATAGCGGGTTTCGAAATTGTCGGTACCGTCCAAAATCAGGTCGCAACCGCCGAGCAGGGAATCGACATTCGCTGGAATGAGGTCAGCCACATTGGGTTCGACGACGATCTGCGAGTTGAAGCGCGCGATTTGCCGCGCCGCCGCGATCGCCTTGGGCACAGATTCGCGCGCATCGTTCTCATCGAACAGCGATTGCCGCTGCAGATTGCTGGGCTCGACGTAGTCGCGGTCGAGAATCCGCAGCGTCCCGATGCCCGAACGCGCCAGCAACGAGGCCAGGGCAGAACCGGTGGCGCCGCATCCGACGATGACCACGCGGGACTGTGACAGCTTTTTCTGCCCCTCCGTTCCGATCTCCTTAAACAACACCTGCCGCGAATATCGGTCGTCCATTTCCGAAGCAATTACCTTAGCGATTACCTTTCCCAAGCTTTCCAACCAGTATTATAGGTTCCGGTCGTCAAACTTCGTTCTTGCGAGCAACGTGTGCCGTTTAGTGATTCATCGAACCCGATAGGTTTCATGGTTGACCGGCCTGAATTTCGGGAGGGAGTTTTGCGGCTAGCAGCCCGTGGCGAAAGTGAGACCACGCTCGCAAGACCCCAATTCTCCAGATTTTGTCATCCCGAGCGAAGCGAGGGATCTGCATTTTGCGGCGAACTGCAGATCCCTCGCTTCGCTCGGGATGACAAGTCATTAGAGGTATCGCTCCTGCACCGCTCCGGATCCGCCTTTCACCGCGGACTCCCAAGCGGCGCCGCTCGGGTTGTGCTGGCACTTCTGTTCGTACTGGTACTGGCGCACCGAGCAAGTTGGGCGGCTGGTTCGCCACCTGCCGTGCAGCAACCCGCCGAGTCACCCTCGCAGTTCGGAACCATCGCGCCCTATCTCGGCTTGCCGATTGATCAGATCGAGTTGCCGGGGGTTCCACCGGAAGAAGCGGCTTCGCTGCTGGCGGCCACGCCGCTCAAGATTGGCGAACCTCTCACGCGCGAAACGCTGCACGACGCGATGCAGGCTCTTTTTGCCACCGGACGGTTCTCCGATATTCAAGCCGAAGCGGATCGCACCGACACAGCCGGCGTCAGGCTGCGCTTTCTTACGACCGCCAATTTTTTCGTGGGCATGGTGGCGATAGAAGGAGTTTCCAACAATCCGTCCGCGAACCAACTGGCAAGCGCCACCCGCTTACAACTCGGCGAACTCTACGCTCGGGAGAAACTCGACCGCGCTCTGGCAGGCATCCAACGAGTGATGGAAGAAAATGGATTCCACCAGTCAAAAGTGACGATCTCCGAACAGCGTGACCAGCAACAACACCAAGTCAACATGACCTTCCATGTCGTCCCCGGGCCGCGTGCCGCAGTCGGAGAGATCACCCCGGAAGGCGACGCCGGCTATTCCATCGGAGAGATCAAGGAGATCGCCAAGCTGCATTCCGGCGATCCGGTCGTCTCGAATCGCATTGCGAGGGCTCTACAACGAATTCGCAGTCGCTATCAGAAGCAGGACCGGCTGCTCGCCCAGGTCTCGGTCGCCAACCGCACCTACCATTCCGAGCGCAACACGGTGGACTATGTCTTCAAAGTGGACCGCGGTCCGGTGGTGGAGATTGCCGCCGAGGGTTTTAGACTCAGCCAGCGTGTGCTGCGGAGGCTGGTGCCAATCTATGAAGAAGGCGCGGTCGACGATGATCTGCTCAACGAAGGCCGGCGCAACATTCAGAACCATCTTCAGACTCTCGGCTACTTCGAGGCCACCGTCAGCGTGGGCCAGCACACCGCGCAGGTCGGCAAGAATTTGCAGGTGGTTTACGCCGTCAATCCCGGGGACCGCCACAAACTCGCTGCCATTCGTATTTCTGGCAATCGATACTTTTCCGACGACCTGATTCGCTCGCGCATGCAGGACCAATCTGCCGGACGCCTGTTCAGTCACGGGCGCTACAGCGAAGTGCTGCTTGAGGAGGATGTGCGGCGTATCCATGATCTCTATCGGGCGAGTGGTTTCCGGCAAGCCGGAGTCACCAGCAAGCTGGTGGACAAGTACCAGGGTGATCCGTCGCAACTTGCCATCGACATCGTCGTCAAAGAGGGCCCGCAGACGCGCGTGGCCTGGGTCCGCATCGAGGGCAGTTATACGCTTCCGCAGGAACAGCTCCCCGAAATTTCCACTGCCGAAGAACAGGGCTTTGATGAATCGAGTCTGGCGGATGACCGGGACACGATTCTGGGAAAGTATTTCGATAATGGTTTCCCCAATGCCACCGTCGACGTCGCCTATGTTCCGGTTCCGTCACCGGACAACTTGCCGCGCGTTGGTGTGACCTTCTCGATTCATGAAGGCGAGCAATTTTTTGTCAATCGAGTTTTTCTCGATGGGCTGCACTACACCCGCCCCGGCGTCGCCCGCCGGGAAATGCGGGTGCAACCGGACGCGCCGCTGAGCCAGCAGGACATGCTGGAGAGCCAGCGCCGCTTGTACGACCTCGGACTTTTCAAGCAGGTGGATACGGCCATCCAGAACCCGGACGGCACCGAGTCGCGGAAGAACGTGCTCGTCACGGCGCGCGAGGCGGAGCGGTACACCTTCGATTACGGTGGCGGTTTCGAGTTCCAGACCGGACAGCCCTCATACGGAACCAACCAACCGCTAGGGGCGACCGGCGTCAGCCCCATGGTTTCTCTTGGGGTCAGCCGCATTAACGTGGGCGGTCGCCATCAGACTCTCACGATGAAGGGCAACCTTGGCCGGCTGCAGCAGAGAGCGCTTATCAGTTACGAGATCCCCAAACTGCTGAACCGGGACAACCTTCGTTTCACCTCCACGGGGCTTTACGACAACACCGTAGACGTCTCCACCTTTACCTCGAAACGTCTGGAGCAAACTTTCCAGGTATTGCAAGTGCTGTACAAAGTGCAGGACCGCGAACTGACGACGTTCGCCTACCGTTTCAGTTACCGCCGCGTGGAGGCGAGCAATATTGAGGTCACCAGCAACCTAATTCCGCTGCTCTCACAGCCCACGCGGGTAGGAACTCCTAATTTTATCTACATTCGCAACCGGCGCGACAACGATCTGGAAAGTACGCGCGGCAACTACACCACCGTTGAAGGCGGCGTTGCCTCCAGCTATTTTGGCTCCGAGGCCGATTTCAGCCGGTTGCTGATCAAGAACTCCACCTATCACACGCTCTTTCGCAATCGCAGCACGGGACGAGGATTCGTCTTCGCCCGCTCCACCAGCGTCGGGGTTGAGAACCCTTTCGGGAGCACGGTTGTACTGGATCCGGCGCAAACCGTGCCCGCCGACCGCACTCTCGTGCCTCTGCCGGAGCGATTCTTCAGCGGCGGAGGCAACTCCCATAGGGGATTCGGGTTAAATCAAGCAGGACCACGCGACCCGTTCACCGGATTTCCCGTCGGCGGCAGCGCTGTGTTCCTCAACAGTCTGGAGATGCGCTTTCCAAACGTTATGGTGCCTTACCTTCAGGACAACATCGGCTTCACGATTTTTCACGATATGGGCAACGTTTTTGCGCGGCCACAGGAAATGCTCCCCAGCCTGGTGCGCTTTCATCAGCCCGACCAACAACTCTGTTTTCAGGCCGCGCCGGCCCCGGTGTATTCGCTGTGCAAATACAATTACGCTTCCCACGCGGTTGGCGTCGGAGTGCGTTATCAGACACCGATCGGACCATTGCGCTTCGACTTCGGATACAATTTAAATCCGCCGTACTTTCCCAGCTACACGAACATCACGACCAACACGGTGACTGGGCAGCAGGTCGGACAGTTTGGGTACCAACGCGCCGGGCATTTCAACTTTTCGTTCAGCGTCGGACAGTCTTTCTGATGAAACTCCGGCTGATCCAACTCGGAAAACATTGCGCGGTTGCGATGGCGCTGAGCATGGCGCTGGCGGCCTCATGCGTGTGCGGTCAGATCGTCGATCGTGTGGTCACCAAGGTTAACGGCCACGTGGTATTGCAGAGCGATTGGGAGCAGGAACTGGCCTTCGAGGCCTTTTCGAATGCCCGCGATCCGGACTCGTTCACTTCGGCCGAACGCAACGCCGCCCTTGATCGCTTGATCGATCAGGAACTGCTGCGGGAACAAGTTCGGCCGTCTCAACCAGCTCCCGCCGATCAGGTCGCAGCCCGCGTTGCCGAAGTCCGCAAGCTGTATCCGGATTGCGCTACCGACGACGGATGGCACGCCAAGCTGCAACGTTATGGGTTGACCCAAAGTTCGCTTGAGAAACGTCTGGGCGACCAGATCCAGCTTATGAAGCTCGTGGAAGACCGGCTGCGGCCCTCGATCCAGATTGATCAGCAGGCGGTGGAGACCTACTACAACGATCAGTTGCTGCCCGATATGAAACGGGCCGGCAGTCGCGCCACCCCGTTGCCCGAAGTCTTTGGCCGAATTAAGGATTTGCTGGCCGAGCGAAAAATGAACGAACTGCTCTCTGGGTGGCTGGCGAGTCTGCGCTCTGAAAGCCATATCTTGACTCCTGAATCCAATGCCGGAGAGCGGAACCGTTGACCGAACCGTTGACCGAGCCTGTTCCTCCCGAGCGCCGGCGCATCCTGTGGAAACTCTTTCTGGCGTTCTGCGTTTTCAGCCTGATTGGATTCAGCCTGCTCGGCTGGTACGTCACTACGGATTCCTTTCAGCAGATGGTCCGCCGCCGGGTGGTCGCGTCGGTTGAGAAAATCACCGGCGGCCGCGTCGAACTGGGGGAACTTCACACCATCCCCTTCCGCCTGCGCGTGGACGCTCGCAACCTGACGATCCACGGTCGCGAAGCTTCGGATCAGGTCCCATTTGTGCGGGTCGACCGCCTGCAGGCGGAAATGAAAATCATTTCGCTCCTCAGCACCACCATCGGATTGCGTTCTCTGGTGCTCGAGCATCCTGTCGCCCACGTCATTGTCTATCCCGATGGCGCCACCAACGTTCCCACGCCACAGGTGAGCCGTTCCTACGAGCAGGGGCCGGTCGAGCAACTCATTTCGCTTTCAGTTTCGCGCATCGAGGTGCAGCGGGGTGAGCTTCTGTGGGAAGACAAGAAAATGCCGTTCGATTTTCACGCCCGCGACCTGGCGCTGCTCTTGAACTACTCTTTGCTGCGGCGGCAATACGAAGCCCATGTAGTCGCGGGAAGCATCGCCACGCGCTTTCAGCAGTATCCCTCGTTTGCGTTGCGGGCCGATGCTTCGCTGGTTCTGGCCCGCGGACGCGCCGACATCGGCAGTTTGACGGTGGCCTCCGGAAAATCTGAAGTTCACTTCGCGGGCCACGTGCAGGACTTTCACAACCCCCAGTTGACCGGTGATTATCATGGCCTCGCGGACCTCGGCGAACTCGCGTCCCTGTCGCGGCAGGCGCAGGTTCGCAAAGGTACGGTCCAGTTCGAGGGCAAAGGTTCCTGGAGCCTGCAAGATTTTTCCACCCAGGGAACCGTGCAGGCCAAGGACATCGAATGGTCGAACGGTAAGCTGTCGATGCAGAATGGCCGCATCACCGCAGGGTTCTCCATCACCCCGGACCGCTTCCGCGTTTCCTCGATCAAGGCAAACCTGCTCGGTGGCGACCTGCTGGGCGATGCCGATGTGACCAACTGGCAGAGTTCGCTCCAAAGTCCGCTCGAACCGCCGTCGGCCGCAGGGCGGCGCCATGTGATCGGACGAGTCTCGCCGGGCAGTCTTCAGCGCGGCTCGGTGCGCCTGCAATTGGCGGGCTTCCCGCTGCTCCCGGCCCTGGAATTGCTGAGCTCAAGAAACCTTCCACTGGATCGCCTCGACCTCTCCGGAAGGGCGAGCGGCAAGGTTGAGATGCTCTGGGTTGGCTCAATCCGTGACGCGGAGACTCGCCTGAACCTTGGCATTGCGCCACCGCTAAAGCCGACGCCGGCCGAGATCCCCGTGCGCGGCCAGATTGATGGTATCTATCGCGGATCGCGCGACGAGTTGGAAGTGAGCCAACTTCACCTGACAACACCAGGCTCTGAAATCACCGCCGTGGGCAATCTGGCCGCAACTTCATCGCTGCGATTCTCGTTCACGAGCCACAACCTGAGGGAGTGGACGCCGCTGCTCGAAGCGGCCTACGGATCGCGGGATTTGCCGTTTGCCGTTCACGGCTGGGCGAGCCTTACCGGCAACGCCAGCGGCAAACTCTCTGCGCTTTCCGTCAACGGAAATCTCGAAGTCTACGACTTTGACACTACGTTGCCGGCGACCAAACGAGTCTCCTCTCGAGTTGTTCACTGGGACGCACTCTCCACTGCCCTCCAGTTCTCCAGCAATCATTTCGCCGCGCGCAATGGGTCCCTCATTCATGGCCACACCACGGCGCACTTCGACGCCAGTACTGCACTTACGGAGGGTGCACTGCCGGAGAGCGCTCCCTTTACATTGCACTTTGACTTCCGCAACGCCGACGTAGCGGAGCTTGTGCAATTGGCCGGAGTTGCTCAGCCGTTCGCTGGCACTCTGGATGTGTCCGCCACCATTTCGGGCACGCGCGCCAATCCCCACGGCGATGGACACCTCGAGCTTCACAATGGAATGGCCTACGGAGTGGGCGTTCCTTTGTTGAAGAGCGATCTCCGCCTCGCCAGTGGCGAACTTCAGTTCAACAACATCGATGCCAGTGTTTACGATGCTCCACTTTCCGGGAGCGCCGCCATCAGCACGTCGAACCACGAGTTGTCGAAGAACGAGTTTCGCCTGAATCTTTCCGGACGTAACCTCGATCTCGCCCGCTTCCCGCGCTTGCAGACCAGCCGGTTCACGGCGGATGGCGTCGCCGATTTCACGGTGCGAATGAGCGGCACTCCCGAGCAGCCTTCGCTCGAAGCGCACGTCCATCTCAAGGACTTCGCCCTGGACAAGGAGCGCACCGGAGATTTCTACGTCGATGCCGTCACTCATGGACGGCAGCTCGATCTCAACGCACACTCGGACTTCGATAAAGCTGACTTGACCATTCTGGGGAGCGTCGGATTAGAGCATGACTTTCCTGCGGATCTGAACCTGGCCTTCCATCACCTGGATGCCGATTCGCTTCTTCGCATTTACCTGCCGGGAAAGATCACGGGACACGCTCGTCTGGACGGGACGCTCCACGTTCGCGGTCCCTTGCGCAGTCCACGCGATCTCAAAGCCGCCGCCGAGCTCCAGTCTTTCAGCGCCGAGGTCGAGCACGTGCAAATACAAAGTGTCGATCCCATTCGCTTCGAGGTCGCGGATCAAGTCGTGCTCGTCGAAAACTTCCACCTGGCGGGAAGTGGAACCGATTTCACTGCACACGGCCGGGCGCATTTAGCCGGCGCTCAAGAGCTCGACCTCCGTCTGGACGGCTCGGTCAATATGACGCTCTTCCAGTCTCTCAACCCCAAAATTCTGGCGCGCGGCACTTTGGACGTAAACCTCAACGCAAGCGGTGCGCTCTCGCAGCCCGTGCTGCAGGGACGTCTGCAAGTGAAGAACACCTTCGTCAGTCACAACGACTTTCCCAGCGGCCTTAGCGACCTGAACGGCGTTTTGCTGTTCGATCGCAACCGCATCCAGATTGAGAGCCTCAGCGGCACCACCGGCGGCGGCACCGTGGCGCTGACCGGCTCCGCGACCTACCAGCGCGGCGTGTTTCTTCTCGATTTCGGTGCGACTGCGCATGATGTTCGCCTGCGTTATCCGCCGGGGGTAAGTTCCACCGCGAACGCGGACGTCCGCCTGACCGGCAGTACGAATTCTGCTGTGCTGAGCGGGGATGTGGTGGTCACCAAGCTGGCCGTCACTCCGGGATTTGACTTCGCTGCCTATATCGTGAAGAGCAGACAGACGGTCGTCTTGGCGCAGAGCGACAGTCTACAGAGCCGCCTTAAACTCGATGTTCACGTGGTGACGACTCCCGAACTGCAGATGCAAACCGCCATCGCCAGGCTCTCTGGCAACGCGGACCTTAGGGTGCGGGGCACCGCCGAGCGTCCGGCAATTCTGGGAAGGGCGGAAGTTCTGGAAGGAGAAGTCACTTTCAACGGGACCAAGTACAAGCTCGAACGCGGCGATGTTACCTTCGCGAATCCGGCCAAGACTCAGCCGATCATCGATCTGCAGGCTACCACGCGAGTGCGCGATTACGACATCACGGTGCAATTCCGCGGTGACGCCAGCGTTCCCAACGGCTTGAAGGTCACGTGGCAGTCCGAGCCTCAGCTTCCCGAAGCCGACGTCATCGCTCTGTTGACTCTGGGCCGCACCCACGAAGAGTCGGCTTCCGCGGCGTCCAGCGGATCCTTTGGGTTTGGCGGAGAGGCCTCCAACCTGCTGATCAATCAGGCTCTCAACAGCACCGTCAACAGCCGCCTGCAGCGTTTGTTCGGAGCCAGCCGCGTCAAGATCGATCCCCAGGGCTTGGCCAGCGAAACCGCCGTGGTTCGAGGGCCGCAGGTCACCGTCGAGCAGGAAGTTGTGAGCAATCTGACCCTGACCTACAGCACCAACGTCTCCGTTTCTAACCAGCAGATCATCCAGGTGGAGTACCACGTAACGCGGACCATTTCTATCGTGGCGCTGCGCGACTGGAACGGAGTGGTCAGTTTCGACTTTAAGATACGGCACCGGATGAAGTGACCGCAGGCGCGTTCTGGCGATGGGGCCCCGCGCGGTCATCAAGATCCGCCTTGACATAATTCTCCAAACCAGCAACGCTATTTGTTTTTCACTACACGCCCGGAGAAACGGGTAAGGGAAGCTAATTTGCGAGTGCGGGTCTTTTATCACGACAAGTGTTTTGACGGGGCGTGCTCGGCAGCCCTGTTCACCCGATTCTACCGGGAACGAATTCGCAGCGATGTGGATTTCGTATTTTCCGGCCTGCTGCATCGTGCGGGCGCTCTTTTCGACGAGAAGCAGTTCGACGGCGACGAGAACGCCATCGTCGATTTCAAGTATTCCAGTTCGCCCAACATCACCTGGTGGTTCGATCACCACGAAAGCGCTTTTCTTTCCCCGGCCGATGCCGCCCACTTCGAGCAGGATCAGAGCAACCGCAAGTTCTACGATCCGGCTTTCAAGTCCTGCACCAGTTTCATTGCCATGGTGGCGGAAGAACGCTTCGGCTTCGATCCGCGCCCGGTGTCGGAACTGGTCCACTGGACCGACATCGTCGACGGCGCCATGTACGAGGACGCGAAGTCGGCGGTGGAAATGAAAGCTCCGGCCATGAAGCTGACCATGGCCATCGAAGCCTCGAGTGACCGGGACTTCGTCAAGAAGCTGATTCCTCTGCTCGCTTACCATCCTCTTGCCAAGATTCTGGAGGAGCCATTCGTCGCCGCTGTCCTGCCGCCGCTGCTCGAACGCCACGAGCGTTCCGTCGATATTTTGCGGCAGCGCACGGAAGAAAAAGACGGCACGGTTTTTTTCAACATCACCGACCTGGACCTCGAAGGCTACAACAAGTTCATTCCGTACTATCTGCATCCCGATTCGGTCTACAGCATCGGCCTCAGCAAGAGTTCATTCCGGGTCAAGGTTTCGGTCGGGTCGAACCCCTGGTCGAAACGCGAACCCACCATCAATCTTGCCAGGGTTTGCGAGCGCTATGGCGGCGGCGGCCATGCCCGCGTCGGGGCGGTCTCGTTCGAGGTCAACCAGAGTGAAGCCGCCCACAAAGCCGCGCTGGAGATCGTCGAGGAGTTGCGCGCCAGCGTTCGCCAGCAAACTTGAGGGCTTCGCCGGATCCCATGTTCAGTATGCATCCCAGAATCCACGATCCCGGACACGTCAAAGGCGTGCGCACCGTCGCCACCGTTGAGTTTGCGAAAGGGATCATCGTCGTTCTCGCGGGCTTGGGTGTGTTTTCCATGCGGCACAAAGATATCTGGGGAGTGACGGAGAGCTTCCTGGAATTTTTTCACCTTAATCCTCATCACCACCTCCACTTCGTCGGGGTCTTTGTCGCCCTCATGCACCGGGTCAGCGACGTGCGCCTGTGGAAGATCGCCACGGTGGCGGCTGTCTACGTGATCCTTCGATTCGTCGAAGCCTACGGATTGTGGCACGTCCGTCCGTGGGCGGAGTGGCTGGCGTTTGCCTCCGGTGCCATCTACATCCCGTTTGAGGCAGCCGATCTGTGGCGGCGTCCAACCTGGTTTCGATTATTGGTGATCGTCGTCAACGTCGGGATCGTGCTTTACATGCTCATGTTGCGTCTGGAAGCAGCGAAAAAGCACGGTGCGGCGCGGCACTCGGCACAATCTGGATAGGGAAGTATTCGGGCCGCTTACTCGTTCAGCGAGCAACTGCAATCCGCGGGCGGAACGTGCGCTTTCAGAAAGTCAGCTACGCGCTTGTACGCGTCAATCTGATTTTCGACTCTCGCGAAGCCGTGGCCTTCGTTCTCGTAGACCTTGTATTCGACCACGCCGCCGCGCTTTTTGAACGCGTCCACGACCTGCTGCGCTTCTTCCTTGGGGCAGCGCGGATCGTTGCCGCCCGCCAACAGATATAGCGGCGCCTTGATCTGATCGACGAAGTTGATGGGCGAACGATCTTCGTAGAGCGCCTTGTTCTTCACGGGATCGCCCATGGTCGCAAGATCGCTCTGCTGCAGCACGGGGTCTTCGTTTTGAATCTCGGTGAACCAGTTCACAAACGGCACAATCGGAACGCCCGCCGCCCATAGTTCCGGAGCCTTGGTGACGCCCATCATCGTCATGTAGCCACCGTAGCTGCCGCCCATCAGAATGAGCTTCTTGGGATCGACGTAGCCAGTCTGTTTGATCCAGTCGGCGGCCGCGAGCACATCCTGCAAATCGCCGCCGCCCATGTCGAAAAGATTCGCCTGCTGGAATTCTTTTCCGTACCCCGTCGATCCGCGATAGTTGGGCGCGATCACAATGTAGCCCTGATTGGCCATGTACTGAACGAAGCGATTGAACGTGTTCATCGTCTGCGCAGTAGGACCGCCGTGAACGTAGACCAGCGCGGGATGCTGGCCGTTGCAGGGCAGGTTGTAGGGCACATAGACAAACGCGGAGATCGTCCACTTTCCATCTTTGCTGGGATAATGCGCAAGGTAAGGTTCGACCATGTCCTCCGATCGCACGCCGCCTACCAGCGAGTGTGTGAGTTGGTGCGACTTGCCGTCAGCCAGGTTGTAGATCCATAAATCGCCGGGAGCGGTCGGGCCCGTGTGGTAATAAAGGAGCCGCGCATTGTCGCGAGTGAAGGGCGAAGTCCTGCCCGCAACTTGGTTCACCCCTTTGGGCAACGGGAGGGCGTGCGCTTTTCCGGATACGACGCCATACAGGTAGATGTCGGTGTTGCCATCCACGTTCGCGGCGTAGGTCAGAAACTTGCCATCGGGGGAGAAGCGCTCACCAGAAATTTCCCACTTGTCGTTCGTGAGCCAGCGGATTTTCTTGCTCGCGACGTCGAGCAAGCCGACGTTGTCGTAGCCGTCGCCGGCATTGGAGGTGATCAAAACGTTTTTGCCGTCGGGCGAAACGTCGTTTCCCGAGTAAGTGTGTTCGCCATCATGCGGCGTTAGAAGCGTGCTTTGCGCGCTCGCAACGTCGACAAGAAACACATTCGAGTCGGTCCCTTTCGACTGCTCCTGCGTGTAGACGATGAACTTGCCGTCCGCCGACCAGATCGGAGCAACGTTCATGCGGTCTTTCGCAGTGCCGGTGGTCAAATGCTTCACCTCGCGCATGAGCGTGTCGTAGACATCTATCTCGAACACTGAAGACGTCTTCGGCTTGACCATGTAGGCCAGGTATCGCCCATCGTGCGACCAGGTGGGATTTTCCTCCGCGATCTCGCGCGTGTTGGTTAGGTTCACGACCTGTCCAGTCTTGGGCGACACCAGAAAAATGTCCCATTGCTCGTCGCCGTCGTAGTCGGACATATAGGCGATCCACCTGCCGTCCGGTGACCAGGTCGGACTGGTCTGGCGCTGATCGCCCATCGTGAGTTGCATCGGCCATCCACCTTCGGACGGCACCAGCCAAAGATTATTGCGGCCGCTGAGGTTGCTGACGAAGGCGACCGTCTTCCCATCCGGCGACCAGGTCGAACCTCCCACCTGGCGCGTCATGTAAAGCTTCTCAATCGAAAGACTCTTCTCCACCCGGGCATCGGGCTTGGAAGCGATCTGCTTGGGATCGGTGATGGCCTGGGGTGCAGGCAGAGTCTGGGAGGTTGCGAGGATGCTCATCATTACGACCATAACAAACAGGCTAAGAGTGCGCATGGTGCCTCGAATTGGATTCGCGAGTAAGGGAAGTTTAGCAGCGTCGCTCGTTCTCAGCGGTCAGCTATCAGCTATCAGCTTGCAGTTAAGGCAGGCTTTTTCTGAGAGCGATTTGCTTTGTTTTCTTGCCTATTTACTAGCTGGTACCGAGGGGGTCCCCCCCTCCCCCCCGGTCTATTGGAATCATGGGGTTCGCTCGGGACCCTATCGTAAAATATAGATTCCGGATGGTTTATCCGCAAAATCTAGACAACATTGGAGTTAGGGGTTGTTTTGGAGGGGCGCAGAAGGGCTGATCCTTTGGAATCAAGGAGTTGCGACTTACTAAGTCGTGCAAACTCTAGATTTCAAATAAATTAGGACCAAATACGCCTACAGCCACGTTGGGCTATAGTTCTTATTATAGCTATGGATGTCAACTAGGGATTGTCGCTACTCCGAAGTCTGCAGTCGAGTCAGTGACCGACGAACGCCCCCGCCCAAGGGGAGCTTGGACGGGGCACCGCTCCGGAGTTCAAGGGATTACGACAGACCGGGCCAGCCCGCCGCTGTAACTTTTACATTCGCCATAGTACCTTCGTCACGAGCTCCACGACGTTTGTCCTATGGGGGTTGGTCTCTTTTTCGAAATAATCAGGCATGGGTCAACCTGCACACCGCAACAGCGTTTGCCCGGTGTGCTCCAACCGGCTTGAGTTGTACCTTCGCGGAGTTTCGGACTCCGTGACTGGACTGCAGTTTGACGTGTTGAAGTGTTCGGTATGTGGAATTGGAGTCACCGACCCGGCCCCAGATCAACTGCAGCCTCACTACGCCGAATACTACGGGGCGCGCCACGGGATTACCGCCAGCCTCTGTGACCATCGCCGGATTGCCCTTGTCACCCAGATGGCAGGGCCGGGGCGCGGCAGACGCCTTCTCGATATTGGTTGTGGAGAAGGAACATTTCTCCAGGCTGCCCGCAAGCGCGGCTGGGAGGCCATCGGAACCGAGTTGAATTCAGCTCCCGCCCGGCGACTGGGACTTGAAGTCCTCAACAGCGTGGACGAATGTGCGGATCGAGGGCCATTCGACTGCGTTACCCTTTGGCACAGCCTCGAACATATGCCGGATCCCTGGGCGGTGATTGGGAGAATTCGGCGCCTCGTCGCGGACGATGGGCTCGTGTTGATCGCCGTGCCAGATTTTGAGGGATTGCAGTCCAAGACCTTTGGGTCGAGCTGGCTGCATTTGGATGTGCCCCGCCACCTCTATCACTTTACCGCCACCTCCATTGACGGAATGCTTCATCGAACCGAGTTTGTTCCGGTAGCACATTGGCACCAGGAGTTTGAATACGACCTGATGGGCTGGTGGCAGAGTGCGCTCAACGCGGTGTTGTCAACGCCCAATGTGCTCTTCGATTTTCTGACGAAGAAGAAACTCCGCGGCACGCTGATCGATAAGATCATCAGCGGAGTATCCGCTCCCTTCTTTTCCTTTGCCTCGCTGCCGCTTGTGTGGGTCGGGTCGGCCGCCGGGAGAGGAGGCACCCTGCTGGTGGCAGCACGAACCACCGGACGGATGTCAACTGGCCGGCGTGTCCGAGCGGCCAGCGCGTCCGGTGACTGAAGCCGCTGGGACGCACGCGGCGAGCCGCGTCTCTCGACCCACGTTCTTCACGCTACTCGACGGTCAGCTGGTAGTCTCGTCCCTCCCAGCGAGCGCCATTTTTCCAGAAGAACGTGAAAATGATCTGTCGCCCTGCGGCAAGAGTTTCTGTTGGTAGATCGACGTGCTGAAGATTCCATCCGGTGTCGTTGGAGGTGCTGTCCTGACTGCTTTGCCAGTTGTCGAAGCTCCAGTGCACCATGGCTGGTTCCATCATCAGAAGGCGCAGCTTCTTTCCGCACGGCAAGGTGCGCGGCTTGTTGTTGAAACGCCAGTTGAAGTACTGCGCCGATTTCTTTCTCGTTAAATAGCGTTCCACCGTTTGCGGAGGCTGATCGAAAATCTTGCCGTCGAGCAGCGACCGCCGCAGCTTGATGTATTCGGAGTGAGCCCACACCAGCGGGCACGCCGACCCCGACCCTTTTCCTGCGAACAACTCGCGCTCCGGGATGTCGGTCGTGTCCCATACTTGTTCGGGAATCAGGCGGCTCGCTCCTGTCGAACTTTCCATCACACCCAACAAGGCCTCGGCGGAAGCGGCGCGTCCAGCGGCCAGTTCGTAGTGGGCTCGCTCACCCGCCAGGAGCGGCCATGGGCGGCCAATTCCCGTGCCGTCGTACGGAGATCCGTCCTCGTGCTCCCCGTATCCGTCGCAGTTGTAACGATACCAGCCCGGACCTTGCGGAAGTTTTACGCGCAGCAGTTCATCGATGACCTTGATCGTGTTGACCATTCGCGGATCGTCGGGCGCGCGCAAGCCGAAGCGCACGAGGGCCAGCGCATCCGGACTGACGATCTCCACCGCCGGCGCATTCGACCTGCCGATGGCACGATTCTTGATTGGAACGAATCCCTGCAGGGGCGAAGCGGCTCCGTCTGCGTCCGCAGGCGTGATGCGCACGTAGTAACCTTCGACTCCGACCTGCCGGGCGAGATCGCTGTTCACAGCGTACGTCCAGCGTTCGATGTTGTCGTTCCATGTGTCGGCCATCTGGCGCAGAAATTCGGCGGGCTGCGACTGGCCCATCGCCTGCGCGAGGTCGGCGGCAATCAGCAGGGCAGAGACTTCGGCTGCCAGGGTGAACGGCGAATAGCCGCCTTCCTCTTCCCATCGGTCCTGCTGCGTAACCGGGCCGTTGGCGACAACGAAGGCCGCTGCTTTGCGCACCATCGGCCACCAGCGATGGCTCTCACCGAAGCAGCGGGGCGATTCGCGGCGCAGCAGATCGACGAGCAGAATCGGAAAGGCGGTCTCATCCATCTGCGAGCCGCTCCAGTACGGACGCCCGTCCAACCACATGTTCTGCGCCCAGTGTCCGTCGGCTTCCTGGGTAGCCTCAAGGTAATGCAACACGCGCAGAGCGTCGTCGTGAGCGCCCGCTGCCAGCAATCCGCCGGCATTCTCGACCAGATCGCGCGGCCAGACAAGGTGGTAACCACCCAGGTCTTCGTCGCCCTTGTTGAAGCCCCAGGGGATGGAGAGGCTGGCGATGATGCCGCCGAGGAAGTCCTTGGATTCGTGCGTGCGCAGAACCGCCATGCTGGCCCGGTACAAATCCCTTTCCCGCGGCTTCTCGTCGAGCTTCTTCAGTGTCCGCTGCCAGTTCTGCCAGTGCAAGACGTAATCCTTGCGGATCGTTTCATAAGAAGTGAGCAGGGAAGAGATGGCTTGCTGACCGGCTTCCGCCCAGATTGCGCCAAAGCCGAGCGCGAGGATGAACTCGCCGTTGCAGGCAGCCAGATCAATTTCAGCCGTCAGCGCGACGTTTCCGTTTTCCGCGCGGTCGTACTCCCACGTCATCTGGAAATGTTGCGACAGGTCCTGCCAGCCGTCCGATACGCCGACAAACCCGACGGAACGTTTTGGCAAGGGCGCGGAGCAGGCCAGGGCGAGCGCGCAGGAATCGCGCTGGGCAAAAAGCATCGGCTTCCCTTTGTAATCGCCCGCCCAGCCGGTGTTGCCATGTCCGAAATTAGCCAGGTGCGAAGCCAACAGTGCATACACACGGTAGTCGCGCAGATTTCCCTGGAGCGGCACAAAGCGAATTTTCTGCAACACCACGTTTCGCAAGGGATCGGTCAGCACTTCTTTTTCGATCCGGTACCGGCCCTGCATGCACGTATTGGTCAGTTCGTAGGCAGGCACTCCTGGTTCGATCGGAAGGTTGCGGAAGGTACAATGGCGTTTCTCTTCCGAGAAGAACCCACGACCGTCGGTGACAATCAGGCCAAAGTCGCGGGTGCAGGCTTGGTCCACCCGGGGAAAATAAATCTCATTGAGAATGCCATGACTGAGCGTGAACCAAACCCGGCTGTGGAGGTTCAGCGCCGTGCCTACGCCCGTCTTGGCGCTCGAAGTCCAACGGGGTTCGATTCCGGGCCAGCCCGGCGTATAACGAAGATCATCGCTCACAGAGAGTCGTCCTCACCGTCAAGAAGTTTGCCAGAAGATGCGGATTTGTGCTCGATTTCCATCGAAACGCGGGAAAGGCGCATCTAATTCAAAGCATGTCAAGATGCCGCGTCATTAATTTTTTGCTCCGGCTTGGCCCTCGTGCGAAAAGGATCCAGGTCGCAGTCTTAGCCACTGCCACTCTCGTGCTGCTGATGACTGCTCGCCGGGCGGTTGCCGATCTGTCCTCGGCGGGGCTCAATCCCGGATTTCGACGGCTCTACGATCTGGATTTTACCGGCGCACAAAAGGAATTCGAGTCGTGGGAAAAACTGAACCCTGAGAATCCCATGGGGCCGGCGAGCGAGGCGGCTGGCATCTTGTTTTCCGAATTCAATCGCCTCGGCGTGCTGGAAGCGCAGTTCTATGAGGACGACTCGATCTTCGGCGCGCGGAAGAAGTATGAAGCCGACCCGGGACAACGCGCACGTTTCGAGCAGCAGCTTAGCCGCGCTGAAGACTTGGCGAAGTCCAGGCTGAGCCGCGACTCTCGGGACCGCGACGCGCTTCTGGCGATGACGTTTGCCGCCGGCTTGCGCTCCGACTTCGCCGCGCTCATCGAAAAGCGCAATTTGGCGTCGCTTCATTACACCAAGGAGGCAACGGCTTGGGCCAAGCAACTTCTCGCGGCTGATCCTAGTTGCTACGACGCTCACCTGGCTGGCGGCGTCAGCCGATACATCATTGGATCGATGGCCGCTCCGGTGCGCTGGATCCTACGCCTCGGGGGCGTTGCGGGGGATAAGGCTGGCGGCATCGCCGAACTCCAGACGACCGCAGCGCAAGGCCATCTGCTCGCCCCATTCGCGCGCATCCTGCTGGCCATCGCCTACGTTCGCGAGAAAGACTTGCCGCGCGCTCGCGAGCTCCTGCTGGCGCTGCAACGAGACTTCCCCGACAACACTCTTTTTGGCCGGGAACTGACGCGACTCGACCAAAACGGCAGCCGCTAAGTACTTGGAAAACAAGTACGTTCATCAGAAATTCACCCCGTTGTAACCTTCCTTTAATACTTCGCCCATAAAACAAAATTGCACACCTAAATTAAGTACGAGGAGGACTCGTCTAGTGAACCGTCGCATCGCGCTGCTGTTGGCAGGTCTTGTACTGACGCTGCCGCTCATGGGGCAGACCACGTTGAATGGAGCGGGCGCCACCTTCCCGTATCCCGTGTATTCCAAGTGGTTCAGCGAATACAACAAACTCCACCCGGATGTGCAGATCAACTATCAATCGATCGGCAGCGGCGGCGGCATCCGCCAAGTCTTGAATGGCACCGTCGATTTCGGAGCAAGCGATTACCCCATGTCCGACGAACAACTGAAGGAGGCTAAAACCAAGATCCTGCTCATTCCCACTGTGCTGGGTGCGGTTGTGCCCGCCTACAACGTCCCGGGGGTCAGCGGGGAAATCAAGTTCACTCCCGAAGCCCTGGCCGGCATCTATCTCGGGAAGATCCAGAAGTGGAATGATCCCGGCATTACTCAGGCCAATCCCGGTGTCAAGTTTCCCGACCAGCCGATCATCGTGATCTACCGTTCCGAGGGCAGCGGAACCACGTTCATCTTCACTGACTATCTCTCCAAGATCAGCAAAGATTGGGCCAATACCGTCGGGAAGGGAACATCGGTCAAGTGGCAGATCGGGATGGGCGGTAAGGGTAACGAAGGTGTTGCCGGACAGATCCGGCAGTTGCAGGGATCGATCGGCTACGTCGAACTGATCTATGCCGTGGAGAACAAAATCACGTACGGATCGGTCAAGAACGCCGCCGGCAATTTCGTGAAAGCTACGCTGGATGGAGTGACCGAAGCGGCTGCATCGGCGAAAGCAATGCCCGCCGATTTTCGCGTTTCCATTACGAACGCCCCCGGCAAGACGGCATACCCCATCTCCAGCTTCACCTGGCTACTGATTCCCGTGCAGGCCAAGGACCCGAAGAAAGGGAAGATCATCGCCGATTTTCTAGACTGGATGGTCAACGACGGCCAGAAGATGACGAACCAACTCAGCTACGCGCCGCTACCCGAGAACGTGGTGGAGAAAGTCAAAGCGGCCATCAAGCAGATCCACTAAAGCACGGCAACGGCTGTGGCGTTTTGCCTTCCGGGGGAGAAGTGTGCCCGTAAGCGAAGGAAAAACTTTGCGCACATAGGCCTCCTCGACGCACCTTTCGCGGCTCCAAACAGCTGAAAGTCCTTGTTTTTCCGGCCAGTTCTTGTGGGGAGAGAACTGGCAGGGGAATTGCTCGCAAATACAAGTTAGTCTAGTATGATTATAGGGATTATTGCGGCCTCGGGCCAGTCAGCCGGAGCCGCAGATTCTAGCAAAAGGAGAAAAAATGAAAGCGGTTATCAAACTAAGTATCGTCCTCCTATTGGTGTCTGTGCTGCAGGCTCAGACAGCCGCACCCAAGAAAAAGGTGAGCAAACCCGTTAATGCGGACGTGCAAGCTTTGAAAGACGCGGTGGCGGCGCAACAGGAACAAATCAAGGCCCTGTCGCAACAACTGCAACAGACCAACCAGCAACTCCAGCAGACCAGCCAGCAGTTCCAGCAAGCGCAACAGGCAGCAGCCGACGCTAGCAGCAAGGCCGCTGCAGCTCAAGCCCAGGCCAGCCAACAGCAGCAGACGGTGGGTGAGTTGAAAGGCGACGTCGCCGACCTCAAGACGAACTTCACCAACACCGCGCTGACGGTGCAGGAGACACAGAAGACCATCGACTCGACGCTGCAGAACCCGCTGTCGATTCACTACAAAGGAATCAGCTTTACAACGAGCGCCTTTGTGGCAGCCGAATTTGTGCGGCGTTCGCGAGAGCTGGGAGCTGATCTTACGACTCCCTTCAATTCGCTCACCATGCCCGGCGCTTCACAGAGCAATCTGTCGGAGTTCTTCGGCTCCGCCCGCCAATCGCGGCCTACGCTCTTTGTCGAGGGCCGCTTGAAAAATGTGGAACTTTCCAGCTACATATCGGGTGACTTTCTCTCTGCGGGCGTCACCTCCACCGCCACCCAGACCAACAGCTACACTCTCCGTCTCCGCCAGGCGTGGGGCCAAGCTAAGTTTGACAATGGCTGGAAATTCCTCGGCGGCCAGATGTGGAGCCTGGTGACCGAGGGCAAGGCGGGAATCGCCCCCAGCGACGACTTGGGCAAAGTCAACGATGCCCGGCCCAGTACGATCGACCCGGGTTACAACGTCGGGTTCACTTTCGCGCGCCAGTATGGGATTCGCTTAACCAAGGACTTCGGCGATAAATTGTCGGTTGCTGTCGCCATGGAAAACGCGCAGGGCACGCTCACCACGCACGGCAACGCGGCCAATTTTCTGCTCGGCGAGGCGGGCGCCAGCAATAGCTACAACGCAACCTCCAACTACACGGCCAATCCTGCGCCCGATATCATCGCCAAAGTCGCCTTTGATCCCGGCTTTGGGCACTACGAAGTCTTCGGCCTGGTCGACCGATTCACGGACCGTGTATTTCCTTGCGGCGAGGTAGCCAGCAGCAGCACTGTCTGCAACGGTGTCACGGGAGCCAGCGTTGCTGGAGCCTATAACGCCTCGAAAGAAGGTGGAGGATTTGGTGCCAATGCCCGCTGGACCTTCGCCCACAAGCACGTCGTTTTTGGCTTACATGGCTTCGGTGGCAGTGGAGTCGGCCGTTACGGCGCATCCCAGCTCTCCGATCTTTCCATTCATGCCGACGGAACGATTCATCTGATCAAGGGCCTCCAGGGTTTGACCAGTCTGGAGTGGCACGGCAAGAAACTCGACCTCTACGCCTACACCGGTGCGGAGTACGCGGCCCGGACGTATGACTTCGATCGTCTCGGGAATAAAGGGGCAGGGCAATACGTCGGCTACGGATCGCCCTACTTTAGCAATGCGGGTTGCTCCACCGAATTGCTTCCTACCGGGAACGGCGGCTTTACTCCTACTGCTCTCGCTTATCCCACCTGCACCGCAGACACGCGGGCTGTAATTGAGGGTACGGCCGGCTTCTGGTACAGCTTCTACAACGGTCCCAAGGGCAGGTTCCGGTTCGGCACGCAGTACTCCTATGTGACTCGTCAGACCTGGTCTGGCGCCGCCTCCGCCACCGCACCAGGAGTACTCTCGCCGGAAGGGCTCGACGGGATGGTCTTCACGTCGTTCCGCTACTACTTGCCGTAAGACCGCAAATGGTCCCGCGTCACCGTCTGACGCGGGACCACCAGGTTTAACGGCCTCTCAACTTTCTGGCGGGCGCCTGCCCTTCAGAATCGCCGCCAGCGGCAAACCGGCGCCCTTTTCCTATAAGCTTCGAGCTACGCGCCACGAGCTGCGAGCACACCCCAACATCTGTTTGCTCGCAGCTCGAAGCCCGTAGCTCGCAGCCAGCTTGGTATACTATTTTGGGTCGGATGCCTTGCAGGATCTTGGTTGCGATGCGGCCCAACGGGACCGAAGTGCGGTTCATCATTACCCGGCGCACGAAGACGCCTCCTGAAAAGCAATAGACGTTCCACTTTGACGATATGGTTCGACGAACATAGTTGGACGAACATGGTTCGGCAAACTCTGAGGAATCGCGCCCCACTTCTGAACCGCGAAGCATCGTGGCTGAAATTTAATTGGCGCGTGCTCGAAGAAGCTGGGGATCTCCGCAATCCGCTGCTCGAACGCGTGAAATTTCTGGCCATCTCCGCCAGCAATCTGGACGAATTCTTTGAGGTGCGGGTCGGCGGCCTGTTACAGCAACTCGAAGATGGCCACAACTCCACCACTCCCGACGGGCTCACCATGGTGGAGGAGCGGGAACTGATCAAAGACACGACTCACGAGTTCGTCGAAGAACAATATTCATGCTGGAACGAGCGCCTGCGGCCAGAACTGACGGAGCAGGGGATTCGCGTCCTCGGCATCGACGAACTGGATGAGGCGGCATTGGCGTTCGTGGACGACTACTGCGAACGGGAGCTCGATCCGCTGCTCACCCCGGTAACGGTGGACCCGGCACACCCGTTTCCTCGTGTGATCAACAAGGCGCTGTGCGTGGCCCTGTTGCTGCGGCGTCGCCGCCGCTCCTCGCTCACCTATACCGGAGTTGTAACCGTTCCGCGGGCGCTTCCGCGACTGGTCCGCCTGCCGTCCCAGGGGACCATCGATTTCATTTTTCTTGCCGACCTGGTCGTCCATCATGCCGCGCGGATGTATAAGGGCTACGACATCGTTTCTTCCTCGGCCTTCCGCGTCACCCGCAACAGCAACCTCTACCTGCAGGAAGAAGAATCGCGCAGTCTGCTGGAATCCGTGCGCGCTGAATTGCACAACCGCCGCAAGGGAGACGCGGTGCGGATGGAGATCGAGTCCGAGGCCGACCCCGAGATCATCGAGCGCCTGGGCACGGTGTTCGAGCTTGATCCCTGGCAGATTTTCCCGGTCAACGGCCCGGTAAATCTTTCGCGGCTGTTCAATATTTACGACGCAGCGGCGCGCCCGGACTTGAAGTACCGCCCCTATGTGCCGCGGGAGTTGCGCCTGACCGCTAAGTCCCGCGATCTGTTCGAAGAGTTGCGCCGCCACGACATTCTGCTGCACCATCCCTACGATTCTTACGATGCAGTCCTATCCTTCATTCAGTCGGCCGCCGAAGACGAGCGCGTGCTCTCCATCAAGCAGACCCTTTACCGGACCAGCGAGCATTCGCCGATTGTTTCGTCTCTGATGGCGGCCGCGGCACACAAGGAGGTCACCGCCGTCGTGGAACTGAAAGCGCGCTTCGATGAAGCGTCGAACATCCGCTGGGCGCGCGATTTGGAAGATGCCGGCGTGCAGGTCTTTCACGGGCTGGTGGGTCTGAAGACGCACTGCAAGCTTTCTTTGCTGGTGCGGCGCGATCCCGATGGCGTAACCCGCCAGTACGCGCACCTGGGCACCGGAAACTACAACGCGACCACGGCCCGAATCTATACCGATCTCAGCCTGCTCACTGCCGACCCGGAGATCACCAGCGCGGTGCACGATGTTTTCAGTTTTCTGACTGCCTACGCTGAGCATCCCAGCTACGGGCCGTTGCTGGTGGCGCCTCTGGATTTGGCCGAAAAGTGTATGCGCCTGATTGAGCGCGAGGCCGAGCATGCTCGCCTGGGGCGTCCGGCGCGCATTATCGCTAAGATGAACGCCCTTCTCGAGAAAAATGTTGTCCAGTCGCTGTACCGGGCTTCGCAGGCCGGAGTGGACATTGAGTTGCTGGTGCGGGGTATGTGCGCGCTGCGGCCGGGGATCCGTGGCCTCAGCGACCGCATCCGCGTGCGCAGCATTCTGGGCCGGTTCCTGGAGCACAGCCGCATCTATTACTTCGAGAACGGCGGCGAGCCGGAAGTCTACCTCGGCAGCGCCGATTGGATGAATCGCAACCTGCACGAGCGCGTCGAAGTCCTGTTCCCGCTCAAGAACCCGTTGCTGCGCGACCGCGTGGTGCATGAGATTCTGGCCGCGTACCTCGCCGACAATGTGAAAGCAAGACTTCTGCAAAGCGACGGCCGCTACCTGCGCCCGTGGCAATCGCCACGCGGGCGCAGCAAGAGACCTCCCCGAGGCCCTAACGCTTTTAGCGCTCAGGATTTTCTCATCGGCCTGGCGGAAGGCGTCAAGACGCCAGAGGAGATTCCCGTTTCCGTCCCGCGGCGCTCCTCTCGGGCTTTTATCGGACGAGCTTTGATCGGAAAGGAATAGTCACTCCGAAATGTTTCTCTATTTTTTGCGCCACGCCAGCGCCGGGCAACAGTTGAGCACCGCGAAGAAGGACGAAAAGCGCGGCCTCGATAAAGACGGCATCGAGCAATGCGGATATATCGGCCGCGCCCTGGCCTCGCTGGGCGTGCAGGTGGAAATCATCGTCTCCAGCCCGCTAAAACGATCCACGCAAACCGCAGCTTTGGTGGGCAACGAAATGGGGCACGAAGGCAAACTGGTGATCGAGAACGCGCTCCGTCCGCAGGCGAACTTCACGGATTTTCAGAAGATGCTGGAAAAGTACGCCGCTCAGGATTCCATGCTTCTGGTAGGGCACAATCCGAACCTGCGCGAATTTCTCGGACGCGTGATCGGCGACAGTGGATGCGAAGCCGTGGTTGAGCTTAAGAAAGGGGCCGTGGCCAAAGTCGAAATGCGGCGCAATTCCGGGTCCCTGAGCTGGTGCATCACGCCCCGCATCCTGCGCACGCTTCACGCCGCGGCGACGGAAAGTTCGCGCCCGAAGACTTCGCGGAAGTAGGATCGGTCCTTCTCAATCGACCATACCTCCAGGTCCACGCTTGCCTTTCCGCGTGGAGTCAGTTTCATTGAGACTCTGCCGTTGCGCGCCGAAACCCCAACCTTTCCCACGGATTGGCTCCTCCCCATATTCAAAGCCCGCGCGATGCGAAGCAGTACCGAGGCTTTCTCCACATTTTCCTGCTCCTCGGGGCTCAAGGCACTCATTGGGCCGTCTCCAGGCGTGGGCCGCGACTTTCCCAGGTAGCGCGCGATCGAGCCAATGATCCGCCGCTGTTGTGGCGTGTATCCCAGAATTTCCGAGTTCGCGATGATGTAGTAGGTGTGGCGGTGGTGTCCGTTGCGGTTCACGTAGTCGCCCACCTCGTACAGCATGGCCGCGGCCGAAAGCCATTCGCGATACTCCACCGGAAGCTGGTGCACCGATTTCAGCGAGGAGAACATCAGCAATGCTGCGTCGCGCACGTGCAACGCATGATGCAGGTCGACGCGGTAATGCTCTACGGCGCGCTTGATCGACTCCCACCGTTCCGATTCAATCGCTCGGCCCGATCTCGTGCTGCGATCGTATTCCGCCGCCATCTGGGCCAGGATGCCATCGCGCAGCCCCAGCGCCGAGTAGCGAAAACCGGCGAGATGGCATCGCTCGAGCAATTCCGCGAACACCACCGCGCCGGCACAAATGATTTCCGCGCGGCGCGGACCGATCCCGGGGACCTTCCGTCGCTGCTCCAAGGTTTGGCGCGTAATCTGTTTGGCAATGCGGCGTATCATCTCGCGTGTAGCGTAAGTCGCCGGCCGGCGCTTCCTGGGGCGCGCCAGGTGGCTGGCGACGGCCACCAGTGCGGCGGCCGTGCCGGAGGTGGCGATCACTGCGCCCACACGTGCGGATTTGATCCGATCTTGAATGCGGGCAATCTCCTGCGCCACAAATCCCTGGAGGCGCTTCAGTTCGCTCTTGCGCGGCGGATCGTGCTGGAGGAATTCGCCGGTCAGGCGCACGGCCCCGAGCGGCAAGCTCACCGTGTCCCGGAGTTGTCCCTCGCGCGAAAGGGTGAGCTCGCAGCTGCCGCCGCCCAGGTCCAGCAGCAGAACGCTGCGGGCGCCCAAGCGGCCAGCGGAGACCATGCCGAGGTGAATGAGGCGTGCCTCTTCCAGTCCGGAAACGATCTCGATCGTCCAGCCCGTCGTCGAGCGCACCCACTCCAGAAATGTGCGTGAATTGCGGGCATCGCGCAGCGCTGCCGTTGCCACCACCTTCACCGAATCCGTCCCGCATTCCTGAATGGCACGATTGAAGCGCCGCAACACGCGCACCGTTTCCGACATCGCCTCGGGCGAAAGCAGTCCGCCACTGAAGACGCCGTCACCCAACCGAGTGACTTCGCGGTCTTCGTGGATTTCTTTCAGGCGCCCGGCTTGCAGGCGCGCAATTTTCAGGCGGACAGAATTCGATCCGATGTCGATGGCGGCAAAGGTGGGCATAGAAGTAACGATCAGTCTTCTCACAACCGGGCCGCGTGGCGCAAGGGCAGCTGCGAGCTACGAGCTGCGAGCTGCGCGCAAACCGTGTGCTCGAAGCTCGTAGCCCGCAGCCTATCTGTCAGCAAGGGAGAATTTTCCCTTTACCGAATAATGGCTTTAGATCCGCTTTTTAACCGATTTGTAACAACCCTCTGATAGCCTCAGCACGGAATGTCTAATCAAGCCCTGCCCCGGCCGCGTTTCAACGCTCCTGAACCGGAGCGGGGGTCGAAGGCCGCCCTGAAAGTTGAAGCCAGAACGACGCCGCTGTTGCAAGGGAAGGTCAGCGAAATCCCCGACGTTTTTTTTGGCTGGGCAATGCGCCTTTGCGGTTTGGCGGTGGTTGCACTGCTCGGCTTGATCGTTTACCAACTGGTAGTGGGCTCCGAGCTCTCCTGGCATGCTTTTGGCTGGAAGTTCTTTGGCCAATCGGATTGGAATCCGGTGTCGGATCAGTACGGCGCGCTGCCGTTCATGTACGGCACGATCGTGTCCTCGCTGCTTGCGCTCGTTATCGCCGTGCCGCTGTCTATCGGCGTAGCTGTCTTCATTACCGAGATGTGCCCGGTCGGGCTGCGCGGAATTCTTTCTTTTACCACCGAACTTCTGGCCGCCATTCCCAGTGTGGTCTACGGACTTTGGGCAATCTTCGTTTTGGTGCCGGTACTTCGCGAATATGTCCAGCCGTTTCTTGCCAATACGCTCGGTTGGACGGGCCTGTTCACTGGACCCCCCTACGGCATCGGCATGCTGGCCGCTGGCGTGATTCTGGCGATCATGATCATCCCCATCATCTCGTCGATCACCCGCGAAGTGCTCACTGTCGTTCCTCAGCACCAGCGTGAAGCGGTGCTGGCGCTGGGGGCAACGCGCTGGGAAATGATCCGCATGGGTGTACTGCGCAACGCTCGGGCCGGAATCGTGGGCGCCATCATTTTGGGCCTGGGCCGCGCGCTCGGCGAAACCATGGCGGTCACCATGGTGATCGGCAACCGTCCGGAGATTGCCAAGTCGCTGTTTGCTCCCGGATACACAATGGCCAGCGTGCTCGCCAACGAATTCACCGAAGCGACCGGCGACCTGTATCTTTCGGCGTTGATCGAGATTGGCTTGGCGCTGTTCTTTGTCACCATTGTGGTCAACGCGCTTGCGCGGCTCATGGTGTGGAGCGTTACTCGAGGCCAACCGGCGAGAAGCATTGCCTGATACGAACTCCAATTCGGCAGCGGGCTTGGTTCCTCAGTTCATGGTTCCGCCCATCAGCTTGCGGCGGCGGGTGATGGACCACGCGATGACCGGCGTCGCTGTACTCACGGTCGCTCTCGTGCTTTTGCCGCTCTTCGCCATTTTTGCCTATCTGGTCTATAAGGGCATCGGCTCGATCAATCTTGCCTTCCTGACCCAGACTCCGAAGCCGGTAGGCGAGCCCGGCGGCGGCATGGCGAACGCCATCGTTGGCTCGATGGTCATTCTTGCCATCGCCAGTCTGCTCGGCGTGCCGCTCGGCATTGGCGCGGGCATCTTTCTCTCCGAATACGGCCGAAACCGCTATGGCGATATCGTGCGCTTTATCTCCGATGTCCTGAACGGTGTGCCTTCCATCGTGATCGGCATTGTGGCCTACGGGCTCGTCGTGATGCGCCAGAAACACTTCTCGGCGCTGGCCGGTGGCGTCGCGCTCGCGATAATGATGGTTCCGACCATCGCGCGTACCACCGAGCAGATGCTGCTCCTGGTTCCGCAGGCCATCCGCGAAGCCGCTTACGGGCTGGGCGTTTCCCGCTGGCGCACCACGCTCTCGATTACTCTGCGCACGGCCACTTCCGGAGTCATCACCGGCGTTATGCTGGCCTTCGCCCGCGTTGCCGGAGAAACCGCGCCGCTGCTGTTCACCGCATTTGGAAACCAGTACTGGAACTGGAAGACGGACCAGCCGACCGCGGCCCTGTCGCTGCAAATTTTTACCTATGCCATCTCGCCTTTCGATGAATGGCACCGGCAGGCATGGGCGGGCGCGCTGGTCTTGATTATCCTCATCGTCGCCGCGGTCGCCGCGGTTCGCATTGCTGTACGGCACGGAACGTTAGCAGGAGCTTAACTTTAGCAGCAGAACCAGGGCAGGAGCTTAACCAGCAATGGGCGTCGGAATCACAGTCGAGCAACTGAATGCGTTTTACGGCAAGACGCAGGCCTTGTTCGACGTCAACATCACCGTGCTCGCCAACCACGCGACCGCGCTCATCGGTCCTTCGGGCTGTGGGAAATCCACGTTCATTCGCTGTCTGAACCGCATGCACGAAACCATTCCCGAGGCGCGGGTCGAGGGCAAGGTGCACATCGGCGATCTCAGTGTTTATGACGGAACCTCGGCCACTCAATTGCGCCGCCGCGTGGGCATGGTGTTCCAGAAGGCGAATCCGTTCCCGACCATGTCCATCTATGACAACGTGGCCGCCGGGCTCAAGCTGAACGGTTTTCGCAATCGCAAACAACTGGATGAGATCGTCGAGAAATCTCTGCAAAGCGCCGCGCTGTGGGACGAAGTACAAGACTCTCTCCACAAGAAGTCCGGCGCCAGCCTCTCCGGCGGTCAGCAGCAGCGGTTGTGCATCGCCCGCGCCCTCGCCGTTCAACCGGAAGTTCTGCTCATGGATGAACCCTGCTCGGCGCTCGACCCGATCTCCACCGGCAAGATCGAGGAGCTGATTTTTCAATTAAAAGAGCAATACACGATCGTGATTGTGACGCATAATATGCAGCAGGCCGCCCGGGTGGCGGAGTTCACCGGGTTTTTCCTGCTCGGCAAGATGATCGAGTTCGACAAGACTGAGAAAATATTCACAAATCCTTCCGACAAACGGACGGAAGACTACGTCACAGGCAGGTTCGGATAATGCGCACGCGCTTTCAGCAGCAGATGGAGGACCTCCGGGAGAAACTGCTCCGCATGGGCGGTCTCGCGGAACTGGCGGTTGATCGCGCCTGCCAGGCGTACACCGAACGCGATCTCACCCGCTGCCAGCTTGTCCTCGAAAACGAGAGCCTCATCAACGCCGCCGAGCGCGAGATCGATGAACTCGCCTTCGACATCCTCGCCACTCAGCAGCCCGCGGCCACTGATCTGCGCTTTATTCTCGCGGTAACCAAGATCAACGCCGACCTCGAGCGTGTGGGCGATCAGGCGGTAAACATTGCCGAGCGCGTCATGGACCTGATTGAATTGCCGGCGGTCGAGTTGCCCGTTGATATCCCTCGCATGGCCACCGCCGTCAGCGCCATGGTGCGGCGCGCCCTGGAGTCGTTCGTGGAAGGCAAAGCCGAACTCGCCCAGGCCGTGCTGGAAATGGATCACGTCGTCGACCGGATGCGCGACGAAGCTTTTATCGTGCTCGTGCGAAAGATGAACGAAGAGCCGCAAGTGACTCAGCAGGCTCTAGATGCGCTCTTGGTAGCGCGCAATCTAGAACGGGTCGCGGACCACGCCACCAACATTTCCGAGGACGTCATCTTCTGGGTTCTGGGAGCCGATGTCCGTCATCATGCGCAGGCAGCGTCCGCCGCTCGACGCCCGGAAAGAAGCGAAGCATAGACATTAGACGATGGAGCGACGGGCGTCTCGCCCGTCCAGCCGGGCGGAGACGCCCGGCGCTCCACCGACAAGTTCCGGCCTGCGATACACTGTTCGAACCCCATGAGCCAGAGAATCCGCGTTTTTGCCACGTGCGACATTGGAGACGCCCTCAACATTCTTGACCACAAGGGATACGACCTGGAAGTCTATCCCCACCCCGAAGCCCCGCCGAAAAGCTTGATCGTCGAAAAGGTGAAGTCCGGCGTGTCTGGCCTGATCACCACGCTGCGCGATCCGATCGACGCCGAGGTGTTCGCTGCCGGAGAAGGTACCCTCAGAGTGGTCGCGCAGTTCGCCGTAGGATTTGACAACATCAACCGCGCCGATGCCAACAAGTACAAAGTCCCATTCACTCATACCGCCGACGTCCTTACCGAAGCGACCGCAGAGTTCGCCTTCTTCCTGATGGGCGCGCTCGCCCGCAAACTCTGGTCCGCCGAACACCTGACGCGCGAAAATCGCTGGAGCTATTGGCATCCCTACCTTCCATTTCTGGGCGACGAAGTCACCGGAAAAACCGTCGCCATCATCGGCACCGGGCGTATAGGCCTTGCCTTGATCAAAAAGTGCACCGGATTCGACATGAACATCCTGTGCTTTGATCCGACCTTTGAGAGCCACGACTACATCCAAGCCATCCAGGAGATGAAGGATCTGCGCTTCCAGCGCGGCATCAGCCGCGAGAAGACCTCAATCCGTTACACCACATTGCACGAAGCGTTGTGTGCCGCGGATTTCATCAGCCTGCACGTTCCCCTGGTGCGCGAGGGCGAGAGCGCCACGCCGACTTATCACCTGATCAACGAAACCACGCTGCGCATGATGAAGCCCACCGCCATGGTCATCAACACGTCGCGTGGTCCGGTAGTGGACGAAATGGCCCTGGCCCATGCTTTGCGCGAGAACTGGATCGCCGGCGCCGCTCTCGATGTTTACGAGGAAGAGCCTCTGCCTGCCGATTCGCCGCTGCGCGATCCCGCAATCGCCGACCGCTGCCGCCTCCTGCCCCATTTCGCCAGCGCCGCACGCATTACCCGCTTGTCATCCGATCCCAATAAAGGCATGGCTGGACGGTGTGTGCAGGGGTTGATCGATGTGCTGGAAGGGAACTACGGCGGCGATGTTACCAAGATGCCCTACGTGGTCAACAAGGAAGCGTTTGCGAAATAGATGGTGGCGGCGATGCCGGTGCCCGCGTCTTGAAATAGTGATTCGTCGTCATCACCATTTAGCAGGCGTTGGAATTTATGTTCTCCCACCGCACAAACTGGAGGCTCAGTCCGAACGCCCTCACGCGCGCGATCGAGGAAGCGCGCGCTTCGGGACAGGAAATTCTGGATCTGACTGTCTCGAACCCAACGGAAGCTGGCGTCCGTCCCGATCCTGAAATCGTGCTCGCCGCGCTGGCCAATCCTGAAGCGATGGACTACGACCCCCAGCCTCGAGGCCTGCTCGAAGCGCGCCAAGCCGTGTGCCGCTACTATCGCGAGTCGCACGAGGTTTTCGATCTTGACCCCGAACGCCTGATTCTGACCACCAGCACCAGCGAAGCGTACTCGTATGTCTTTCGTCTGCTCTGCAATCCCGCCGACGAGATCCTTGTACCCAAACCGAGCTACCCGCTGTTCGAGTTTCTCGCCGATCTCGCCGACGTTAAACTCGTTCCGTATCCACTGCTCTACGATCACGGTTGGCAAATCGATTTCGATTCACTCTACAAAGCAGCCACCGCCCGGTCGCGAGCCGTGATTCTCGTCCATCCCAACAACCCAACAGGTTCCTACGTCTCTGCTTCGGAAACCGCGGCGCTCAACGCTTTCTGCCGTGACTACGGGCTGGCGCTGATTGTGGATGAAGTGTTTCTCGATTATTCGCACGACGGCGCGCCGCGTCCCAGTTTTGTCACCAACGCCGACACGCTCACATTCACTCTCAGCGGAGTTTCCAAGATTTCCGCTCTTCCGCAGATGAAACTTGCCTGGGTGGCCACGAGCGGCCCGAAAGAAATGGTCACGGGAGCAGGAGCGCGCCTCGAAATCATCGCCGACACGTATCTTTCCATGAACGCTCCGGTCCAACTGGCCGCGCCGGTGCTGCTCGATCAGCGCAAACAGATCCAGCCGATTCTTCTTGATCGTTTGCGCGTGAATCTCGCGGAACTCGATGGCCAACTCGCAGGCCGTCCCTCCTGCACAAGATTGCTGGTCGAGGGCGGGTGGTACGTTGTGCTTCGCGTCCCCGCCATCGAGAGTGACGAAGATCTCGCGATCCGCTTGTTGCGCAAGGCGAGTGTGAGCGTCCATCCCGGACACTTCTACGATTTTCCAAACGAAGGCCATCTCGTGCTGAGCTTGATCACCGAACCAGCCGATTTTCGCGAAGGCGTAGCCCGCCTGCTGCAGGTGGTTGGGGTCTGAACGCGGCCCGTCCGCGCCAGATCAGATCGCTCTCGTGTTATCCTTCTCGCCGTTTCCTAAGCACGGAGAATTGATGTCCATAAGCCGTCGTGGATTTCTAGGTTCCGCAATCGCGGCATCGGTGGCCACTGGTCTGAATGCGCAAGATCTGAGCGCGCAAGACAAAGTTAAAGACAAAGCTAACAACGATGCTCCCCGCCCCGCCGAACCTTTTGGCACGGCCAAGCGGCCGATCATCGTCTGCGCCAACAATGGCGTCAATTACCTCGATGCCGCCTTCGCTTTCCTGAAAAACGGTGGCGACACGCTCGACGCAGCTATCCGCGTTGTGAAGGGCCCGGAAGACGATCCGAACGACGATAGCGTCGGACTCGGCGGCCTTCCTAACGAAGAGGGAGTGGTCGAACTCGACGCCTGCTGCATGCACGGGCCCACGCGCCGCGCCGGATCCGTGGGCGGCGTCCGTAACATCAAGAATGTTTCGCTCGTGTCCAAAGCCGTCATGGAGCACACCGGCCACGTGATGCTCGTCGGCGAAGGCGCCGAACGATTCGCCGTCGCCGTGGGCTTCCCGCGTGAAAATCTGCTGACCGAACGCTCACGCAAAATCTGGCTGCTATGGAAAGAGCATCACTCGACCGACTGGTGGGGACCAGGATTGGCCGACCCGCAATGGAAGCCGCCTTCGACCTCACCGCAAGCCGAACTTTGGGAACAACGGATCCAACGCCTCGAAGAGCACGCCGCCCAGTTGGGCATCGAACCGGAATTCCGCATGGCCGCTGTCCGGCGTGTTCTGTTTCCACCGACCGGCACCATCCACTGCTCCGCTCTCAACGACAAAGGTGAAATCTCCGGCTGCACAACCACCAGCGGCCTCGCGTTCAAACTCGCCGGACGCTGCGGCGATTCGCCAATCATCGGCGCCGGTTGCTACACCGACCAGGACGTGGGCTCCGCGGGCGCCACCGGCAGCGGAGAAGAAAACATCAAGGTCGCCGGAGCGCACACCATCGTCGAGAACATGCGGCGCGACATGTCGCCGCTCGAAGCCGGCCTTGACGCCCTCAAGCGCATCGCCCGCAACTACAACAACGACATGAGCAAGCTCAAGTTCATCGACATGACCTACTACATCCTGCGCAAGGACGGCGCCTATGCCGGCGTGTCTCTTTGGGAGGGCTATTCGACGCGACGACACCAGATCGCCGTGCACGACGGCACCAAGCGCTCGGAGGTTACCGTCCCGTTATTCAAAGGCATCTCTCATGAGTTCCCGCCGTTCCCGGTCGCGATGCCAAAGGAGTTAACGCGAGATTCCGTCTACGTAAAATAGCAGCCGCGAGCTTCGAGCTACGAGCTTCGGGCAAACCGGTTGTGCGTGGCTCGCGGCTCGTAGCTCGCAGCTTATGGTTTAGCAAGACAGAGCGGGCCCCCTGCCGCAATCGTCGCTTCCGCTCTTCCCACCGGGTGTACAATGGTTTTTGGGGATCGCAGCTTCACGGGGCTCTTCTTCCCGCGTTCGAGGCTCGAACAATGAACGTTCACGTCAGTTACAAGGTCCACAAGACTCCCGGCATCGAAAAAGAAATCAGCCACCAGATCGAGAAAATCCAGAAGCGCCTTCAGGTCTTCCGGCCCGAACTGGTCCATCTGAAAGCCATCATCGATCAAAATTCGGCGCGCGAGGGAACGCTCGTCTCCTTGAATCTGCGCTTGCCGTCGGGTCAACTGACCGCCCAGAAGAAAGCTCCCAGCCCCACCGCGGCCATTAAGGCTGCCTTTGACGAACTCACCCAGCAGATCGGCCGGCATAAGGAACTACTCCGCTCCAGTCACAAATGGCGTCGCTGGCGCGGAGGCCCACAGGAATCTCCCGAACCCGGCGTTCCATTTGAGCAGACGCTGGCAGCGGTTTTGCTGCCTACCATTTCCGCCGACGACATCGGCTCCTATGTGAATGCGAATCTTTCCCGTCTCGAACGTTTCGTGGACCGCGAACTCTACTTCCGCCGCGCCGACGAGGAGATTCTCGAGGATGCTCTCTCCACCCCCGAAGTCGTAGACGAAGTCATCGCCCGGGCTCTCGGCGACCACGACCGTCCGGAAAAACTGTCGCTCGAACCCTGGCTGTACCGCCTTGCCCTGCAAGCCATGAACGAGATGACGACGCGCCTTCATGAACTGGAATCTCCCGTCCATCTGGAAGCTAGTCGCCGCCGGCAAAATGTCGAAGCCTCCGACGAAGCCGGGCTGCAATTCCATCAGCCCGACGAGGGTTGGACTCGCGAAAGCGTCATCCCCGATCGCCGCGTGTCCACTCCGGAACAGGCCGCCTACTCCGACGAGGTGATTGCCTTGGTGCAAGCCGCGCTCCGCGGCGCCGACCGCACCGACCGCGAAGCTTTCCTCCTCTACGGTATCGAGGGCTTTTCCCTCGGCGAAATTGCCGCCATCACCGGCCGGCATCTGGAGGCCGTGCGCGAGTCCGTTCAACGGGCGCGCGACTGCGTTCGCAGCGCGCCTTCCATAGCTAGCGAGTTCCATCATGAACTCTTAGTCAAAACTCGAACCTAAGCATCTCAGTACTAAGGAGCGTCGAGATGATGACCCGGGACGAAATCCGTGAGTTGGCGGCTTTTCAAGCGGGCGAAACCAAAGGGGCGTGCGCCCTGAGCTTTTACTTTCAGCCCGATCCTCCCCAGGATCGTTCCCATCGCCGCGAGGCGATCGTCGCCAAAGATGTCGTGAAGCAGGCGCTGAAAAGTGCCGGCGCTACCGGCAAGAACGGATCCGTTCACGCCGACCTTGATCGCGTCCTCGATCTGGCCACGAACCTGCGCGGCCATGCCCGGGGAAGAGCGGTCTTCGCCTGCTCCGCTCAGAATTTCTGGAAGGAGTACGAACTGCCCCCGCATCTCGTAGCCACCCAAATTTATCTCCAGCGTCGCTTTCAGTTGAAACCGCTGGCAGCTTTGCTGGGAGCCCAACCCGCGCTCTGCGTTGCCATGGTCGACCGCCAGCGCGCCCGTTTCTTCGATCTTCGCCTTGACGACCTGCGCGAACGCGGAGCCATTGTCCACATGCTCTCGCGCAACGCCTCAAGCCAAGGCTACAACGGCTACGAAGGCGGCCATGCCGAACGCCGAGTGTCCGAGGAAGCGCTCCAGCACTTCAAGGCAGTTTCCGAACGACTGCGGACCGACTTCGAGAAAGGCATCTGGGAGCGGCTCATCGTCGGGTGCCAGGATGCCAACTGGCCCGAGTTCGAATCCCACCTCCACCCTTACGTCAAACAGCGCCTCATTGGCCGATTCTCAGCCGATGTTGCCAGCGTCTCGAATGAAGAGATTCGCGATCACGCCGGTGCCGTCCTGAATCGATGGATCACTGAACGAGGCTCCAAGAAAGCCAGCGAAGCGGTAGACTTCGCCAAGTCCAACGGGCGCGGTGTCACCGGCCTCCGCCGCGTCCTGCGAGCACTGGAAGCCGGGGAAGTGCAGACTATCTTCCTCACCGAAAACTATTCCGCTCGAGCTGTCGAGTGCCCTAACTGCGGACACCTCGACGCCCACATTGTCCCGTCGTGCGGCGCTTGCGGACGCCCCACTCGCGAACTCACCGACGTCTGCGACGCCATCATCCCCATCGCCATCCGTCGCGACATCGAATTGTTCTATCTCAAGGAGCACACCGATCTGGATCGCGCCGGCAATATCGCGGCGCTCCTGCGCTTCCGCTCCGATCAGAGGACGGGGCAGATCGCGGCGGCGTCGTAGGACGTCATGGTGAAAGTCGGGTCCGGAGTGGCGCACGAGCGACACTCTTCATGAATTGTCATCCCGAGCGAAGCGAGGGATCTGCATTTGCGGCGAACTGCAGATCCCTCCCCTTCGGCTGCGCTCAGGGTCGGGATGACAAAGTCTGGTGAATTGTCTCGGCCTGAGCGAAAATGAAGTGATGATCCACAAGATCCTTCCCGTAGGCCCGCTGCAATGTAACTGCTCGATCATCGGCGATGAGACGACGCACGAAGCCATGGTCATCGACCCTGGCGATGACATTGAAGACGTTCTCGCCATCGTCCGCCAGCACAAGTTGGAAGTGAAGCAGATCGTAATCACCCACGCCCACATCGATCACGTGGGCGGAGCGATGAAGCTGCGCGCACTGACTGGCGCGCCAATCCTGCTCAATCAGAATGACTATGCGCTGCTGAAAATGCTCGACGTACAGGCTTCCTGGCTCGGCATGGCCGCACCGGGCAAGGTTGCAATCGAAGCGAGTATCGCAGATGGCGAATCGTTGCGGACCGGTAGCCTGACGGCGAACGTTCTCCACACTCCCGGCCACACCGAGGGCAGCGTCTGCCTCTATTTTCCCGCGGAAAAACTGCTGATCGCCGGCGACACTCTGTTTGCCCGCAGCATCGGACGCACCGATCTCCCCGGAGGATCCTTCGAGAAAATCATGCGCTCCCTGCACGACCGCGTCCTGACCCTGCCCGATGACACGCTCGTTATTCCAGGCCACGGCCCCCGAACAACCATAGGAGAGGAAAGGGAAGAGAATCCCTTCCTGGTGGGATAGTCTAAGAATTGTCATCCCGAGCGAACCGGGGTCCCCAGCGCGCCCGCTTTTGGCGCGATGGGGTGGGGGAGCGAGGGATCTGCAGTTCGTCCGCGGTCGAGAATACTTCGGCGGGATTTCTATTTCTGTGTAGGCGCCTGGTTTTGCGGAACGGTCGGCGGCGCGGACGGAGCGACCGGTGTCGCTGGCTGCGACTTCGTCTGCGACGGCTTCACTCCCGAAAGCACGGACGTTGGCCCCGTTCGCCGCGCTGCAAAAATCGAAAGCGTGATCGACGTCAGCATGAAAATGATCGCGGACCAGGTCGTCGCCCGGGAAAGAACGGAAGCCGCGCCCCGCGGGCCAAACGCGGTCTGGCTGCCCTGCCCGCCGAAAGCCGCGGCCAAGTCGCCGCTCTTTCCGCTCTGCAGCAGCACGACTGCAATCAGAAAAAAGCAAACGATAACGTGAATCAGCGTGATCAAAATGGTCATTGCAAAAAAACTCCGTCCGGGCCGCGACCCGATTCAAATTCCGATCTCTCTGGAAGCAATACGATGGTGCGGAAGGGGGGATTTGAACCCCCACGCCTTTCGGCGCCACCCCCTCAAGATGGTGTGTCTGCCAGTTCCACCACTTCCGCTTTAAAATCAATATTGTGCTGACCGTTTGAGGGAGACTGAAGTCTGCACGGCACGCGCCGGAAGCCCTAATTTCAGACTGTTTCGACAGCAGATCGACACTGCACCCGGCATCGTGCTTCCTAAGTCTTTATACACGGTCAAACGAGGCGGTTCAAGTTCGCCGATGGTCCGAGTCAGGAGCCGAGCTTGAGCAGTGCTTCCCGGAACCGTTCGTTCCTCTGCGTGAGGTGAAGATAAACCATCTCGTCAGCTTTGGACTTGCTGCGGATGATCCGCACCAGCGCCTCTTTCTCCTCGCGCTTCCAGGACCGAAAGCCAGGAACCAGAGTCAGCAGCACTGCAAAATTCTCGAAGCTGACGCGTTCGGAAGCCGTCCACGAAGAAGTATCCACGCCGAGAGTCCGCGCGACGGAGCGCGCCGATTCCTTGCGCATGCGGCCGCTGTCGCCTTGAAATTCTCGCGCCATCCGCCGATTCACTCGCAGGCCAACGTTGCGCGTGCTAAAGCTGTCCCACGCTCCCACCTCGCTTCCCGGCAACTCGTAGAACGCGTGCCCACTCGCCAGGCGGCGCAACGTTCTGGCGGGCGTCCGGTATTTTGGATCGGCGGCGATTCTGCCCTCTTCCCGTTCCGCGAGTCTTTGGAGATCCGCACGCCCCGGCCTGAAGCCGAGCTTCCGGTAAAACCAGAACGCGCCCGATTCGATCGCCTCCTCGTTGTCATGGCCTAGCTGATACGGGTAGACGGAGACGCACGTCGTTCCCATCAGGCGGCACAGACAGCGCAGCACCTGCGCGTAGACCCATCCCGCTTCGCCGCCGCGAAAAGTGTAGAAGGTGTTGAAGCCGACCTCCATCCACTCGCAGAGTCCGATGGCTTCGATGTAGTTAATCGGCACGCCATTCTTCAGCGTCAATCCCGCGACGTAGGCGCGCAGCGGCAGACGGCGATCTGGTGGCAGGTTCCATAGATAGATCGAAATGCCGCGGCCAACATCCGACCGCACCACCGACGCCGGATCGCCCAGCGTGGTGCCGTAAAGTTCGCGGTATCGCACCAGCATGACCTCGCGGATCATGTTCATGACCTGCTCGCCGTGCCTGCGCGAAAGCCTCGTCAGTTGCGGTGGACGCCCTGCCAGTTCGGCAGCCACCGACACCTGGCTGCGGCTGATCAGCGCTTCGCTGTAGTAAAAGACGCTGCGCACCGGCTTCCAGTTGCGCGTTCGCGTGATGGCGGAGTTCTCGAGATTCCAACGCAAGGGCACGCGCAAGGATTCGTAAAGCTCAGCTTTTTGTTGTGCTGGCAACGGCAACTGTTGGAAACGTTCAATCAGCCATGCCGGAGTGGCATTCTTCTTGCCCCCGGCCATCTCAAGCCATCGACGCCACGGCGTGTCGGCCTCGACATACGCATCGTCTTCAAGCAAGGGGATGAAGCGTGGGCCGGTGGTTCCTAACTCGCGTCCTGGTTCGTAGTTCTCCCACGCGATTTCGACTTTGCCGGGCATCCGCTTGATCAGCCAGCGTGCAAGATCGAAGCTTAGCGTGTCTTCCATCTGCGTGCCGGCAATACCGGAGACTTCAATGGGCTCGAAGGCGTCCATGTCGGCGCCGCCTTTACGCAATGCTTCCACTTTTTTGTGGAAACTTTTCAGAATACGTTCTGTGGCGCGAACCACGGCTGGCCCTTGAGGAAAGGCGCGCAGGAAAAGCAGCGCTTCATGGAAGCGGATCAGCGAAGCCGTATCGGGAAAGCGCGCGGCGTCGAGCCGATTCAGCAGCTTGACGACGCGAGCGGCCTCGTTGCGACCGAAGCGATAGCGGCTGGCTTCGAGTTCCGTGAGTTGGCGATCGAGAGCGTTCGCGGCCATGGCAGATTCCCCACAAGGGTACCTCATGCCTTGCTTGCGCGTCGTTACCTCGCTGATGATGCCATAGCGCCGCGGCGTTAGCTGGGAGCGGTTCGGACGGGCCGTCACCCGTGCTATAATCGCAGTTCGCCTGAACGTGTTTACGTCGAGGCTGATCCTGTGATTTCCTCCGCGGGCGGATCCCTAATTCCGAGAATCAGCGCAATTCAAGTATGCTAGAGGTGAGGTAGAGCTATGTCCGGCCATTCGAAATGGGCAACCATCAAGCACAAGAAGGGCGCGCTCGACGCTAAGCGCGGCAAGATTTTCACCCGTCTCATCAAGGAAATCGCGATGGCGGCCAAGTCGGGCGGCGATCCCGACATGAACCCGCGCCTGCGCACGGCGATCCTGGCGGCGAAGAACGAGAACATGCCGGCCGACAACATCAAGCGCGCCATCCAGCGCGGCACCGGCGAACTGCCGGGCGCAAACTACGAAGAATTTATTCTTGAGGGCTACGGGCCGGGCGGCGTGGCTTTGCTGGCGGAAATTTCGACCGACAACCGCAATCGCACGGTTAGCGAAATCCGGCACGTGTTCGGGAAGAACAATGGCAACATGGCGGAAGCGGGCGCGGTTTCGTGGATGTTCCACAAGAAGGGCGACATCATCGTGCCCAAGACAGCGGTGAAGGAAGACGATCTTATGAACATCATCCTCGAAGCGGGTGGCGAAGATTTGAAGGACGATGGCGACACCTGGCAAATCCTGACTGAGCCTTCCGCCTATGAAGGCGTGTTGGAGGCCGTGAAGAAGGCCGGTATTAAGCCCATCTCCTCGAGCGTGGGCATGATCCCGCAGACCTACATCAAGCTGGAAGGCCAGCAGGCGGCGCAGATGATCCGGCTGATGGAAGCGCTCGAAGATTGCGACGACGTGCAGAACGTACATGCCAACTTCGATATCGACCAGAAGCTTCTGGAAGAGGTTGCTGGCTGAGGGATGATCGGATCATAGGGTGATCGGGCCATCTGAGTTGCACATTGCTCCGCCTTTGAATTTCGATCTTTGATTTTCGATCGCGCGATCACCAGAGGGCCCGATGATGATCACGCTCCACTGCCGCCGAACTTTTCAACACCCCAGAGGAAAAGTTTGTGGAAAACTGGGAGCTTATTCCTGTAACCTGCTGCTAACAATCGCCTTCAACATTCTGCACCGCATCGGGTGCTAGACGCATCGTACGGATTCGATTTTTCGATACTCAGTGAAGACGCGTCTCGACAAATTGCTCGTGGACCGAGGCCTCACGCCATCGCGCGAGCGCGCGCAGGCGCTCATCCTCGCCGGAAAAGTTCTCGTCAACGAGCAGAAGATCGAGAAGGCGGGCGCATCGATTGACTCCGGCTCGACCTTGCGCCTGCTGGGCGAGGATCTTCGCTACGTCAGCCGTGGCGGGCTCAAGTTGGAGAAGGCTCTCGAGCACTGGCAAATCGATCTCCATGGCAAAGTCTGTCTCGACATCGGCGCTTCCACCGGAGGCTTCAGCGACTGCATGCTGCAACACGGCGCCGCCAAGGTGATTGCCGTCGATACCGGTTACGGTCAGATGGATTTCGGCTTGCGCAACGATCCGCGCATTCGGCTTCTCGAGAAAACCAACGCCCGCTATCTCGAACCCGGCGACATTGGCGAGCCTATTGACTTCATTGCCATGGATGTCTCCTTCATCTCCGCCACCCTGGTGCTGCCGGCGGTGATTCGCGCCGCTTCGCCTTGCGCCCAGATTGTGGTGCTGGTGAAACCGCAGTTCGAAGCGGGCAGGGACCTGGTGGGGAAAGGCGGAATCGTGCGCGACGAGTCCGCACAGCGAGCGGCCGTGGCCAGAGTGGAGTCGGCGCTCGCAGAACTCGGATACGCGCGCGCCGAATGGATCGAGTCGCCAATTCTCGGCGGCGAAGGCAATCGCGAATTCCTGCTCCACGCAGAGTTTTCGCCGCCTGCCATCCGCTGATTCTGTACAATCGGAAGTCCGATGTCTGAAGAGATATCCGCAGAGAAGTCCGAAGACATGTCCGAGTCTCCCCAAAGCCCGACCCGCCAGAAAACCGTTGCCATCATTTCGAAGCCGGACCGTCCCGAGCTGGGCGAAGTACTGCCGGCGCTCGAAAAATGGCTGCAGCAGCGCAACTACGCGGTGGTGGTGGACCAGGAAAGCGCCGCCTATTTCTCGGCTTCCAACGTGGTTGCGCGGAGCGAGTTGGCTGCGCGGTCACCGGATCTGGCTCTGGTGCTAGGCGGCGACGGCACTCTGCTTTCGGCGGCGCGCGCGGTTGCGAAAGTCGGAACGCTGATCCTCGGCGTCAACCTCGGCACGCTCGGATTCCTGACCGAACTTCCACTAGCCGATCTATATCCCGCCTTGGACGCGATCGAGAAAGGGCACTACATCGTCGACAGCCGCTCCATGCTGAGTTGCTCGCTGGTCCGGGGCGGCGAGATTGTCGCCACGCACGCCGCTCTGAACGAGCTGGTCGTGAGCAAGAGCGCCATCGCCCGCTTGAATTACTTTGAGCTTTTCGTGGACTCGGAGTTCGTTTCCAGTTACAGAGCCGATGGTCTGATCATCGCGACGCCGACCGGTTCTACCGCATATTCTCTCGGAGCGGGCGGGCCGATCCTCAAGCCGGATGTGGATGCCTTCGTCATTACGCCCGTCTCGCCCCACGGATTGACGCACCGTCCGGTAGTAGTGCGCGATACGGTCGAGATCGAAATCCAGGTCAAGACTCGCGAGGAAGAAGCGTACCTGAGTCTCGACGGACAGGTCGGCATGCCAGTGCGAGACGGTGATATCGTGCGCTGCGTTAAGGCGGAACATCCGGCCAGGCTGTTGCGTTTTCAGAAAACATTTTTCGAAGTGCTCGCCACCAAGCTCAAATGGGGAGAACGCTGACGTTACCGTGAGCCGATGAGTGTTGTGAGCGAAAACCATCCAAGCCTCGTCGAGCGCGCCTTTGACACCGGCGAAGTTCAATTGAGCTATGCGGAAGGCCCTGCCCATGGGCCGCCGCTCGTGCTGCTACATGGACTCGGCCGGCGTTGGCAAGTATTTCTCCCGGTGATTCCCGCACTGAGCCTGCGCTGGCACATCTTCGCGCCCGACCTTCGCGGTCATGGCAAGTCCTCCCGCGTGGCTCGCGGATACCGTGGCCCGCAGTATGCTGAAGACATCGCCCGCCTGCTTCGCGAGCGCGTTTCGGCTCCCGCCGTGCTCTTCGGACATTCGCTCGGCGGCATGCTGGGCATGTGGGTCGCTTCTCATCATCCGGACCTGGTGCGCGCGCTGATTCTCGGCGACAACATGATCGTCGTCCCACAGTTTCACAACCCGATGTACACGGCGCTGTTCTCGGGACTGCGCGATCTGGCGCGCCAGAGCGGCTCCGTCGAGCAGATTGCGGACGGCATCGGCAGAATTCTGCTGCCAGTTCCAGGCACCGATGAGTCCGTTACGATCCGCGAACTTCCCGGCAACGATGAGGCCTACCTGCTCTCCTGGGCGCGCTGCGTGCAGCAGGCCGACCCTAACGCATACAACATGGCGCTTGACGGATCGTCGCTCCAAGGCTGGGACGGCGAGACCGTGTTGCGCGGAATTGCTTGTCCAACGCTGCTTCTGCAAGGCAGCCGGGAATTAGGCGGCCTGATGTCCGACGCGGATGTTGCGCTGGCCACGCGCTTGCTGCCGCATCACACGCATGTGAAGTTCCGCAACCTGGGACACGCGCTGTTCATCCAGCAGCCCGAGCCGGTGTTGCGGGCAGTGACGAACTTTTTGGAGTCGCTGTAACGCGCTCGCGTAGGGACGGGCGCCCTCGCGAGCCTGCCCTGAGCGAAGTCGAAGGGTCCAAGCCGAGCGCAGCTCAGCGGAACGCCTGCGGTCACAGCAACTCTGGATTCGCTATACCGCCGTTAATACTTCTCCATCCTCATCTGATCCTGCAAGCTCTCTCGTCGCCGGATCACTCTCGCTTGCGCACCATCCACCAGCACTTCCGCCGCCCGGCCGCGCGTGTTGTAGTTCGATCCCAGCACAGCACCGTACGCGCCCACGTCCAGAATGGCCAGCAGATCGCCCTCGCTGACCAGCGGAAGTTTTCTGTCACGCGCAAAAAAGTCGCCAGTCTCGCAGATGGGGCCGACCACATCGGCAATCTCCGTTTCGCGCGACTCGCGGCTCACCGGAACAATCTCGTGATACGCACCGTACAGGGAAGGACGCAGCAGATCGTTCATCGCCGCATCGACAATCAGAAAGCGTTTGTGATTATTCGTCTTCCGGTAGAGGACGCGCGTCAGCAACACGCCCGCCGGCCCCACGATGGAACGTCCTGGTTCGAGCAGTAAATGCAACTTCAACCCGCGCAACGGACCAAGTACTGCTCTCGCGTACGCCGCAATCTGTTTCTCAAAACTCTCCTGCGCTCCTTCGTACGAAATTCCCAAGCCACCGCCGGCGTCGATATAGCGAATGTCGTGCCCCTGTTCGCGCAATGCGCGAACCAGATCTGCCACGCGCTCGAGCGCCTCCTGAAACGAACCAACATCGGTAATCTGCGACCCGATGTGGACGCTCACTCCGGCCACGTTGAGATAGGGTTGCTTCGCGGCCTGCGCGTAGAGCGTCTGCGCCTCGGGAATCGGCACGCCGAACTTGTGCTGATGCAAGCCGGTCGAAATATACGGATGAGTTTTCGCCGAGACGTCCGGATTGACCCGCACCGCGACCGCCGCTCGTTTCTTCAATCGTGTCGCGGTTGCGGAAAGCAAGTTCAATTCCGAAGCGCTTTCAATGTTGAAGAGCAGCATCCCAGAGCGGAGGGCGAGTTCCATCTCAGCGGCGGTCTTGCCCACGCCAGAGAACACAACCTTGGGCTTGTTCGGTGCCTTCCGGCTTACGCGGAGAACTCGTTGCAGTTCTCCGCCAGAAACCACGTCGAAGCCGGCCCCCGCGCCGGCCCCCAGTCGCAGAATCGCCAGCGTCGAATTAGCTTTGACCGAATAGCACAGCGTGTGAGGAATGGAACGAAAAGCGTGAGCGAACGCGTTCACGCGCGCGCGGATCATTGCCGCGGAATAAACGTAGAGCGGAGTTCCGTGGCGCGCGGCAAGGTTTTCAAGCGCCACTGCCTCGCAGTAGAGTTCCGTAGCGCGCGCTCCCGAAGCCGCGCCGCGATACCCAAACGCGGGTGGGCGTAACGCCTGCGATGCGCGCGCGTGCTTCACTTGCGTTTGCCCGACCCATCTTTCACTTTGATGGCGACCACCGTCTGATCGTCGAACGTATCCACACCAGCGGCATGATCTGTAACCGCCTTGAAAATCTCGTTCACCACGCAGTCCGCCGACTTGGTTGCGCAGCCGGCGACGATCGCTTCCACACGCTCTGGCCCAAAAGATTGACCGTGCCGGCTGCGTGCGTCGAGAATGCCGTCGCTGTAGAACACGAAGAGATCGCCCGGCTTAGCCTTGAAACTGAATTCGTCGTAATCGGCTTCGTCGAACAGTCCCAGTGGCAGCCCAGTCGCCTCGATGAACTCAATTTTGCCGTCATGACAATGGATGGGCCGCGGCAAGCCCGAATTCGCTACCAGGAGCGTCCGCCGCTCGTCATCCCACACCGCGTAGATGATCGACACAAACTGCGCTGCAATCCTGCGTTCCGCCAGCGACAGATTCACCGCCGAAAGCATCTCCGCCGGACCCGGCTCAATCGGCGCATGGGAACGCAGAATGCCGCTGACCAGCGCGGCATAAATGGCAGCCGGCGCGCCTTTGCCGCTTACGTCTCCAATCGCGATTCCCAGGCGCGACAACGAGTAAGGAAGGAAGTCGTAGAGATCGCCTCCAATGGCGCGGGCTGGAACAAACTTCGCCTCGACTTCGAGATGTTGCATCTTCGGAAGCGAATGCGGCAGCAAGCGAAACTGCAGTTCGCGCGCCAGCGCCAGATCGCGTTCCAGCCGCTGCTCTTGCCGGGCAATCTCCTCGTACAAGCGCGCGTTTTCAATGGCGATCGCAAGCTGCGCCGCGAGCGTGGTCAGGGTCCGCTTGTGATCCTCGGTGAAATAGCCGCGGCGCGTGTGCTCCAGATCGAGCACTCCGATTACCTTGTCCTTGTAGATCAGCGGAACCGCCAGTTCCGAGCGCGTCTCGGGATTCACCGCGATGTAGCGGGAACTCTTGGCGACGTCAGGCACCAGGACCGCTTCCTTGGCCTGCGCGGCGTACCCCACCACTCCTCGGCCCAGTGGGATGTCGTGCTTCAGATGCAGTCTTTCCTCAAAGCGCTGCGAGAATCGGTGCTGCAGTTTTTCTTCCGTCTGATCCAACAAAAGAATGCTGAATATCTGGTAGTCGATCAGCCGGTTGAGCAACTCTGCGATGCGCTTGAGAAGTTCGTCCAGGTTCAGAATCGACGTGAGTTCGCGCGCAATCTCGTTCAGCAGAAGCAGCGTGCGGGCCTGGCGCGTTATGCGCGTGTGCAGCCGCGCGTTCTCAATGCCCACCGCCATGCGCGACGCGATCAGCGTCAGCAGGCGTTTGTGCTCTTCGGTGAAGTAACCTTTTTCGCGCGCCTCAATGTCGATCACGCCGATCACCCGGTTCTTCACGATCAGCGGAATCGCCAGCTCCGAGTGAACGTTGGGTACGGCTTCAAGGTAGAAATTGTCCTGCGTCGCATCGGCGACCAGCACTGCCTGGCGAGTCTCCGCGGCGCGTCCGGTAACTCCCTGGCCCACTTTCACGCGCAGGCGGTCGGCGGCTTCCGGCGGATATCCCACATGGAAGCGGATGTACAATTCCTGACGCTGCTCGTTGAGCAACAGAATCGCGAAAATTTCGTAGTCAATGACCTTGCGTACCAGTTCCGCCACCCGCCGCAGCGTGGTTTCCAGGTCGAGCGTGGTGTTCACCACGTCGGCCACTTCCAGCAGGAGGGGTTCCACCTCGGATGCGCGTCCAGTTTGCGCGGCGGTCGTTTTCACAAGCTTCATCATAGCAGCCGATTCGGAGCGGCTCTTCCACAGGGAAGCGGGTTCAATCTCTCCCGCTTCATTTGTGATTGGTAATTTTGTAATTGGTAATTGTGAAAACCTGCGTTTTCGATTTTCAAATTACCAATTACAAATTTTAAGGCTCAGCACTGGAGCTCAGGTTTTCCAGCACGCAGATATCCGGAAGATTGCGGTAGCGTTCCGCATAGTCCAGGCCGTAACCGACCACGTAGGCGTCGGGAATCGTGAAGCCGATGTATTGCGCCTGGATCGGCTGCTTGCGGCGTGAAGGCTTGTCCAGCAAGGCCGCAATGCGCAGCGATCTCGGTTGATGCGCCTGCACCAGCTTCAAAATGTAGTTCAGCGTTAGCCCGGTGTCGAGGATGTCTTCGACCAGAATCACGTTTCGGTCCGCCAGCGACTGATCTAAGTCCTTGGTCAAACGGACTTCGCCCAGCGAATCCCACGCTGCGTGGCCCGCCGGGTCCTCTTTGGCAGTGGGGCGGTTTCCGTAACTCGAAACCCCGATAAAGTCGAAGGTGGCTTCGAGCGGAACCTGACGCGTAAGATCGCTCAAGAAAATGGCCGCGCCTTTGAGAACGCCGACAAAGATAATCGATTGGCCGCGAAAATCGCGCGCAATCTCTTCTCCCAGCTCGGCGACCCGCTTGGCGATGGTTTCGCGTGAGAGCAACACTTTGAGTTCGGGCATTGAGCACCATCTTATACACGAGTTTGGGTGCAACCGGAATGGCTTAAATCAAGCCAATATTTTCGCGGGCTGTGCGCGCTCGTTGCGCGCTTTTCCCCACGTCACTAAAATGCTACTTCGCTGTATGAACAGCAAATCGAACCACAGCCCGCATACTCATAGCCAGAAGCTAGCGGCTTCTTACCCCGGGAGTGTGTCGTGAATCTTCAAGGAATCCAACTCACATGGCTTGGCCACGCCACCTTCCGCATCCAAACGCCGGAAGGGAAGACCCTTTACATCGATCCGTGGATTGCCGGTAATCCCATGTGTCCGAAGAGTGAAAAGAACGTCAAGAAAGCCGACGTGCTGATCTGCACTCACGGGCATGGCGATCACATCGGTGACGTGGTCGACGTGGGCAAGAAGCTGAATCCGATCGCCGTGGGCATCTTCGAGCTCTGCTTGTGGCTGCAGAAAAAAGGCGTCAAAGAGATCGCACCCATGAACAAGGGCGGCACGCAAACTGTCGCAGACGTGAAGATCACCATGGTTCACGCGGTGCATTCCTGCGGAATTCAGGATGGCGACCAGATCGTCTACGGCGGCGAAGCCTGCGGCTACGTGCTCGAGTTCTCGAACGGAGTCAAGCTGTACCACGCGGGCGATACCAACGTCTTCAGCGACATGGCCATCATCCGCGACCTCTACGCGCCGAAGATTGCCATGCTGCCCATCGGCGACCGTTTCACCATGTCGCCGCGCGAGGCTGCCTATGCCTGTAAACTGCTGCAGCCGGAAACTGTCATCCCCATGCACTTCGGTACGTTTCCGCAGTTGACGGGAAAGCCCGGCGACTTGCAGAAACTGGCGCCGGACGTGGAAGTGTTGGAACTAAAACCGGGGAAGACAATTTCGTAAACCGACAATTTCGCAAAAGGCATACGGTGGTGGGACGGGCGTCCTCGCCCGTCCAGCCGGGCGGGGACGCCCGGCTCTCCACCAGAAAAATTGGATCGCAAGGAGAAACATGACCGATCAAGCCGCACTTCCCGACTGGCGCATGGGTGGAATCACAGTTCCTGAAGTCGAAGACTACCTCTACGCCATGCTGCCGCCGCGCGACGAAGTTCTCGCCGAGATGGAAGAGGATGCCGCCAGGAATGACTATGCCATCGTCGGCCCCGCCGTCGCTCGCGTGCTTTATCAACTGGCCACCATCAGCGGCGCGAAGAAGATCTTCGAAATGGGCTCGGCTATCGGCTATTCGACCATCTGGTGGGCGCGCGCGGTGGGCGAAGGCGGACGCGTCGTCTACACCGACGGCGACCGCAAGCGCGCCGAGAAGGCCCGCCGCTACTTCGATCGCGCCGGCGTCAGCCAGCGCATCACGGTTCGCGTGGGCGACGCGCTCGAAATTCTTTCGGAGGAGAAGGAACCGTACGACATCATCTTCAACGACGTCGATAAGATCGACTACCCGCGCGTCTTGCGTTTAGCGCTCCCGCGCCTGAAAAGCGGCGGCCTTTTTATCACCGATAACGTTCTCTGGAGCGGCAAGCTCCGCAGGCCCAACCCCGACGCCCAAACCAAGGCCATCCTCGAATTCAACAAACTGATCTGCGAGTCGAAAGATGTGTTTACGACCATCTTGCCCATCCGCGATGGAGTTTCCGTTTGCTTGAAGAAGTAGGGAATCGGTTTGACCGGCAAGGGAAGGGTCGAGTATCCTCGGCGTAAGTTTTTGCAGAAAGTTTATCGCGAGTAGCAGGGATGAAACGCGCCGTGGATCGCATCCGCGCGGAGCGGGCGGTTAGCTCAGCTGGTTAGAGCGCCTGCCTTACAAGCAGGAGGTCGCAGGTTCGAGTCCTGCACTGCCCACCACTTATTCTCATACACTTAGTTAACCTTCGCATCTGGAGACTCGCTCATACCCGGGGGATTTACCGGGGACCTCTGGTTAATTTTGCCTTCTGCTGGCCTGCTAATGGTCTCAACCGCGCCGCGCAGATCCTCAAGGCCAAAGTGCCCATAACGAGCACTCATGCGGACCATCTTAGCCGGGGACCATCCAACGATCTTGGCTATCTTGGCGATGGGAACGCCGGCATCTAGCATCCGGCTCACAGCCGTGTGCTTTAGATCATGGAACCGACATTTTACTCGCGCGCGTTCCTTGGCGCCTTCCCATGCTTCCTTGATACTGGCAACTGGTTTGGTCGGGTCAGTGGCGTAAGCCGTGGCCTCGAACACATCGCCAGAAGCCCGTATCTCTCAGCCGGAAAAACATAGTGCTCGGGCTCGCGATCGGGGAACCGCTGCGCCCATAGCTTCAAGGTTTCAAGGGCACGCCGGTTTAGCGGAATGATTCGACCTGTACCGCTGGGCGTCTTATCCTTGCCGAACTGAATGCAGGCATTGGCGAGGTTGATCCATTTCCATTGCAGCGTGCGAATCACATTCTTGCGCGCGCCGGTTTCGATCGCCAGAGTAACGAACGGAAATAGGCCCCGAGACCGCGAGTTTGAGCATTCACGCAATAGAAGCCACTCCTCTTCAGCGGAAATCTTGCGGCCTATGTCTCCCTGTTCTGGCAACATGCCCACCTCATGCTGAATACGTGCCCATGCGCCAAAACGCCGCATGATGGCTCGGAAGAGACTTTGTTCGATGTTCACCGTCCGCGGCGCCGCACCTTCGGCCAGTCGAGCCTTTTGATATGCCCGGATGTCAGGGGCTTCAATATCGACCAGCAGACGTTTGCCGAATACCGGCAGTAGATGAGCCAAGTTGTTTTCAGCAATCAGACGTGTCTTTGCCTCCCAGCGGGCCTCTTTCATTTTCAGGTAATCTTCAGCGGCAATCGAAAATAGCAGCGGCCGATTCCGTTTGCTGGTGAGGCCTGCCGAGCCCTCCTCCAAGTCGCGGCGGCGCTTGCGCGCTATGTCCCCTGCCAGAGTCTTTGAGCGTGTCCCCGTGCTCTCGCGGATGCGCTGCCCGTGGAAAATAAAATCCATCGTCCACACCTTGCTGCCTTTGTATCGGTATAGTGACATGGCCTGCTCCTTCATTTGCGAATTGGGGATTTGAGGTCTCCCTTGTTGGCTGATGTCCTACCTAGCTGGCGGGCACTCGACGATTCACGAGTCTTGAGCCTGCGCTTTCTCATTTTCTTACCCCGGTTTTGCCAGTATTCTCGTTGGCGCTGCCGGCGCGAGCACTCCTCACCGCAGAACTCCTGGCCCGAACGCTCGATCTCGAAAACATCCCGGCATTCGGTATTTCGGCAGATGCCGACACCGCGGACCTTAAGGTATTCCCTCCTCAATATGTAATAGAGAATAGGCCGAATACCACCCGTCAGATCCCAGCCCGGTGCCTCAACGGGCCTATTGCCCCAGTAATAGACAACCGGACGAAACGTGTTCACCAGGACACAGATTACCCAGTGACCTGCCTGAATTGGGTCTGACAGAGGAGACGAGGCGGGATAAAAACCATAGATGGGCGGTATTGAATCCACGCAATCACTAACATTTTGCAATTCGTTGAGATTGTCTTGCCCAAAGAACCACTCTGGTTGGTGCGCATAGCCTTGAACGCTGAGTCTCAGTTGTCTCTCACGCTGCCATTGTTTCGGCCAAACTGACACGTGTTCCACAATCTCGAACAGGCAATCGCGTGCTGATACCCGGTCGCACTCTTTTCCACGCCCAAATTCCGCCACGAGCGCGAGGGCCGCACGATAGATCCGGCGCTCATTCTTGAGTTCGGCTAAATTCTGGTGAGCGATAACAATTGTCTTCTCTATCGGAATTTTAAAACGACCTTCAGAACATGTCGAGGTGTGTGCTGATGGGCTGGAAGTGTCTGCCATCATCCCCGATGAAATTCGTTGGCAAACTGAATGTGTGGAGAGTTCTTTCCTCGCCGCTTCTGCATCCCAAAGTGATTCGCGTGCCGATAGGCAGCGAGTGGGTCGTGTGCCCCCCCTCGATCCTCTTTCTCGGTCCTTGAGGAGCTGACCACAATTGGTCCAAACTGTTCAACGAATCTAATTAGCTTCTGATCGGTGTCTGGTTGTTGCTCAGTTAGAGAGTAGGGGATAAGGGGTCGTGTCTCGAAAACCACGGTGGAGAGCAGCACGGCGGCAGGAGATGCGGGGCACGCGGTATCAAGCCGCCGCTTCGCTGGGAGGTCTGGAGGATCCGAGTTTCGCCGCTGTTGACGGTTCCAGACTGGGCGAGGCAAGCATCAATTCGCGGGTTGCCATGCGCACCGAACGAAGTATGGCTGCTATCTTGGCGAGCGGAACTATTACTGCGGATCGACCGCGCACGAGGTGGATACAGCGAGTTTACGAAGACGGAATTCAGGCGCTGTGATGTATGCTATCGCCCGCTGATTGGAAGCGAAGCTGAAAAGCGTCGGCTGTCTATCGAAGCTGATCCCGCGGGGCGGACGCTGGCGTGTGGCGAGGACTGCGAACGCGATCGGAAGCTAGGAACCTGGAGAATTTTGGCAAGACGGAGAGCAGCAGCGTCCCCGGCAGGCTCACCGAATCAAGCGGATTTATGAAGTCAAGATACTGCGGCCTCAGGACCCGTCGTGTGAAGGCCCAAAACCTTACCGCCAAGGAGAAGGAAAAATACTTCATCAGCCTCTACGTGAAGGAAGGTGCGGTAGAGGAGAAGATTCCCTACGCGGAGCGGCGCGCCTCTCTAAAGCCCGGCACCGGGCACAGGATCCTGCAACGCAAAAAAGTTCAGGAGGAGATCCAGGCCCGCATGGAGCCGGTGCGTTTAGGACAGATGCGCCAGCAACTGCTCGGTGACGCCGCAGCGGTCGCGCACGAAGCCCTCCAGAACGATCTCACCAAGAAGGTCGCTGGTATCTGCCAGCAGAAGATCGAGGTCGAAGTCCTCGATCATGAACTGATGCGGATGGTCGTCGGGCTGGATATGAATCTCTTCCCAAAGGAACTACTGGATACCATCAAGGCTGCCTACGTGGTCCATGGAGTTCTTGAGAGCGCCAACATGCGGCGGGTGATTCCACCGGATAATGCGAACGCTGGGGCCGCTCCGGGCTCCTACCGAAGCCTATTTACCCGCATGGCACTAGCTGAGTCCACCCAAACCGCAGAGATCCCTGAAGCCCCGCCAGCGCCTCTCTTTCCTAAGCGAGAAGAACCAACTGTTCCCGCGGACACCCCTCTGCCAGCTCCCGGCGAATCCATCGACGATCCGCCACCCCCACCAGCAGCCCACCCTCGCGTCATCACGGTCGAAATCGAGTCATGAGCTTGGGAAACGTCCGAGTCTCGCCGGCTGCTCGCGATTACCAACCCATTTGGCGCATCCGCTCAAGGATGCGCGCGCTGTAGTTATTCATGCGCTCGGGCCGTCGCTTCAGGGGAGCCGGCAGAATCGCGGCGAGCCGTGCCGCCTGTTGCCGGCCGATATTCCGGGCCGCGGTTCCGTCGTAGTAACGGCACGCCGACTCTGCACCATAAATACCAGGGCCCCATTCGACCACGTTGAGATAGATCTCCAGAATGCGCCGCTTGCCGAGGACGAATTCGGCCACCGGTACCAGAGTGAACTCCGCACCCTTGCGGAGGACAGAGCGGCCCGTTCCGAAAAATAGGTTCTTTACAAACTGCTGCGTAATGGTGGAAGCTCCGCGAGTGCGACCGCCTTCCAAATCGTCTTCGGCAGCGATTTGGATCTGGTGCCAATCGAACCCATGGTGCTGGTAGAAGCGCGCATCCTCCGCGGCGATTACAGCGTGCTGGAGATCGGGCGAGATTTGGCTGAGCGGAATGAATTTGTAGCGTTCGTGATACGGAGTGTGGTGAATCCAGGCCTGCAAGCGGCGCTGGATGTGCACCGCGGTTGACGGTGGGTCGATCCACCGGGCGGCCAGAAGGATCAGCGCGGCAAGCGACCAAACAAGCACCACGCCGATGGCAAGCCATCGAACAAAGGATCGGAGAAAACCCTTGCGAAGCGGTGTCTTGGGGTGTGTGTCTGGCTTTTCAGTCACATTTCAGAATAATAGCCTGGGCTGGATTGCCGCTTATGGCTGATCTTGCGCGCGAACACGGAGTGCTGCGTTCTGCTCAGGCCAACTCGTGCCAAAGCCCCTTGGTCCTGAATCACATTGAACCCCGAGTACCGAGATGTCTTGTTTTGGGGGGAGATCTCCCGGAACGCCGTTTCTGGACCGCGAGGACAGGCTACTCTGCCGAGGTCGACGCCGCGGGTTCTTCAATGGCAACGGAGCGGGAGGGGAAAAATCGACTAACATTCAGTAAGACTTGTCTGTTCCTTAATATCACGACTTCTCTGCAGGAGCTGGGTTTCCATTAGCAGCCGCGATCAGGGTGAAGAGGGTGACGGCGCGTCTTGCGACCGAACCTGAAAGCCGTCGAGCGCTCTGTTGCGGTGAAGGTATGGAGGCTCATGGTCGCAATCAAGCGGGGCTTGGTTTCACTGGGGAGGTGCGCATGAAGAAAGTTTACGGTTCCGTCGTCCTCTCCGGATGCCTTGTAGCCGTGGCTTCTTTTTCCGCGTTCGCTCAGCCGGATAAGGTCGTTGTCGGCATCAACATGGTGAATCCGGGGAGATTCAAGGTGGAGCAACAGAACGCCATGTTGAGTGAAATGAAAAAAGCCGGCGTTCGCGTCATTCGCTGCGGCGTCTCGCCCGATGACAAAGGACTCGATTTCGCGAAGCGGGTTTATGCGCAAGGCATCAAGATCGAATTGGGAGTCAGCGTGCAATTTCGTGATGGCGCTCCGACTCGCCAATCGCAACCCAAAGAGTTCCCTGGCATGTGGTCCGGGCATCCTCTTTCCTATGCTGATCCAGACAAATTCAGGGCTTACTTCGAACCTCTGCTCGCCAAGCTGGAAGAGCAAGGGATTGTCCTGGCCGCATTCGAACTGGGCAACGAGATCAACTGGACTGCCTTCAATGCCGAATTCCCTTTGCCCGGCGAAGGCAAGGGTGTGCTAAGCCTCGACGATCTGTATCACGATACGGAAGGGAAGCAGATTGCCAAAGGATATCTCCAGTATCTGAAGGTTTTGGCTGTCCTCAAAGACATCCGCGATCACTCAAAACTCAATCAACACACGCCCGTCATAACTGCCGGATTGATCGATGCTGAGCAAGGTGATATCAAGGCCGGTTCAAAAGTCGACGCTGCGAGCTTCAGCGCAACGCTTGATTTTATGCGTGCCAATGGGCTCGATAAGATCGTGGACGGTTACGGAATTCATATCTATCCGAATGGCAATCCGAAAGCTCCAGCGAATCAGCGCATGCATGCTATTGACCAGGAGACATTCGACAAGGAGTGTCGACCTCCGGGCAGTGCAGCCGGAAAGCCGTGTTGGATCACGGAATGGGGGATTGCGAACAGGGATACTTCGTGCCCAGGCCATGAGGAAAACCGAACCATGGTGATGCGCCAGATGCTCGGGATCTTCTATGAATACGCCAAAGAAAAGCGCATCGAAGGGCTCATCTTATTTACGTGGAATTCCGACGCTTGGGCGAAGCAAGTAGACAAGTTCGCCATGTATCGCTGCGGTGCGCTGACGGAAGGTGGCCGCCTTGCGATAATGCCATTGTCACGAGCCGAGGATGCGAAGGATACAGAACCGAACAAGGCGAGTCGCACGGAAAACCTTCGTATACGTGTCGGAGTTCCATTCGTCGCACGTGGCCCGGCGCCGAACATCGCGGACAACTACTTTACTGAGATCAAACTGCCCAACGGCAAGTTCCGTGGGTTTACTGCCGCTGGGACGACGTTTGCAATTGACGGCAATCAGCCGTGGGATATGGGCGGGCCTGCAGTGACGGTCCTAAGACCTGGGCCGAAAAACAGTCCCTCGTCCTGCGGCCAGTGGATACAACACGTGGAGCCGGCAGGGACGAAGCTGGTCGGATGGGTGCACAACGAGACGGATTGCGATTACAAAAACAACGGCCAGACCCACACATCGATGACGATCGCCACGTCCGCGGACAATGGGATCACGTGGAAAATACAGGGCTTCATCATCAAGGGGAAAACGAGCGATAAACCGACTCCAGGCGTAATGACAGGCGAAAGCTGCATCAACGCACTCAATGGCGGAGACGGCTATTACTACGCTTATTGTGGACGTAGCCGAGATCATGTTTCCTATGTAGCGCGTGCATCGGTATCAAACCCTGGTCCCGGGAAGTGGGAGAAATACTTTAATGGTGCATGGAGCCAGCCTGGGCTTGGCGGTGACGCGAGCAATCTTGGGGAGGGCGGTGCCGCAGCAAGCTGGCTAACAACAGGCGAAACCGTGAAAGTCATCTGGGTACGGGACGGACTCGGGCTGGCGTTCTCGCAGGACCGTTTGCATTTCACAAATTTCCCTGAGCCGCTGATGAAACTCGATAATGGCAGATGGGACCGTGGCGGCCCTCCCAACGAATTGTTGTCCTACGGCGACCTGATTGGCGTTGACACTGGAAGGAATCAACTGAGCGATCACTGGCTGATGGCTTATATGTACCTTCAGCCGAAAGAAGGTTTCGACAAGCGCTATCTCGTTTTTAGGAAAATTGAGGTTTCACGCTCGCGCAAACCGGATGAGCTACAGGTAGGCGTGATGCTGGCACATTGGTACAACGCGAAACTGCATGATCATTGGTCGACGGTGGCGCCCGTGCCTGGAAATTACAAAGACTACAAGCTGGAGGCGCAGTCCGGGTACCTGATGACGGCGGCGGATGCCAAGCACCCCACGGTCGAACTCGAAGACTGCGTAAGCCAGCGGGCGGGGCATCCAGACCACATTCTCATCCAAAAGGGTGTTTGCGAAACTCAGGGATACGAACGGTTGCGCAGCGCGGGCTTCGTATATTCCACTGAACAGCCCGGTACCCAACCCCTGTACCGTTGCTATTCGGTATCGGAGAAGTCGCACTTCGCTGCTACGGACGAAGACTGTCATCGCATGGGTAAGCGGGAAGCGCTGCTCGGGTATGACCTTAAAGAGTGAATATTCGCATTGCTCTTGGCGCAGCGCACCGAAGCTGACAAAGTTGCACAGGCCCACACCGGAAACTGGCTCGGGATGTTGTCCAGAAGCCGCTTGGGAGAAGTGTCGCGCTGCTGAACGCGCTCACCGGCTGATCTCCTGAAGCCCGGTTCTGGATAGCGTTGATCGGCTCGTCGACTTCCTCGCCATTCACACTATTGAGCACAAAGAAGTTGGCCACCGGCATCGAGAACTGCTGTCGGGATCCAATCTGTTGGTGTGCGCCCCTTCAATCGCGACGGTGCGGTATCTGAGGTGCGACCACCGAAAATGTTGCCTAGTCGGTATCCGGCGGATCTCTTTCAATATCGCCAGTCTTGATAAAGAAGCTTCCCTGCAGCGGAGCGGGAATTGTTTTGTACGCCGATGCGACCTGATGGAAGTTGAAGAAGTCGTGGAGATCGTTCGTCGCTCGGGCATCGGCAAACCCGAGATTGCCGAGACCAAAAATACCCTCGATCCCCTTCAGGATGCTGCCAAAATCGTAATCCAGGTTGCTGATATATCCGGGCTTGGTCGAGTAGGCCGAAACCACCACCAGCGGAACACGAAACCCGAGTTGATAGTCGTTCTGGTTGGCGCCGGTCTGGAAAATGGGCCGCACGTGGTCGTACCATCCTCCCCAATCGTCCCAGGTAATGAATATGACCGTATCCTTCCAGTAGCCGGTACCGTCGTCGCAATTTGTGTTATTTCCTATGGCATTGACGATGGCCGCCACCCACGACGGTCCCTGGCCGCTGTTGATCGGATGATCCGAATATTGTCCTGCTGGCGTGATCCAACTTACTTGCGAGAGCGCGCAGTTGGAGATGTCGTTCAAGACATCCGGCGGTGTCGTGTCGACGTAACCGTTCGACTCGCCCTTCGTCCAGTCTGGCCCTGTGCATACGCCCGACTCTGGTATGCAGATGTTCGAGAGCGAGTTCGGCGCTACCCAGAGGCTGGTTTGCCCTTCGGCGTAGTAGGTCCAGGTGATTTTGGGACTGGGCTGGCTAAACAGGTAGTCCATGGCATTGCGGGTGAAGCACTGCGCGATTTCGTCGCCGGGAGTCTCCGTGCCAAAAGGTGGTTCCGAGTTCCCGTTCGGCCGGATCAGTTGTACCGAGTTTCCCGAGCCGCAGCCATAGTTCGTACTCGGGCCATTCTCTGCGACAAAGATACCTAGCGGGTCGTCTGCCGCAGTGGGCGCCGAGGTAGCGCCAAAAATAAACTGATGCGCCGGATAGCTCGGGCCCTGGTTGGTCTGAAACATTCGATTGCCCCAACCATAGGTCGTTGCTAACGTGATATAGGGGTCGAGAACGCCACCTTTGCTGCCATTGCTGTTCGTTACCGGCGTGTTGTACACATACATGAACTGAGAATAGTTGTTGGCCGGAACCACGCAGCCAAAGACATTGGCCCCACAGTCTGTCGGAACGTTGGCTGCCCGTTTGTTGCTGATTCCCTGGTTCTTGAACTCGAAATCCCACCCGCTGATGGTTCCATCGAGCTTCGGCCCGCCGTGGCTGTGATCCAGATCAAAGTTGGTGGCCAGTCCGACAGGGGTTAATGGCACGGTCTGACCGTCGGCATTCACGTAGGTCGATACAATCTCGTAGGTGCCCCCAGCGCCTGTCGCGCTGCATCCAGGTACGCCACCGTTGGCGGCGCACAATCCCTGAAACAAATTGTCGGGCGTGCGGTTTTCCTGAAAGATCACGACAACGTGTTGAATCGGAGTGGTCCCGTACTGGGCGTGGGCGGCAGTTGCCACGAGCGCGGCGACGAAAAGCAACAAAACCCTGGGGTTGGATTTCATAACGATTCTCCTTCTTACGGAATTGACGGGCGGCGAGGTGAACCAGCGCCGACGAGGGCGCAATGCACCTACGATCTCCAACTCCTCATAACCCGTCAATTGGATGAATGACTCGCCGTTTCGTACAAAACTTTTTTCTTCCGTCCGAGGAGTGCAAAAAAAGTGCAGTGTGCCGGTCCCCATGGACATGACTCTATAATGATCCAATGAACAAAGGACGAGCCAGCACGTCCCTGCTCAAGATATGCGTGGCCCTCGTTTTTGTAATTGCCGCATTTGCCGTCGATCAGGTCGCGGCGGCGACATGCGAGAGTCTGGCCTTTCTTAAGCTGCTACACACCACGATCACGGCAGCCCAGTCGATACCCGCGGGCACCTATACTGCGCCCGACGGTGAGGTCTTCCAAAATATGCCTGCATTCTGTCGCGTGGCAGCCACGCTCACGCCGACCAGCGATTCAGATATCGGAATTGAAATTTGGATGCCGGCACATCGCTGGAATAGGAGGCTCGAGGGCGTCGGAAACGGTGGTTATGCGGGATCGATCCCTTACAGTGCGATTGCGCCGGGCGTGTCACTTGGGTACGCCACCGTCGGTACGGACACCGGCCAAGTTGGATCCTCCAGTTATGATGGGTCTTTCGCGCTTGGACACCCGGAAAAGATTATTGATTTTGGATATCGCTCGATCCATTTGATGACCGTCATCGGCAAGCAGATTGCGTCTGCCTTCTACGGCGAGGATGCGAAGCGTTCTTTCTTCACCGGTTGCTCCACCGGCGGACGACAGGCCCTGATGGAGGCGCAACGCTTCCCGGACGATTACGACGGGATTGTTGCCGGTGATCCGGTCGCTTACTACACGCATCATCATGTCGGCGGCAATCTGTGGGTCGTGTGGCAGATGTTTGACAATCCCGCCAGCACGGTTTTCACGACGCAGAACACACTTCTCGGCAATGCGGTCAACGCTGCGTGCGACGCTCTTGATGGAGTAGTGGATGGCGTTCTGAATAATCCTCGACGCTGCCACTTTGATCCGGTGGCGCTCCTGTGCACAGGTTCGCAGATGCCCCCGAACTGCCTTACCGCTGAGCGGGTGGATGCGGTTCGACATTTGTGGACTGGCCCGAATCAGATGGTGCAGCAGCGGGGCTATTATCCGCCCTTTGAGCGGGGCGGCGAAGCCGATGGCTGGCCGTCAACTATCTCTCCGGAACCGCCGCCTGCCCCGCAAACCGACGATCACGCGCAGATTGGCATTCCTTTTTTCGAGTACTTTGTCTTCGACGATCCGAGTTGGGACTTTCGAACTTTCGACTGGATCTCTGGACCCGCTTACGTGGACAACAAAGTAGTGGTTCCCGGTCAGACGTTGGCGTCGGTTCTGAACTCGATTGATCCCAGGCTGGAACGGTTCCGGTCGCGCGGCGGCAAGCTCATTCAGTACCACGGATTCAGCGACCCTGAGGTGCCGCCGATGACGAGCATCAACTACTTCGAGAGCGTCGTGAACTTTCCCGGCGAGTCATTGGAGCAGACTCATGAGTCTTACCGACTCTTCATGGTACCTGGCATGAACCACTGCAAAGGCGGCCCCGGCGCAAATGTATTCGACATGCTCACCCCGCTCGTCCAGTGGGTTGAGCAGGACATTGCGCCCGACAGAGTTCTTGCGACGCACTATGTCAACAACAATCCAGATCAAGGCGTCGCGTTTACGCGTCCCTTATGCTCCTATCCACACGAAGCCGTGTATACGGGCAGCGGCAATACCAACGATGCAGCCAACTTTGTCTGCAAGTGATCAATAGAAAAATCCGGAACTTGACTGCCTGCTGCACACGAACACAGCCGCGATTGCGACTTCTGAGCGCGGAACCCTGAGCTTTCAAAGTCGCACCTCTTATTCCCGGTGCGATTGGCAGCCTCTCTCAGCGTTGTGGCCGACTGATGGGCTAACCGGAAATATTCCGGGCCAGAAGTCCTCTTCGGGGAAATGATCCCTCGATCTCCCACAACCCCGTTTCTGGACCAAGAGGAAGCGTCGAAGGGTTCCGTCAATAAGTTCTATAAAAAGGGATGTCAAGAAAAAAGTTCTGCCTCGACCGGAGGGCGAGGGTTTGGTCTCGAGATCCAGCCCACTGAAGTTTGGCTT
>JBEKAF010000009.1:0-76141 GCA_050018355.1 Terriglobales bacterium | reverse complement strand
TGCGACGGGAACACGTCGATGACGCGGTTGATGGTGGAAGATGCCGAATTGGTATGCAGAGTGCCGAAGGTGAGGTGGCCGGTTTCCGCGATACGCAGCGCCGACTCGATGGTTTCGAGGTCGCGCATTTCGCCGATCAGCACCACGTCCGGGTCTTCCCGAAGAGCGGCGCGCAAGGCGTCGCCAAAGCTTTTGGTGTCCGAGTGCAATTCGCGCTGGTTGACCACGCAGTTCTTGTTCATGTGCACGAACTCGATCGGGTCCTCGATGGTGAGGATGTGTTCGTGGCGCTCGGTATTGATCTTGTCGATCATGGCCGCCAACGTCGTGGACTTGCCCGAGCCGGTAGGCCCCGTCACCAGCACCAGCCCGCGCGGTTTGTCGCACATCTTACTGACCACCGGAGGCAAGCCCAGCTGGTGGAATGATTTGATCTCAAACGGAATCAGACGGAAGACGCAAGCCGAAGCCCCGCGCTGGTTGAAGACGTTGGCGCGGAAGCGAGCCAGCCCCTTCAAACCGAACGAGAAATCCAGTTCGAGGCTTTCTTCGAAACGGTGCTTCTGCGAATCGGTCATCACGCTGTAGGCCAGTTGCTTGGTCTCGGCGGGCGTCAACTGGGGCAGGTCGAGGGGCACCAGATGCCCGTGCACGCGGATTTGGGGCGGAGAGTTAGTGGTGATGTGGAGGTCGCTTCCCCCCATCTCCAACATGCGGCGGAGCAGATCGCTTAGTGAGAGTGCCATAGTTTTCTTTCTTTCCTTGTGTGCTTTCTAGTGGATCGTTTCGCGAGCCACTTCTTCGAGCGTGGTCCAGCCTTGCGCGACCTTGATCAGCCCGCTGCGTCGCAGGGTGATCATGCCGCGTTCAATCGCTTTCTTCTTGAGTTCGAGCGCCGAAGCGCCCACCAGAACCAGTTCCTTGATCTCATCATCGACTTCCATCACTTCATACAAACCGGTGCGGCCTTTGTAGCCGGTCTTGTTGCAGGTGGCGCAGCCTTTGCCCTTCATGATCTGCACCGTCTTGGCCTCTTCGGGCGTGTAGCCTTCATCGATCAGGGCCTGCACCGGCATTTCGACCGGCTCGGCACAGTCCTTGCAGATCCGCCGTATCAGGCGCTGGGCGCAGATCAGATGAACCGAAGTCGCCACCAGGAAAGGCTCGATTCCCATGTTCATGAGACGCGTGATAGTTTCGGGCGCACCATTGGTGTGCAGCGTGGACAAAACGAGGTGGCCGGTGAGTGCGGCCTTGATGGCGATTTCCGCAGTTTCAAAATCGCGGATTTCGCCGACCAGGATAATGTTGGGGTCCTGGCGCAGGAAGGCGCGCAGGGCGGCCGCAAAATTCAGGCCGATCTGCTCCTTCATCTGTACCTGGTTCACTCCTCCCAGTTGGAACTCAACCGGGTCTTCGGCGGTCATGATGTTGGTATCGATCTGGTTCAATCGCGAGATGGAAGAGTAGAGCGTGTTGGTCTTGCCGGATCCTGTCGGCCCGGTAACCAGCACCATGCCGTAGGGCTTCAGGATGGCCTTCTCGAACTTGGTCAGCGACTCCTGCTCGAAGCCGAGCTTGGTCATATCGAGGCGCAGATTCTCCTTGTCGAGCAGGCGGAGCACGATCTTCTCGCCCCAGAGCGTGGGCAGAGTGGAGACGCGGAAATCGAGCTGCTTTTTCTTGCCGCCGATCTGCATCTTCAGCATGATGCGGCCGTCCTGCGGCAGCCGCTTTTCGCTGATGTCAAGCTTCGCCATGATCTTGAGGCGCGAAGTGATGGCGTCCTTCAGTTTCAGCGGCGGATTCATGATCAACTGCAGGACTCCGTCAATGCGGAAGCGGACGCGGAATTCTTTTTCGTAAGGCTCCATGTGAATGTCGCTGGCGCCGCGCTTCACGGCATCGGTGAGCACCAGGTTCACGAGCTTGACGATGGGGGCTTCGTCGGCCGCTTTCTCCAGTTCCCTGAGTTCGAGTTCCTGCTCTTCGGCCTGCACCTCGATATCGGTGCCTTCGCCGGCGTCGTTCATCGACTGCATGACCTGCTCGAGCTCTTCTTCTTTGGTCGTGCCGTAGGCCTTGTCGATGCCGTCGATAATGGAGCTTTCCGAGGCCACGACCGGTTCGATGTTGAAGCCGGTCATGAACTTGATATCGTCCATGGCAAAGACGTTGGTGGGATCCACCATGGCGATGGTGAGCGAAGCGCCGACGCGGCTGAGCGGTAAAATCTGATAGCGTTTCGCGGTTTCGTAGGGAATCAACTTGACGACGGCGGGGTCGATTTCAAAATAAGAAAGATTGATGGCGGGCACGCCGTACTGGCGCGAGAGAAAGTTGGTGACATCCTCATCCGAGAGGAAACCCAACTTCACCAGCGCGGAGGCGAGCCGGGTGTGAGACTCCTTCTGGAGCTTGGTCGCCTGTTCCAACTGCTCTGGGGTGATGACCTTTTCTTTGACGAGCAGGTCACCCAGCCGCTGAGACATATCTCTCCTGTATTCCCGCCAAGTCCGGGGTCAATGCGAAGCCGCTGATTTCCGGGGGGATCAGCGAGGATGCTTTCGCACTGACACAAATTGTCACCCCAATGGGAATTCCGAAAAAGTAACTTAGGTACCTGTACTTCGCGGGAGGTGCGGTTTGCGCCCGCTATTGGCGGCATTTCTGCCAGAAATTTGTCGTATTGGGAAGATCACCACGCGGCAGACCATGTTCTTCGGTGCGTGGATACTGCTCTCACTACAGGGAGCACAGGGGTACACAGGGGGGAATCTATTCATTTGATAGTTGGGCGGAAAAGAATTCCCCTGTGCATCCCTGTGCCCCCCCGGTGGTTAAGGTTTTGGGCTCGCAGCTAGAATTGTGATGCCTGTTCCTCGCACGCTCCATGAGCGAAACGAAACACGACGCGATCCGCGCTTACTATCACACGTTGTTTTCCGCCTGGGGACACCAGCACTGGTGGCCGGCGCAATCGCGCTTTGAGGTGATTGTTGGAGCGTATTTAACGCAGAACACTTCGTGGACGAACGTTGAGAAGGCGCTCGCCAATCTTCGAAGAGCGCGGCTTCTGACGATCCGCGGAATCCGGCGCACGCCTCAGCCTAAGCTTGAACAATTGATTCGCCCGGCGGGTTACTTCCGGCAGAAAGCGCAGCGGCTGAAAACATTTGTGAGCTTTCTCGATGAGCGTTACGGAGGGTCGCTCGCGCGGATGTTCTCGCGGCCAACGGCCGAACTCCGCGACGAATTGCTCGCGCTCTATGGTGTAGGGCCGGAGACCGCGGACTCGATTCTGTTGTATGCCGGCAATCACCCGGTCTTTGTTGTGGACGCTTACACGAGACGCATTCTGGAACGGCACCAGATTATTTCCAGCACCGCCGGCTATGACGAGATTCGACAACTGTTGGAGCAGGCGCTGGCGGCGGAGGGAGCCGCAGGAATCGAGAGCGAGTCTGGGGCAGTGAAGACTGCGGTGGGGCCACGGGGCTCGTGTCATCAGCCTTCACGCGTGAGCACAGCCAAGCGCACGGCGCTGGTCCAGGTGCTCAATGAAATGCATGGGCTGATCGTCGGAGTCGGCAAGACTTACTGCCTAAAGTCACAACCGCAGTGTGAGCAATGTCCTTTGCAGAAGTTCCTTCCTCAGGCAAAGTGATCGGCGGGAATTAGGAGGGAGTCGCAACGTGAAATGGCGAACGCTTGTTCTTGTTTTGGCGAACGCAGCCTTTTGCCTGGGATTTGGCGCCGGCGGCGTCCCAGAGCAGTCGTTGCGTGAGGCCGCACAGGCTTCTGGACTGCTCATCGGCACTGCGGTGAGGCCGGCGCAACTCTTGGAACCGGCCTATGCGTCCACGCTCGCCCGCGAGTTTAATATGCTGGAGCCGGAAGATGCCCTCAAGTGGGAGGTGGTGCACCCGGAGCGGCAGTCTTTCGATTTTTCTCAAGCCGACCAGATCGTGGATTTCGCGGCCCGGCATGGTATGAAGGTCCGCGGGCACACGCTGGTTTGGCACCGGCAGAATCCAAAATGGCTGACGGAAGGAAATTACACTTCCGGCGAGCTTGCGCAAATTCTTGAGCAACACATTAGGACTGTGGTCGGACATTATCGGGGCAAGGTATTCGCGTGGGACGTGGTCAATGAAGCCTTCGACGAGTTGCAGCCGGGAACACTGCGCAGCACGATCTGGCGAGACCAGCCCGGAATCGGCTTGGCGGAAAATGGTAGCTCCTATATTGAGCGTTGTTTCCGCTGGGCGCATGAAGCCGATCCGCAAGCCCTGCTGTTCTACAACGAGGCTGAGGCGGAGGTCGTGAATCCCAAGTCGGACGCGATCTACGCCATGGTTCGCGATTTCCGGAGGCGCGGTGTCCCCATCGATGGCGTGGGATTTCAGATGCACATTGTGAATCTGCACGCCGATGTCGCGTCCATTTCTGCCAATATCAATCGCTTCACTGCTCTGGGAGTGCAGGTCCACATCACCGAGATGGACGTCGCCCTGCCGGTCGATGCAAACGGCAATCCTCGCCCCGAGGACCTGCAACGGCAGGCGGGCATCTATCGCCAGATTGCCACCGCTTGTCTGTCTCATCCCGGATGCACGGCGATCCAGACCTGGGGTTTCACGGACAAGTATTCCTGGATCGGATCGCACTCGAAGCAGACGCAGGGCGTGGCCCTGCCCTTTGACCGGAACTATCGGGCCAAGCCTGCCTACGAGGCGCTGCGGAATGCACTGGAGTCGGCAAGGAGTCGTTAGTCGTTGGTCGTCAGTCGTTGGCGGGAGGGAATGCGACGAACCGCGAACGACGAACGACTAACGACCGACGACCCCCTATAATGTGATCACTCCTTGGCCGCACCGAATCCAATTCGCGACGAACCGAAGACCTCCGGCCGCCGGAAGGCCGTGATCGCGCTGGCGATCGGCGCTTTTCTGCTGCTCGCGATCCTGGTGTTGCAGGCCTCGTTCAATCTGAAGTTCATCAGCCCTGACAGCAACCAAGAGCTTCTGTTTTTTGCCGGACTGAGCGGCCTGATTTTCTTTGCCTTCGTGGCGCTGACGCTAGTTCTTGGACGCAACCTGCTGAAACTCTATGCCGAACGGCGGCAAGGCGTGGCCGGTTCAAAGTTCCGCACGCGCCTGGTGGTGGTCAGCCTGCTGCTGTCGTTCTTGCCCGTGCTTGCGATGTTCTGGTTCTCGTACGGGCTGATGAACCGCTCCATCGACAAGTGGTTTTCCCAACCGGTCGAGGAAGTGCGCGCGGATACCGCGGCCATGTCGGCTCTGCTCTATGACTACGCGGGCCAGAATGCGGCCTCGGAAGCACAATCCATCGCACAGACAGACGAATTTCAAAGAGCTTTTGCCAGCGGAAATTTCTCTGAAGCCACGGAAGAACTTCGCGAATACATCCCGGCGCTGCAGGGCGGATTCGTTCTGGCCCTGGCGAACGGCAATGCGGCAGCCAGCCTGAATACCCCGGCGCTCTGGACCGAGATGAAAGATGGTTTCCCGGTGCAGTCGGCCCTGCGCGGAGAGCACCCCCATTTCCAGTGGGGCCAGACGGACTACATTGTCGGGGCGGCCCCGCTCCAAGGCGGCGCTGTGCTCGTCGCCATGCCTCTCCCGCCAAAATTTGCCCAAACGGCCAAACAGATTCAGGAAAGCCAGAAACGCTACATCGAACTGGCCGGAAAAAGAAAGCTGTTTCGGCGGACTTACATCGGATTTCTGCTGCTGCTGACGGTGGTGGTGCTGTTCGCTTCAACCTGGCTCGCGCTCCTGCTTTCGAAGTTGGTCAACCGTCCCGTGGCGGCGCTGGCGGCGGGTACCGAGGCCATCTCCAAAGGGCAACTGGACTACCGCGTCGATATCCGCGCCACCGACGAACTGGCCGAACTGGTGCAGTCTTTCAACAGCATGGCGGAGCAGCTCGAATCCAGCCGCCGCCAGATCGAAGCCTCCAGCCGCGATGTGGGCGCGGCGAACGAGGCGCTAGAAAGGAGACGCCGGTACATCGAAACCGTCCTCGAAAGTATTCCGACCGGAGTGATTTCGATTGACGCGACCCGCCGGGTGACGCTGGCGAACGCCGCTTTCTCCCGCATGTTTTACCTGGAGCGGAGCGAGTACGTGAGCCCGGCCTCACTGGTGAACCTGCCACTACAGGATGTGATTCCCGCCGACGTGCTCGCCGATCTGGAACCGCTGCTCCGCCGTGCCGATCGTATGGGCATCACGGCAGCCAACATGGAACTTGCGCTGCCCCGAGCTCAGTTGAATGTCGCCGTGACCGTGTCCGCGCTGAGCCACGCCGCCGAAGGGCTGGGATATGTGTTGGTGTTCGAAGACCTGTCGGACCTGCTGCGCGCGCAGAAACAGGCAGCCTGGCGCGAGGTGGCGCGGCGCGTGGCACACGAGATCAAGAATCCGCTGACCCCAATTGCTCTTTCCGCCGAACGCATTCATCGCCATTTGTCGCGGGGCGCCGCGCCCGATGCAGCCTCACTCGAGGTGATCCGCACTTGCGCGGAAACCATTAGGAATGCCGTCGAAACCGTGCGCGCGCTGGTGGACGAATTTTCCGTGCTGGCGCGTTTTCCCGCCTCCCGCCCGCAACCGGCTAGCTTGAATAACCTGGTGGAAGCTGCGCTCATCATGTTCAATGGGCGGCTGGAGGGGATTCGCGTGCGTACGGAACTGGCGCGCGATCTGCCGGCCGTAATGGCCGACCCGGAAGCGATCAAGCGGGCGGTCGCAAACCTGGTGGATAACGCCGCGGAGGCGATGCAGGATGCGATCCTGAAAGAGATCACGATTTCAACCTCGCTGGTGGCCAGTCGCGATGCCGTCGAACTGGTTGTCTCCGACACCGGACAGGGAGTTTCGCGCGACGTGAAGGAACGACTGTTCCTGCCGTACTTTTCGACCAAGCAACGCGGCACGGGGCTGGGTCTGGCCATTGTGAGCAGAATTGTGGAAGACCATCATGGTTCGATCCGCGTGGAAGAAAACAAGCCGGTGGGCAGCCGCTTCGTTGTCGAGCTGCCCGTAGCGGTTGAAACTATCAGCACGCCGGCGGCAAGCTAGGCGTTGTTAAGCTAAACAATGGCACACATCCTCATCGTTGATGACGAATCCGGTATCCGCGAATCCTTGCGCGGCATCCTCGAGGACGAGGGATACAAAACCAGCGTCAGCCCGAGCGGCGAAGACTGCCTCGAGTTGTTGCGCAAGAGCAGCTTCGACCTGATCCTGCTGGATGTGTGGCTGACCGGAATAGACGGTCTGGAAGTGCTGGAGAGGATCCGCGCGATGGAGGATCCGCCGGAGGTCATCATGATCTCGGGCCACGGGACCATCGAGACGGCGGTGCGTGCCACCAAGCTGGGCGCCTACGATTTTGCGGAAAAGCCACTATCGCTCGAAAAGACGCTCATCCTGGTAAAAAATGCGATCGACGCGCGGCGGTTGCGCCATGAGAATCTCGACCTGCGGAAGCAACTGCAGTCGAAGAGCGTGATCGTGGGCGACAGCGTTCCCATGAAGGCGCTGCGCCAGCAGATCGGGCTGATGGCGCCCACCAACGGACGCGTGCTGATCTATGGCGAATCGGGCACCGGCAAAGAGTTGGTCGCACATGCCATCCACATGCAGAGCCTTCGCAAAGATGAAATGTTTGTCGAAGTGAACTGCGCCGCGATTCCCGAGGACCTGATCGACAGCGAACTCTTCGGGCATCGCAAATCGTCGTTTCCGGGAGCTACCGCCGACAAGGAAGGCAAATTTCAGAAGGCGGATCGCGGAACTTTGTTTCTGGATGAAGTCGGCGACATGAGTCTGAAGACGCAGTCCAAAGTCTTGCGTACCCTGGAACAACAGCGATTCATCCCAGTCGGAAGCGACGATCCCGTCACCGTGGACGTGCGCGTGATTGCGTCCACCAACAAAGACCTGGAAGAAGAAATCGCCAAGGGGAACTTCCGCGAGGATCTTTTTTACCGACTGAACGTGGTTCCGTTTGTGGTGCCGCCGCTGCGCGAACGCAAGGAAGACATCCCGTTGTTTGCGCGACACTTTCTGAAAGAATTTGCCTCAGCCTACGGCCGGCGTCCAAGAGAGATCACCGACGATGCCATCGACGTCCTGATGCGCTATGCCTGGCCGGGGAACGTCCGCGAGCTGCGCAATGTGATCGAGCGCATCGTGATCATGAATCCCACCACCTCACGATTTGAACGCAAGCATCTTCCGCCACTGGTGCACCGCGACGCCAGCCGCCGGGTGGCGGGCAGCGAGGGTTCCACGCTGCACCAGGCGCGGGCGGCCTATGAGCGTGACTACATTCTCAAAAAGCTGGACGAGAATCATGGCAACGTCAGCCGCACCGCGGAAGTGCTCGGGCTGGAGCGAAGCCACCTGTATCGCAAGATGAAGAGTTTGGGGATTGCGGCGAAAGAGTAGCAGGTGTCAGGTATCAGGTCCCAGGAAAAGCTTGGGAGTTGATCGTCAGATCTAACGCCCTTTTCCCGCGCGCCTCAGTTTATTAGTTTTTCGCGTCCTTTATGTCGGGGAAATCATCTTCCCAATACTCGTCGGGACGGCGGCCTTCGCCGGGCTGCAATTCGATGCCGCGCAACTGCACGCGCCGAATCTTGCCGGAGATGGTCTTGGGTAGTTCGGAAAATTCGATCCGGCGGATGCGCTTGTAGGGACCAAGACGGGCGCGGATGAATTTGAAAATTTCGCGTGCCAAATCAGCCGACGGCTGAAAGCCGGGCTTCAAGGTGATGAATGCCTTGGGCACATTCCAGCGGATGGCGTCCGGACTGGGCACAACGGCAGCTTCGGCGACACAGGCATGCTCGATCAGTGCGCTCTCCAGTTCGAACGGGCTGAGGCGATAATCGGAACTCTTGAAGACGTCATCTGCGCGGCCGATGTAGGTGAAGTAACCATCGGCATCGCGGTGAGCCACGTCGCCGGTGCGGTAGTAACCTCCAGCAAAGCACTGTGCGGTGCGCTCTTCATCGTCCACGTAGCCGACCATCTGGCTGATGGGCTTGGGATCGCACCGGACCGAGATCTCGCCGTCATCGGACTCCTTGCCCTCGACATCGAGCAGAACGACGCGGTGCCCGGGCGAGGGCTTGCCCACGGCGCCGGGTTTTACGGTCTGTCCGGGAAAATTGCCCAGCAGCAGGACGTTTTCGGTCTGGCCGAAACCGTCGCGAATGGTGATATTCCAAGCCGCTCGCACCCGCTCGATCACTTCCGGGTTGAGCGGTTCGCCGGCACTTGCCAGCTCTTTAAGCTTCACTGGGAATGACTTCAAATCCTCGAGGATGAACAGACGCCAAACGGTTGGTGGCGCACACATCACGGTGACACCGCAGCGGGCGACTACCTCGAGGGTGCGCTTGGCGCTGAAGCGATCGTAGTTGTGCACGAAGATGGTGGCGCCTGCGTTCCACGGCGCGAAGAAGCTGCTCCAGGCGTGCTTGGCCCATCCCGGAGTGCTGATGTTCAAGTGGACATCGTCAGGCCGGATGCCAATCCAGAACATGGTGGCAAGGTGGCCGACAGGATAGCTTTGGTGAGTATGCAGCACGAGCTTGGGCAGAGCGGTCGTGCCCGAAGTGAAATACAGCATGAACGGATCGGTCGCGTTGGTCTCGCCGTCTGGAGTGAAGTCGGGGCTTTGTTCATAGGCTCGCGTGTAGGGTATCCAGCCTTCTTCCGCTGCGCCGACGAGTATGCGAGTGTAATCGCCGGCGATGCTGGCAAATTTTTCGGTCAGGCCAGGAATGGTGATCACGTGCCGGGCTTTGCCGCGGTCGAAGCGGTCGCGCAAATCGCTGACCGTAAGCAGCGTGGCAGCGGGGATAACGATGGCGCCCAGTTTGAGAGCCGCGAGCATGATTTCCCAAATCGCGACCAGGTTGGGAAGCTGGACGATAAGGCGGTCACCGCGGCGAACTCCCTGCTGGCGCAAGAAGTTCGCAACCTGGTTGGAGCGCCGCGACATCTCGGCGAAGCTCAGCTTCACCTCGGGGCCGTTTTCGTCCACGATCCAAAGCGCCGGCTTATTGTTGCCACGCGCGAAGGTATCGAAGTAATCGAGCGCCCAGTTGAACTTATTGAGCTGAGGCCAGCGGAAATCGCGGTAAGCGGTCTCGTAGTCTTCGCGCTGCGTGAACAGGAACTCGCGTGCAGCCAGAAAAGCTTTCAGCTCCTCACGCTGATGCACACCCCCTGTTTCAATAGGGCTCGCTGTCATAAGCAACTCCTGGAAAAGCCGACATTTCCGGGGCCAGAGGAGACACCCGACATTCTGCGTCCCCACTGTAACGCTATAGCTCTTGCAATACTACTTTTTATAAATCTAACGGCAAATCGTCGTCTTGACGCAAATGTCGCGCGATTTTCCTGAGACCTGACACCTGAGACCTACCGCTTCAGCATGTGAATCTCAGTCCCGTTCTTGTGAAACTGGACTTCGTCCATCAACTGATTGATCAGGTAAATGCCACGGCCGTGATGGGAATAGATGTTCTCCCCCTGGCAGGGATCGGCAATCTTGGCGGGATCAAAACCGGAGCCGGGATCGCGCACCACGATCAGCATGCCATGCCGCGCGTCGCAGGCCACGTCGCATTCGACAATTTTGGAGGGATCGCTTTTCGCGCCATGCACGACGGCATTGGCCAGGGCTTCGGTCAACGCCAGTTCGATGTCGTCTTCGCGTCCCGGAGCGCATTTCATTTCCCGCACCACATTCATCACGCTGCGGACGACCGGGTCCACGGCATCGCGGTCGGCGGCAAGCATTACGCTGAGCTTGAGATCGAGCTTCTCCGCGTCGAAGTTACACGACTGCGGCGGCTGCTGAGAGGATGGGGAAGAATCTGCCATAATCGGCTGTGGGCTTTGGCTCCAGCCTGTCCCTTAACTGAGATGCAGGGAGGCGCTGACAGATTCTAGGGACTTAAGGGCTGAGATGCAAACTTTATTTGAATCGCAGGCAACCGTTAGCGTATGACGTCGGCGGGTTACCCACGGTCAGGTTGCCGCCTAACGACCTGAAACCTACAGCCTGGAGCCCACTTCACGACTCAGGATCTGGCGGGCCTCCCATCTGCTGTAGCTGGCGCCGCCAATCCAGTTCTTCCACAAAGCTGCGCGAATCGCGCCAGCCAGCCTTGATCTTGACGAAGAGCTCGAGAAAAACTTTGGTCCCTACCATCTTCTCGATGTCGAGGCGGGCTGCGGTTCCAATCTTCTTGAGCATTTGGCCGCCTTTGCCGAGCAGGATGGCCTTTTGACCGTCGCGCTCGCAATAAATCACGGCGGCTATCCGCGTCAGCCTCGGACTCTCTTCAAACTGCTCGATCAGCACCGAGACTGCGTGCGGCACCTCTTCATGCGTCTGCATGAGAACATGCTCGCGGATCAACTCCGCCGCCATGAATCGCACCGGCTGATCGGTAATCTGATCCTCGGGAAAATAGCGTGGGCCATTGGGCAGAGCCTTCAGCACGCAGGACAGCAATTCATCGAGCCCCTTCTTCTTGAGAGCGGAGATCGGGACGATCTCCTTGAAATCGTGCAGCGCCTGGAACTGTGCGATCAGCGGGAGCAGCTTACTCTTGTCGGCCAGCAGATCAATTTTGTTGAGCAGCAAGAAAACCGGAGTGCCCGCCTTTTTCGCCAAGTCGAGGACGAAGCTGTCGTCGCGCTCCCACTTCTTTTTAGCATCCACAATCATGAGAATCAGTTCGCAGCCTTCGAGCGCCTCGCGCACCTCGGACATCATCTTGCGTCCGAGCGAGGAGCCGGAACGCTGAACTCCGTGCGTGGCAACTCCCGGTGTATCAATGAGCACGATTTGCCCTTCCTCGCGTCCCTTCTGCTTGGGGACGTTGATGATTCCGAGAATGCGGTTGCGCGTGGTCTGAGGTTTCGGCGAAATGATGGCGAGCTTCTCGCCGACCAGCGCATTCAGCAGCGTGCTCTTGCCCGCGTTGGGGCATCCGAGAATGCAGACGAATCCGGAGTGGAAGGACATGGGGATAGGGTACTAGAACATCAGATCTCAGGTGTCAGGTCGCAGGTCTCAGCAAAACCGGCTCTTGATGATTGTTTACCAGTTGGTACTGGTACCCCCACCCCCCCCCACCCCCCCCCCCGATTTGCGCTAAAATATTCAGGAATAAGGACTTAACTTCAAAATATTCATAAATAAGGAGTTAGATTGTCAAAGATGGCTGAAAATGGCTTTGGGGCAGCTTTGAGGGCCGTCTTGGTCGACGAGCGCACCTCTTGCTGCCCCAATCAGATCTCCATTGTCGCCCAGGGCGGGTTGGAAGTCTGTGATGTGTGGCCCGGACGTTTGTGATGAAAAAGGTGGGCGCAGGTGGCAGGGTTAGAACCCCGTCGGCATCCCACATCTCGGAAACCGCGAGACGAGGGGTGCCCGCTTGAGTCCGGGTGTCGGTTGGGGGAGAATTGGAATTTGATGGACCCAAGCGAACCGCTGAAGGCGTACAGATGGCGACACCTTTCTTAGACTCACTCTTGCCCGAGCGCCCAAGAGCGCCTCTCTACCACTACACTACTCCGGCAGGCCTTATAGGAATCGTGGAGAGTAAGTCCCTATGGGCTTCCGGTATTCAGTACCTCAACGACACCGCCGAGTACAAGCATGCCACATCCCTTGCCATGCATCTGCTCAGGCAGAAACTCGAGAACGACCGTGACCCGTGGAACGATCTTTGCCGAATGATTCTCAAAGGTGAGCCTTTCTACCAAGACCGCACAGTGTTCGTAGGTTCACTTTCTGAAGCCAAGGACAAACTGAGCCAGTGGAGGGCATACTGCCCGAACGGAGGCGGCTTTAGCATCGGCTTCGCCCCTGAACTCATTGAGCGACAGGCGAGGAAACAGGGCTTCGAGCTACTGAAATGCCAGTACGAGCCGATCAAACAAGAAGCCATCTGTGCGAAGCTCATTGCATACGGCTGCACTGCGGCAGAAAAAATCCAAGCCGATGATCTCCGCGGGCGCCCTGTACAACCCGAGCGCAACGAGAAGGACGACCAAAAAAGTGCCCAAACAGCCGGCATTTTTCTGGGTTTCGTAGAGCCGCTCATGCACATTGCACCCGCCCTCAAGAATCCGAGCTTCGAGGAAGAACGCGAGTGGAGAATCGTGCGAGACCTCGGCCCGTTCGCTGAGCCATACTCCAATATCCACTTCAGACCTGGTAAATACGCGGTAATTCCTTACCTTGAGTTCGCGCTCGCCGAGGAGAACAGTCCGCTCGACGTGGAAGAGATCATCATCGGACCAAGCCCAGATCCCGATCAAACACGCAAATCGGTCGAGTATTTAGTAAACAAACGGGGCGTCCGCTGCAAAGAGATACGCGAATACTCCGGGACGTACCGGAGCTGGTAGGGCAGGACGCTGCCACGCCGATTCTGTTCATCCAATTCGACTCCACTCGCAGTAACTTCCGGCAGCGATCACGAGCTTTCGCCGAGGTGATCCTATGCAGTCCCTCAGCGGCTAAAGCCGTCGGGATTGAGCGCATGAATCGCAGCGGTAAACCGCTGCGCTACCCAAAAGCTCAAAACCTTCGGCCGCTTTTTCTTATATCAACTTCATCTGCTTCGGCTCGGCGGTTGTGATTCGCACGCGCTCTACGCGGCGATCGGTTGAGTCGAGGACTTCGAACTTCAGGCCTTCGTCTTCGATGACTTCGCCTTTCTTGGGAATGCGTCCGGCGAGTTCGCTGACCAGGCCGGCTATGGTGGAGGATTCGTGGCCTTCGGGCTTCATGCCGAAGAGTTCATCGAGGCGGTCTACATCCATGTTGCCGGGGACTATGTAGGAGTGGTCGTTTTCCTGCACGAGTTGGGCTTTCTCGTGCTCGTCGCCGATTTCGCCTACGATTTCTTCGACCAGGTCTTCGATGGTCACGAGGCCAGCTACCCCTCCATATTCATCCACTACTATCGCCATGCGGATGTTACTGCGCTGCATCTCGCGCAGCAGATCACTTACTAACTTGCTTTCCGGGACAAAGTAGACGTCCGTTCGCATCAGGGTCGCGACCGTCCGCGTATGCGCTTCGGAGTCGGGCACTTGCATCACATCCTGCGCGTGGAGAATGCCTTTAATATGGTGAATCGAACCCTCGTAAACGGGGATTCGCGAGAAATGCTTGCCCCGGAGCAACTCGACCACCTGCTCGACGGTGTAGTCGGATGGGACCGCGACCATCTCCGGGCGCGGCTTCATGGCCTCGCGAACGGTCTTGCCGCTGAACTCCACTACCGACTGGATCAACTCGCGATCGCCTTCCTGGATGATGCCTTCTTCCTGTCCCGCTTCAATCAAGGCGTCGACGGCTTCGGAGGAGGTTTCCGGTCGCGCGTCGGTGTGCTCGCGGGTGAGCGCGGTGACGGACTGGCAGAATCCGAGCACCAGGGTCACCGGCAGAACCAGGTAGATCAGCAGGCGCAAGAGCAGCGCCCAGTCCGCCAGCCAGCGTCCGCGGGTTCGCGAAAAAAAAACGAAGGGCAGCAGGCGGTTAAAAAAGATGATAATCAACACCAGGCTGAGCGTGGCTTCGAGGACTTCGTAGATGCTCCAGGCGCGGTCGCGAAACACGGTGAAGCCGACGATCATGGCAATGGCCGCGGTGACCAGTTGCGTCAGAATGGCCATGGAGAGCGAGGCCCGCGCGCGCGGGACTCCGAGGCGCGGTTCGACGATCTGCTCGAAGGCGTCGATGTTGTCCTGGAAATCGCGCGAGAGGAATTTGCCAATCTCCTGGTAAAGACGGTCCACGTAGGAGACCAGCGTCAGCAGGCCGAACAGGAGCGCTAGAGCAATGCCGACACCGATCATTGCTAGTGCTTCCTCCGGGCGACAGAAGTCGTCGCTCTCTCTGTCGTCGCTCTTTCAATCAGGCCAAGCGGAAGGTGGAGTTTCGCGCGCAACTGTTTTTCGCGCCGAGCCATCTGTCCATTGTCGCACTCGTGATCGTAGCCCCGCAGATGCAGGACGCCGTGCAACACGAGAATCTTAACTTCCTCGGCGGGCGAGTGTCCGAGCGGGCGCGCATTTTGCGCTGCGATCTCCGCCGAAATGGCGATTTCGCCCGCGAATTGTTTTCGGGGGTCGGGCTCGGCGGGAAACGAAAGCACGTCGGTTGGCTTGTCTTTTCCGCGGAAGCGGCGGTTCAGAGACTTCAGTTCGGCGTTCGAAGTCACCAGCACGTTGACCACGCCCTTCAATCCCGCAGCGCGGCGGGCGCGCGCTACGAAACGGTCGAGCGCCAACTCGGTTAGATCCGCGACGCGCTTTTGAAAGATGACCAAGTTCGCTTCTCTCCCACGCCCGGCCCCTAAAGGGGCGTCTGATTCCGCAAACCCTACGGCATCGCTAAAGCGATGCCCTGATACGAAACCCTAGTTTTCCCGCAGCCTGCTAAAGACCCCCAGCCAAAGCGAAAAGGAGGGTAGCGGCGACGCTCCCTCCTCGGTGGCGCGGACACTCTTGTCCGCGGCCGTTGAATTTTCTCCGACTTCTCGCGGACGAGAGTGTCCGCGCCACACCCTTCGTTTAATTGCGCAGGTGCGGCTCTTCGGCCTGCACCGGCAAAGATGCTGGCTGCGGCGCGCCCGACTTCGGTTCCAGCAGCGACAACTGCTGCTCGGCCAGCCGCGCTTTGTGCTCGTCGTAAGCGCGGATGATCCGCTGCACCAGGTGATGACGCACCACGTCGCTTTCGTCGAAGTGCACGAAGGCGAGGCCGTTTACGCCTTGCAGAATATCGACCGCTTCGATCAGACCGCTGCGGCGCGCGGTGGGCAAGTCGATTTGCGTTACGTCGCCGGTGATCACCGCCTTGGAATTGAATCCCAGGCGGGTCACGAACATCTTCATCTGCTCTGAGGTGGTGTTCTGCGCCTCATCCAGGATGACGAACGAATCGTTCAGCGTGCGCCCGCGCATAAAGGCGATGGGCGCGATCTCGATAATATTTTTTTCGAGATAGCGCTCGACGCGCTCGGGCTCCAGCATGTCAAAGAGCGCGTCATACAAGGGCCGCAGATAGGGATCGATCTTCTCCTGCAACGTGCCGGGGAGAAAGCCGAGACGTTCGCCCGCCTCCACGGCCGGTCGCGCCAGAATGATGCGGTTTACCTGCTTGTTCAGCAGGGCCGAGATCGCCATGGCCACGGCGAGGTAGGTCTTGCCGGTGCCGGCGGGACCGACGGCAAACACCATGTCATGCTGCTCAATGGCTTCGAGGTAGCGGCGCTGATTGGGGCTTTTCGGCTGGACCGTGCGACGTCCAAAAGAACGCTGGCGTCCGGCCTCGGCCAGTCCACGGAGAGTGACGTTTGGGTCGCCGACGACCACGCGCAACATGCTGCTCAGGTCGCCGTTCACGAACTGGTGGCCGGTGCGCCGCAGATGCTCGTAGTCGGCGAATAGTTGTTCAGCGCGGGCCACGTCGCGCGGCGCGCCTTCCAGTTCAATGCGATCCGAGCGCAGATCGATATTGATGTTCAGGCCGTCTTCGAGCACATGGAGATTTTCATCGCGCGTGCCGAACAGGGTCTCGATGTCAGGGGTGAGTTCAATATTTTTTTTCATTCTTTTTTATTCTGGGGATGTAGCGGCGCCTCCAGCAGCCGGACAGGGCTCACTCTTCGATGTGGGTTACCGGGATGTGGTTTACCGCCGGATTCGGGCGAACCCGTGCCGGCGTTTTTTGCACACAAAAAGCTGGGTGTAGAGGTGGAGCTAACCGGATTGCGCACCCCGCCGACGGGGCGGTTACCAACCATTTGAGTTCAGCGTAGCGCGGGCGGGGGTGGGAGTCAATGGGAGGAAAAGCGATACACCGCGGCGGCATCGAACTTCGCGCCGGCAGTTCCTATTCCCCGGCGACTCGCACTTCCTCGACCGTCTCCATCACCACGACCGGGGTTGAGGAGTTGATCGGAACCTTCAGCCGTTCTATTGGACTTGCTGGCGAATTCATATCCATTTGACCCGACGCGACTTGCTCCCGTAGAATAGAGATTCGGCTCCCACTGGAATATCTTCCTAGCGCAATCTAGGACAAACAAAGGTAATCAAGCCGCATGGCGAATCATTTTTCGGCGCTGAAACGCGCCCGACAGACCGAGAAGCGAACCGTCCGCAACCGGGCCAACTCTTCGCAACTGCGCACCGCTCTGCGGAGCCTGCGCGAGAGCCTGGAAAAAGGCGACAAAGCCGCCGCCGACCAGACCTACCGGCAGACCGTGTCGGCGCTCGACAAGGCAATCCAGAAGGGCGTTCTGCACGAAAACACGGCCTCGCGATACAAGTCCCGCCTGTCGGCGCGGCTGAACGCGCTGAAGTAGGTACCGGGAAGGTTACCCGCTGGGTGGCAAATTCTGGTGCAAATTCTTCTTGACCTTCCCTAGCGGTTTGTTATACTTAGGCGTTCTCTGGACATGCGAGCAGTTTTCTGACGGTCCCGACGAACCTCCGCCCGCGTTATGGCAACTCCTTAAGAATTGAGCAACTTTCGGGTTGGGCGGGGCATCTATTTGGGTAATTCTGGCAAATCCCGTTGAACCTAGCCCGAGTTGCAGCTGGGCTAACCGTAATCGACCATCACCCAGTGGGCGGGACGATGGGATCGTGGCCTAAATCATCCCTGTTGTAAGGAGGACGACCTAAAATGCGCTCTGATCGTGTATTCGACGCTTTACATACTTTGCGGAACCGGTATATGCTCTGCCAGCTTGCCTCCAAGGCAACGCGCAGGTTTCATAAGCCGAACACCCGCATTCAGGAAACCATGAATCAGGTATTTGACAAAATCGCCGATGCGGAACGTCATGACATCCTGAGCGAACCCGAGAACTTTGCCGAAGCACAACGGCGAGCTGCTTAAGCAGCTCCGCCGTGTGCCCGCACGGCGGCAAAGCAATCCATCCCGAGAGAATCCCTCCCGAAGAAAATCCACGTAGGTAAATATGACCATCGCCGAACTCAAAGAAAAAAACATTACCGAGCTGACCAAGATCGCCCGATCTTTGGAGCTGCCCGGCGCCAGCGGACTCCGCAAACAGGACCTCATCTTCAAAATCCTGCAGGCGCAAAGTGAAAAAGAAGGACACATCTTTGCCGAAGGTGTGCTGGAGATCCTCCCTGACGGCTACGGCTTCCTGCGCTCGCCCGACTACAACTACCTGCCCGGGCCCGACGACATTTACGTGTCGCCATCGCAAATCCGCAAGTTCGACTTGAAAACCGGCGACACCATCAGCGGCCAGGTCCGCCCGCCCCATGAAGGCGAAAAATATTTCGCGCTGGTCAAGATCGAGGCGGTCAATTTCGAGTCGCCCGACGAGGCCCGCAACAAGATCCTGTTCGACAACCTGACGCCGCTGTATCCGCAGGAGCGACTGAAGCTCGAAACCACGCGCGAGAATATCAGCGCGCGCGTCATGGACCTGCTCACGCCGCTCGGCAAGGGACAGCGCGGCCTCATCGTTTCTCCGCCCCGCGCCGGCAAAACCATGCTGTTGCAGAACGTGGCGAATTCGATCACCACCAACCATCCCGAAGTCGTGCTGATGGTGCTGCTGATCGACGAGCGCCCGGAAGAAGTCACCGACATGCAGCGCTCGGTCAAGGGCGAAGTCATCTCCTCGACCTTCGACGAGCCCGCTGCCCGCCACGTGCAGGTCGCGGAAATGGTGATCGAAAAGGCTAAAAGATTAGTCGAGCACAAACGCGACGTCGTTATCCTGCTCGATTCCATCACGCGCCTGGCGCGCGCTTATAACACCATCGTTCCGCCCTCGGGCAAGGTGCTCTCGGGCGGCGTTGATTCGAACGCGTTGCAGCGCCCAAAGCGCTTCTTTGGATCGGCGCGCAACATTGAAGAAGGCGGCTCGCTCACCATCATCGCCACCGCGCTCATCGATACAGGGTCGCGCATGGACGACGTGATCTTTGAAGAATTCAAGGGCACGGGCAACTCGGAAATCATCCTGGATCGCAAGCTGGTGGATAAGCGGACCTTCCCGGCTATTGATATTCAGCGCTCGGGCACGCGTAAGGAAGAGCTGCTGATTCCGAAAGAAGATTTGCAGCGGATCTGGGTGCTGCGCAAAGTGCTAAACCCGCTGTCGCCGGTCGAAGCCATGGAGCTGTTGATCGAGCGGCTTGCGAAAGCGCAGTCGAACGGCGAATTCCTGGCCAAGATGAGCCAGTTGTAGCTCGTGTGGCGAGGGGCGTCCCGCAGGCTGCGGCATCTGATTCCCAGTAGAGACGGGGCAAGCCGCGTCTCTACACCTGCGTCAGAGAACGGCGCCCACTTTCACGAAACAGTAGATCGGCCTCAAATCAAAACGCCATCCAGCCGCGCTGGATGGCGTTTTTTCTTGCGCCTCTTTCCTAAGCAAGTTCAAATCTCGCGTGCTTCCTCCGAAGTGATTCGCATCCCGTAGAACGACCGGTACACGAAAGAGACCGAGACCACGAAAAAGCAGAGCGCCAGGATGTGCGTCAACCCGGTGCCCTGGTCGTGGGCCAGCGAGACGGCCAGCTCGACTGCCAGCAGTCCGAAGAGCGTGGTGAACTTGATGACTGGGTTCATGGCCACTGAAGACGTGTCCTTGAAAGGATCGCCCACCGTATCGCCGATCACCGTGGCGTCGTGCAGGGGCGTGCCTTTCTGTTTCAGTTTCACTTCGACGATCTTCTTGGCGTTGTCCCACGCCGCGCCGGCGTTGGCCATGAAGATTGCCTGGTAGAGACCGAAGATGGCAATCGAGATCAGGTAGCCGATAAAGAAGAACGGTTCCACGAAGGCGAACGTCAGGGTCCCGAAGAAGACCGCGAGGAAGATGTTGAACATGCCCTTCTGCGCGTACTTGGTGCAGATCTCAACCACCTTCTTGCTGTCGGCAACGGAGGCCTTTTCCGCTCCCTCGAGATGGATGTTGGCCTTGATGAACTCCACGGCGCGATAGGCGCCGGTCGTCACGGCCTGCATGGATGCGCCGGTGAACCAATAGATCATCGCGCCGCCGGTAATCAGGCCCAGAAAGAATGGAGCGTGCAGCAGCGAGAGCTTCTCCACATTCGCGCTCAGCCCATTGGTCAGCGCCATGATGATGGAGAAAATCATGGTGGTGGCGCCCACTACGGCGGTTCCAATCAGCACCGGCTTGGCGGTCGCCTTGAAGGTATTGCCCGCGCCGTCGTTCTCTTCCAGCAAGTCCTTGGAGCGGTCAAAATTCACGTCGATGTTGAAGTCCCTCTTGATCTCCGCTTTGACGTTGGGCACCTGCTCGATCATCGAAAGTTCATAGACGGACTGCGCGTTGTCGGTAACCGGGCCATAGGAATCGACCGCGATCGTCACCGGCCCCATCCCGAGGAAGCCGAAGGCAACCAGGCCGAAGGCAAACACCGGCGCGGCAATCATGGTGGCCGCCACGCCCAAGCCCATCTGGCTGAAGAAGTAGGCAATCGACATCAAACTGACCATCGCCAGCCCCAGCCAATACGCGGAAAAGTTTCCGGCGACAAAACCGGAGAGGATTCCGAGCGATGCGCCGCCTTCTTTCGCCGAGGTCACCACTTCGTTGACGTGGCGGGAATCCACCGAGGTAAAGACTTTGACCAGTTCGGGAATCAGCGCTCCCGCCAGCGTTCCGCAGGAGATGATCGAAGCCAGCTTCCACCACTGCGTCGTGTCGCCACCCAGGTCGGGGATGATGAAATGGGACACAATGTAGGTGGCAACGATCGAAACAATCGAAGTGATCCAGACCAGCGAAGTAAGCGGCGTTTCAAAATTCATTTCGTCTGCGTGCGCGAACCGGGCTTTCGCGATGGCGCCATTGATGAAATATGCCAACGCGCTGGACACCAGCATCATGATGCGCATCACGAAAATCCACACCAGCAACTGCACCTGAATCGCCGGTTCCTTCACGCCCAGCAAAATGAAGGTAATCAGCGCGACGCCGGTCACGCCGTAGGTCTCGAAACCATCGGCCGACGGTCCAACCGAGTCGCCGGCATTGTCACCGGTGCAATCGGCAATCACGCCGGGGTTGCGGGCATCGTCTTCCTTGATCTTGAAGACGATCTTCATCAAATCGGACCCGATATCGGCAATCTTGGTGAAGATGCCGCCTGCGATACGCAGCGCCGCCGCGCCCAGCGACTCGCCAATCGCGAATCCGATGAAGCACGGGCCGGCATAGTCGCCCGGTACGAACAGCAGGATGAAGAGCATGATCAGCAGTTCGACCGAGATCAGCATCATGCCGATCGACATCCCGGCCTCAAGCGGGATCTGGTAAACCGGGTAAGGTTTGCCGGGCAGAGAAGCGAAGGCCGTCCGCGAATTCGCGAAGGTGTTTACACGAATCCCAAACCACGCCACCCCATAGCTGCCCGCGATTCCCACCAGGCTGAACGCCAAGATGATCAAAACGCGGGAAACTTCGAAATGCCGCAGCACACCAAAGTACACAGCAATAATGGTCGCGATAAAAACCCACAGCAGCAGCAGGAACTTGCCCTGCGTGATCAGGTAGGTCTTGCAGGTTTCGTAGATCAGTTCCGAAATCTCGCGCATGGCGCGATGCACGGGCAGATTCTTCAGTCGCATGTAGATGGCCATGCCGAAGCCGTATCCGAACACACAGAATAGAAGCCCGATCATCAGCAGGCGATGCCCGTTCACGCCGAGGAACGAAACCGAAGATAGGTCAGGCAGTTTAAGGGCTGCCTCGCCCCCTTCTTCGGCGGGTTGCGCCAGCGCGTAGCCGGCGGTCAAAAGCAGCAGAGTTGCAAAGGTTGCCGAAGTTTTCGCAAACCAGCGTCCCACGGACGCAAGATTGACGTTCCAAGTGCGCATCAAAATCCTCCTCAAAGATCGTATTCAGGGGTCACGACGTGTGATTTTGCTCCGGCAAGTTAACCGCCCGCTGCAGGATTCGATCCGCCACGGGTACGGCCGCCACCGGAGTTCCCAACACGCTCCGAACACGCTTCCACCGCCCGCATAACAGTAAAGAGGAGTGCCGATTTGGCCGCGTCGGAAAACTTGTCCCGTCGGCATATAGCCCTGATCAGACTACACACCTCCGCACAAAGCACTCGTTTATAGCACCTTGCCGGAAGTCGGGTCAATGACGCGTGTCACATGATCGGTACCACGATGACAGTCATCACCCGCACCGCGAACCCCACCTGGAGATAGCTCCGAGCCACGAGCTGCGGGCTTCGAGGATCCGATTCGTGTTCGGTCGTAACTCGTAGCCCGAAGCTCGTGCTCGAAGCAGAGATTCTGCCTGAATCGGGCTGCTTCCGTATAATTGACACTCTGCCATGCCAGCCTCCCTTGACTCCATTGTCGCCGCCACGCGCCAGCGCCTATCCCAGCGCATATCTCTGAGCCGGCGAAACTCCGGCCTGCGCGCGCTGGAACGCGCGGCTGCCGGACACACCCCGCGCGGATTTCGGAATCGGCTGCGCCGGGTGGCGCAAGACGGAATCGCGATCGCCGTTATTGCCGAACTGAAAAAAGCCTCGCCCTCGAAAGGTTTGATTCGCGCGGATTTCAGACCCTCCGAACTCGCGCGGGATCTCGAGCGGGCTGGCGCCGCCGCACTGTCGGTGTTGACCGACGAACAATTTTTCCAGGGCTCGCTGGACTATCTGCGCGAAGCCTCGTCCAGCAGTTCTCTTCCCTGCTTGCGCAAGGATTTCATCGTCGATGAATTCCAGATCGTGGAAGCCAGAGCGAACCGCGCCGACGCCATCCTGCTGATTGTCGCCGCACTCGATCAGAAAGAACTGGTATCGCTGGCCGGAATCGCCCGATCTCACAGCCTCGACGTTTTGTGCGAAGCTCATGACGAACCGGAACTGCAACGCGCGCTCGATGCAGGCTGTGACTTGATCGGCATCAACAGCCGTAATCTGCGCACCTTCGAAGTCAATCTCGAAACCGCATTCCGGCTTGTGGAAAAAATGCCCGCCGCATGCGTCCGCGTAGCCGAGAGCGGAATCCAATCCGGCGCAGACATAGCTCGTCTGCGAGCCGCCGGCTACGAAGCTTTCCTGATCGGCGAGTCGTTGATGAAAGCGGAAAGCCCAGGAGAAGCGCTGGCAAAGTTGATGGAAGAAGCAAAAGTTGTGGTCAACGGCTAGGAGCCATCTCATAATGAACCGAAGGAGTAAACCGTCGGCTCCCTCAGGGGCTAAAGCCCGCGTCTTTACTGGCTCTGGGCCACGGCTGAAGCGGTGCCCTACCCAAAACGATTTATGAGATCGCTTCTAGTTGATTTTACTGATAACTGACAACTGATAGCTGACAACTGTTTTTATGACTTGGATCAAAATCTGCGGCATCACAAACCTCGACGACGCGCTCGCCGCCACCGATGCTGGCGCGAACGCGTTAGGCTTCGTCTTCTATCAGAAGAGTTCGCGCCACGTCACTTTAGAGACCGCGCGCTCGATCGTCGCCAAGCTACCGCAGCGAATCGAAAAAGTCGGCGTTTTCGTCAACGAGACCGCGGACCACGTGCGTGACGCCGTCAAACAGGGTGGTCTTACAGCCGTGCAATTGCACGGCGACGAGAGCACGGAATTCAGCCGCGCTCTCTTCCAGGGACTCGCCAACGGATCCCCTCGCCCCATGATTTTCCGCACCTGGCCGGCGAAGATTTTCGACGCGCCCGCGGAACAAACCGTCGGATGGGATCCGGTCGCGGCCGGACTGGTAGAGCCCGACGAGGCCTACACGGGCAAACGCGTGCACAAGATCCACGTTGCCAAAAACGGCGACCTTTTCCTCGAAACCCACGGCTTCCGCCCGGGCGTGATCTCGGGCGTCCTGATCGATTCCTCTAACGACGAAAGACGCGGCGGCACGGGAAAAACTTTCGACTGGGAACGCGTCCAGCCCTGGGCCGGCATCATCAACAGCATCAGCAAGCTGATCGTCGCCGGCGGCTTGCGTCCCGGCAATGTGCAGGAGGCGATCCACCTCCTCCATCCCTGGGGCGTGGACGTTTCCTCCGGCGTCGAACGCGAACCCGGCAAAAAAGATCCCCGAAAAGTCCGCGCCTTTGTCCAAGCTGTGCGGGCCATGGAAGAGGCAACCTGACGATGGCGACCGCGACCGCAATAAAGAAAGGAGCCGGAAAACTCACTCCAAAAGCCACCACTGCCGGCCGTTTCGGCGCTTACGGTGGACGCTATGTTCCGGAAACGCTGATGGCCGCGCTCGAGGAACTGGAGCGCGAATACGAAAAAGCGAAGCGCGATCGCCGATTCCAGCAACGCCTCGACCAACTGCTGAAGACATACGCTGGACGGCCCACCCCGCTGTTCTTCGCCCGCCGCCTGACCGCCAAACTTGGCGGCGCGAAAATTTATCTTAAGCGCGAGGACCTTCTCCACACCGGCGCGCACAAAATCAACAACTGCCTCGGCCAGGCCTTGCTCGTCGAACGCATGGGCAAGCACCGCGTCATCGCGGAAACCGGCGCCGGTCAGCACGGCGTCGCGACCGCCACCGTCTGCGCCCTGTTTGGCTTCGATTGCGTGGTGTACATGGGCACCGAGGACATGCGCCGCCAGGAGCTCAACGTCTTCCGCATGCGTTTGCTGGGCGCCGAAGTTCGCGGCGTCGATTCCGGTTCGCGCACTCTCAAAGACGCCATCAATGAAGCCATGCGCGACTGGGTCACCAATGTGCGCACCACGCATTACCTGCTCGGCAGCGTGCTCGGAGCGCATCCCTATCCGACCATGGTGCGCGACTTCCATCGCGTCATCGGACGCGAAGCTCGCGCCCAGATTCGCAAAGCCGAAGGCAAACTTCCGAACGCGATCATCGCCTGCGTCGGCGGAGGATCGAACTCCATCGGGATCTTCTACGACTTCCTCAAAGATAAGAAAGTCGAACTCATCGGAGTCGAAGCTGGCGGCCGCGGCGAGGCGCTCGGTGACCACGCGGCGCGTTTTCGCGGTGGTTCACCGGGCGTTCTGCAGGGAACCTATTCCTACGTGCTGCAGGACAAGTCCGGCCAGATCGCAACCACGCACTCGGTCTCCGCCGGTCTCGACTACCCGTCGATCGGCCCTGAACACGCCATGCTCAAAGATACGGGGCGAGCCGAGTACGTTCCCGCCTCCGACGCAGAAGCGCTCGAGGCAACCATGGTGCTGGCTCGAACCGAAGGGATTATCCCGGCGCTCGAATCCGCACACGCCGTCGCTGAAGTGATCAAGCGCGCGCCGAAGATGAAGAAATCGGACGTGGTAATTGTCAACATCTCCGGGCGTGGAGACAAAGACGTTGGAATACTAAGAGAGAACCTGAAGTTAGATTAGGTGGGCTGGCTGTGACCAGAGGAGTCTTTTGGCGCGGTGGCGGAATTCAATGTTGTTGGGTCAGTACACCTCGTTCTTAGGAATGCTCATCTGAGCCGATCCAAACGCAAATGTTAGGCCGAGTTCGTGGACTGCGCCTTCTATCGGTGTCCACCTGCTAAGCATTTGGTACTTGCCGCCCTTGACGCCTTCGATAATCCACTCTGAACCATCGTTCCCCGTTCGTTGATCGACATCCTGCCGAAGATTCCAAAAGCTTAGCTTATCGAGCCGTCCGAGAAAACGCTGAGTCTGTTCCCGAGTCAACGGACGAGAGACTTTCTCGATGAGATACGGTTTCTTTTGGGGAAAGCCAGCTGATCCACTTGCCACTTTTGTAGTAAGTATCCCCACCCCGTCACTCCTCAGTTCAAGCCGAATAGCGATCGGATGATGGAAGGTGCGCAGCCACAGAAACCTGTACTCCTCGTCGAACGGGGCCTTTGACATCTGGAAGAGAGACGGTTCTCCAAGGATTCTTAATTCATCGGAGAACCAGGCCGACATGAACTGGTCAGCCCGAGAATCACTTTCAAAGGCGTTCTTCGGAAAAAACTCTTCTTGGGCACACAAAACTGAGCCGGCGAAAAGCAAAGCAATGCTTACGAACAAATTGCGCGTCATTAAGGGTCTCCCACATGTAAAGACACTGTATTAGCGGCGTTTGTGCCTACTTCCCAGAATTCGTAGGCGGTTGGCCCGGTCTAGCGTTCAAGATCGGTCATGATAGGTGCCCCGTCCAAGCTCCGCTTGGGGGGATCTTCGGGCATGCACTTTGTGAGAGCCGCTCGCTTCATTTCGACGCGCCGAGAGCCTGCTCCAGCGTCAACCGAATGAACCGTTGATAGGGCAGGCCCGCGCGGGCCGCCCGTTCGCGCACCGCGTCGTAAAGCTCCTCGGACAAACGCAGATTGATTGACTTGTCTTTGCGCTTGATCTCGAAGCGCATCAACTGCGCGCCCGAAAGGTCGTATTGCGATAGGTCAGCTTTATCGACGAAAGCCGACGCCGCACGGTCGCTCTTAAAGGTCGGGATTTTCTTTTTCATAAGCCTCAATCTCCTTCTTGTGCATGTACCGGGCGCTGATCGGCCGGATCAGAAGTTCATCGCCCTTGCGCCGAAGCGTGAAGATGATGAACACGCCGCGCCCTTTATCCGTTCGTCCGATCGCGCGGAAGCGCTTTTCCCGCTGCGAGTGGGCCGCGTCCGGGAGAATGGCCAGCGGATGCGTAAAAAGGCTTTCGATAGCGGCGATGGAAAGCCCATGTTTCTCGCACTTGGCTCGGTTGCCCCTGTCCCAGTCGAAGCCGTCCGCTTGTAAAACCACAATAGCACAAATGATATGCAATTGTATAGACAAATGTCAATCGCTAATTTCACCGGAATGGTTAAAATGAGTGCGCCACTATCCAAACGGCGCTTTGTGAGATATTTCTATTGACCTTCATGCCCTTTCACTTCGACCGCAAACCGTCTCTCATCGCCTACGTAACCTGCGGCGACCCCAATCTCGCCACCACGCGCGAGGTCGTTCTGGCCGCCATCGACGCGGGTGCGAGCGTGATTGAGCTGGGGGTCCCGTTCAGCGATCCGCTCGCCGATGGCCCGGTCATCCAGCGCGCCAGCGAGCGGGCGCTCAAAAAAGGCACGTCGTTACAGAACGTGCTCACGCTCTCCGCCGAAATCCGCGAGCATTCCCAATCCGTCGGCCTGGTGATCTTCTCTTACCTCAATCCCATCTTGCGCATGGGCCTCGCAAAATTCTGCCAGGTGGCGCGGCTGGCAGGGATTGACGGAACGCTCGTCACCGACCTGCCCGTCGAAGAATCCGCCGAGTATCTGCGCGAGGCTCGCCAGCATGAGCTCGCAACTATTTTTCTGGCTGCACCCACCTCGACCGACCAGCGTCTGAAGTTGATCGCCCAGGTTTCCACCGGCTTTATTTACGCGATCTCCCGCACCGGCGTCACCGGCGCGCGCCAACAGATGACCGGAGACGCCCAAGCTCTGGTCAAGCGCATCCGCCGTTTCACCAAGCTTCCCGTGGCTGTCGGCTTCGGAATCTCAACCCCGGCGCAATTCGCAGCCGTCGGCAAATTCGCCGATGGCGCAGTCGTCGGCAGTGCCATCGTGCAGTTGATCGAACAAAATCCGGGACGAGAAGCCGCGACTGTGGCAGAATTCGTAGGGCAGCTCTTAGCTCTTGGCTCTTAGCTTTTGGCCGGGAAATTCCTCAACTGTTATTAAGCACGCCATTGGTTCGGCGTGGGTCTTAGGATTTTGAGGCGTGAGCTAAGAGCCAAGAGCTAACGGCCAAGAGCTTCTATGGACATTTCCGATTGGCGCAAGAAAATCGACGACCTGGACCGCAAATTGGCGGCGCTGCTCAACGAGCGCGCTGCCGCCGTAGTCGAAATTGGACGATTGAAACGCAACACCAGCCTGCCCATTTACGAACCCGACCGCGAGCGCGAGGTGATCGCCAATGTGCAGCGCAGCAGCACCGGTCCCTTAGCCGAGCGCGATCTTGGGCAGATCTACGAACGAATTATGGACGTGATGCGCAGCATTCAAAAGCACGAAATCGTTCCCGACTCCGGGCACACGGCCCGCGGTGCGGAGACCGATTCAAAATTCAAGAACTGAGAAAGCACCCAGGTACGCCGCAGACGCTGAGCTTCGTTTCTTGTTCTATGCGTGCTCCGGCCGGGCAAACCGAGCGCACTCATGATCGTCGCCATGCAAGATTCGGCCAGTGAAGATCAGATCCAGCAGGTGATCGATCGACTGGTCCACTTCGGTTTTGAAGTCCACCGCTCCACCGGAGCGCGTCAGACCGTCCTCGGCGGAGTCGGAGCTCCCTCCGATTTCGACACTGGCGAACTCGAAATGATGCCGGGAGTGCAGGAAGTTCACCGCATCACTTCACCCTACAAGCTGGCCGGCCGCAGCTTCCGTCCCGAGGGCACCGTAGTCAAATTTGCGAACGGGGTTGAAATCGGCGGCAGGAAGATCGTCGTCATGGCCGGGCCCTGCTCGGTCGAATCGCGCGAACAACTGTTCACCGTCAGCGAACTGGTCGCCAAAGCCGGAGCGCGCGTTCTCCGCGGGGGCGCCTTCAAGCCCCGCTCCTCTCCCTATTCATTTCAAGGACTCGGCGTTGACGGCTTGAAATTGCTGCGCGAAGCGGGCGATCGGTTCAAACTGCTGGTGATCAGCGAAGTCATGGAGATCTCCCAGATCCCGCTGATGTTGCCTTATGTCGACATCTTCCAGGTGGGCGCGCGCAACATGCAGAACTTCAACCTGCTGCGCGAACTCGGCAAGATTCGCAAACCCGTGCTGCTCAAGCGCGGCATCGCCGCCACGCTCGAAGAACTCCTGCTCTCCGCGGAATACCTGCTCGCCGGCGGCAACTACGAAATCATTCTCTGCGAGCGCGGCATCCGCACCTTCGAAACTTACACTCGCAACACGATGGATATTTCCGCGATCCCGATTATTCATAAACTTTCGCACCTGCCCATGACCGCCGATCCATCGCACGGCACCGGACGCCGCGACAAGGTGGCTCCCATGGCGCGCGCCTCCGTTGCCGCTGGCGCCGATGCTATGCTCATCGAGGTTCATCACCAGCCGGACAAAGCGCTCTCCGATGGCGCGCAGTCGCTCTACCCGGAACAGTTTGCCAAGTTGATGGACGAGCTCCGCATGATCGCGCCTGCGGTTGGACGCGAGATTGCGTAAACTTCTTGCATCATGAATTGTCGTCCCTAGCGAAGCGAGGTTGCGCAGTTCGCCGCAAGATGCAAATCCCTCGGTTCGCTCGGGATGACAAAGTCGATTTTCAGCAAACCCATGGCCTTCAAGCAAGTCACCATCATCGGAACCGGCTTGATCGGAGGCTCGCTGGGCCTCGCCCTGAAGAAACACCGCCTCGCAGGACGAATCATCGGCTGCGATCGCGCTCCAGTTTTGGAGCGAGCCCAGGACTGCGGCGCCATCGAAGCTGGAACCACCAATCCCGCAGATGCCGTGCGCGGCAGCGATCTGGTGGTGCTGGCAACGCCCGTGATCCCGATCCTCGATCTGATCGGACGGCTCGGTCCAACCCTGCCGCCCAAGACACTCGTAACCGACGTCGGCAGCACGAAGGCAGAAATTGTCCGGCGCGCCGCGAAATCGCTCGGGAGAAACGCCGGTCAAAGATTTCTCGCCGGGCATCCCATGGCGGGCAAAGAACACGCCGGCGTGGAGTTTGCCGATGCCGATCTTTTCGAAGGCGCCGCCTGGCTCTTCACGCCACTCCCTGGCCAGAACGTTCACGCCGGACAATGCGGAGAATTTATTCACTGCGCGGAAAAGATGGGCGCCAAAATCGCGGTCGTCGATTCCTCCGATCATGATCGCTTCTGCGCCTGGATCAGCCATCTGCCCCAGATGATCTCCACCGCTCTGGCCGCAACGCTGGTCGACGAATTCGGGCCCGACGCGCCCGTGCTCGACATCGGCGGACGAGCCCTGCGCGAGATGACCCGCATCTCCGGCAGTCCCTATTCGATGTGGCGCGACATCGCCATCACCAATCGCAAGAACCTGAGCGACGCGCTGCAGAAGTTGGAACAACGCCTCGCCCACATCCGCGAGAATCTGGACTCGCGAGAACTGGCAGCGGAATTCGAGCGCGCGCACCAGTTGAGAAAAAAACCACCACGGAGACAGGGAGAAGATTTTTACTTGAGGCCATCTCATAATGAACCGAAGGAGTAGACCGCCGCGTCCCTCAGGGGCTAAAGCCCACGTCTTTATTGGCTCTGGGCGGCACGGCTGAAGCCGTGCCCTTCCCAAAACGTCCACGTGGGCGTTGCCATAGGACGCCTGTATAATCCCACCACTCGGATTTCGAGACAGACTCTGATGACAAAACATCAACTATCTTCTTCCATCGTACTCATTGGGTTGCTGTTCGCCAGCGTGACGGGTCGCGCACAACAACCCAGCTACGATTTTGTGATCACGGGAGCCCGCATCGTTGATGGCACTGGCGCTCCCTGGTTTATCGGCGATATCGGAATTCTCGGCGACCACATCGCTGTGATCGGAGATCTCCACAATGCCGCAGCGAAGAAGCGGATGGATGCCACCGGACTGGTGGCCTCACCCGGTTTCATTGATGTTCAGGGCCAGTCGGAATTCAATGTGCTGGTGGACAATCGCGCGGCCAGCAAAATCACACAAGGCGTGACTACAGAAATTACTGGCGAGGGGACTTCCATCGCGCCGCTTAATAATCGGCTGCTGGAGGACCTGCAAGACAGTGCTAAGAAGTATGGCGTGGCGCTGGATTGGCGCTCACTCGACGAATATTTGCGCCGCTTTGAGCGTGCCCGACCAACAATCAACCTGGGTACGTTTGTGGGCGGGGGCGGTTTGCGGGAGTACGTAATTGGCAAAGACGACCGTCCAGCAACACCCGCAGAACTCGAACAAATGCGCCAATTAGTCGCGCAGGCCATGGAGCAGGGCGCATTCGGGATAAGTTCAGCGCTCCAGTACGTGCCCGACTCCTTTGCCTCCACTGACGAAATTGTTGAGCTGGCCAAAGTTGCGCGGCGCTACGGCGGAGTTTACTTCACCCACCAGCGTTCAGAAGCCGACCAAATTTTCCAGTCGTTGGATGAAGTATTTGATATCGCGCAACGTGCGGGCATTTCCGCCACGATCTGGCACCTGAAAACCGCGTATCGCGAAAACTGGGGTAAAATGCCCGAAGTTCTGAGCAGGATCGAAGCCGCCCGTGCCCGCGGGATTGATGTGGCCGCGAGTGTTTATCCTTACACCCGCGGTTCCAACGGGTTGATCGCATGTTTTCCGAGCTGGATATCGGAAGGCGGTACAGACAAAATGATCCAGCGGTTGAAGGATCCCGCTCAGCGCGCACGCGCCCAGAAGGAGATGGACGAGCCGAGCGCTACGTGGCAGAACCAGTGGCGTGGATCCGGAGGCGGTCAGGGAGTGACGTTAATTCAAGTGCTGAACCCCGAGCTGCACAAGTATGAAGGTATGAACTTCGAAGAAATCGGCCGGCAGATGAGCAAAGATCCGAAAGACGCAGCCATGGACATCGCCATCGCCGATCGTGGCCAGAGCGAGGTCGTCATTTCCATAATGGAGGAGGCTGATGTCCGCGCTGCAGTCTCGAGTCCGTTGGTGACCTACGGTTCGGATTCTCCCGCGCAGGCGGAAGATGGACCGTTGAGCACGACCAAAGCCCATCCCAGAGCATTCGGAACCTTCCCTCGCATCGTGGCTGAGTATGTGCGCACCGAGCACACCATGCGCCTGGAAGAAGCCGTGCGCAAGATGACCTCGCTGGCCGCCAGCAGGGTCGGAATCATGGATCGCGGAATCCTGCGGCCGGGAATGATGGCTGATATTACGCTCTTTGACACCGTGGTGATTCAGGACCTTGCCACTTATAAAGATCCTCTTCGTTACTCGGTGGGAGTTAAAGATGTTTTCGTCAATGGCCGGCCGGTTGTGTTCGACGGCAAGATGACTGAGGAGCGTCCCGGAAGAGCCTTGCGCGGGCCGGGATACAAGCTGGCTCAATAGTTCCGACGTACATAGCGGACGCTTTGTCGCCCGCATGTAATGGCATGAATCACTTCCGGTTTGCCCGTCACTCGGGAACAATCTGCCAAGCGTGTGACCACGTTCAGGGGCCGACACGCCAAGCTAGGCCGCGGATTGACCGTCGGCTTGAAAGCCGTACTTGGGACGACGCCATGACTTCAGTTAACCGAGACGCCTGCCTTTGCCTCTTTATAACTCGTGATTACTCTTCAGTTCTCTTCCTGCGGACGCATCTTTCCGGTTCGCAGATAACGGTTGTGCCAGCCCAGTGATTCGGTTAGCAGGTGTGGCGTATGTTTGCCGTACGACAGCCGTTCGGACCGGCTGAGATAGTCGAGGAGCAAAGGTTTGTAGTCCGGACTGGAGCACTTCTCGATGATGAGGTGCGCACGCTGACGCGGCGAGAGTCCGCGTAAATCGGCCAGCCCGTGCTCGGTGACAATGACCTGCACGTCATGTTCGGTGTGGTCAACATGCGACACCATGGGAACGACGGTCGAGATGGTCCCGTGCTGCGCGGTCGACGGGGCCATGAAAATCGAGAGATATCCATTGCGGGCGAAGTCGCCGGACCCACCAATGCCGTTCTGGATGCGCGATCCCATGACATGCGTCGAGTTGACGTTGCCGTAAATGTCGGCTTCGATCATGGCGTTCATGGCGATGACGCCGAGGCGGCGAATGATCTCGGGATGATTGGAGATCTCCTGCGAGCGCAGAACGATGCGGTCACGGTAGCTGGCCATATCGGCATTCACTTCGGTCATTGTCTCGGGGCTGAGCGAGAATGCCGTGGCCGAGGCCGAAGTTAACTTGCCTGACTTCAGCAGACGAATCATGCCGTCTTGAATGACTTCCGTGTAGGAAGTCAGTCCTTCAAAGGGGCCTTCCTCAAGTCCAAAGAGAACCGCGTTGGCAATGTTGCCGACGCCGGATTGCAGCGGGAGCAGATTCGCAGGCATCCGGCCCTTTTGCACTTCCCAACTGAGAAATTCGAGGATGTGGCCGGCGATGCGCCGGGAAGATTCATCGGGCGCTTTGAAGGCGCTATTGCGGTCGGGAGAATCAGTGAGCACGATGGCAGCGACCTTCTCCGCGGGACATTCGAGGTACGGCGTGCCGATGCGCTGGCCGGGACGCACGAGTGGAATAGGTCCGCGATTCGGTGGCGGCTGCAGACCGTAGTAGATGTCGTGCATGCCCTCCAACGCAGCCGGCTGCCACGAGTTGACCTCGAGGATCACGCGCTCCGCTTGATCGATCCAAGTCTTGTTGTTGCCGACCGATGAACTCGGCACCAGCCGTCCGTCCTCCAGTACAGCGGTGACTTCGATGAGCGCGACATCGAGCTTGCCGAGGAATCCATATTCAACGAACTGCGCGACATGGCTGAGGTGAATGTCCATGTACTCCATTTCGCCCGCGTTGATGCGCTTGCGGGTTTCCGGATCGGACTGATAGGGAAGGCGCAGATGGATGCCTCCCGCCATGGCGAGCGCCCCATCCAGCTCAGGGCCGGTGGAAGCCCCGGTAAAAACACTGACCTGAAACTTCTGCCCGCGGAAGTTCGCATCGGCAATGAGGCGTGCCAGCTCAATCGGAACTACCTTGGGATAACCAGACCCGGTGAAACCACTCATGCCGACCTGGTCGCCGGACTTAATGAGAGCCGCAGCTTCGTCGGCGCTCATGATCCTCTGCGCCAGACTGGAATTCAAAACGCGCGTAGTGGTTGGGGAAACGATAGTAGCCATGCACCAAGCCCTTTCGTAGAGAATGAATGATTCGCTCTAACTGTACTGGCGCCACTTTCGCCCGTCTGTGAGCTTGATCACGGTGGGAGGAATATCTCTAAACGGTGGGCGCAGAATGGTATGACCTTTGTGGTTCTCGCAAGTCCCTCGAATACAAATCCGCATAATCGGCGAGTTTGGGGCATCGAAATCGGAGGGATTCCGCACTTGTATGGTTGGCGCACCGCAGAAGCGGCGTTCCAGAGTCCCCCCGAAGTCCGTTTGTAGAGGGACAAGCAGCCAAAGCCATGAGAAAAAAATGCCTTTTTCTGGGGACTTTGGACAGTCGAGCGCGGCTGTCGCTACGTGAGTTGGTTAGGACGCCTCCGACAGTTTCCTTAGCGATTCTGTATACGGCGCGCGGGCGATGCCGCGTTCGGTGATGATGGCGGCTACGTATTTTGCGGGAGTTACGTCGAAGGCGGGATTCTCGACCTGGACTCCGTCGGGCACCATCTGTTTGCCGGCAATGTGCGTGACTTCTCTTGCGTTGCGCTGCTCGATGGGTATCGTGCTGCCGTCGGGCGTTTCGAGATCGACGGTTGAAATCGGCGCTGCGACGTAGAACGGGATACCGTGCTCTTTGGCCAGGACGGCTACGGTGTAGGTGCCGATTTTGTTGGCCACGTCTCCGTTGGCGGCGATGCGGTCGGCGCCGACTACGATGGCTCCGATTTTGCCTTGCTGCATCATGGCTCCCGCCATGTTGTCGGAGATGACGGTGGTTGGGATGCCGTCTTTCATCAGTTCCCAGGCGGTGAGACGCGAGCCTTGCAGAAAGGGACGTGTCTCGTTGGCGTAGACGTGAATTTTTTTGCCTTGTTCGACGGCCGCACGGATGACGCCGAGCGCGGTGCCGTAGCCGGCGGTGGCGAGCGCTCCGGCATTGCAGTGGGTGAGCACGCCACCGCTTGACGGCATGAGGGTGGCGCCGTGGCGCCCCATGGCCTGGTTGGCAGCAATGTCTTCGGCGTGCATGCGCTGGGCTTCTTCGACAAGTTCCTGCTTGATTTGCGCGATGGGGCGAATGCGGAGGGTTTCAAATTTCTCCGTCATGCGGCGGATCGCCCAGCACAGGTTGACGGCGGTGGGGCGCGTCTGGCCGATGATTTCGCAGATATGGTTGAACTCTTTCTTTAGATCGGCGCCGTTCTCCGCTTTGGAATTTTTCACGCCCAGTGCGATGCCCATGGCGGCGGCAACGCCAATAGCGGGGGCTCCGCGGACAACCATGTTGCGGATCGCGTCGGCGACCTGCTGGTGCGTGGTGCAGGTTACATACACTTCTTCGGTGGGCAGCTTCGTCTGGTCGATGAAGACTACGCCGTGGGAGGTCCATTCGAGAGTTTGAATCATGCGTCAGTCGTTGGTCGTTGGTCGTTGGTCGTTCGCTGTTCGCGGCTAAAGGCTAAGTGCTAAATGCTCTTTTCGCACCTCATTCGCCGTGAAAATCGAAATGAACGGTGCGGGGGCGGCGGCTTTCTCTACACTGGGGCGGCCGTGGGCATCCTGGCGCTCGACCAGGCACATCACGCCGACCACTTCGAAGCCGAATTCGCGGGCGGCATTGATGGCTTGCACGGTGGAGGATCCCGTGGTGCAAACATCGTCCACAATCACGACTCGCGTGCCTTTTTCTCGGAAGCCTTCGATGCGCTGGCCGGTGCCGTGCTGCTTCTCAGCCTTGCGCACGAGGAAGCCGTGCAGAGTGCCACTGGTGACGGCCACGGCCACGACGATGGGGTCGGCGCCCATGGTGAGTCCGCCGATGGCGTCGGCGTGCCAGCCTTGGCCGCGCATTTCATCGAGGAAGACTTGGCCGACCAGTTGCGCGCCACGGGCGTCGAGCGTGGTGATGCGGAAGTCGATGTAATAGTCACTGGCGCCGCCGGAGGACAACTGAAACTCGCCCAGGCGAAATGACTTTTGCGCCAGCAGTTGCAAGAGCTCTTGTCGTGCAGTGGACATGAAAGTTCAGGTCTCAGGTCTTAGGTGTCAGGTCTCAGGGTATAGCGAACCGCTGACGACTGTCACCTCGCAGTTTCGGAAGCCAAGCGGCCAGTCGCTAAAACCTGAGACCTGACACCTAAGACCTGAGACCTTTTTCACTGGCTACTGAGTTTTTCCAGATGCCGGAATCCGTCGGTGGCGGCGAACATCGCTACGGTGATGGTTCCGTTGTAGGCCATGTGGATGAGGACACTGGCGGCAACGGAATTTTGTTTGGCTCGCACCATCGTCAGGACGATGCCGACCAGGAAAATCACTAGCACCGGTCCCCAGGCGAACGTCAGTTGGGCACCGTGCAGCAGGGCAAAGCCGAGCGCGGTAATCAAGACGGCGACCGGCAAACCGAGGCGGCGCGCGAGCACGGGATACAGAAAGCCGCGAAAAAAAAACTCTTCCATCAGAGGCGCGAGGGTAACGCTGAGGATGCTGAGCGCCCAGGCTTCGGCGGGCGTGCGGAAAAAGTTGTCGATCGGCAGCTCTTTCGGAATCGGCAACAGATGGGCCAGACCTTGCAAAGCCAGCGAAAGCGCGAAGCCCGTCAACACGTAGACGGCAATGCTGGAAGGCCAGTTCCAATGGATGGCGGCGAGAAAATCGGGACGGCGGCGCTCGCGCGTAACCAGAACATACATGTAGGCGAGGATGAGAAGGTACGCCACAGATTGTCCGGCCACCGAGACCAGCGGGAAACGAAGGATCTCGCCGAAGGCCGTGTGCGGGTACAACCAGACGCGCGCGATGAGCGCCACGGTAAGCACAAAGACGACGAGCGCAACGATGGTGAGGAATATGAGGCGGAGGACATCCCACCCATTCCACGCGGGATCATTCCACGTCGAATCAGCGGGCGCAGCGGGGACGAGTTCGGCGGGCTGGCCGTCAGAAAGGCGATTGCCCGAAAGCAGACCGTCGTCAGAAGCGGGCGCCGCATCAGCGGGCTTCACCGTTGGCGTTCGACTCTCGGGGAGATCGTCAGGAGAAAAGTTCACACGAGTTCCCCTGTACCCGTGGGCGCGAGCACGCTTGTTGCCGAGCCATTTCTTGCTGAACCATTTGTGGCTGAGCCATTGAAATACGCGGTCAGCGCCTGGCCAGTGTATGACTTCTTCACGCGTGCGACTTGCTCGGGCGTGCCCTGGGCGACGATGCGGCCGCCTTCTTCTCCGCCTTCGGGGCCCAGATCGAGGATCCAGTCGGCGTTGCGGATGACGTCCAGGTTGTGTTCGATGATGATGACCGTGTTTCCGAGATCGGTGAGACGGTGCAGGACGTCCAGCAACTTGCGCACATCGTCGAAGTGCAATCCGGTTGTCGGCTCATCCAGCAGATAAAGAGTTTTTCCGGTCTGGCGCTTGCCGAGTTCGCGGGCGAGCTTGATGCGCTGGGCTTCGCCGCCGGAGAGAGTGACGGCAGATTGACCAAGATGAATGTATCCGAGGCCAACGTCGACCAGGGTTTGCAGCTTTTGCTTGACCTGCGGGATGTTTTCGAGAATCTGGAGCACGTCCGACACGGGGGTTTCGAGCAGGTCGGCGATGGAAGAGCCGTTGTAGTGAACCGACAACGTTTCGTGGTTGTAGCGGCGTCCGCCGCAGAGTTCGCACTGCACGTAAACGTCGGGCAGGAAGTTCATTTCGATGCGGCGCTGGCCACCGCCCTGGCAGGCCTCGCAGCGTCCGCCGGAAACGTTGAAGGAGAAGCGTCCGGGTTTGTATCCGCGCTCGCGGGATTCGGGCAGCATGGCGTAGAGGTCGCGAACCTGCGCGAAGATGCCGGTATAGGTTGCGGGATTGGAGCGCGGGGTGCGTCCGATGGGAGACTGGTCGATGCGAATGACCTTGTCGATCAGCTCCGCTCCGGTGATGGCTTTGTGCGTGCCGGGTTCCTCGCGGGAACGATAGAGCTGCTTGGCGAGCGCGCGGTACAAGATGTCGTTGACAAGGGTCGATTTGCCGGAGCCAGAGACGCCGGTCACGACCGTCATCACGCCGAGCGGAAAGACGACATCGAGATTCTTGAGGTTGTTTGCGCGCGCGCCGAGGACGGTGAGAGCTTTGCCATTCGGGCTGCGGCGCTGGGGAAGCATGGCGATCTGCTGGCGTCCGGAGATGTAGGCGCCGGTGAGGGAGGCGGGCGAGTTCATGATTTCGGCAGGCGTTCCGCTGGCGACCAACTCGCCGCCATGACGACCGGCGCCGGGGCCGAGGTCGATAACATAGTCCGCGCGCCGGATGGTTTCTTCATCGTGCTCGACGACGAGGACGGTATTGCCGAGGTCGCGCAAGTTTTCGAGCGCGGCGAGAAGACGCCCGTTGTCGCGATGGTGCAGGCCGATGGAAGGTTCGTCGAGGACGTAGAGGACGCCGCGCAGCTTGGATCCGATTTGAGTCGCGAGGCGGATGCGCTGGCCTTCTCCACCCGAGAGTGTGGCGGCCGAGCGGCCGAGCGACAGGTAGCCTAGTCCAACGTCGTGTAGGAATTGCAGACGTTCGGTGATTTCGTGCGCGATGCGTCCGGCGATGGTCAGTTCCCTGCCGGTCAGTTTGATCGTGCGCGCGGCTCCGAGAGCGCGCGCAATCGGAAGGCTGGTGAAATCGGCAATGGACATGCCGTTCACTTTTACCGCCAAGCTCTCCGGACGCAGCCTCTTGCCGTGGCACACCGAACATTCGGTGGCCGACATGAAGTCGAGCAGATATTCGCGGTAAGTATCGGAAGTGGAGGCTTCGAGATTCTGCTTGAGGTGGCCGAGAACCCCCAGGAAACCTGTCTTGCCTCCGCGCTGCGGCTCGCCGTAGAGAAGGAGGTTCTGAATCTTGTCGGGAAATTTCTCGAAGGGCGTCGTCAAGTCGAAACCGTAGGCCAGGACAACCAACTGCAGGCTGCGAATAAGGTTCTGAGATGACGAACCGGGGCCCAGGCCGCCATCGAGCAGCGGCTTCGACCAATCGACAATCACCTTGCCAGGATCTAAGTCATAGCGGCTTCCGAGGCCGTGGCACTCAGGACAGGCTCCATAAGAACTGTTGAACGAGAACGATCGCGGCTCAAGTTGCGGAACGCTGATACCGCAGTCGGGGCAGGCGAGACGCGAGGAGTAGAGCGTTTCGTCTCCGTTGACGACGGCGACCAGGACGAGACCGCCGCCGAGTTTCATGGCCAGCCCGACCGAGAGTTCGAGGCGGTGTTCGATTCCGGGTTTCACCAGCAGGCGATCCACGACGACTTCGATGGTGTGGTTCTTGCGCTTGTCGAGGGCGAGGTCGTCCTCAAGGTTCACGAGTTCGCCATCCACGCGGGCGCGGGAGAAACCGTGCTGGACAAGCTTCTCCATTTCTTTCTTGAATTCGCCTTTGCGGCCGCGAACGATGGGCGCCATGATCATGACGCGGTCGTCGGGCGTGAGCGACATGACGCGCTGCACGATCTGCTCGGCAGATTGGCGGGTGATGGGCTTGCCGCAATTCGGGCAATGGGGCACACCGATTGAAGAGTAGAGCAGGCGCAGGTAATCGTAGATTTCGGTGATGGTGCCGACGGTGGAGCGCGGACTGCGGCTGGTCGTTTTCTGCTCGATGGAGATCGCTGGACTGAGGCCGTCGATGGAGTCGACGTCGGGGCGCTCCATCTGGTCGAGAAACTGGCGGGCATAGGCCGAAAGCGTTTCGACGTAGCGCCGCTGGCCTTCGGCGTAAATCGTATCGAAAGCGAGCGAGGATTTGCCGGAGCCGCTCAGACCCGTTATGACCGTCAAAGTATTGCGAGGGATCTCGACGTCAATATTCTTCAGGTTGTGCTGGCGCGCGCCGCGCACCGAAATCCTGGTGATGGCCATTTAGCGCAACACGTTATGGACTTCCGTAACGTGGACGGGTCCCAAGAAATGTTGGAGAGTGGAGATACGCAGTCCGATTCCCGTATCTTAGTTGTTAGCAGCGGCGGGGGTCAAATGCGGATAGAGTAAATTATTTGCAGCCGCGCGATTCATAGGGTGGCTGCCAGCAAGGGCCGGTAACGTGAACGCGATTTTCGTAGCTTTCTTAATCAGCAGCACCGCAATCTTGAGTGTGATTCTGGGTGTATTCGGCGCGTATTGCGCGATTAGCGGTGTATTGGCCGCTGTCAACTCCTCTCGACCGTCCAATGTCCTTCAGGCGTTGGTACCCCATCAAAGCCACGTAAGCGGCGACTAAGCGCAGTCCAGCAATCTTTCCGTCAAGCCCCTGGAATAGTGTTTCCCGTGGACGCCCTGAGATAGGACGCCCAGAGATACGCGGCTACTGCTGGGGCGGCTGCGGGGGAGTAATAACGGCCCCCCCGGGCTGCTGTTGTCTTTGGAGCATGTCCAGAATCTGCTCGGGGGTCTTCGGTCCCGCGTTGGGCTGATTTGGGTCCGGTTGCTGCTGCTGGTTCTGAACATTTGCGTCGGGCTGTGCAGGCTGTCCGGGCTGTGCAGGCTGTCCGGGCTGGGCCTGATCGTCGGCGCTGTCATCGGCGGCATCCTGATCCTCATCTTTAGTATCGTCGGCTTCGGCATTCGCCGGTTGTGCATTCCCCGGCTGCTGGGTCACAAGGTTCTGCTGGTTGAAGGGCTGAGGCGGAGTAAAGCGGTTCGGAGGCATCGCCCCTGGATTGCCCTGATACACGTTCGCGGCGGTCTGGGTGTCTCCCGGCGACAATGGCTTTGCCATAAGGATCACGCTGGAAACAGCCGCGGGATCCGAGCTTGAACCCACCATCACGTAGTTGAACGAGGAGCCGTTGAGCAATCCGGCGAGAACGTCGCGCGGCGCTCCTGGGCCGAGGTGCGTGACCACTCGCTCGTTTGCCGCGGCTGAGCCCGGAGGAATCTCAATCGAAGCCCCCGTAAGCTTGCGTACATCGCGCAGGATTTCACCCAAGCTCGCATTCTCAGCCGAGATCGTCAGCAACCCGCCTTGATAGCTGACTTTCGCTGGCGTTGGCGGAATTTGGTCCATCGGCAACTGACTCAGCGGACCGCTCGGCAACGGCGGAAGAACGAGTTGCTTCTGGGGCTTATGGGACTTGTGGTACCGGGTGGTCGGCGGGGTGGCGGTCGGCGCGGTGGCCGGGGTGGTGGCCGGCGCGGCGACCGGAGCGGGGACCGGAGCAGCACTCTGAGCAAGAAGGACGGGAGCTGCCAGCAAAAGCCCCAAAGCAATCCATCTGCGTGTGCGCGGCATCAGAATACCTCGGTTTCCGCGAGCGGCTAAGGGTTCCGCAGCCACTGCGCCCTGCATGATTTTACCACCGCTTGTAGAACGCCGGACGGCCTTATTTGTTGCGTATTGATTACCAACGATCCATTGCAGGCATAGCCTTTGCAAGCATTTAGACTATCCTCGGCCTTGGCAGCGCGTAAAATGCCAGCGGAGGCTATCGATTTGGGTATCGCTTCGGGTGTTCGTTCGGAATTCGCGCTCCGCAATCGACGGCGCGGCCGACGATGGCTGTGGCTGCTGCTGTTGGGAGCATCGGTCTACGTCCAAGCGCAGACCTGCCAGAGTGCCGCGGACATGGATGCCTCGGTACGGACCGCGCTCGAAACCGCTGCGACGCGCTATTTCGAAATGTCGGCGCGCGGCGATACGGCTGCCCTGAAGCAGAACTCCATTGCATCCGTGGCAGCCAGCTTTGCCGGGATCGAAACCGCAGTCCAAGAGAACCAGGCCGCGTTTGCCGGCGCAAAAGCAACGGTTCGGCCGCCCTTTTTGCTGACTGCCGATGGCCCGGAAGCGCTCGCGCGCGCGGAGTTTCTGTGCGGAGTATTCGGGCCGTCGGGTCAGACGAAGGAGAGCGCGGTATTTATCCTGCCCAACCTGCCGCCCGGGAAGTACGGAGTAACCATTCTCGACGTGAACGGCGGCCATGATGCTAGGACGCTGAGTTTCGTCCTGCAGCAGGCAGGCGTCGACTGGAAACTGGCGGGTTTTTACGCCAGATCCTCGCAGGCATCCAGACACGATGCCGCATGGTTCGCCCAGCGCGCCCGCGATTTCAAAACTAAAGCACAGAATCACAACGCCTGGTTGTATTACCGCGAGGCGATCGCCCTGTCCGCCCCAGTGGACTTCATGAGCACGCTCGCCACCGACAAACTCTATGACGAAGCCCAGGCAACGCAACCCGCCGATATGCCCGCGAACGGCAACACCGTGGATATGAGCGCCGGCGGCAAGATCTATCATTTGACCGAAATCTTTCCACTGGCCGTGGGCGACGATTTTGACGTGGTAGTAAAGTACCAGGCCGCCGATGTATCGAATACTGGGCGCACGTTTCAGGAAAACACGGCCCTGATCAAGGCGCTGGTGGCGAAGTTTCCCGAATTTCGCGAAGCTTTTGCCGGAGTGGTGGCGCGAGCCGTCGAGCCCTCCGGCCACGACTACGGTTCGCTCATGGCGATGAAGGACATCAAATAGCGGGCAGTGACGGGCTTGCTCTTTTAGCAGCCTGTGGTGGAAGTGTTGTATCAGGGCATCGCGAGAATCCGCTGCCCGATCGACGTTCCCATTCCGTCAGTAGCGAAGGCATTTTTGGACACCATGAACGAAGACATGAAGGGCAAAGTCGTCGTTATCGCGGGCGCGACGTCCGGCATTGGCCAAGTGGCGGCGGAGAGCCTCGCCGGCATGGGAGCGCACGCATCGTCCAGGTGGCGCGTGATCGTGGGCGCGGCCAGGAGGCTCTGAACCGGCTCGGCGAGCGCGCTCCTGATGTTGCTCATAGCATCTACTACGCGGATCTCTCGCGGCTCAGCGAGATGAAAAATCCACGAGCGCTGACGGATAAACGAGATCTATGGAAAGGCCGCTGCCGGAATCAAGACAGCAGGCCGTGCTCGCGCAGTTTCCGGTACAAATTCCGCTCGCTGATTCCGAGAATCCTGGCTGCGTTTCCGCGGTGACCCTTGCTGGCCTCGATCGCCAATCGGATGTGCGTGAGCTCCGCTTCTTCCAGCGTCGGTAGCGGGGCGTCCTGCGTTAAAGGACCGGCCGGCGGAGCAGGCTTCGAATTCCGCAAGGATGCGGGGAGGTGCTCCGGCAGAACGAGCGAGCCCTCACAGAACACCAGGGCGGCTTCGACCACGTGCAGGAGTTCGCGCACGTTCCCGGGCCAGTTGTGCCGTCGCAGGAGTTGCAGGGCCGCTTCGCCGATCTGTTTGCTGGAGCCGAAGCGCTCATTGAGCACGGTCGCAAAGTGTTGTGCCAGCAAGTCCACGTCGGCCCCTCGGGCGCGCAGGGGCGGCACCTCCACCGTGATCGTGCTCAGGCGGTAAAACAGGTCCTCGCGGAAAAGGCCCTGCCGCACCATGGAGGGCACATCGCGATTGGTCGCGGTCAAAATCCGGACATCGACTCGAATTTCCCGGGTGCTGCCGACATGGCGGAACGTGGAGGTGTCGAGGACGCGCAGCAGCTTGGTCTGGGTCGCCGGGCTCACCTCCCCGATCTCGTCGAGGAAAATCGTTCCACCGTTGGCGACTTCGAACAATCCGGGCTTGGCGCGGTCCGCTCCGGTGAATGCGCCACGCTCGTGGCCGAACAGTTCGCTCTGGAGCAGGCTTTCCTGCAGCGCGGCGCACTCGACCACCACGAACGGCCGCGACCGGCGGGAACTGCGCGCGTGAATCAGCTTAGCCACCCATTCCTTTCCCGCGCCCGTCTCGCCGGTTATGAGCACGGTCGAATCGCTGGGGGCCACCCGATTGATCAGATTGAGCAGGCGGCGAAATTCCGGGCTGTCGCCGATGAAGGAATTGCCGAGATCCGGCGGAGTCAGACCACGCTCGAGAATATTCGCGCGCTGGCGCAGCGATCGCCGTTCGAGCGCCCTTTGAATGCGAATCTGGAGTTCGTCCAGCGGGCAAGGCTTCACCACGTAATCGAAGGCGCCGATACGGATCGATTCGATGGCGGTATCGATGGAACCGTGTCCGGTCAACATGATGACCTCGGTTGCCGGAGTGGCGGCTTGGATGGCCTTCAGAGTCTCGAGCCCGCCCATACCGGGCAAGCGCAGGTCGAGCAAGACGACTTCGGGTTCCGCCGCTGCGACTCGCTGGATTGCCTCCTCACCCGTGCCCACCGCGTCAACTTCGTAGCCGAGACGACTCAGTTCGCCCGCCATCACCTGCCGGAATGCGGTATCGTCATCGACCAGAAGGAGGAAGGGGGGCTTCATAGTCCGTCCTTCGGTTGCGGACCGGGATGGATTGCCGGAATCACGACTTCGAATATAGACCCCTTTCCAGGGGTGCTCTCGACCAGGATGTTGCCTCCCCAGCTCCGGACAGCGTTCAGCGACAGGAACAGACCGAGGCCAGTGCCGCCCTGGCGGAGGCTGAAAAAGGGCTCAAAGATCTTTTGACGGTATTCCGGGGCGATCCCGCATCCTTCATCGGTGACGCGAATGTGCACCGCATCACCGCCTTGGGTGGCAACGACGACCTTGCCGCCCGGCCTCGATGCCTGAATCGCGTTGAGCAGAAGATTGACCAGCAGGTTTTGCAGCTCGGCCTCGTCGGCCCGGACGTGCAGGGTGGTTGCGAACGGGCGCACCGCGACGTCCACGGAGTTGGCGCGGGCCGTCGGATCGACGAGCCTCTGGGCGCCCGCGATGGCCGCATCCAGGTCCACGATATCTCCGGCATGCCGCTGTCCGCGCGACAGGCACAGAAAGTGCTGGGTGATGCCGCGGCAGCGCAGGATCTGTTCGCGCGCGATCGTCGCATTCTCACGGATTCTGGCCTGATCCATTTGCCCGTCCTGCCCGGCGGGAGTTTCGCGGAGGATTCCCTCCACGCACATCAGGACCGTTGCCAGAGGGGTGTTCATCTCGTGCGAAAACCCGGAGGCCAGGACTCCGACCGACGCCAGGCGGTGGGTCTCGGCCAGCTTCGCTTCGGCCGCTCGCCGCTCGGAGATGTCGCGCCAGACCTCCACTACTTGAACCAGCCGCCCCGAGGCGTCCAGAATCGGTGAAGCGTGGATTTCCTCCCAAGCCACCGTGTCGTTGCCTGTTTTGCGCTCGCAGATCCGGACCTGGCGCGCACCCGACCGCAGGCAGGCGAGGGTGGGGCAGTCGGACAGGTTGCACGGCCGCGGTCCGAGTTCGTAGCAGCAGCAGCCCAGAACCTGCTCGCGGGAGTTGCCGGCTCGCTGCAGAAAGGCGTCGTTGGCCGCTATAATCTTTCGTTCCGCGTCGAGGACTACGATCCCGTCATCAATACTGTTGATCACCGTTTCCAGCCGCTCCCGCTGGTTGCGGACTTCCCCAACCAAGCCTGACACCGAGTCGGCCATGGCATTGAACTCGTTTGCCAGCCACGCCAGCGTGTCCGAGCCTTCCGCTGGCACACGCCGTTCGAGATCGCCCTGGGAAATCAGGCGCGCCGTGGTTTCAAGACGCTGCAAGCGGCGCAAGACCGACACGCGGATCACCAGCGCGATGGCCCCCACGATGACGAAGGTCAAGGCACCGGTGCCGGCTACCATCCAGCGCAGGTCCCGCGTCATCGCGGTGCGGACCTCTCCGGCGTTGTAGTCCAGAATCAGGATGCCATTGATTTTCTGGCGGGGATCGTGGCAGCGGTGGCACTCCTCGCGGTTACGAATCGGCACGACGGTTCTCAGAATCGTTCCGCCCCGGGTCTCGATCACGCGGCTGGATCCCCGGCGTTCCGGCGGATCGCGATGGCAGGCCTGGCAGGTGGGAGAGTCGATCCGGAAATCATTCCCCGCAGTCCCCGGCTTACTCGAGTAACGCTCCACGCCACTGCGGTCGAGCAGTACGAGTTGTTCGACGCGCGCCTGTTTACCGAAGCTCTCGACCATTTGCGCTATCAGGGTGCGGTCATTTTCTATCATCTCGTGCTCGAGCGCGGTGCGGATCAATTCGCCTTCGGCAAGCGCACTGGTGTGTACGGTTCCCATAAGGCTTTGAAAGTGATAGACCGAAAAGACGTAGGCGGCGACCGTGCAGGCCACAACCACCGCCGCAGTGACACCGAGCGCGAGGCCAACCGTCATGCTGGCAAAACGCAGCTTCATCATGATGGCACAGAGATGGCGGGATCATGGCATACATGCTGACAGCCGTCAACGACTGACGAATAGTCAGGCTCAACATGTCTTTCTGGCAGTCCGCTTGTTCGGCCATCCCCACTTCGTCTGAAGGAAAAGGAGTTAGGCCTCGGCCAACGCTGGCATACCACGTGCGATAAGAAATGTTGTAGGAGGGTTTCTGCCATGGAAATGTTTTTGATGGGCTTGTGCGTGTGCGTATTTGGGATGGGAGTCGCGGTTCTTGCGTTTGGAGCGGCGACGCGTTCGGAGTCATCCGATTCAGCTGTGCAGCCCGAGCTTCCGTTGGTCAAGGCGGTTGCCCCGGCCCGCTTTTTCTCGAACCGTGTCGCTGTACCGCCAACTGTGCCGCCAGTTGTCCGGCCCCGGCAGGTGCCCATTGAGGTCCTGTTGCTGCAAATTGAAAACCACGTTCGCATGGAGCAGGCTGCCGCGGAATCGTTCATAGCATTTCCCACGCACGCCCAGTTGCACAGCAAGACAACTTCGCCGTTTGTGAACTAAGAGAGTGGCTCATGGCGTATGAACTGCTGAACGGTCTCTCGTCCGCCGAGGTCGAGCAGGTTCTGGAGCTCGGCACCAGGCTGATCGTTCCCAGCGGAAGCTCCCTGTTCCGGCTGGGAGACCCAGCCGATCGCCTGTTCCTGACCGAACGCGGCCGAATTAGGCTTACCCTGCCGATGCAGGTCCGGGGCCGGGAAGAGGATATTTTCGTGGAAGAAAGCTCTCCCGGTCAGACCGTGGGCTGGTCGGCCCTAATTCCGCCCTACCGGTTCACCCTTACCGCCACCGCGCCGCTGTTTGAAGCGGAAGTTATCGCCCTGCCGCGGGAGGCGTTGCGCGCGTATTTTGCCGCTAATCCGGCGGCTGGGTATAAAATCGCTCTGAATCTGGCAGTCGTCATTGGACATCGCCTGCAACTGTTCCAGACGATGTGGCTGCGCGAGATGCAGCGTACCGTGGAAGTGCGTTCTGCTTGACCCGGGGAATCGGCCCATGAGACTGGCGATCCGGACCCTGAATGATTCCTGCGGGCAGGGGGCGCAGTGAATGACCGCTGACCAACTTTCCCAACCCGAACCTACGCGCCGCCGCGTCATTGGAATCTTCCTCGGTGGCGGCCTACTCGCCTCTTTTGCTTCTTTCATCTATCCCGTGCTGCGCTATCTTGTCCCTCCGGCGGTGGCAGATCTCGGCGGGGACGAGATCGTCGCCGCCAAGCTCACGGAGCTGAAGCCGAACAGCGGAAAGATTTTCCGTTTCGGCAGCCGTCCCGGCCTGTTGATCATGAACAGCGACGGCACTTATCGCGCGCTCTCCGCCACTTGTACCCACCTCGGCTGCACGGTGCAGTATCGCAGCGATCTGCGCGAGATCTGGTGCGCCTGCCACAACGGACTCTACGATCTCAATGGCCGCAACGTTTCCGGTCCTCCGCCAAGGCCGCTCGATGTGTTTGATGTCCACTTACGCGGCGATGAGATTGTCGTCAGCCGGAAGCGGGAGGCGTGACCTTGTTCGCCGCCCTCGGCCGCTGGCTTGATGAACGATTTGATTGGGACGACCTCACAGCTCCGCTCCGCCACAAGACCGTCCCCACTCATCGCCTGTCCTACTGGTATTTCCTCGGAGGCATCACCCTTTTTCTCTTCATGATCCAGGTGCTGACCGGGATCTTGCTGCTCCTGTATTACCGTCCGGGTGCCAACGAGGCGTTCGAAAGTGTCCAGTACATCATGACCCGGGTGCGGTTTGGCTGGCTGATTCGTTCCATCCACTCCTGGTCAGCCAATCTCATGATTTTTACTGCCTTTGCGCACATGTTCAGCGTGCTGTTTCTCAAGGCCTACCGCAAACCCAGGGAGCTGACATGGGTCAGCGGTGTGTTTCTTCTATTTCTTGTCATGGGATTTGGGTTCAGCGGGTATCTGCTGCCCTGGAACACGCTGGCCTTCTTCGCCACCAAGGTCGGCACCGCGATTACTGGGCAGGTTCCGATCGTCGGTAAGCCCCTGATGATCTTTCTCCGCGGTGGTGAAGAGGTGACTGGAGCCACGCTGACCAGGTTCTTTGGATTCCATGTCGCCGTTCTACCCGGATTGGCAACCGTGCTGATCCTGCTGCACCTGCTGCTGGTGCAACGCCTTGGCATGAGCATTCCCCCGAAACTGGAAGTGCAGTGGACCGCGAATCCGTCTGCGAAACGGGAAATGAAATTCTTTCCCAACTTCTTGCTGCGGGAATTGATAGCTTGGTACGTGGCCCTGGGAGTGCTGGGCGCGTTGGCAGCAGTCTTCCCGTGGAACCTCGGTGTCAAGGCGGATCCTTTTGTGTCTGCGCCAGCGGGAATCAAGCCCGAGTGGTACTTCCTCTTCATGTTCCAGACGCTCAAGCTCATCCCGTCCAAAGTGTGGTTCATCGACGGGGAGGTTCTGGGTGTACTTGCTTTCGGCCTAGTCGGATTGTTGTGGCTTCTGCTGCCCTTTTTTGAGAGTGACCAACCCTCACGCACCAAAGGGTGGATCACTGGGCTTGCAGTCTTTGCTCTTGCGTACATGGCAGGTATGAGTGTTTATGGCCTTCTTGCGAAATAAGCTCCGACCGTTCAGCGCAGCCCATGTCGGGCTGGCCGGCTTCGTCGTGCTCGCAGCGTGCCTGGGTTATGGGCAAACCACGAACTCCTGCCTGGATTGTCACTCCGCCTTGCCTGATCCCCTGGGAGTGAGCCAGGAGAAGTTCAGCCAGGACATACACGCACAAAAGGATTTGACTTGCGCCAGTTGCCACGGGGGCGACCCAACCAGCGACGATCCAGACAAGGCCATGAGCCGAAAGGCGGGCTGGAAAGGCAAGATCGATCGCAAGCAGGTCCCGCAGTTGTGCGGAAGTTGCCATTCGGATCCAGCCTATATTCGGCAGTTCAACCCGAGCTTGCGCACGGACCAGTTGGGCCAGTACCACACCAGTGTGCATGGCAAGCGCCTCGCGGCTGGAGACACGAAGGTTGCAGTGTGCACGGATTGTCATAGTGTCCACGATCTAAGGGCGCCCAGCGATCCCCGTTCCACGGTTAACCCGGTTAACGTGGCGAACACGTGCGCTCGCTGCCATTCTGACGCGGATTACATGAAGGGATACTCCATTCCCACGGATCAGTTCGCAAAGTACAGCAGGAGTGTGCACCACGAAGCGCTAGCGGTGCGAGGCGATCTGAGTGCGCCAACCTGTTCAACGTGTCATGGAAACCATGGCGCGGCGCCGCCAGGAGTAGACAAGGTTCAGAATGTGTGCTCGAACTGTCACGCTTTCCAAGCCCAGATGTACGAAAAAAGTTCGCACAAAAAGGCCTTTGAAGCGGCTTCTCTTCCAGGATGCGTCGTGTGTCACAGCAATCATGGCATCACCCATGCAACGGACGCGAAGCTTGGCACTGGTCCTGACGCGGTCTGCATGCGGTGTCATACCCCAGGGGACGCATGTGATCAAGCCAGGGCAGGATTACTGAGTAGCTTGAGTCGATTGGACAAGGCCATCAAAAGCGCAGACCAAGTTCTCCGTGTCGCCGAGTCTTCTGGCATGGAGGTGAGCGAGGCTCGGCTGGGACAGGATCAGGCACGGGATTCGCTGACCAAGGCTCGAGTCACGATCCATAGCTTCCGCACGGACTTGGTGGATCAGGATATTCAAGCCGGCCTGAAAATCGCCGCCAAGAACCTGCAAGCTGGGAAGGAAGCCATGGTTGAGCGCAACTATCGCCGTCTCGGGTTCGGAATATCCCTCATCGCGATCGGGATAGTGTTGGCTGGGCTTCGGCTGTACATCAAGAAGATAGAGAGTTAGACCCACGGATGCGGATTTCCGTTCCTGTCGCCACATTCGTCGCGGTTGTATCGCTAAAGCTAGGGTTCTTCGGCGCTTTACTCTAATCCTTATAGAACTTTACGCTTTCCGTAACGCGGAAAATAACATCAGTAACTTCTTCGCCCTTCTGGTTGTATGTTTGCCATCGACGCCGAGGCTCGTCGCCAAAGACTGAGCCTGGAAGCACGCCATGCTGTGCGTCAGGAACAATCACGACCGCTGCTGGATGAGATCCTAAAGCAGATCGAAACCGCCCGTTCCGCGGCACTCCCTGAGGGCACGCTGGCCAAGGCCTGTAACTACACGCTGACCCTTTGGGACAAGCTCACGCGCTTCCTGGAATATCCCGAACTGGAGTTGAGCAATAACCTGGCGGGGAACTCGATGCGGCCGGTGGCAATCGGACGCAGGAACTGGATCCGGGTCGGCAGCCCACAAGCGGGGCCGAAGGTCGCAGCGATTCTTTCCGTTGTAGAAACTTGTCGGCGGTTGAAGCTCCCCGTGCGTGACTATCTGGCCGCGGTCCTTCCTGGGCTGGCTGATCTCCCCATATGCCGTGTTCCAGAACTCACTCCTTCTGCCTGGGGCCCCCAGCGTTCATAGTCGCCCAGAATTGTTCCAGCGTGTGGTATTCCTCGACCTTGTTCTTTCGCACTGACTTCCGACTCGCTATATGTCATTATGAACGGCTTATATCAGCGCAGGCGTGAGCGTTCCGGCTCGATGGTACGGACCAAGTTCACAGCGAAGATCCTTGGGGTTTCTTGTATGAAGCCAAAGAACTGCGTTCTGCTTCTTACCGCTCTTTTGCTTATGCCGGCGGCCGCCGTTCCCATGTACCCGCAGACACCTGCCTCGCCGCTCGTTACTAAGCTCATAGACGAGGCGAACCTGGTTACGCTGCACGGCAACGTGCATCCGCTGGCGCAGGCTCGCTACGACCGGGGCGCCGTTCCCGATGCGCTGCCAGCCGGCCGTGTGCTTTTGTTGCTCAATCGCCCGGCAGAGCGCGAGACTGCGCTTCGGCAATTCATGAATGACGTTTATCGGCGCGGCTCCGCCACCTATCACCAATGGTTGACGCCGCTGGAGTATGGACAGCGGTTCGGGCCCGCCGACTCCGATATTCAAACGGCGGAAGGCTGGCTGAGGTCGCACGGTTTCAACGTTGCCAGGGTGACGAAGAGCAAACAATTCATCGAGTTTTCCGGGACCGCCGGGCAGTTGCGCAACGCTTTCCACACGGAGATCCACCAGTACGACGTTGAGGGTGAAACGCATTACGCGAACGCCAGCGAAATCAGTACCCCGGCGGCTCTGGCGCAGCTGGTGCGCGGTGTTTCCCCGCTCAACGATTTTCGCCCTAAACCTCAGTTGCATGCGCTCGGCCGTGCCGCGTATTCGCGAGCCACAAACAAAACCACTCCGCAGTGGACCATTCCCAACGGCAACACGAACTTTTACGCGGTTGCTCCCGAGGATTTTGCCACGCAGTACGACTTAACGCCGCTTTACCAGGCCGGAGTGAATGGCATGGGGCAGACCATCGGCATTATCAACGACTCAAATATCGATATCAGTTTGGTCAATGCCTACCAGGCGTTATTCGGCCTTCCCAGCAATCCCACGCAGGTGGTGATTGATGGAGGCGATCCCGGCACAAACGGGGATGACATTGAAGCGTACCTCGACGTGGAAGTGAGCGGATCGGTTGCGCCGAAGGCCACGGTGAACCTGTACATCGCAAGTGGCCCGAACGTCGGAACTCTTCTTCAGGATCCGCTGGTTTTCGCGGCGATACGCGCCATTGAAGACAATCAGGCTTCGGTGTTGAGCTTGAGCTTTGGCGAGTGCGAAGCGGCTCTCGGAACCGCCGGCAACCAGCTCTGGTCGGGACTTTGGGAACAAGCAGCGGCGCAAGGCCAAACCGTGTTTGTGTCCGCGGGAGACAGCGGGCCAATATGTTATGTCCCCGAGGGCTCGGGCTTGGTCTTCGGCATCGCCGTGAGCGGCCTCGCTTCCACCCCGTGGAACGTAGCGGTGGGAGGCACGGACTTCTACTACTCCGATTATGCGAGCGGCGCTCCCAGCGCGGCCACGCTGTGGAACCAGACAAATGATTCCAACTTGGGATCTTTGAAGGCTCCTTTGCCGGAACAAGTATGGAACGATAACTTTGGCCTGGACGTCATAGCGCAACAAGGCGGCGAGGCTATCGCTGGAGGCGGCGGCGCGAGCAATTGCAGCACGGTCTCTTCGACTGGCCTCGACTGCATCAGCGGCTATGCCAAGCCAAGCTGGCAGACTGGCCCCGGCGTGCCCGCCGACGGCGTTCGCGACCTGCCCGATGTTTCCCTTTTTGCATCCAATGGCGTCAACCTTAGCGCCGTTCCCATTTGCGCTATAGAGGGAGAGTGCGCGCCGGGGACAAACAGCACAAGCGAATCGGAAATCTTCCTCGTCGGCGGCACGTCAGCCTCGTCTCCGGCCATGGCCGGGATCATGGCGCTGGTCAACCAGAAGTACGCACGGCAAGGCCAGGCTAACTTCACGCTCTATCCACTAGCGCAACAGATGCCGACAGCTTTTCACGACATCACCCTGGGCAGCAATGAGGTTTACTGTCCCGGTCCTCCCGTCGAGTGCGTCCAAAACGCGAACGGATACGAGTCCACGACCGTATACCCGGCAGGCCCCAATTATGATCAGGCCAGCGGCCTCGGATCGGTCGATGCCAATGTGCTGGTCAACAATTGGAACTCCATCACCTTTCTCCCCACCACCACCGCGCTTGGTCTCTCCTCCACGAAAATCACGCATGGGACTCCGATCACTGTAACAACCTCCGTCGCTCCCACTTCTGGTTCCGGAACGCCCACGGGCGATGTGGCGATTCTGACGACCTCGCCATTGCCTTCAAGCCAATCACAAGCGTTTCTTACTTTGAGCGGCGGCACGGCCAGCGGCAGCTTTGACTTCTTTCCGGGCGGAACCTACCAGGTGTCCGCCGGCTATCACGGAGATGGAGTCTTTGGGAGCAGCACCTCGTCGCCGGTGTCGCTTACGGTGACCCCGGAGAATTCGAATATAAATTTTTCGGTTCTAAGTTTCGCGCAAACGATCGGTAATGGGGGCAACGTCCCGTACAACGCGCTGCTGTCGCTCAATATCCAGCCGATCGGCGTCAGCGCTCCCGCCGGAACGACAAACGGCAAGGCAACCGGCAGCGCCACATTCACGCTGGATTCGACCACTACAACTGTCCCGCTGAATGCCGCCGGTGTCGCCAGTTGGACAACGCCCCCAGCACTGGCGGTCGGAACTCACATGGCAAGCGCGACCTACTCCGGCGACGCCACTTTCAATGCTTCCTCGGGGAGCCCCGTCACCTTCAGTGTTACGCGGGGAACTCCGTACATTTCTCCCGACATAGACGCACCACAACTCTTCCTAACTCCGGGAGGGCCGGCTTACTACTACACGAATGCAGGGGACAGTCTGACTGAAACAACCGTGGTAGGCCCAGGCTACTACCCAGCACCTCAAAGCCATTTTCCTTTGGGCACAGTGGCTCCGACTGGTACGGTCAAGGTATGCCTGGCACTTGTCAACGATGGCGTGTGCGTAAATCCAAGCTATTCTCAGACCGCTACCCTGGCTTCGCCGAGCGGGATCTACAGCTCGTTTTCCATGGCGACGGTGACATTCACGAATCTCGCTGCGGGCTTCTATTTCCCCTCAGTCACTTACAGCGGCGATGCAACCTGGCTGCTCACGGAATGGGAAAGTTTGGGCGCCCCGGAGATAATTGGTGTTACCGCAGTCCCACCACTAGCGGCCTCGACGACGACTCTTAGCATCGCGCCAGGCAGTATTTCCGGCACAGAACTCGCGACCTTCACCACCACGGTCACTGGAACGGCAGGCGTAGGGATCGCTCCTACGGGAAATGTCCAGTACTTCGACAACGGCATTTTCTTTCTCGGCACCGGACTGAACCCTGCGAATACAGGCATCACAGCTTCGCGTTCAGACCAGATCGATTCGTCGTTGTTCTGGAACAACGGGGCCAACCAGATTACGGCCATTTACCAGGGAGATGGCAACTACCTGCCCTCCACCAGCAACGTGGTGAACCTTGCGGTCACGCAAAGCGGTGCGGATTTCACGTTAACGCCGCAACTTCCGCAAATCACCGTGCAGTCCGGAAGCTCGGGGACGGTCGGCCTGAACCTGGGGTCGAGCGATTTCAACGGGGTCGTGTTCAACGGGGTCGTGACGCTGACGTGCACACCTTCTTCGAGCCAGATTACGTGCAGCGTGAACCCGTCCGCGCCGACGGTGAATCGAACCGCGACGGCAACGCTGACCGTCAACGCTTTTTCACAGACCGCCGGGCTGCCGGCTCATCTTTATCCGCGCAGCGGACTTGGTTGGCTCGGTAGTGGAGGCGGCTTCGTGCTCGCGTCTGTCGTTGTAGGTGGATTCACGAATCGCAAGCGCCGGCTCGCCATGCTGCTCAGTCTTGGCCTCTTCGCGGCGCTGTTCGCTCTGGCCGGCTGCGGCGGCAGCCAAAGTGGCCAGCAGCCACCACCCCCGGCGAATCCGGGCACTTACAGCGTGGTCGTGAGCGCGACGGCAAATGGAATTATTCACAACGCCAAGGTCATAGTAGTTGTGCAATAAGTGCGGCGTCCCGTTTGGAAGGAAGGTTCTCGCAGCGTCTCAGGGTCTCAGGCGGGACGAAATGCTCGCACGACTCCTGCGCCCGTCAACCATGTACTTCCTCTGACGCTTACATGTGTACATCAGAGGAAGCACACGGTTGACGAGTTGCTGAATGTACCAAGATTGCCGTCAGAAGCCTCGTTTGAATTAAGGCTTCAGCTTGTCGTGGTTGTCAACACGTCCCTGTGTGACCCCCGTACCATATACTGAACCCTCTCAGCGGGGATAATTTGCGCGAACTTCGTGCCCCGCCCGGACACTTCGAAGGCAAGGACAATCATGAAGCGCAAATTCAAGAGCAATGGGGCGAGCCGTAATGTGAGACCTGCCGGGCGAAAGGAATCTTATTGAGACCCATCAAGAGTGCCCCACAATTGAGCGGATTACTAAAGGGCCTGTTATCCTACGCAGTTATTGGAGACGCAAAGGAGTCCCTCTAATGAAATGGGGAACGTTGATACTGATTCTGGGGAGCGCGCTATCGATCCCCGCCACTGCCCAGAACCTGGCAACGCCACTTATTACCCAGGCGATTGATGGAACGAAGCTGGTTACGCTTCACGGCAGCGTGCATCCGCTGGCGCAGGCTCGCTACGACCGCGGCGCGGTTCCCGATTCTTTTCCCGCCGACCGCGTGCTCCTGTTATTAGGTCGCCCGGCAGACCGCGAAACCGCGCTTCAGGAATTCCTAGGTGACGTCCATCGACTTGGCTCCGCCAGCTATCACCAATGGCTCACGCCGCTGGAGTATGGGCGGCAGTTCGGCCCTGCTGACTCCGATATTCAAACGGCAGAAAGCTGGCTGAGGACGCAGGGTTTCAACGTTGCGAGGGTCACGAAGAGCAAGCAATTCATCGAATTTTCCGGGACTGCCGGCCAGTTGCGCAACGCCTTCCATACCGAGATCCATCAATACGACGTTGAGGGTGAAACGCACTATGCGAACGCCAGTGAGATCAGCATCCCGGCGGCTCTGGCACCGCTGGTGCGTGGGCTCTCGCCGCTCAACAATTTCCGCGCCAAGCCTCAGCTTCAGGTGCTGGGCCCAGCGGCGTACTCCCGAGCCAAGAACAAAACCACTCCGCAATGGACCATCCCCAACGGCAACATGAACTTTTACGCGGTCGCTCCCGAGGATTTTGCCACGCAGTACGATTTAACGCCGCTTTACCAGGCCGGAGTGAATGGCATGGGGCAGACCATCGGCATTATCAACGAGTCGAATATCGATATTAGTTTGGTGAATGCCTACCAGCAGCTATTCAGCCTTTCGAGCAACCCTACGCAGGTGGTGATTGATGGCGATGATCCCGGCTCAAACGAGGCTGACATCGAAGCGTATCTCGACGTGGAAGTGAGCGGTGCGGTCGCGCCGAAGGCCACGGTGAACCTGTACATTTCGAATGGCAGCGATTTCGAGGATCCAGTCGCTCTGTCGGCGATACGCGCCATTGAAGACAATCAGGCCTCGGTGTTGAGCGTGAGTTTTGGCGAGTGCGAACATTACCTCGAGAACGCCGGCAACCAGTTCTGGTCGGGACTGTGGGAGCAGGCAGCGGCGCAAGGACAAACCGTGTTCGTTTCCGCGGGAGACAGCGGTTCCGCTGGTTGTGATCCGGGGTGGGTCTTTCCTGCCATGGAAGGCCTCGCAGTCAATGGTTTGGCTTCCACACCGTGGAATGTTGCGGTCGGAGGGACCGACTTCTATTACAGCGATTACGCTTCCGGTGCTCCCAGCGCAGCCACGCTGTGGAACCAGACGAACGATTCCAACCTCGGCTCCCTGAAGGCTCCCTTACCGGAACAGCCTTGGAACGATTATCTGGGACTGAACGCGGTGAACCTATATCCCGGAAACAACGGCGATATCGCCGCCGGCGGCGGGGCCAGTGCTTGCGTTGTCCAAACATCCCCCTCGGAAACCTGTACCAGCGGCTACGCGAAACCAGCGTGGCAAACCGGTCCCGGCGTACCGGCGGATGGTGTTCGCGATTTGCCTGACGTTTCACTTTTTGCATCCAATGGCGCCAACCTTAGCGCTACTCCGATTTGCGCTTTCGAAGGAGAGTGCGCACCGGGGACGAATAGCGAAACGGAAATCTTGCTCGTCGGCGGAACCTCAGCTTCGTCTCCCGCCATGGCCGGTATCATGGCGCTGATCAATCAGAAGTACGGACGGCAGGGTCAGGCGAACTTCACTCTCTACCCGCTGGCACAGCAGAAGCCATCGGCCTTCCACGATATAACCCTGGGCAGCAATAACGTAAACTGCCTGCAAGGAAGTCTGGATTGCTCGCTCGATTCCAACGGCGACGGTCTGTACACCCTGCAGGAATACCCTGCGGGTGCAGGCTACGATCTGGCCAGCGGCATCGGATCGGTCGATGCCAACGTGCTGGTGAGCAACTGGAACTCCATCACCTTTCTGCCCACGACCACCACGCTTGGTCTCTCCTCGACGAAGATCACGCATGGTACGCCGATCACCGTAACGGCTTCTGTCGCTCCAGCATCCGGCTCCGGAACGCCCACCGGCGGTGTAGCGATTCTGACGAACTCGACATTGCCGACAGCCCAATCGCAAACGGTCGTTACTTTGAGCGGCGGAACCGCCAGCGACAGCATTAATTTCTTTCCGGGGGGCTACTACGACGTTTCCGCCAGCTATCACGGAGACGGCGTCTTTGGCAGCAGCACTTCATCCCCGATTGCGCTTACGGTGATCCCGGAAAATTCCAATATCAACTTTTCCGTCATAAACGACCAAACCCAAACCGCGCTCAGTAACGGGGGGACCATCGCGTACAACATGCCGTTGTCGCTCAGTGTCCAGCCGACCGGGGTCAGCGCTCCTGCCGGAAAGACAAACGGCAACGCAACCGGCACTGCTGCATTCACGGTGGATTCGATCACCGCAACCGTCCCGCTTAGTGGCGTCGGCGTCGCCAGTTGGACTCCTCCCGCGCTGGCGATCGGGAATCATACGGCAAGCGCGACTTACTCCGGCGACGCCAGTTTCAATGCATCTTCGGCGACCCCCGTCACCTTTAGCGTTACGAAGGGATATCCTTCGATCACTGGTTACGAAGACGCGTCCAACGTAAATGTGGGGGGCAGTTTGACTGTGGCTATCGTGGTGAGCCCCTACGCCGGTTTTACTGCTGCCTTGGGCACGGCGGCTCCGACAGGCACAGTCACCGTGTGCCTTGGTGGTGGACAGGTTTGCAGCAATCCAAACTATTCTCAGACCGCTACCCTCGCCTCGCCGAGCGGGAACAACGCTCTGGACTCCTCAGCGACGGTGACGTTCACGAATCTCGCCGCTGGCGAATATATCGTCACCGCCCTCTACAATGGCGACGCAAACTGGCTAACACAAGCGTACCTTAATAACAATATTATCGATGTTTTCTCCATCCCGCCGCTAGCGGACTCCACGACGGCTCTGAGCATTACGCCAGCCAGCATTTCCGGTTCAGAACTCGCGACCTTCATCATCACGGTCACAGGAACAGGGAACTCGGGGATCGCTCCGACGGGATTGGTCGTCTGCTATACCAACGGTATTCCCATCGTTTCCGACGGACTGAGCCCTGCGAATACTGGAGCCACAAGTTCGGCTTCATTCCAGATTGGTTCAGGGTGGTTTTGGAACAACGGAGCCAATCCGCTTACGGCAATTTACTATGGAGATAACAACTACCAGCCCTCCACCAGTAATGTGGCGAACCTTACGGTCACGCAAAGCGGCGGGGATTTCACGTTGACTCCACAACTCCCACAGATCACGGTGCAGTCCGGAAGCTCGGGAACCGTCGGCCTGAACCTGACCTCGCTGAGCAATTTCAACGGGGTTGTGACTATGACATGCGCACCGTCCTCGAGCAATGTTACTTGCGGGGTGAACCCGTCCACGCCAACGCTGAATGGAACTGCGACGGCAACGCTGACAATCAATGCTCCGGCGCAGGCAGCCGGGCTACGTGTTCATCCTTATCCGGGCAGCCGGCTTGGTTGGCTGGGCGCCGGAAGCGGCTTCATGCTTGCGTCTGTCCTTGTGGGTGGATTCGGGAATCGCAAGCGCCGGCTGGCTATGCTGCTCAGCCTCGGCCTCTTCGCGGCGCTGTTCGCTGTTGCTGGCTGCGGCAGCGGAGGCGGCCAAAATGTTCAGCCACCACCGGCGAACGCAGCCACTTACAGTGTGGTTGTGAGTGCGACGGCGAACGGAATCATTCATAACGCGAAAATTACCGTGGTCGTTCCTTGAGCCTTCGGTTCTGTGCGGAAACCACTGGCATCGAGTTGTTCCTTGGAGTCTCGGAACCTTATGCCTCCGACATACGCGCAGGCCGACGCCGCCCGCATCCGAGGCATTGGCAGACGCTGGCCAACTTGGCCGGGGCCGTGCCGTGAAAACCGAATCGTGCAAATGCCCTTAATTGGTTGCTGCTAGGCGGTGCGGCCCTCGCGTATTTGCAGCCCTGGGACAAAGGCTGGATTTACCACATAAACCAACCCCTGGGCTTCGAGCTTTCGAATAATCCCCATCAGTATTTGCATCAATTCAGGGAGTATCACTGCACTCGCGTGCAGGCGCCGGCGGAGAAGGTTTATCGCGGAGTCAGGTTTGTTACCGCTGACGACATCTTCCTTCTCCGTACACTGACTTGGATCCGGCGATTCGGCCGTTCTGGATCCAAAAGCATCCTGAACACGTCACGGCAATGTCGCGCTAGTGCTGATTGTCTTGGCAAAAATTCTGGCATATGGAATGTGCCACATAACCTGCCGCGGTGGCGAACGCACGTCCTGCGTAGTCCATTACCGCGGAATTGGGGTCAACGCCTTCTGAGACGATACCGCCGTCCCAGCCGCTGGCGCGGAGCACCTTCAGCGCCTGTTCTCGTCCCCGCTTCAGGGCCAGATGATCCGCGATACTCCAGGAAGTAGTGAAGGGCAGCCGGTAACTGCCCGGCAACCCGTAAGGGCGGTCAAAGTACGAGTACGTATAGTTCTTCGAATGCAGCCATTGGTATGTGCTGATAAACACGGGATCGTCCTCGGAGATGAAGCCGAGAGCCGGAAGTCTCATCAGTGAGCCCGGAGGAACATCCGCGAACAGTGGATTCTTGCCGTCGGTTGCACAGACGAAGATCGGGCCCGTGGCGCCGGGAGCCTGGTCGGAGATGCTGTTTTTCATGATCGTGCTGCGCAGGGCCGCGGCGAGTTGTGTCACCTCATGGGCGCTGGCAGTGTCCTTCAAGCGCTCGAAGAGCTCGGCAAGATCGAGCAGCGCTCTCCACGTCATGACATTGTCGTAGGTCAGAAATGGTCGTTTTTGGTATTCATCCTGCGAGTCTTGCAGCGTGGTGTAAAAGCCGCTTCCCGGATCGAACCGCTCAACCAGACGGTCGCGCAGAGTTAAGAGCGCCGCACGATGCGATGCGAGGAACGTATCATCGCTCGTGCGCTTTACGTATTGTGCGAGTGCAACAATCGGCGCTGCCGCCTCATCCAGTTCAAATCCGTCCTCCAGGACCACGCCATCAATGAACCGGCTGTGTATTCCCGTGTTTCGCAGTTGCGTCGTGAGGACATACTCCAGCGCTTCACGCGCCAAAGACGGGTCACCGTCCAGCAATCCAGGGAAACTCCACAACATCGCATCGCGATCCCAATACGCCGCGGAGACGTAGTAGCGCGGACTGCGCGAAGTGACCCCGACAAGCTGTTCGGTGTCAATCGTTCTTCCCCAGGCGTACAGAGCAGTGAAAAGAAAATTGCGGTTCATCAGCACGTCGAGGTCAGATTGGCCGGTCGTGCGCGTGCGGCGTTTGCACCAAGCCGCCGCTTGATCAATCATGAAGCTGGCCCCGTTTCGATCAATCAGTTCCCGGAGGGCTTTGGCGGAATGCGCGGCGCTGAATTCCTCGATACCTGCGCCTACCACAAAATTTGCCTCGGCCGTCTCGCCGGGCGCGAGCGAGACAGTGCGCTGGGCGTCGAGTGCGGGAGAGATCGAAAGTGGTGGCACGCTCGACTTAGCCAGCGAACCCTCATGGATCAACGACCAGGCAAATTGCGTGTCGTGGGTGATGAAACTGAAGACCTCAGCCGAGTCCACCCAGGGGGCCGCAGCGATGGTCTTTTCTCCGCGCAGTTCGACCGGGAGGTAAGTAACTCGACTTAGAGATCCCCACGAAGCCTTCATGCCAAGAGTTATCGCCGCGGTCTTGGGTCGACGATTGGTGAGTGTCATGTGGATGAAGGCCCCGCGCGATCCGGGAGGGGCGCAGTAAGTGATGGTGGCGTCGAGGCCATCGACTGTAAGGTGGGCCACGGGTATCCAATACTCGATCAACTCCCACGTTGGAAGGCGAAACTGAAGTTGCTTTCCGTTGAGGGTGAAATACGGCTGCAGCACGGGGGTCCCGCGTTCTCCCGTAACTTGCAGCAAGCCTCGGTCTCGCATTGAAAGCACATTCAAGCTCGCAAGGGCTCCATCCACAGCTCGGATCTCGGGCAAAGCGATCCACTCGTTGCCCGTGGGCAGCACGTCATCCGGGCCGAGGGAGAGCGGAATGTGGCGATAAACATCGGCGGCGAACACTACTGTCGTCGGCGCGCAGAGAATAGTAAGAACTAGAAGGGCGTAATAAGGTGCACGAGTGTGAGTAAACGAAGTAACTAGGAAACGGCATCTAGCTAATATCTGCTTCAACCTATCCCCCTGGAAATAACTTAGGCCGAACGTCCTCTACTGTGCTGTTACTTCGTCGAGTTTCTTGAGTGTCTCGCCGATTTCCGGGTTGGACATGAAATTCTTCCACACCAGACCGGTCCGGTAGTTCTCGATCATGACTACGATGGGCGCTTGATTCAGCCCCATGTAGATGGGTGAAATCCAGTCCGCATCCAGATTAAACGCGTCACGCGGGCCGTAGATGTCCCACAGCCGATCGCCAAGATCGCGATAGTAATGCTTGAACGCCGCCATCGAGGCCTCCGGTGTATAGGGGAAAGAAGAGAGTGCTCCTGTAGGCGTGAGGGTTCCACGATCGTGACCTTCGTCGGGAGCGTGCGGCACATAGCCATCAGGGCCGTCACTCGCAGTCAGTCCCCAGGCGTTGGAACCATAGCCGGCGAAGTGCTTGGGGTTCGCAATCGAATAGGCGCGATTAATGAGTGCGATGTTTCGGTTGTTGTCAAAGTAAGACTTCGTGAAGCGATCATGAAGGCTGTGCGGATCGAAACCCATGAATGAGTAGTGGGCGAAGAAGAGTGGGCCGCCAGATCCGACGCCGACATCAAGCTTGATCCCATAGTAAGTGTGCCCGTTGAAGTAATGGTCGCCGTCCGTGGTGCCGGACCATCCCTTGCGATACTGGATTGCGCTCTCGGACTGCGAGGACCATCCAGAGTAGTAGAGGGATGCCGGCATGGAGTGCGTGGGCGAAGCGGCGCCGAGGAGATACGTAATCATCACCTCGTTGAATCCGATGAGGGGATGATGAATCTGGAATGCCCACTGCGGCGACCAGTGCCAGTAAAGAAAGTCGCTGGCTGGCGTCTCGCGATACCAGTCCCATTCGACCGTTTCCCAGAGCTGCGAGATTCTGCGATAGAGGGATTGCTCGCTTTCGCCGGGCCCGTGGAAATACTGGCGCGCTGCAAGCAAACCTTGTACCAGAAATGAGGTCTCGACCAGGTCTCCGCCGTTGTCTAACATGCCAAACACGGGCATGGTGCGACCGGTACTGCCGTCCATGAAATGTGACCACGCGCCGTGATAGCGCTGGGCGTGTTCAAGGAAGTCCACGATGCGGGTCAACCGCTTCACACCTTGCTCGCGCGTGATGAAACCGCGATCGACGCCGACGATGAGCGCCATGATGCCAAAGCCGCTCGCGCCGGTTGCAACCATTCGCTCATCTCCGGGAATATTTTCGCGAGCCATGCCGGAGTGGGGATCTGCTCCCTCCCAGTAATAATGGAAGCAGGCTTTCTGCAGCATGGTGAGCAGCTCGTCATCGGACAGTTCGTGGGTAGACGCGCTCGCGACATTGGAAAATTCTGATTGCCGGTACTGCCAGTCCGAAGCGGCAACTTTATATTGCGCTTGAACGTCAGCTTTCCCCAGAAAATCCTCGTAGCGATGAACTCCGGGCAACTGGATTCCGACGGGAGAGAAGTTGTTGCCGTCGAGCGAGCGGTAGATCACGTACCGTGCGAGGGCTTGATGTTCAACCGCGTCGTCCCACTCGATCTCAACGTGGCGATCATAGCCGACGGCCCGCACGTTCGATGGCGCGGCCAAAGTGGTTGCGGCAGGTGGATCATTATCGACGCGAATCTCATCGACAATCAGCGTATGACGCGCGCCATCGGCGCGACCCTGATGGAAGATAACGTTCTGTAAGTATTCGGGCGGGAATCGATAGATCGACGCGGTGCGGCAGTCGGAGAGCGGGATGCGAACCTGGACCCACCGGCCCGCAGGCAAGTCGCCCGAATATTTTCCGAGATCAAGGGGATCGCTGAATCTACCAGGAAACTCGGCGACCTGAAGTCCTTCGTTCGCCGTGGAGAGCACGATCTGCGGCATATCGTCGGCAGATATCGGCTGCGGGGAAAAAATCCAGAAGTAGAGATTGTGACCGGAGAAACCGGGAGCGCGATTGCGACCTTCGGTTGTTTTGATCTCCGCTATCCAGGAGCCACCGGGTGCGGATTGCCACTGCAGACGAATCGCGTTCGGAGGCGTGAGAAAGATCTTGGTCTCGATCGGCAAGCGATGGTTTTTCTCTTCAAGAAAGCTTTGTCCAGAAGCCCGACCGGCGCTGTAGAAGAAATAATCCGAAGTCAAACTGTTATCGAAAATGACGTGGCTGTAGTAGTCGGAGCTTGCGTGCGAAAATGAACATAGCAGGCAAAAGAGTAGCGGGAGGATTCGAATACGTTGCCTACTCGAGCCGCGCGACCTGCCAGCAGCGAAGCTCATGGTTTTCGTCCCCATTTCCTGGCGCTTCCTTCAAGTGAGCAAAAGCTACTTGTTGAGTACCTCAAGCAAGAAGACGCCGTTCACTGGCAACTCCAGCTTGATTGAACCTTTCGAGAGTCTAAGACTTTGAGTAGTGTCAGCCTCTGCGACGCCATTCAATGCGCGAACCTGTGCTTGCGTGGGATACCGCGGACTTCCCATGCTCTTGTTAGCGGCAAGCGTATTCCCATGCTCGGAGTCCACGCGGCTCAAGCGTACGCGGCTGGTTGGAGGCACGCCGCGGATCTCAAATTCGACGCTCCGCCCGCTTCCTTTCTTGTCGGGATCCATCAGATTCCACGCAGCGATTGCGAGCGAACCGTCGGGGCGTCGAGTAACTAGAACCTCGGGGGAATCCTGCTCGATCCTTTCTTGCCCAAGCTTATGCAGCAGAGCAAAAGCCGAATAGCTGGGCTTCTTGATCCCGCCGAGTGCGATCAGGCCAAAGCTTCCGTCAAAAGGTTCGCGACCGGGTCCACCTTCTTCGAAGACGTCGCTGAACGTCCAGAACGACATCATATTCACCAGGCCATCGCATTGCCGGATGTCGTCGGCGAGCGCTGCGCCAACATATTCAGTGTCGCGGGCATTGAGCGGGCCGAAGGATGGGACATTCCATTCGGTCCACATCAAAGGAAGGCCGGGACGTGGCGAGGCCGTGATCTGATCGTGCACCTTCTTAATCGCGAGACAAACCCTACGATCCATGGGAATGTCGTCGTTCGTGCCAAACAGATCTTGCACGGTATCGTCGGCGTAGCCGTGGCTGGAAATGAAGTCGGTGGGAACATTCTGAGCTGCGGCGTGCTGAATGAACACGTCCACCCAGTGTGCGGATGAGGTTGCGGGCCCGCCAACTCGCAGACGCGGGCTCACCGATTTCAGAGCTCGCGCGGTGTGGTCATATAACTCGAAGTAAGTGGCTTGCTTGGGATCGCCGGTCCAGAAGTCGATGTTGGGTTCGTTCCAGACCTCGAAGTACCAGTCGGCCACTTCGTTGACACCATAGCGATCGACGAGATGCTGGGCAAAAGCGCGAATCAGGTCGTCCCATTTGTCGTAATCCTTCGGGGGCGAAACGATCTGCTTGTACCAGAAGGGATGCACATCCTGGCGCAGCGCAAGTTTCTTGGGCATGAAGCTGATTTCAACGAAGGGCCGCACACCGTTCCGCAGCAGACCGTCGTAGATCTGATCGACGTATGAGAAGTTATAGACGGGATGGCCCTGTTCGTCTTCGTCGTAGACGCCAACTTCGTCATGCAGGATGTTGTGAAAGCGGACGTAACTAAACTCGGTAACTTTCTTTACTTCGCGGAGATCGCTGCGGTAACTCTCACGTAAGCTGAGAATGGCGCGCCCCGACCCGAACATCTGTTCCCAGAAGTGGGGGAACGGGCGTGCCGGTGCGCGGGCGTCGATAACCACTTTTTCAGGCGAGTCCTGCGATTGACACAAGGCAGCGCAAGACGCCAACCCGAGCAGAACGCCGAGAGCGAAACGACACAGTCTCATACAGTTTCTCTTTTGTCGCAGATTCTCTAGGGTAAGATCTCCAGCTTTGCATCCGAACCGCTGGCGGAATCCGGACTGATCCAGACTGTGACCTTTGCGGGCTCAACCGCGAATTCGTTACGGTCATTCCAGATTGCAAATGCCTCCGGTTCCAGGTGGAACGTAACTTTCTTAGTTTCTCCCGGGGCCAGCGCGATCCGCTGAAACCCTTTCAGCGCACGAACCGGCTGAGCGGTGCTGGTGCCTTGCAGTCGTATATAGAGTTGAACCAGTTCTTCGCCTGCACGCGAGCCGGTGTTGGAGACAGCGGCCCCGACGGTCAGCGAGTCTCGCGTGCCCGCCTTGCCGCTCAAGCTTTGATTCAAGTCCGCGGCATTCAGTTGGGTCTTGCTGATCTCAGTCGGTCCATATGCGAAGGTGGTGTAAGAACCTCCGTAGCCGAAGGGAAACTGCGGGGTGTTTTGCTCATCGATGTAGCGCGATACATACTTCGACTCCACGTCGGTTGGTGGACGCGCAAGGCCGATCTTGCCAGGCGGCCTTCCGGTGCTCAGCGCATTGTAGTAAAGGGGTTCTTGTCCGACACTGCGCGGCCAGCTCACGACTAGCCTGCCGCTGGGATTGGATTCGCCGAAGAGCGTCCGAGCCAGCGCCGGGCCGGTTTCAGTTCCGGGAAACCACGCTGCCAGCACTGCCGGCACATGCTCAAAGGCCCACGGAATCGTGAGAGGGCGGCCGCTGAAGAGAATGAGTTCGACCGGCTTGCCAGTGTTGACGATGGCCTCGAGCAATTCCTGCTGGCGCCCAGGCAGACCGAGATTCGAACGAGAGGCTGCTTCTCCGCTCATCTCTGGGGATTCGCCGAGTGTCAGAATCACAAGATCAGCGCGCTTGGCCGTGGCGACCGCCGCCGCCATCTCCTCGTCGCTGCCTTTGAGAATCCCGACGCCTTTGGAGCGGAACACGTTGGTTTCCCCTAAGCGCCGCGCTAAGTCGGCAGGAAAAGATAGGACTCCGCTTTTGGGTGTCGTGGCTGCGTTCACGCCCTCCGGGTCGGAAGGATTGTCAGCGAGCGGGCCGATGACAGCCACAGTCTTCACGTCCTTCGAAATCGGAAGAAGAGGTTTGCCGCCAGCCACGGGAGCGTTCTTCAGGAGGACAAAGGAACGCTGCGCAATGGTTTGCGCCAACTGCAGGCTCTCCGGCAGAAAGAAGGCTTGTTTCGCGCGTCCTTCGTCAACGTATGGATGCTCGAAAAGGCCGAGCGCGAGCTTCACGCGTAAGACCCGGCGGACGCTTTCGTCGATGTTGGCCTCCGGCACCGCGCCCGAATGCACGAGTTGTGCAAGGTGATCGTGATACAGGCTGCTAGCCATATCCATATCGACACCGGCAAGAAGGGCCCTGCGCGCCGCGGTTGCGTCATCGGCGGCAATACCGTGTGCCACCAGTTCGCCGATTGAAGACCAATCACTGACGACCATCCCCTTAAATCCCCACTCTTTCCGCAAAATCTGAGTTAAGGTAAACGGATTCGCCGAAGACGGCACGCCGTTGAGGGAGTTAAAAGCGCTCATCAGAGTCGCTGTACCCGCATTGACCGCCGCGTGAAATGGAGGCAGATAAAACTCACGCAATGTGTGCTCCGAAATTTCGGTTGTGTTGTAATCCCGACCACCCTCCGCCGCACCGTAGCCCACAAAGTGCTTGGCACACGCCGCCATGGTGTCCGGGGTATCCAGATGCGAACCCTGATAGCCGCGCACATAAGCTGCGGCCATCGCTGAACCAAGATACGGGTCTTCTCCGGCGCCTTCTGCCATGCGTCCCCAGCGGGCATCGCGGGCGATGTCGACCATCGGGGAAAAGGTCCATCGAATGCCGATGGCGGAAGCTTCCGAGGCCGCTACATGAGACGCTTTCTCGACCGAAGAAGGATCCCAAGTGGAAGCCATTCCCAGCGGAATCGGGAACTCTGTCCGGAATCCGTGAATCACGTCGAGCCCGAAGAGCAGTGGAATGTGCAATCGCGACTTCTCGACTGCAATCCGCTGGTACTCGTTGATCAGCGAGGTATCGATGACATTCAGCAAGGAGCCGATCTGCCCCTGGGCAATCATGTCCTTGTAGTCGGTCCGCCCGGTGCCGGGGCCCGTCGGCTGGCCGGCGGAGTATTGCACTAGCTGTCCAATTTTTTCTTCCAAGGTCATGCTATGGAGAAGAGACTCCACCCGGGTGTCAAATCTCGGGTCCGCAATGCCAGTTTCGCTCGCGCTCCGCCGGGTTTCCGTCGCAGTGGGCGCCACCGCCTGAGCCGACAGCGGTGAACTGCCTAATAACGCACAAAGCACAGAGAAAAGCAGCGCGCACGCTTTTCGGCCCCACGGGTTCGGCCGGACACTATGGATCAGCGAACTAAAGACCAGCGAACCAGGAGCGCCTCGCACCGTGAACCCCATCCGTAAGCACCTCGAACAAATACGATCCTGTGCTTAACTAAATCGCGTTAGTACAGCAACGACGGTCTGTATGAAATACGTTTTTGTTGCCGATGTCAATAGGAGTAGAAGCAGTTGAGATCTTCGCTTGCCGCCGCGATTTCATTGTGCGAGACTGCGCTGCGTGAGATCCGGGCAAAACCAAAGCCTTAACTAACCTATCGCTTTTCATATCAATCTCCGCATTTCCATAGGCACGTGCCCAAGAATCGCTCTTCGTTTTGGTGCTTGACGGCCTAAATTCAGCCGTGCTATAAGCATGCGGCGAATGTTTACTAAATCTCTTTTCCAGAGATTCAGTAAAGATTTGGTCCACGGTTTGCAAGAGTAGCAAGACAGCGATTACAAAAGGCAACTTTTGACCCGAGGAGAATCTCATGAGGCGTTCTAGTTTAGCAGTCCGCGTCGTACTCCTGATCGTCAGCATCGTTGCATCGGCCGTGTTGGTCCAGGCGCAGTATCGAACCTCCATTCAGGGCGTGGTGACCGATCCCACGGGCGCAGTGATTCCAGGCGCCACCCTTACGCTGACGAATCCCGCAACCGGCGAGAAGTGGGTCAGGGTCAGCAATGAAGTCGGTGTATTCAACTTCAACGCACTGGCCGCCTCCGCAGTTTTCCGATTGGAAGCGGAGAAAACGGGCTTCCTGAGGAAAGCCCTCGACCACGTCGAACTGATTCCCGACCAAGCCAACGCTCTCAACGTGCAACTCGAGATCGGCGCCGCATCGACAACCGTCAACGTTGATGCCTCGTCGCTGCCCGCGCTGGGAACCGAAAGCGCTTCGCTCAACGGGGTCGTCACCGATAACGAGATCCAGCACATCCCATCCTTCGGCCGCGACGTCACCAAACTCGCGCAACTAGCTCCCGGCATGTTCAACGATGGTTCGCAAGCCGGCGGTGGCTCGGAATACACTCTTCCCGGCACGCAGAGTCAACCCACGTCTTCGGGTGGGTCGACTGGAATCTTCAGGACTGAAAACCTCGTCCAGGGTTATGCCAATGGCAACCAGGCTCAGAACACCGGTGTTTCTATCGACGGCATCAGTACCACCAGCGCCGTCTGGGGCGGTGCGACGGTCGTCACCCCGTCTGAAGATTCCGTCAGCGACGTAAAAGTTGTCACCAACAGTTATGATGCTGAGGATGGTCGTTTCACCGGCGCCCAGGTTCAGATCACCTCCAAGAGCGGCACCAACGACTTCCACGGCAGCCTCTTCTTCACCACCCACCAACCGAACTTGAACGCCTTCCAACCGTACTTCGGCCGACCCGGTGCCGAACTTAGAGACAATAGTAAGTTCAATCAGTTCGGTGGCAGCGTCGGCGGCCCCATCTGGAAGAATAAGATCTTCGCCTTCTTCAACTACGAAACTGTCCGCGAGCCCCACGCATCTCTCACCGGCACCGGGTGGTACGATACCCCGGCGTTCGACGCTCTGGCGCCCGCGGGAAGCATCGCGGCGCAATATCTTTCATTTCCCGGTAACTCTGTCATCGGAACCATCAATCCCAACGCCAACTGTGGAACCGCAGGTCTCATCGAGGGCGTAAACTGCGCCACTATCGCCGGCCAGGGTATCAACATCGGAACTCCTTTGACGGCGGGCCTGGGTACGCAGGACTTCGGCTGGACGAGCGAAAGCAATCCCGGCTGCGGCGGCGCCGGCACTGGCTGCGGGACTCCCGGAAGCCCCTTGGGTACTGTTGCCGACCTTGCCCAGTACAATACCGTCAATCCCACCACTCACACCGCCGTCCAATACAACGGCCGTCTTGATGCCGACGTTACCAGCAAAGATCGCATCGGCTTTGCTATCTACTGGGTTCCTCAGTCAACCAACGACTACAACGGCGACCGCCAATATGACATCTTCCATCACAGCCAAATCAACGATGCGTTCTCCGTAATCTGGAACCATACTTTCTCGCCAACCTTGCTGAATGAACTTCGTGCGAATGCTGCCGGATGGCGCTATAACGAAATCAAGTCCAATCCGCAAACACCGGTCGGACTTCCTTTGGACGAAATCGCTGGCCTCGGCAGCATCACGATCGGTAACTTTGGAGGCAACGTCGGTGCCGACCTGGACCAGTGGACTTATAGCTACAAAGACGTTGCCACCAAAATTTTCGGGCGTCACACCCTCAAGTTTGGTGGAGAGGCTACCCGGCTCTTTTACCTGAATGCGTGCTATCCCTGCGGAGTACCCAGCTATGGCTTCTTTAATACTTGGGACTTCCTCAACGATGCTCCGAACCGGGAAGGTTATCTCACCGCTAACCCTGCCACCGGTCTGCCCACAACACAGCGCCAGGACGAGCGCGAAAACCTTTTGGGCTTCTTTGCCCAGGACGATTGGAAAGTCCGTTCGAATCTGACCATCAACCTTGGCCTGCGATGGTCCTACTTTGGTCCGCTCTCTTCCAAACAAGACAACATGTATGTGGCCCACCCCGGCCCCGGGTCGGGTTACTTAACCGGCCTGACTGTCAGCAAGGGAGATTCCTGGAACGCCCAGAAAGATAACTTTGGCCCAGAAATCGGTTTCGCCTGGAGTCCAACCAGATTCGACAATAGGCTCGTTTTCCGCGGCGGTTTCGGCCTCAACTACAACCAGGAAGAAATCGCGATTTCCGCCAATATCAGCGGAAATCCCGGATTGGATATCGGGGAGTACATAGCCATGGCCTCGCCGACCTCGCCGAATCCGGGCATCCTGTATGCCCCTTCAACCAATCCGCACAGCATCTTTGGCTATCCTCCAAACCCTAACTTTACCTTACCCTTTGGTGCGAACGGACTGCCCACAGGTACTACGAACGGCATACCCAACTCGGCCGGCATAGACATCTTTCCCAATAACCTCCCCACCATGCGCACCTATCATTACTCGTTCGATATGCAATATGATATCGGTCACCAGTACATAATGAGCCTGGGATATCAGGGAAGTTTGTCGCGTGACATCTTCTTCAATGAGGGCCCGCTTGCCGTCCCCGTGACCCAGGGCGACGCTTTGAATCCGAATATCAATGGCGGCAACACCTATAATGTCAACGGCCGTGGCAACTACAACGCCATGCTCGCCGAGTTCAAGCATCAGTTCTCGCACCAGTTTATGGCCGATGCTCAATACACCTGGTCGAGGAGCATGGATACCAGCTCCGCGCCCTACTCGGAACAGCCCTATCCGTACGCACTCAACCTCGATTACGGACGATCCGATTACAACGTCACCAATGCCTTCAAACTTTTTGGCATGTGGCAACCGGTCCTCTTCCACAGTAACGGTTTGCTGGAAAAAGTTGTCGGCGGCTGGTCGCTGAGCGGAATCTGGAACTGGCACTCCGGATTCCCTTGGAACCCGTTTGTGAGTACCAAGGGCGGAAGCCTCTTCTGCGGACAATGCGGCTACTACAATCTCTTCCCTGCCGCTTACCTGGGTGGCGCGGGCCAGAGCACCAGCAACAAAGCATTCGAGGGTTCGGTAAGCTCCAACTTCCCCAATGGCGGCGCGGCCTACTTCTCGACGCCAACCTACACTCCCTACAACTGCAATACCTGCTACGGGACCGCCCTTCCTCAGCCGCCCGGCGTCAATCGCAATTCCCTTAACCTCCCCGGATACAGGGATGTCGATCTGACCCTGAGCAAAGGCTTTGGCCTGCCAAAGATGCCTGTACTCGGCGAAAGCGCGAGACTTGAGTTCCGGATTGATGCCTTCAACGTCTTCAATAACCTGAACCTCAACGACAATCAGATTTCGAACAACATTGGCAATTCAAACTTCGGCACAATAAGCAGTGCGCTTGCTGCCCGTGTCCTCACACTGGGGGCACGGTTCAGCTTCTAACACTTTCACCAAGGCGCACTCGGATTTCCGGGTGCGCCTTTTCCTTCTTTACTGTGTTCCTTTTAATTAAGTACGGAGTTCTGGGTACTCGGGTACCGAGAACTGGGAACTGGCAAGCCCGACCTTCTTTCTTTAAACTGGAATCGTGCGGACGGTTGTTCCTTCCCTTTTGATCGTCGCTCTCGGCCTGCTTCCCGGCTCAAGATTGAACGGAGGCCAATGCCGACAAACGTTAGTACGGAAACTCAATTGGAGACGTTTACGAAGGCGCCACCGACAGCTCATCGAGGGCCGCTAGCCATTGTAACCACGCTATTCTTCATGTGGGGCTCGCTCACCTCCCTGAACGACGTGCTGATCCCATATGCTCAACATGTCTTCAACCTCAGACTTGCCGCGAGCATGCTGATTCAGACAGCCTTTTTTTCCGCTTACTTTGTCTTTTCAATTCCATCGGCCAAAATCATCGACTGGCTCGGATACAAGCGGGCAATCGTCGTGGGATTGTTGACGATGGTCGTGGCATGCCTTGGATTCTATCCAGCAGCGAGAATCCCTTCGTTTCCGTTCTTCCTGACAGCCCTCATCGTGCTGGCAACTGGAATCACGATTCTCCAGGTGGCGGCGAACCCCTATGTCGCAGTACTGGGAAACCCGCAAACCGCCTCCAGTCGCCTGAATCTTACTCAGGCTTTCAATTCGCTAGGCACCGCGGTGTTCCCCTGGATCGGGGCGCGCGTCATTCTTGGAACAACATCGGCTGCGATTGCCCAGAGTACCTCGCAAGAAGCAAACGCCATTGTCAAGTTGTACGTGTACTTCTTCGCGGTGGCGTTATGCATTCTGGCGATCGGCATTGGCATGTCGAAACTCCCAAAAATCGAGTCCGCCGAACACCGCATCGGCGAAAAGGTAAACGACTCTCTCTGGAAACACCCGAATCTCGTCTTCGGGGCGATTGGGATCTTCGTGTACGTCGGCGGCGAAGTTGCGATTGGGAGCTCCATCGCCAACTACCTGGCCTTGCCCAGCATTGGCGGATTCGCGTCGAGCATCGCCGACCCGGCTCCCCGCTACCACGCAGCATTGGGAGAGGCGGCCAGGTACATATCTTTGTATTGGCTCGGCGCCATGATTGGGAGGTTTGTCGGGTCGGCAATCCTGCAGAAGGTCAAAGCAGGCAAACTGCTGGCGCTGTGCGCAGTAATGGCCGCTCTGCTGGTTAGCGTTTCGGTTCTGACAAGCGGGCATGTGGCCATGTGGTCCATCCTGGCGGTGGGCTTGTTCAACTCAGTTATGTTCCCTTGTATTTTCACCATGGGGATCGCAGAACTCGGACCGCTCACCGGAGACGGCTCCGGCATCTTGAACATGGCGATCGTGGGCGGCGCCATCATTCCATGGCTGGTCGGCAAGGCGGCGGATCTCATCAATCGTGCTTACTACCCGGCAATGGTGCAAGGCGCGACGAGTTGGGGTCAAGGCATTCACTACGCACTTGTCGCGGCCACGATTTGCTATCTCTACATTTTGTTCTTCGCAGTGAGCGGATCGAAACCGAACAGCGAGCGATACGCCAAGGCGTAGCTTTGTCGGACCAGTCACAGCGGGCGTCGCGCCGATCATTTCGATCAAGCTAGACGCGCGTAGATCAGCGCCTCGTATCGAGAACTTCCGCAGCCTCTTCGGATTGCCGGCGAAGGACCCACAGGTGATTTTGAACGGTCCGGACCCCGGAGTGGTGGGCGACGAGCCCGAAGCTGTGCTGGACACTTCCTGGTCGGGCGCGGTGGCCAGGAATGCCACCATCGACCTGGTGGTATCGGCCAGCACGGAGACCTCGCTGGGCGTGGATCTTTCCGCGCTCTACATTGTGGACAACAATGTGGCCCGGTGATGAGCGAAAGCTGCGGGACCTACAACGTGACTTATGCCGGCGATCCGACCTTTGGCGCCAGCGACTCGGCGCCGGTGCAGGTGACCGTGAGAAAGGAAAACAGCCAGACGAAGACGGCGCTGGTAGCGTACAACCCCACAAGCGGGAGCTTTTACTCGACCAGCACCATACCTTACCTTACGGTACGATATTTTTCCTGCGCAGCGACGTAACCAACCCAGCGGGCACACCCTGCGCGCCCAATCCGCAGCAGACGGAAGTTCCCTGTCCCACGGGGAGTGTGATTTTCACGAACAACGGCAACGAAGGAGCGATTGACGACAAACCGACAACCGACCTGAACGACGTCCCTGGCGCGACGAATTACGTCAGTCTCGCGCTGCAGCAGGCTATGGCCGGAAAGCAGGTGGAAACGTCGGCGACGCGTCCCCACGGCTGTTCGGTGAAGTATGCGGATGCGACGCACTAGGGCTCGCATGCCGCTGGTGTCTCGTCCTGACGCGCCCTGAACTCCGAGGAAGAGCACCTGACCGCCGGCAATCTAGATTGCTCCTCATGAAAAGCAGTGTCGCGGGAAACAAAAGACGAGGCTCTGGGCGAATTGTCGGCAACTCTTCCATAACCGGATTGGGGAAGAGTTGCCCGTCATCCGACCTCAATGGGCGGCCAGCACCATTCGATCTTCCGACTTTCCGAATTGGGCCTTGTGGCTTTGGGGAAGATCGTATTCTCCGAGTAGGCAGGCGTCCAGCCGAGTGTTCCTCGTCCCCTAAGATGTGTGTAACTTTCTTCGATCTGCAGCGCACTGCTTTATGAACGCCGAGAGGAACAAGGCAGAGGGAGTGCGGCGCCGCGAGGCCAAAGCCAAGCACATGGAGGCCTTGGGGGAGATCTATCGCCGCTATGTCAGGCGTGTATTCGGGTTGTGCCGTTCCATGTTCGAGCAGAGACTTGAACTGCGTGCTGTCATTCTCTCCAAACTGGTTTGACGTCATGGACGTCGCCTCCCCCTCCCGCCCGCAGGAAGCCTCCGCGTCGGGCCCACCATTGCAGCAGCAGGTGGGTGGGAAAGTACACGACCAACGGGACCACGACTAGGTATCCGAGCAGGTAAAGCAGGCCGGGCATAGCGTGTTGCTCGCGGAAGAAGGGGCCCCGGGCCCAGTTCACGTCGAACTGCGGACGCCAGAAATAATTGACAGGAACCACCACCCCGGCGGTCAGCGTCTGGTAGAGCCATCCTCGGCGGTCGTAACCCAGGCGCCGGATGGCCCACAGCAGCAGCGGAGGAGTGGCCACGTGAAACAAGCTGAGCAGGCGAATGAATAAAGGTACGTTGGGATCGAACATGTATTCCGTGCCGCCGACGATGTGCAAGCCAGTGCTGAAAGTCCCGGCCAAGTCGATGGTGTAGAGGGTCTGGAACAGCAGCAGTCCGGTCGCCTGCCAGGAGAAAATCAGAGGGCTCTCCAACCACAGGGCGAGCATGAGGAAGAGGTTTCCCAGATCGCAGAAGAACAGGAAGTTTTGCAGGCCGTATTGCTTCCAGTAGAACGGGACCCAGGCGATCACCCAGACGGTCCAGCCGATCTTGAGCCAGAGGGGCACCTTCATGGCCGCCATTGTAGTCGGCCGGGCGTCCATAACTGCGGCGCGGTGATGAATCTTGCATTCCGGAGGATGACGCCCTAAAAACGTCTCACAAAACCTCATTTCTCCAGCAACCCGTGGAACGGCTCGAAACATCCTTACGGAGAGGAGTTGTCCAATGGCCGTCGAACTCTTGCCTGACGGGTTGTGGAAACTGGTTGAACCGTTTATCCCAGTCGCCAAGGCGAAGCCCCAGGACGGAAGGCCGCGCTTAGCAGATACAGGGCATGTCTCACCGGCATCTTGTTCGTCCTGCGTAGTCGGATTCCTTGGGAGATGCTGCCGCAAGAGATGGGCTGTGGCTCTGGAATGAGTTGCTGGCGACGACTGCACGACTGGCAAGAGGCGGGCATCTGGCAACTGCTCCACTTCGTTTTGCTGGACTGGCTGGCGCGTTACGGACAGATCGACTGGTCACGGGCCGTCGTGGACGGAAGTTCCGTGCGGGCGGTTTTTGGGGGCTTCAAACAGGTCCCAACCCCACTGACCGAGCGAAGCTCGGCAGCAAGCCCCCGCCCATGCGCCCCTCTGATCCCATTTGCGCACCCCGCTCGCCCCAATCGCGCGCGGGCCCCGGCCTGAGCTCCCGTGGGGGGTGTAGCAAAATCCCCTCAGTGCGTAATACCCCCCGTAATGCATGACTTGCCACTGCTTGGCCCCTAATAATATGGTCGCGCCCGCGACAGACCCTTCCCGCGCTCGGCCACACCATCTCGCATCACCGGGTCATCGGGAAGCTGTTAATCCTTCGGGGCACATTCGGACTCTTCCTCACGACTCCTCCTCTGGCCCTGGCGGGCCATCGTAAACGGAGAAGTCACATTTCCGCTGGACTAGTTTTTTGGGGGCAGGTCAGAACTGCTCCGCGGGAACGGAATAAGCGGATAAATGGATAGATGATGGGCCTGTGCCGCCACTTGAAACATACAGAGTCGGCGGAATGACAAACAGCGGCAATCCCAATTCTGCAAGTTCTACTTCTGCTCGTTCTCTCTGGCCTCAGCTTTTGCGTGGCGAATTTCCGCAAGGAAC
>JBEKAF010000008.1:0-77340 GCA_050018355.1 Terriglobales bacterium | reverse complement strand
CCAGCCGGGCTCTTGGTCAGTTCCCAATCGTATTTGAACAGGTTCTCGAAGTAGTTGTTGCTCCACTTCGTAGGCGTCGTGGTCCAAATGACTTCCAGGCCGCTTCCGATCGTGTCATCCCCTTTGCCCGTGCCAAATTTGTTCTCCCAGCCGAGGCCCTGCTCCTCGATGGGAGCGGCCTCGGGTACGGGGCCGACATACCGGCTCGGATCGGCAGCGCCGTGGGTTTTTCCGAAAGTGTGACCGCCGGCAATGAGCGCAACGGTCTCCTCGTCATTCATCGCCATACGGGCGAAAGTCTCTCGGATATCCCGTGCCGCGGCAACCGGATCCGGCTTTCCATTCGGCCCTTCCGGATTCACATAGATCAGACCCATTTGCACGGCAGCGAGCGGATTCTGAAGATCACGGTCGCCGCTGTAGCGCTCGTCCGCCAGCCACTTGCCTTCAGGGCCCCAGTAGATGTCTTCTTCGGGCTCCCAGACGTCCTCGCGCCCGCCGCCAAAACCGAACGTCTTAAAGCCCATCGACTCGAGGGCGACGTTGCCTGCGAGAATCATGAGGTCGGCCCAGGAGATTTTCCGGCCATACTTCTGCTTGATCGGCCACAGCAGCCGGCGCGCCTTGTCGAGGTTCACGTTGTCCGGCCAGCTATTGAGCGGCGCGAAGCGTTGCTGACCGGCTCCGGCCCCGCCGCGGCCGTCGCCGATGCGGTAGGTACCCGCGCTGTGCCACGCCATACGAATGAACAGCGGCCCGTAGTGGCCAAAGTCGGCCGGCCACCAATCCTGCGAGTCCGTCATCAAGGCATGAAGGTCCTTGATCACGGCATTCAGGTCGAGGCTCTTGAATTCTTCCGCGTAGTTGAACCCCTTGTCCATAGGATCGGACAGGGGGGAGTGCTGGTGCAGGATTTTCAGGTTCAGCTGATTCGGCCACCAGTCCGCATTCGTCGCGGCCGTATGTCTGCGAGCGCCGCCCATTACCGGGCACTTGGATTCGGTTGACATGTTTTGCTCCTGCTTGGCGAGTTCTTTTTCCATGAGTTCATCCTCCTTACGTATTAGCCCAAAAAGACTGCGATGAAATACAAAACCATCCTGGCTTTCCCATTCGCGCAATCGCCGGCCGCGCTTTGCCGACGCGCGCCATTCATCGGGTATCCACGAGCCTGTGACACTTAACGGGAAGCGTGTCGCGGAGCGCACTTCGTGCAGAGCCCCCGGAAAATGAGTTCGCATTCGCGAAGAATCCGCTTACCGAGAGAGCGCGAGGCAGGCCTGGGCACGTCGTACCACTCAATGTCCTCAACCTTGCCGCAGCGGTCGCAGATGAAGTGGTGATGCCGCATGCCTTTCGCATCGAATCGCGCGGCACGGCCCTCGACGGCCACTTCACGCACTAAACCCGCCTGCACCAAGTCCCGCAGATTATTATAAGTCGTGGCCCTTGAAGAGCGCGGATCTACGCGATTCACGGCTTCGAAGATTTCCGCAGCCGTGGGATGCCTGTTGTGTTCCATCAAGAATGCCATAACGGCGTAGCGCTGCGGAGTGCACCGCAACCCGCTGCCGTCGAAGGACCGTTTAATCGCCTCGGCGTCCATGAGCAATTTAGATTATGTCTAATGTAAGATTTTGTCAAGACTTATGCTTTTGGTTGCTGCTGCGAGCAGAAAACTGGCGGATGCCGTATTCAGTATCCTCATCGAGTGGCCGCCCTGTTACTCTTCCCACGTCGAACGGTCCCGACGTTGCGCTCGCGGGGTTTTGAGACGACCAGGTCAGTGGGCGACAGATTGGTGCGGAATCATGAGGCGCGATTTCCCTGAATAGCCCCACTTTCGGAGCGACCACCAGCCGCCTCGCGCAATTGTGTCCAGATAGTCGGCAAACCGGAAGTGATCTGATGCCGGCTTACCGCGATTAGTAATGATAAGTCGGCTTCGCGATCGTGATCCCAAGAGGTAGGTCCTACCGAAGATATGCGACGCGATGCGCGTTTGTCAGTACGAATCCCGAAAACTGGCGGCCAACTTCTGTATTGACCGTGATTCAGACACCATCGCCGAAGTTGCCCAGTTTCCTCTTCTGGTTCTTGACCCTTTGTGTTAACTGTGGTTAACTAAACATAATAATCGCTGGTTAACAGATAAAACCAGGGCGACATCGCCGCTTTGCGGCAAATGAGTGGGGTATTCATGGCGCGGGCAGCGCACTTTGCTTTTCTTATGTTGACGGTGGCGTGTCTTCTTCCGGTGAAAGCGCTGGCACAAGGCGAAACCACGAGCGCCATCATTGGCGAAGTGAAGGACGCAACGAACGCGGTTGTGCCGGGCGCCATGGTGACGATCACAAGTCACGAGACTGGCCTAAAGCGCAGTGCCCGGACCGATAACGCAGGCCGGTTCAACTTCCCACAGCTAAAGCCTGGAACCTACTCGGTCAGAGCGGAAGCGCACGGCTTCGATCCAGGGCAAGATGACAACGTCGTGGCGGGCTTGGGCCAGAAGCAAACCGTGGATTTCACGCTTAAGGTGGCCCGATCCAATGAGGCGGTTGAGGTAAGCAGCGAGGCTCCCCTCATCAACCTGGAAAGCGCAAACACCTCCACCACTTTGAATGCGCCGGCGCTGGAGGACCTGCCGAACCCAGGTGGTGACCTAACCTACCCTCTGCAGTTTGCGCCTGGAGCCCTGATCAATACGGCGGGCAGTAGCAACGACTTTGTTGGCGGCACCAACGGGTACGGCAACGTGGAGTTTAACGGCCTGCCCGCCCTCTCCAACGGCTACATCGTTGACGGACTGGAAACGAACGACCCGCTCACTAATCTCAACAGCGGCCTTTCAACCAACCTCGTTCTGGGACTAAATTCGATTTCAGAAGTGACCGTCAACACCCTTTCTTACGCCGTGGATCAAGGACGGTATGGAGCATCCCAAGTCGACTACGTCACCAAGTCTGGCACGAACCGGTTTCACGGGAATCTCTACGAGCTCTGGAATGGTTCGCTCCTGAATGCAGCAGACTACTTTACCAATGCAGTGCCGGGCCGTTACAAGCCCAGATCGACCGTGAATCATTTTGGGGGCAGTGTGGGCGGGCCGATCGCGCACGATAGGCTCTTCTTTTTCTTCGACAGCGAATGGGTGCGGATCGCGCTGCCCATCGTCACGCCCACGATCGTTCCCAATGCGGCATTATTGAAACCATATGTGCTAAAGCAACTTGGTTTAGGCTACACCGACCCAGTCACAAATAAATTGATCTACCCGCCCGCGCTGCAGGAAGCGCAATTCTATATAAACATGTTCAAGCTCTATGGAAATACCAGCGGTGCACCCACCCAGGTACTCTGGTGTCCTTTCAATTCGGACGGCACTACGGCACCGGGCAATCCGCCGGATGGAAACGGGTGCGCAAACCAGCAAAGCGTCTCGCACTCCAGCGACGACCACGAACAGGTACAGACGGTCCGCCTCGACTACAACATCAACGAGAAAGATACGACTTGGACTCGTTTTCAGGTTGACACCGGTGTACAAGCTGCTTTCACAGATCCCATCAATTCCTTGTTCGACTCATTCTCTCCTCAACCGCTGTACTCCTTCGCAGCGGGATATACCCACGTCTTTTCGCAAAATCTGGTGAACTATTTCAATCCGGCGTTTTCCTGGTATGCGAGCTTGTTTGGGCCCAACAACTTTCAGAAGACACTTGCGGCTTTCCCCATCGTGTTGCAAGGCAGCGGCGCGAATGCCTTCACTCCCATCGGAGGGCTTGACAACACCTGGATTCAAGGCCGACGCGCTTCGCGCTTCTTCATCAATGACAATCTCTCCTGGAGTCATGGCGCTCACGAACTGCGGTTTGGAACGAATACCCGTATCTTCCGCCTGAACGACTATGACTTCGGAGTGGGCACAGTTCCCACCGTGACCTACGCGAACTTGCAGCAATTTATCTATGGAGTAGCGAACACCGCGGCGGAGACGTTCCCTTCGAACGCAAATGAGCCCTTCAACTTTCTCAATCTCGATGTCTATGCACAAGACACCTGGAAAGTGACCCGCACGCTAACCTGGACGTTCGGTCTGCGCGACACCTTCAACTCCAATCCGTTGAATCCGCATGAGCAAGTCGCCCGCCTGCGCGGCTCCTTCAGTTCCATCAAGCATGATAATCAACCGCTGGACGCCGTTATTCAAACTCATCTCGGCAATCTGTTCTCGTCCACACCGCTGGCCATTCTGCAACCGAGAACAGCGATTGCCTGGCAATTCGAGCCGAAATCCGTGCTCCGCAGCGGCTTCGGGATTTTCAGCGATATCTTGCCGGGCACGGTGGCCGACCTGATCGGCGCCAATCCTCCATACGATAAGACGTTCCAGGGAGGACTGCTTGGCACCGTGGGCACACCCGGATCCACGGGCTGCGACCCGGTAGTGGGCTGCGCAGGCATCGCGCCCGGAGTGACGAACAGCGCAGTGGACGCAATCGTTGCCGCGAATCGGACTTTTACTTCGGGATTTCCCCAGAGCAAGTCTTCTCTTCCGCCGCCTGCGATCACAGCCATCCCAGATGGAAAACTCCGCGCGCCGTACTTCATGGAGTGGAGTCTGGGAATGGAACATCAATTCGGAACGACGGCCAGCTTTCAAGCGCAATACGTGGGCACGCGGGCCGTGAACCAGCCGTACTCAACCCAAGTCAACGGCTTCCAGACCGTATGCCAGGGGTGTTTTGCACCATTTCCCTACCAGCCACCGACTAATCCGCGATTGAGCCCAACCGATCCGCGGTTTGCCGCGGTGACGCAGTTCTCCACCGGCGCGAACAGTCACTACAACGGGCTTCAACTGACCGCCTCGAAGCGGCTCGCCCATGGCTTGCAAGGACAGGTCAACTACACCTGGAGCCGTTGCATGGATACGGTCTCGAACGGAGGATTCCTTCAGTTCTCTGCCGGAGGAATTCTTTCGCCTCTGCCGGGAGAACTGGCCCGCAATTATGGTCCTTGCGACTATGACATCCGGCACAATCTCAATGCGCAGTATGTGTACCAGTTGCCGGTTCGAGTGCGCAGTCATTCTCTGGGCTACGCGCTCAACGGCTGGCAGATTTCTGGAACCATGTTTTGGCATAGCGGAGTTCCGTTCTCGGTGCTGAGCACGCCTTATTCAGCAAACGGAAATGGCATAGTGCAGGGCAGTGGGCCGCAGTTCGCCAGCGTTGTTGCCGACGTTCCGCTGTATGAGCGTCATCCGATTCCGGGCGTCACACAGCCGGGAACACTTCAGTGGCTCAATCCGGACGCTTTCGTCTCGGCCGTTGACCCGAGTACAGGGCAGTGCAATGGCGGCGACAGCCCGCAGAATTGCCAGTTCGGAAATCTCGGACGTAATGCTCTGCGCGGTCCCGATTTTGTCTGGAGTGACCTCTATCTGACAAAATGGTTTGCCTTGACCGAGCATGTGAAGCTGCGGTTTGAGGGGCAGTTCTTTAATGTCTTCAACCATCCTAATTTCGGCCTCCCCAGCGTGGTGCAGGCCGGCATTCCAGGAAATCCTTCCACGCAGGCTGGCTTTGGAGCGCTCACGTATGCCACTTCTCCGCCAACCGGCTTGCTGGGCGTCGGTTTGGGCGGCGATAGCAGTCCACGCATGATCGCCTTTCAGGCGCGGTTGGAGTTCTGAGCGTGCCCCGGCGATTCTGGGCGGATGGGCGGCTTAAGCTATCCGGGTTCCAGGGCGGGATTAGTCCTGAGAAGTTGGCTTGTGGGTAGTCAGCCGCGGTCGGTCGACGGATTATGGGCAATTCGGAATTAATTCCAGGAGACCCTATCACGGCATTACTTCCGGCCGGCCGACAAACCGGGAATTATCCAGTCGCCGCCTAATGTCCGGCATCGGATTGCTTTAGCTTGAAGCAAGGAAACGGAGTATGACAACCCTCAATTCTCAGCCCCAACATTCTAGGCAGCATCGCCCTCGTTCTTCCATCTCCTTGATCTCCCCGAATGCTGATTGACAGCATAAGCCTTCGAAATCATTCCGTGCTCCTTTGCAATGCGATTCGACGCGGATCTTCTAACAGACGCGCCGTGACAGCCCCGAAGATGAAGCCGCCGATGTGCGCCAAGTACGCCACTCCTCCGGTCTGCACCTGCGCTACCGCCCCGGCATTGAAGAGCTGAGTGAGGAACCAAAAGCCGATGATGAGGATCGTGACGATGGGCCGCGCGTAGGACGTCGAGATACATCCCCTAACGGGATCATGCCTCCCATTCGGTCTTCCTCTATTCGTCGGGACAACTGCTCTGGCTTCAGTGGGCGCTTTCTGGAGTGTCGAACACTGGAGGGCCGAACAATGGAAACTATGCCACCGCAGTCGTCACCTTGCGCACCGTCAACGACAGCATCACGCGCGTAGCACCGCTGCTGATCATGCTCACGCCAACCAGAATGCCTATCGCCCAGGCGGAACTGGACGGCCATTGGACGTAGATCATCAGCCCCAACAACAGGGTAACGATCCCGTCTACCAACACCCAGCTTGATCCTCCCACCGCGCGCATCTTGAAAAACAGAATGATGTCCAGGATGCCCTCAATCAGGAAAAGCGATGCAAGTACTAACGTAAGCGATGCCACTCCCAGCACTGGATGCATGATCAGGTATGCACCGAAGAAGAGATATGCTAGCCCGAGCAGAAGCTTCCAAATCATGCTGCTAGCTCCATGAGCGCGCAAGGCCAGCATCAGGTGGACTACGCCTGCCAGGACGATGAGCCAGGCAATGGCCACGTTGACCGCCACGGCGGCGAGAAGTGGCGAACCGATCGCGACCATGCCGAAGACGATCAGCAAAACGCCCCACACAATTGACAACGTCGAAGCTTGACGTACGATGTCGACCGGTGTGTTCTGTGCCCTGGAGACCTCCATGAGAAGGCGGACCAATCCTATCTCAAAAAGCCAATTGGTTGAAGGCTACGAAGCAAATTTCCTCCTTCTCGAAAGGCGAGTGATAGGATTGTTCATGCCAAAAACACTGATGCAGTCTGTAGTCAGCCAACTCCAGAAGGAACGCACGCGACTTGAGGATGAACTGCACCGCGTTACAACCGCCCTGGTCGCCTTCGGGAACGTCTACATGCATGGGAGCCAACCGAAAGCTGCTGCTGCAACTCGCAAAAGGCGAAACATTTCGGCTGCGGGACGCAAGAGAATTGCGGCCGCTCAACGGGCGCGGTGGGCAAAGATCAAGGGGCAAAAGGTTGTTTCAATCAGTGCCCGCAAAGGGCGCAAGATGTCCCCGGCCGCCCGTAAGAGGATTGTCGCTGCTCAGAAAGCGCGCTGGGCAAAGTGGCGGAAGGCCCAAGCGAAGGCCTAGATTCCCGATCAGTCTCGCATGCCCTGTAAGCACAGCGACTAAGCAAATATCTCGTTCACCTTGTCGCGCACATGCTGGCTGCGAGACGGCTTCAGGTAGCGCATCGTGCTCTCCATGTCGCTGTGACCGAGCCATTGCTGAACTGTACGCAGATCGACACCAGCCCATAGCGACCACGTCGCAAATGTCGCTCTGAACTTGTGGAGCCAAAAGTTCTCAGGATCGAGCTTCGCGCGCTCAGCTACTGCTTTCAGGCCGTCGAGAAAATCGAGCTTTGGTTTACATCCTGCGGTCGGGAAGACCAGGCTACAGCTCTTGTCTGCCTTCGCCTTCCACGCCTTCAGACTCTTCACAAGCTTCGCAGGAATGGGAATCTCACGTTCCTTGTAGGCCTTCGGTGTCCAGCCTCTGTCCGGCTTGTGGCTGACGCGAACGGTGGACGCAGCGAAGTTAACGTCCGACCAGTACGTGTACATGACTTCCTGTTCACGCTCGCCCGTCATCAGGAAAAATTCATACCAGAGCCGTTCCTCTGCGTCACACTTTGCGAACAGCTTGTCGAGTTCTTCGTGCTCGTAGATCTCCGGTTCTTCTTCCGTGTACCGCGGCCAGTCGTTCTTGCCCACTAGCCCACGAATACCGTGCGCCTTCAGGAACATCATCACGTTCTCGAACTTGTTGTACACGCTGCGCGGTGCCTGTTCCTTCTCATCGCGCAGGAATGCGGAGAACTTCAGCATGTCGCGTCGCTCGATGTCTTCGAGGTTAAGCTTGTGGCAGGATTCTACGAAGTACGAAAGGGCCGTCGAGTACGCTGCCAGCGTCTTCGGCTTCTTCGTGAGCTTGGTTTCGTCCAGGAACTCAGCGACGGCTGCCGCGACTGACCTGTGCCCGTTCTGGCCGTCAGGCACGACGGAGACCCCATTGTTCACCGCGTTCAGCTCGGCTTCCTTGCTCAGCCTTCGGGCACCCGCGTCGGCTGGGTCCTTGCCGACCGACAGCCGCACGCGCTTCGCACCTTCGCGCCACTCAAGGTAGTACGCGCCTTCCTTGTGGCACTCCTGCTTGCCCTTGACGACAACCAGGTCTGGCTTGATGCGGCCATTAGCGGAGAGCACAACGCGGCAATACCGCCATCCATGCGCTGTTTGGACTCTTTTGGTGAGATTGACTTCGCGATTCATCGGTGACCCCTTCACTGATTATGGGTATCAGTATAGGTATCACCAGCTTGCAAGTACAAGATAACTAAGGTAATGGCGGAGAGGGAGGGATTCGAACCCCCGGTACGATTTCCCGTACTCCAGTTTTCAAGACTGGCGCCTTCAACCACTCGGCCACCTCTCCAGCTACTACAGTTTTACTACAGTCCCCACTTCTTCTGCCGCGTCCTGTCAGGTATCCCCTTCGTCTTCAGCCGGTTACACCCCGCAAACCTTCCGGTACATAGGTTTTCAAGACCGGAGTCATCAACCACTCGGCCACCTCTCCCGATACTAAAGTTTTACTACAGTCCCCAATTTATGTGCCACGTGCTATTTCGTTCCGTTTGGATACACCAGTATCTTGCTGGCTTCGCCGGTTTTTAAGCAGGCCATGGCTTTGGAAAAATCTTTCATCGGGATGCGGTCGGTGATTACGGGGTGAAGATCGAGGCGTCCGCTTTTGAGCAGGGCGGTCATCTGGTACCAGGTCTGGTACATCCGGCGGCCATTGATGCCTTGAATGGTGAGGCCTTTGAAGATGATGTCTTCGGAGAAGTTGAGCGGGATGGGCTTCGAGGTGAGGCCGAGGAGCGAGATGCGTCCGCCGCGGCGCACGATGTCGAAGGCGGTGCGGATGGCGTCGGGATGGCCAGCCATTTCGAGGACCACGTCCACGCCCAGCCCTCCAGTTTTTTCGGCGACCACGGCACGGACGTCTTCTTTGGACGGATCGAGCGCGTAGTCGGCGTTCATCTTGGTCGCGAGCTTGCGCCGGTGTTCGTTGACTTCGATCGCGAAGATAGTGGTTGCGCCTACGGCTCGCGCCACTGCGATCGAGAATAAGCCGATGGGGCCGCAGCCGGTGATGGCTACAGTTCTTGCGGCGATTTCTCCGGCCAGCACACTGTGCACGGCGTTGCCCAGCGGATCGAGGATGGAAGCGTACTCCTGCGGGATAGACGGATCGAGTTTCCAGATATTCGACTCGGGGATGACGACGTACTCGGCGAATGCTCCGTCGCTGTCGACGCCGATAATTTTCACGTGTTGGCAGATGTGGGCTTCGCCGGTGCGGCACTGCAGGCACTTGCCGCAAGCCACGTGCATTTCGGCGGATACGAAATCGCCTTCCTTGACGCTGGTGACCTCATCGCCGAACACGACCACCTCGCCGCAAAATTCGTGTCCGGGGATCAGCGGCAGATGAATGCGTCCCTGGGCCCAGCGGTCCCATTCATAGATGTGGAGATCGGTGCCGCAGATGGAAGCGACTTTGACCTTGACGAGGACGTCGGTGCGTCCGTAGCCGGGAATTTTGACTTCGCGGATCTCCGCGCCCGGCGCGGCTTCCGGCTTGACCACTGCGAGCATGGTGCTGGCATGGAAGCCCCCTTATGAGTGCGGAATTAGAAGAGCAAACCAATCATTCTACAGAAACTGCATTTCCGATTCTCCGGATTCCGGATATGGATTGCTCACGATGATTGCTCCGGCAAGCCACGGATTCGAGATCACGTCTACGCTTTGTACGTTCCGCGAGAATGCGTTTTCGGGCTCGCGGTCTTGTAGTCTTCGGATTTGCCCCGAGGAATGCTAAGCGTCTGCCATTGTTCAGAGCGCAGGTGTTTGGCGAGGAAGACAATTTGTCCGATGTGTTGCGCGTAGTGGGCGAGCGCGCGGTTGAGCGCCTGCATGACCGTGTGCGGCTCCTGGCGGATGGTCACGGTGCGTTGCACATCTTCGGGCTGGAGCGCGTCGAGCGCGGAAAACACATGGGACCACGCCTGCTCCCACCAGCGCAGGACTTCTTCGCGCGTTGTTTTCGCCGAGACTTCAAATTCCTGGTCGCGAAAGCGGTCCGGCTTCTCGCCATCGCTGGTGAGAAAGTCGGTGAAGCGTGAGCGCGCGTTGCCGGCGATGTGCTTGACCAGGAGCGCGATGGAATTCGATTCCGGATCGAGCGTCGCGAAGAAATCCATGTCTTCAAGCTGAGCCATGGCAGCTTCGCCCATGCGCTTGTGGCCGCGGAGCTGGCGCTTGATTTCTTCGAGGTAGTGGGTAGCGAGGTCAGTCATCGGACGCTCACAATTTACACCAGTGCGGCGTCGCACGCGACTCGGAACCCATAGTCCGCGTACTTGAACTCCGGAGGGATGCTGGAGCGGGCCGCGCAGCGCGACATCTTGACGTGGTGACGCCAGGAGCCGCCGCGGGAAGCGCGCCGCTCGCCGATTTCGGGGCCGCGTGGATTGCGCTCGGGCGAAACCGCATAGTAGCCGGGCGCGTACCAGTCGCTGCACCACTCGTGCACGTTGTCGCACATGTTGTAGAGGCCGTATGCGTTCGGTTCGGCGCGGCCGGCGGGCTCGGGGCCCGTCTTCCAGCGACCGGCGCAGCGACTGGCGTAGCCGGGCAGCGACTGCGGAGGCGCATCGCCCCACGGGAATAGTGCGCCCTCGTGGCCTCCGCGAGCCGCGCGCTCCCACTCGGCCTCAGCAGGCAAGCGGAATCTTCTGCCGGTGCTTGCGCTGAGCCACTCGCAGTAGCAAACTGCCTCGTACCACGACACTCTGACAACAGGCTGCTCGGGATGGTTGAACGCGGGGTCGCTCCAAAACGGTGGCGGCAGAGATGCGATGTCGCGCCGGAAGCGCCCGTAGTCGGCATTGGTGACTTGGCGGGCAGCGAGCATAAATTCGTCAACCCAGACGCGATGCACCGGCTTTTCGTTGTCCTGTCCGGTGTCGCAGCCCATGAGGAACCATCCCGCGGGGATGCGGACGAGCGCGGGAACGTATTCTTCGGCTCGGGATCGGGAGAGCAGCAGCGTCGGTTCCGTCGGGTCCATGGTGTCAGAGCGCCCGCAGCGCGCGGACGACGTCTTCAATTTTATTCTCCTGGAACAAGCGGATGCCGGCGACGCCGGCCGCTCCAGTCTTGAGGCACGATGCGGCGTTCTCTATAGTGACGCCGCCGAGAGCCAGGACGGGGATCTTCGCCCGGCAGGCTTCCCGCAAGGCGGCGATGCCCGCGGGTTGTATTCCGGGAGCGTCTTTTTTTTCAAATACGGGAGCGAAGACGGCGAAGTCGGCCTTCTCAGATTCGGCGTGGAAGACATCGGCGGCAGTGTGACAGGAGGCGGCCACCATGAAGTGGTCAGTGGTCAGCGGCCGGTGGGCAGAGACTTCCAGCACATGGCGCACTTCATGAGGTGCGGCGTCCTCTGCGCGCAGATGAACACCGTCGGCTCCCGCGGCAAGCGCGATGTCCGTGCGGGAGTTAATGATAAGACGAGTGGTCAGTGGCCAGTAGCCAGTGGCCAATTGATTCTCACGTACAGCCACGACCACTTCCCGTGCCAAGGTTTCCAGTTCCCGCGTGCTCAGATCTTTTTCGCGGAGCTGGATGTAGTCGACGCGGGCCCGCGCGGCTTCGGCGACTTTGGCAAGCAGGGCGCGGCGGCGGGCGCGTTCGTCGCCGCGAAACTGGCTTCGGTCGGTGATGAAATAGAGCAGACAGCGGTCAGCCATCAGCTCTCAGCGTACTACGAGAGCTCGCTAGTTGTGTGGCGCGGACAGGAGTGTCCGCGCCACACAGGGCTACGGCCGCGTCTTGGCGATTTCGGGGACGGCCGCCTCGCCGGTCCGCTTGGGTTGCTGCGGGCCGAGATGGTACTTGGTCAAGCCTTCTTTCAGAAACTCGAAACTTTCTTCTGGCGAATCGGCGATCTTGAACAGTTCGAGGTCCGGTGCTGAGATCACGCCGGCTTCGACCATGGCTTCGAAATTGACGATCTTCTTCCAGTAAGCGCTGCCATAGATGACGACGACAATTTTCTTGGCCAGCTTTTCCGTCTGGGCGAGGGTGAGGATTTCAAAAAGTTCGTCGAGCGTGCCGAAGCCCCCGGGAAAGATCACCAGCGCTTTGGCCAGATACGCGAACCAGAACTTTCGCATGAAAAAGTAATGGAACTCGAAGTTGAGCGAAGGCGTGATGTAGGAATTCGGATTCTGCTCGAGGGGCAAGTTGATGTTGAGGCCGATGGTTTTTCCTCCAGCTTCGTGGGCGCCGAGATTTGCCGCTTCCATGATGCCTGGGCCGCCGCCGGTGGTAACGACGAAGCGGTGGCGCTTGGCAGGGATCTGGGTGGACCATTCGGTCAGTAGGTAGGCAAGCCGGCGCGCGTCCTCGTAGTAGCGAGCCATGTCAACCGCGGCCTCGGCGCGCTTCATATCCTTGGCTTGCTGCGCGTCGGAGAGCTGAGCGCCGTTGCCGCGGACTTCGGTCAGACGGCTGTTGGCGCTGTCGTGGCTGTGAACGCGGGCGGAGCCGAAGAAAACCACCGTGTCCTGAATCTGCTCGCGGCGGAAGCGCGACAGCGGCTCGCTGTACTCGGACAGCAGGCGCAGAATTCTGCCGTCAGGACTGTTGAGAAATGGTTCGTTCCGATACGCGAGGAGAGCGGGCTTGAGTTTTTGATCAGTCATAATCATTGAGACATTGAATCATTGAGACATTGAATCATTGGGGCGTTGGGTTTTAATGATTCAATGACTCAATGATTGAATGATTCAATTCATTCCTCTTCCCGATATTGAATGGCCTCCCAAAATCCGATCCACACATTGAGTACGCCCAAGCCGGTTGAGACGCCGCGCGCGAAGCCGCTGGCTACCACGGCGCGAAGCGTGGGATACGGGAGAAGCAGAGGGTTGTCGGACCACTCGGGACGCCAAGGCAAGATCATGAGCATCACCCCAAGCGTCGCGCACAAAAACACGAACAGAAGCACTCCGATGCGGCGGAGCCACACACGCGCGATCGAAGGCGAGGGCCTGGAAACGGAAACTGGCACTGGAACGACCGGGACCGATGTTTCCGTCGGGGATTTGAGTTCTCCGACACTGGTAGAGTCGCTGGCAAAGGGTAGCTTGGGATCGGAAATCATTGCACGCGTCGTTGATAGTAAGGCCGTGGGGTGGGCGCGGAATCGGGTCGCATCCCAGCGCAAATTCCGACCCCACCTGGTGCATTCTACGACTTCAGAGCCTGAATGCGCTCGGCCACGTCGCGATAATCGATATTCGAACCGTACACGTCGGTGAAGTGACGCAGCGCCGCGGGCTTGTCCATGACAGTTTCGCACGCCGACCCCAGTTCATAGTTGATGGCAACGCGCGCTTCGTTATCGAGCCCGGGGATGTTAAGCGCCTTTTCATACCAGCGGATGGCGGCCTCAGGAACTCCTTTATCGAGGAAGCACTGGGCCAGCCATGTGTAGGTCTGGACGGGCTGCGAAAATGCCTTGCCGCGATCGATCGAGGTGCAGACTTTCTGCAATTCGGCGATGGCTTCGTCGAGCAGGCCCATTTCGCGGAAAGCAACGCCCAGGTTGTAATGCGTTTCCGGATCGTCATCGCCGGCAATGACCTCTTCTTCGAGTTCCTGTTTCAACTCCCCGAACATCTCCGAAAGATCGACGCTGTCGGAGGGATGCATGGCCTGGGCTCCGGCTCCCAAGGGGCGAACGGGAGTGGGGCTGTAGCTCATGGCAGGAGCGGCGGCGGTTGCGGCGCCTCCCGCCGATGCTGCCATCGCGGGCATGGCCGTTGGGGCAACCGGAATTTCAATTTCAATGTGTGCCACAGTCTCGTGTGCCACGGGCTCCGTTTCCGGCTCGGGCGTTCTGGCTGCGGCCGGCGCTGGCGCCACCGGCCAGCCCGGCAACGGCTGGGTGTCGTGTGGCTGAGTTGCCGGCGGCTGGGCAGCGGGCGGCTGCGCTTGCGGAAAAGAATCGCCGAGCGAAGCTTCCAGATCTGCGACAAACGAGGTCAGCTCGCTTGCCTCCCCATGCACGGCTTCTGCGTGAGCGGGTTCGGAGTACGTCGGTTCCGGTTCAGGCGCGAGTTCCGCCGGATTCTCGCCGTGGATCTCGTGGTCGTACCCGGCCATCAGATCGAGCGAGGCGCCGATCTCGGACCCGTGCTGGGCCTCTAGTTCTGATTCCGCGGGCTCCTCGGCGTTGATCTCGGTGATTTCCGGTTCCGGCTCGGCCGGCGGCTGGCTGGCGGATTCGATGGCGGCGCGCAACGGATCGAGAATGCGGGCATCGCTGGTCAAGGATTCGAGCTTCTCGATCCCGGCGCGGGCCTGGTCCGTCATGAAGTGCTCGAGATAGAAACGGATTTCTTCGACCGTCTCGGCGATCTCGGGATTGCTGGTAGCATCGGCATCGGCCTCGACGGTGGACGACGGTTCTGCGGCCGGAGCGTGCTCGTCGACGGAAAGGGAATGCTCCCACTCTGAGGAAAGATCGTGCGTGTCGGAGGGCGCGTGCACCGCCAATTCCTGGATGGCGAATTCCGGATGAGCGGCAGCCGCAATTTCGTGATCAGAAGCCGCAGGCGCGGCCATCGGCCAGGGCTCAGGCGGAACCTCAGCAGCGGAGCGGGCCGCAGGCGGAGCGGCCACCGATGAAGCAGCAGTCGCCGGGGCAGCAGCCGATGGAGCGGCTTCTGCGCTCTGCTCATAGCGCGCGGCCAATTCTCCGTAGCGCACGGCTTCATCGGGATAACCCGCATCGTGGTACACGCTTTCCAGTGTCCGGCAGCATACGGCGGCTTCGGTAAAACGCTGGAAGCGGGTATGAAGCGCCGCCAGTCGCTGGTTCAGGCGCGCGTCGCGCGGTGCCAGAGGCAGAGCCCCCAGCAGAGGCACGACAGCCTTGTCTGGCAGATTGTAAGAAAGGAACAGGTCCGCATCGGTGACTGCGGAGCGCACTGCGATCGCGACGTGGTCGGGATAAGACTGCTCGATGACCGGTGCGGTCGCTTCCAACTCCTCCACGATGACCGCCCCTTCTTCGGCGGTGATCCCGATGGCGGGCGATGCTCCCTCCATGCGCCCCACCACCTGCTGATAGTTCTGCATGTGCACCTGGTTCTGGGGCTCGGTGGTGGCCAGCATCTGGTACAGGTCGCGAGCCCTGGCCAGGTTTCCGTCCTTGACGGAGGAGTGCGCCAGAAGCTCGGTGACTTCGTTGACGTGCGTGCTCTCGCCGGCTTTGTTCAGCAGCAATAATAGCGTGTCCAGTGCGCCCGAATCGTCGCGCACATGGGTGATCATGGCATGCAGGCTGCCCAGCAGTTTGGTCGAGTCGGTCGCCAGCAGGCGATCGGCATGCCGCGTATAAACGTCGAGCGCCTCGTGATACTGACCGAGGCGGGCGCAACCCTCCGCCAGCAGAAACAGCCCCTCGGGATCGTTGTGCACCGTGAGCAACTTCTCGGCGATCGGGGCAGCCTTGGGCAAGGTCCCGATTTGCAGGTACGCCTTCAGCAGGTCACGCAAACCTTCGGGATGAGAATCGATGTCGGGGGCCTTCTCCAGGTACTCGATGGCGTTCTTGGGATCGTCGCTCTCGAGGGCGGCCTTCCCGCGCAGCAGCAGAACGTAACTATTGCCCGGATCGAGCACCAGCATGCGCTTCAGAATGTCTTCGGCGGCGGCGAGTAAACCACGCGAGCGCAACGATTCAGCCGCCGCGCTGAAAATCTCCCACGCTTCTTTCTTCTTTCCGAGCCGGACATAGACCTCGGCGAGCTTGACCCGCATGGGCACATTTTCCGGGTCCATTTCGAGGACCTTCTGGAAAAGGCGCACCGCTTGTCCGAGGTCGCCATTCTTCATGAAGTCTTCGGCGACTTGCAGGTACTGGGCGCGGGCGTCGTTGAACAGCCCCTGCTGGGTGTAGAGTTCCGCCAGTTTCAGAGATCCATCCACGCTCGGCTGGAACTTGGTGATCTTCTTGTACATGGCGATGCCCTTGACGGTGAAGCCCTGGGCGGCATAGGCATCGCCAACCGTCTTGAAGCACTCGATGGCTTTGGCGCTGTCGCCGAGACGCGCGTAAAGATCGCCGATGGTGTTGTTGACGGTTAGATCGTTGGCATCGTGCTTCAGGACCTTGTCGTACTCAGCAATGGCGTTCTGCAGCTTGCCCTGCTGGACAAACTTTTCCGCGGCGCTGAGAATCTTCTGTTTATTAAAGCCAAAACCAAACGCCATAGGGGTGCGGACTCCAGCCTTTTTCCCGCCGAACGCCCGCGATTTCCGCCAGCGTTGCCGAACGGGTCCGAACCTCGCCGGGAGATTCCCAGACGAAACCCCGCAAACCGCGCAAACCGGGATCGCGGAGTAAGGTAATTGTAAGGCCGGGTACCCGCAGTCCGATGGTTACCGACGATTACCGGGGGTTACCGAAAGGGAGTGTACGTCCGGTTCCGGAAAAACCCGCTCCCCGCTTCCAGAATGGGAGTAAGGAAACGGCGGGCGAATACCGCTCTTGAATCTCTTATCTTCTGCAATCAAACTTACGACTTCACCGCTTCTCGATCGGCACAAACTCCCGCGTGTCGTGCCCGATCCAGACCTGGCGCGGGCGCGCGATCTTCTGTTCGGGGTCGGTCAGCATTTCCTGCCATTGCGTCAGCCAGCCGATCGTGCGCGGAATCGCGAACAGTACGGTAAACATCTCCGGCTTGAAGCCCATCGCCTGGTACATGATGCCGGAGTAGAAGTCCACGTTCGGATAGAGCTTGCGCTGCACGAAATAATCGTCTTCGAGCGCGATGCGCTCCAGTTCCAGAGCAATCTCAAGTTTGGCATTCGGTCCGGTAACTTCGAACACGCCGTCGGCGGCCCACTTGATGATCTTGGCGCGCGGATCGTAGTTCTTGTAAACCCGGTGCCCGAAGCCCATCAGCTTGCCTTTGCCTTCCTTGATCTTCTTGATGTAGGCGGGGACGTTGTCCTTGGAACCGATCTCGTCCAGCATGTGCAGCACTTCTTCGTTCGCCCCGCCGTGCAGGGGGCCGGAAAGAGCGGCGGCGGCCGCAGCCGTGGCCAGGTAAGGGTCGCTGTGGGAGCTGCCCACGGCGCGCATGGCGTTTGTGCTGCAGTTCTGCTCGTGGTCGGCGTGCAGAATAAACAGGACGTCGAGCGCCCGCGCGATCACCGGATTGGCGACATACTTGGGCTCAACCATCCTCCACAGCATGTTCATGAAGTTTTCGGTGTAGGTCAGGTCGTTGTCGGGATACACGTACGGGAATCCCACCATGTGGCGATACGACATCGCCGCAATCGACGGCATCTTGCCGATCAGGCGCTTGATCTGCAGCAGCCGGGTCGCGGGATCGTGAATGTTCTTCGATTCCGGATACACCGTCGACAGCGCCGCCACCGTGCTCATCAGCATCGCCATGGGGTGCGCGTTATCGCGGAAGCCTTCCATGAACTTCTTCGTGGTTTCATGGAGCATGGTGTGGTGCGTAATGTCATGCACCCAATTCTTCAACTCACTCGCGGTGGGCAGTTCGCCGAACAGAAGCAGGTAGGCAACTTCGAGATACGTACAGTGTTCGGCGAGAACGTCGATGGGATAACCGCGGTAGCGCAGGATTCCCCGATCGCCGTCGATGTAGGTGATCGCGCTCCGGCACGAAGCGGTATTCATGAAGGCGGGGTCATAGGTCATCAAGCCGAAATCCTCGGGGCCGGTCTTGATCTTGCGCAGATCCATCGCGCGGATGGTTCCGTTTTCGACGGGAAGGGTGTAGCTCTGCCCGGTACGGTTGTCGGTGATCGTCAAGGTATCTTGCGGCATTCGAACTCTCCTGAGAACAACTGGAAGCGAAAGAATATAACGCGGGACGAAGCTCGCCCGCACCAATACTATCGACCGCCGGCACTGGGACGCAGTAGCCTGCGTCACAAAGGAATGTTTACTTGCGCATTCCCTAGCGACTCTAGTCATGCTACCAGCACCGGGCCCTGATTGCGTATTCGCCAGCGCTTTCCAACTACTGGCAACTGCCGGGCCAGCGTGTAGGGTGCGGAAACCTAAAGATGCGACCAATATGTATGCCCCGGGGCGCCTACTCGGCCACCCGGCGGTGCGATTTCACTGCCAGGCAACGGGCGAAGATCGCCGCCACCTGCGGAATCTCCTCTTCATTCAACTGAATAGCGCTACCCAGTTTCTTCAATGCCGCATTCAGAGCGGCAGGTTGCGCGTGTGTCAGTTCCGAAACCTGCTGCCACTCCCGGGCAACTGGAATGCGTTCGTCGGTTTCGGCGTCTTCGCAAAACTGATCGGCCGCTTCCGGAGGAGTTCCGTACTCGTCGGCGACATCCTCATGGAAGTAGCCCCGCAGGAACAAATGCAGCGCGGGAAAGTTGGCGGCGGTGATTTCGGGTTTCGGGTTGGGCTTCATCAGCGGCACTCCGGATAAGAAGTCAAAACGTAGTAATCGTTGGGCCCGGTGTATTTCAGTACGACCAGCGCGTGCGAGCACGGACGCGACTGGTTCTCGCCACGATTGCGAGAGATAGTGCGGCCGATCGGAGCCGGGCTGTCATAGTCCAGCACCAGGTTGGGATGTCCACCCGAGCGGTTGAGCCAGCGCTGGATTCGGTCCTGCGATTCTGCGATCGCTGCGCCCACGGCATGCTCAGCGGCCGGGCGGTCGGTGTAGGTCGATGCGCCGGTAATGCCGCGTTCCCGCTCCAGGCGCTCGCGCAGTTGATCGTCGGTCTGTCCCACATGCTTGCGCAGAATGTGTCCGCCGGCGGCCTCGTCCTGGCTAAGGTCGCGCACCGGACCACTCGTCGGGTGGATCTCAGCTCGTGCGGCGATAGCAGAAGATGGGGCAGAGCTGGCGCCATTCGTGGCCGCGGGCGGCTGGCACGAGATCAGGCCGCACATCCCCAGTGCGATAACGGTGCGAACTAGAACGGCACGAAATGTAAGAAATCTCGTCATCCAGCCCCGGACTACGCCATAGAGCGCAATCGTCCCTGTAAAGTTCTCGGAATTGTGCTACTAAACAGGGTGTGCGGGCAAGTGTGCTGGATTCGCTGGACGATTTCGAGCGCTGGCGTGGCGACTGCGCCTACGTGTTTCCGCGAGGATACCGGCGCGAGCGTTGGAGCTACCAGCGCGTCGCTGGAGTGGCGTATCAGTTTGCCCGCGAGCTTGAGGCGCGCAACATCGGCAAGGGCGATGCGGTGCTGTTGTGGAGTCCGAACTGTGCCGAATGGGTAGCGGCGTTCCTGGGATGCGCGCTTTGCGGGGTCGTTGCGGTTCCCGTCGATGATGCCGCCAGCCCCGATTTTGCGCGCCGAATCAGCACGCAGGTGCGAACCAAGCTGGTGTTGTGTCCGCGCGAGCGCGCCCCGATCTTCGAAAAGACACCGTTCGAAAAGGCGCCGTTCGACGGGCTCGTGGCGGAGAAGATTGTCGCAATCGATCCCGCCGATCTGGCAGCCGCAGTCGCGGAACGTCGGGCCGAACGCTTCCGTCCAGCTCAGATTCAGCCTTCCGACCCGCTCGAAATCGTTTTCACCTCCGGCACCACGGCCGAGCCCAAGGGAGTCGTGCTCACCCACGCCAACGTGGTCGGCAACCTTGCCCCCATCGAAACCGAGATCGGAAAATACCTGAAGTACGAGCGGCTGGTACATCCGATTCGCTTCCTGAACCTGTTGCCGCTGAGCCACGTCTTCGGCCAATTCCTGGGAATTTTTCTTCCCCCGTTGCTGGGCGCGACCGTCGTGTTCGAAAACACATTCAACCCAACCGAAATCATGGCGACGATCCGCCGGGAACGCGTCTCGGTGCTGGTGGCCGTTCCGCGCATGATCGAGTCGCTCAAGCAGAAGATCGAACGCGATCGCGATGACAGTGAGGACGACGCTGGCGGCCGCGAGAATTTTGCCGCGCGCTACGCCGCAGCCAAAAGCCAGCACTTTCTGCGGCGCTGGTGGACCTTCCGCGACCTGCGCCGCCAGTTCGGATGGAAGTTCTGGGCCATGATCAGCGGCGGCGCCGCTCTCGATCGCGAGACCGAAGAATTCTGGCATCGCTTGGGATACGCCGTGGTCCAGGGATACGGATTGACGGAAACGACCTCGCTGATCAGCTTGAACCATCCCTTCCACCCCAGTCGCGGCTCCATCGGAAAAGTGCTGCCGGGGCGCGAAATCAGGCTGGGCGACGACGGCGAAATTCTGGTTCGCGGCAGCGGCGTGGCCAGCAGTTATTGGAACGGCCGCGAACTGCAACCGGTCGCAGGGGATGAAGGCTGGTACCGCACCGGCGACCTGGGCGCGCTCGATGAGCAAGGCAATCTTTTCTTCAAGGGACGCAAAAAAGAAGTGATCGTCACGCCCGCGGGCATGAACATTTATCCCGAGGACCTCGAAGCGGCGTTACGCGGTCAGAAAGAGGTTCGAGATTCCGTGGTCGTCGGTCTCGAGCGCGGCGGAAACGCCGAGCCCTGCGCGGTGCTGATTCTGCGCGACCGCACCCCGGATGCGTCGGCCGTCGTCGTGCAGGGAATCGTGCAGCGCGCCAACGAGCAACTGGCCGAATATCAGCGCATGCGCACCTGGTTCGTCTGGCCCGACGAAGATTTCCCGCGCAGTGCCACGCAGAAACCGCGCCGCAACTTGATTCGCGAAGCGGTCGAGGCGGGCCTCCGCGGACAATCGCTTGCGAACGCAGCTAGCCCGCTCTCCGAACTGCTGACGCGAATCACCGGCCGCGCAACGCAGAACCTGATGCCTGACGCAAACTTGGAGAGCGGCCTAGGGCTGAGCTCTCTCGAACGCGTCGAACTGCTCAGCGCCCTCGAAGACCGCTACCAGGTCGACCTGAGCGAAACGAAGTTCGCGAATGCAGCCACCGTCGGCGATCTGGAAAAACTGCTGCAGGATGAACGAGGCATTCGCCGCCAGCTTCACTATCCACTTCTTCATTATCCACTATGGGCTCTTCGCTGGCCGACTACATGGCTGCGCCTGGCGTCGCATTATCTGCTGGCCCGCCCCGCCGTGTTTCTTCTGGCATGGCCCCGCGTGATCGGGCGCGAGAACTTACGCGGCGTTCGCGGGCCGCTGCTGGTCATCTCCAACCATGTTGCCGATGTCGATGTCGGCTTCATCCAGACTGCGCTTCCCGCGCGCATCCGCCACAAACTGGCGACCGCAACCCGCGGCGAAGCGCTCGAAATATTGCGCTCGCCCGGCCCGGATCGCGCCTGGCTCGGCCGCATCTACGACCGCCTGCAATGGACGCTCGGCGTCGCCCTGCTGAACCTGTTCCCGCTGCCGCGCCAGTCCGGCTTCCGCAAGAGCTTTGCCTACGCCGGAGAGGCCGTGGATCGCGGCTACAGCGTGCTGGTGTTTCCCGAGGGAAAGCACACCGAAGACGGCAAGCTCTGCCCGTTCCGCACGGGAGTCGGCCTGCTCGCCAACAATCTACGCATCCCCATCCTTCCGGTGCGGATTGATGGTTTGTTTGAAATCAAGAACGCCGGCAAGAAGTTTGCGGCGCCCGGACAGATTCAGGTGCGCATCGGCAAGCCCGTGCAGTTTGCGCCGGAAAGCGACCCGGAGGAAATCGCGCGGACACTGCAAAAAGCGGTTGAGAACCTCTAGCTCAGCTAGCGGGCTCTGCGGCTCGGCATGACCAGCCATTGCAATACCGAACTCACTACGCTCAGCAGGACGGCGCCGATCAGAGCCGCCACGAAGCCTCGCACCTGGAATCCCGGCACCAGCGCCGCCGCCAGCTCCAGCATGAGCGCGTTGATCACGAACCAGAACAGGCCGAGCGTCAGCAGCGTCAGCGGGAAGGTGAGGATCTTGAGCAGCAATCCGAGTGTTGCGTTGATAAGGCCGATGACTAGGGCCGCGATCAAAGCCGCCACCGGGCCGCTCACGCTAATGCCCGGCACTACGTGGGCAACGATCCACACCGCTACAGCGCTTAGAATCCAATGGAGCAGAAGACGCAAGATAAGCCTCCTCAACGAATCATTGGACACTATACAACGTGAAACCGACTCAGAAAACTAACGCCGCGCGGCTGCTCGATCGGATGGGAATCCACTACCAGCTGCGGGAGTACGAGGTGGATCCCGACGACCTCGCCGCGGAAACGGTTGCGGTCAAGATCGGTTTGCCGCTAGAGCAGGTTTTCAAGACGCTGGTCGCGCGCGGCGACCGCAACGGAACTTCCATGGCGGTGATCCCCGGCGATCGGGAACTAACCCTGAAGGCGCTGGCGGCCGCGGCGGGAGAACGAAAAATTCAGCTCGTCCCGGTGAAAGAACTGCAATCGCTCACCGGCTACATTCGCGGCGGAGTGACCGCGCTCGCGGCCAAGCGCGACTTTCCCGTGTACGTGGACGAAACCATCGAACTGTTCGAGGTCGTTTCCATCTCGGCAGGGGTTCGTGGCCTGCAGATTCTGATCGCGCCTGCCGACTATCTGCGCGCGACCAACGGAACCATTGCGGCGCTGGCAGAACCAAAAAAGAACATCCAGTAAGAGAAGTTATCGATATTCCGATTCCCCCTGTGATCCCCTGTGTCCCTATGGTTAAAAGGAAGTCTAGGCGAATCACACACGAACGCAAAGTTCCCATCCCATCGGCACCGGTATTAGACTGATTAAGCTTCAACACCGCCTCGAGGTAAGCCATGCTCACTGCCACGCGCACCAATCCGCTTTCGTTCCTGACCGATCAACTCGACGAACTCAAGGCCAAGGGCACGCACTTCAAGCTGCGCGTCCTTGAAGACGAGCAGGCGGCGGTCTGCACCTTCGACGGCAAGCGGGTCATCAACCTCGCCTCGAACAACTACCTCGGATTCACGACGCATCCCAAACTGCGCGAAGCGGCGCTTGAAGCCACGCGTAAGTATGGCGTCGGATCGGGCGCCGTGCGCACCATCGCGGGCACCATGAAAATCCACATGGAGCTGGAAAAGAAGATCGCGCGCTTCAAGAACGTCGAGGCCTGCGTGGTTTTCCAGTCGGGATTCACGGCGAACGCGGGAACGGTTTCCTCCTTTCTAAGTAACGCCGACTTCATCATCTCCGACGAGCTGAATCACGCCTCGATCATCGATGGCTGCCGTCTTTCACGGGCAAAGATTCTCGTCTTCCGTCACAAGGACGTCGCCCACGCCGAAGAGCAACTCGCCAGCGTGAAGAACCAGCCTGGAAAGAAGCTGCTGATCACCGACGGCGTGTTCTCGATGGACGGCGACATCGGCCCGCTGCCCGGTCTGTGCGAGGCAGCCGAGAAATACGGCGCGATCATGATGGTGGACGATGCGCACGCTTCCGGTGTGCTCGGCCGCAACGGACGAGGCACGATCGATCATTTCGGAATGCACGGGCGCGTCGACATTCAGGTTGGAACCTTGTCGAAAGCAATCGGCGCTCTCGGTGGATACGTATGCGGCACGCGCGATTTGATTGATTATCTTTATCACCGCGCGCGGCCCTTCCTGTTTTCGACGTCGCATCCGCCGTCGGTCGCGGCGACCTGCATTGCAGCTTTCGATGTTCTGGAAAACGAGCCGCAGTGGATGGAGCAGCTCTGGGCGAACACGCGCTTCTGGAAAAAAGAACTCGGCCTGCTCGGCTTCAACATCGGCGGCCAGACAACTCCCGCGAGCGAAACGCCGATCACGCCGATCATCATTGGCGACGGACGCCCGACCATGGATTTTTCCCGCGAACTATTTAAAGAAGGCGTGCTCGGAACCGGCATCGCATTTCCCACCGTCCCCGAAGGCAAAGCGCGCGTGCGGACGATCATGACCGCCACGCACACGAAAGAAGAACTGCAGCAGGCACTCGAAGTGCTGCAGCGAGTGGGGAAGCGGATGGGGATTCTCGGATGAATCCGAGAGCTGTCATCGGGCAAGTTGGTGCCGCAACCTATCTAGTGTCCCGCCGGCGCATCATCAACGATAGCCTGGACTAACTGATCGATCGCGTCGGTAACCCGCTTGGCGGGGAGATTGAGGTTATTGGAGAGGATGGAGAAGACGACCACTTGTCCAGCATCGGTGGTCGCGTATCCAGAGAGCGTTTTCACGCCGCCCAGCGAGCCGGTTTTGGCCATAATGCGGCTTTGCAGGCGGGGAGAGTTGAAGCGGTCGGAGAGCGAGCCGTCCACGCCGGAGACCGGGAAGGTCGACTTATAGGCGGCGCCCCAGGGCTGCGTCGAGCAATAGCGCAGTAACTGGACAATGGCGTGAGGAGTTACTAAGTTCTGGCGCGAGAGTCCGGAGCCGTCGTAGAACACATACTGGTCGTTGGGGATTCCGGCCTGAGTCAGAAATCCGCGGAGAACCTCGAGGCCGCCTTCAATCGTGCCGGCGTTGCCGCGCTCGCGTCCCAAGAGGCGCAGCAGGATTTCGGCATGCAAGTTCTGGCTGACTTTGTTGGTTACGCGGACATCTTGCAGCAGCGGCTTGGATTCGTAACTCGCGAGCGTGATCGGCTGATCGGTTTTCAGCGGACGTGGCTGGCCATCGCTGCCTCCGCGCGACGGCGCGACGGCGGTCACGCTGAAAGTGGAAAGGGTGGCGAGTTCGGTGTGGCGGGTGCGCTGGTGTCCATAGATCACGATGCCGCGTTTCTCGAGTAACTGACGGAAGAGCCCGGCGGCGAACTCGGCGGGATCTTCGATGGCGAGGGCCTCGTTGGCGCCGGCGTCATCGAGCGGCATGTTGCCCCAGAGCGTGAGAACAGTGGAGCCGGGCTCGCGGTTGACGAAGAACTTGCGTCCGGTGCCGGCGGGGGTGGTGATGATGCGATTGTCGAGGTGGTAGTAATCGGCGAAGGGCTTGACGCTGACGAAAGCTTTTTCGCCAGCGCGGTCGGCGGGCAGGATGTTGACGAAGACTACGTTGTCGTTGATGCTGAGGGCGGAGACGGGAGCGCCGTCGGCCCAGACCAGATCGTCCTGGCTCCAACCTTCACCGTAACGCTCAAAGGCAAAGTAGGAGTCGTCCGCCACGATGTCGCCGTCGATGAATTTCACGCCTTTTTGCACGAGTGCGTCGGCGAGGGATTCGAGGGCTTGAATGGGATCGTCGTTGCGCTGGGTGCGGAGATCGTAGGGGAGTTCGCGTCCGGAGAGATTGGGATCGCCGTGGCCGACAAGCACGAGATCTCCGTTAAGGCGGCCGTGGCGGTCGAGAGTGCCGGTGGTTTCGACGGTGGTGCGGAACTTGTAGTCGGGACCGATCAGGGCCAGCGCGGCGGCAGTTGTGAAGAGCTTGGTGTTCGAAGCGGGCGTGAAGAGCTTGTCGGCGTTTTGCGAGTACAACGTTTCGCCCGTCGAGAGAGAAACTACTTCGATTCCCCAGAAGCCGCGGGCGAGATCGGGGGCGCTCAGCACACCGGCAACGCGATCCGGTAACGGCCGATCCTGTAACGGTCTGACGGGTGCGGCCAGCAGTGGCGCGACCAGCAGAAAGACGATGAGGAGCAGACGCGTGACTGATCGCCGGCGAGGCATTAACTGGATTGTAACACCCAGAAAAAATGGGTTCGTTCTAGAATAGCGGCAACATGCGGGCGGTTTTTCAGTGGAACGTGGGCGATCGAGTCCTGGAGTTGGGACGGCGCACTCTGATCATGGGCGTGGTGAATGTAACTCCCGATTCGTTCTCCGACGGGGGACTCTACATCGATGCCGAGAAGGCCGTGGTCCGCGCCGAGCAGTTACTGGACGAAGGCGCGACCATCATAGATGTGGGTGGGGAGTCGACGCGGCCAGGAGCGCCGGTGGCCGGCGGTGTCAAGGACGGTATCAAGGAAGATCCGGCGCGGGAGGACGCGGCGGCGAGGACGGGACCGCCGGTAGCCGAACCGCTCTCGGCAGAAGAGGAACGGAGGCGGGTGCTGCCGGTGATCCGGGATTTGAAGCGGCGACGGCCGAACGCGGTGGTAAGCGTCGATACCTACAAGGCGAGCGTGGCGCGGGCGGCGGTGGAGCTCGGGGCAGAGGTTGTGAACGATGTGAGTGGGTTCCGATGGGATCCGAAGATGGCGAAAACGCTGGCTGAACTCAAGGTGGGAGCGGTGCTGATGCACACCCGCGGGCGGCCGGAGGAGTGGCGGTCGCTGCCCCCGATAGGCGATCCGGTGCTGATGGTGAAGCGGGAGTTGCTACAGTGGGCCGAGGCGGCGACCCTGGCGGGGATCAAGCGCGATCACCTGGTGCTGGACCCGGGGTTTGGGTTCGGGAAGCGTTTCGAGGAGAATTATCCGCTGTTGGCGCACTTCGCCGAGCTGCAGAAGATGGGATTTCCGCTGCTGGCAGGAGTGTCGCGCAAGTCATTTATTGGGCGAATGCTGGCGCGCGATGGCAAGGATGCGGGCGTTGCCGAGAGGCTTTACGGGACGCTGGCTGCAGAAACAGCTTTGATCCTGAAAGGGGCGCACATCATTCGGACGCACGATGTGCGCTTTGCGGTGGAGGCGGCACGAGTGGCGGATGCGATCATCGCGAGTGGAGGATAGAGGATAAAAACGCAATGCTTTTCCGGGCTCAGGCCCTGGCGGCTTCGGCAAGAGGGACGGTGACTTTGAGCACTGGCAGCCGGATTTCAAATGCGGCTCCGCCTTCGGGGCGGTTGTAGCAGGTGATTTGTCCCTTGTGGTCCTGGATGACGCCGTAGGTGGCGCTGAGTCCGAGACCGGTGCCTTTACCGACCGGCTTGGTGGTGTAGAAAGGATCGAAGACGCGCTCGGGATCGCGCAGGCCGGGGCCGGAGTCGGCGAACTGGACGATCACTTCGTTGGCCTCGCGCCAGAGGGAGACCTGGAGACGCCCGCCGCCGATTTCCTGCAATGCGTCCACGGCGTTCTCGATGATTTGAAGAAAGGCCTGCAGGAGCTGGTTGGGGTTGCCGAGGACGCGAGGCAAGGGATCGTTGCTTTCCACGGTCAGGCTGATCCTCTTGTTTTCGAGCTTGATTCCTTCCATTTGAACTGCGCGCTGCAAGAGAGGCTTCAGTTCGAGAGGACTTTTTTCTCCCGGAGTCTGCTGGGCGAAGCTGAGCAGATCGCTGACGAGTTCGCGAGTGCGCCGCGCCTGCTGGCCGATTTTCTGCGCGTTGGAGAGTTGCTCGCGGCTGAGGTTGCTGCTGGCGGCCATGCGTTCGGAGCTGCTCAGAATGGCCGAGAGCGGGTACTCCAGTTCGCCGGCGGCGAGCGCGACCAGTTCTCCGAGCGAAGCCAGCTTGGCTTGTTGGATCACTCTTCCGTGCAGCCGCTGGAGATTGTCGAAACTCCTGCGCGAATGATTGAGCAGCTGCAGCAGCCTCTGGTCCAGCAGGTGTTGTTTGAGGAAAACGACAAAGGCCAGGAGGGCGACGCCGCCCATGGCCACCGCAAAACGGACCTGGCGTAGATAAGGCTGCTCGTGGCTCAGGAACAGTGCCCAATATCCCATGACGGGGAGAGAGAGCAGGGCGAGTTTCGTAAGTTGAGGAGCGACCGGGCGACTGGCACGACTGATCGAAGGCGTCATCTGGATATCGCAAAGGCTGCGCCGCCCGGCGACGGCGACCCAGAGGAACCCCAGCAGAGCGGCGAGGAATGGGAGGTCGTAGATTCCGCCAGTCTTGTAGGAGCCGCGCGCGATGGCGCCATTCATGGTTTCCGAAGAGAATGTGTAGAGAACACTGGCAAGACAAATGTTGCGATAGAGTTCGCGCCACGATCCGAAACTGGTGAAGAATGCCGATGCGGACACGGCAATCAGCATCACTCCTTCGACAAGATATAGGAGATCCCAGCGCAGGTTGTACACCGGGATATCGCTGACGATGTATTCCTCGGGGAAAACGAAGAAGGCGTAGACCACCACCCACCACACCAGCAGGATGAGAACATTCAGCGCGCTGGGTAACATCCCCTCGCGCTCATCGGCCTGATGGGGACGGATGGCTACGGCCGCCATGATGGGGACAACGTGCAGAAACAACACGACATCCCCGTAAAAGGGGTCGGGCAGCGGCTTGCAAACCACCACTTCAAACCACGCCCAGCATGCCTGGTTGAAACACCACATGGCCATGCCCGCCGTCATAAGACTCCAAAACAGGCGTGTATGCCCACGGCTGTCGAAGACGTTTCGGGCGGATACGATGAAGGCTGCCGTGATCACCAGAAGTGGGACCAGGTTCCCCATGGCCACGCGAAAGAAGGGGCTGGGGAACACTACCGGAGCCAGAGCAAAGGCCAGCAGTAGACCAACTCCGCAGAGGAGCGACGAGATGTGGCTCCGAGACACTGTTTTTCATCATATGACGTTCGCCACGAGATGTTTAGATCACGTGCTGGGTACCGGAGGTTACTGCGGTAACAGGTTTCGTATCAGGGCAAGCTCTTCCGCCTGCAGAGACGCGGCAAGCCGCGTCTCGACGGGGAAATGCTAGAATTGCCTGTCATGGCTTTCCCCGCTAACCGCCTGCGCCGTTTGCGGCGCACTGAAACGCTGCGTGCCCTGGTCCGCGAGACCCGGCTTACGCCCGAATCTCTGGTGTATCCGCTATTCATCTGCCCCGGAACGGGGCTCCGGAAAGAAGTGCGCTCGATGCCCGGCGTCTTCAACCTTTCGGTAGACGAGGCAGTGAAGGAAGTGCGTGAGACACGCGCGCTGGGAGTGTTGTCGATCATTTTGTTCGGGCTGCCGGAGAGAAAGGACGAAGTGGCCACGGGCGCCTGGGCGGAAGATGGCATCGTGCAGAGGGCGGCGCGCGCCATCAAGAGTGAGGTGCGAGACGTGCTGGTGATGGGCGATGTTTGCTTGTGCGAGTACATGTCGCATGGGCATTGCGGCATCGTGAAAGCGGGACCGCAATCGCTGGGCGCGGCCGCGGCGGCGCCACCGGCTACCGCGGAGTACGAGATCGTGAATGACGCGAGCCTGGTGTTGTTGGCGCGCACGTCGGTTTCGCTGGCGCGATCGGGCGTGGACATCATCGCGCCCTCGGACATGATGGACGGACGGGTCGGGGCGATTCGCGCTGCGCTCGACGAGGCTGGCTTCGAAAATACGCCGATTCTTTCCTATGCGGCGAAGTTCTCTTCCGGTTTCTATGGGCCGTTCCGCGAGGCGGCGGATTCAGCGCCCCAGTTCGGTGATCGCCGTTCCTACCAGATGGACCCGGCGAACGTTCGCGAGGCGATGCGGGAAATCGAGTTGGACATTGAAGAGGGCGCGGACATGATCATGGTGAAGCCGGCGATGCCGTACCTGGATGTGATTGCCGCGGCCCGGGACCGTTTCGACCTGCCGCTGGCGGCCTATCAGGTATCGGGTGAGTACGCGATGATCGAGGCCGCGGCCCGGAACCGGTGGATCGACCGGGAGCGGGTGATGATGGAATCGCTACTCTGCATCCGGCGCGCGGGGGCGAGCATCATTCTGACTTACTACGCCAAGGAAGCGGCGAAACTGCTGGCCTAGTCCGTCCAGGCAAGTCGTTCTGCGGTTCACCGCCTCAAGGCGAACCGGCAAGCCCACCGATCTTTCATGACATCGATATTTCACGACACTTAGTAGCAAGACTGTTGTAAAATCCGCCCAACCTGGAGTGGATCCGTGGCGCGCTACCTGGCTTTCTCGTCGACAGAATTGGTAAGAGCCTGCGCTGGCTCGAAAGACGAGAGGGCGTGGGCGGAGTTCATCCGGCGATTTCAGATGGTGATCGCCGCTGCGGTGCTGAGGACCGCCCGCCACTGGGGCGAACCGTCATGCTCGCAACTGGACGACCTGATCCAGGATACCTACCTGAAGCTCTGTGAGAACGATAGCCGTTTACTGCGGTCGTTCCAGCCACGGCACGAAGATTCCATTTATGGATTTTTGAAGGTGGTTGCGGCCAATGTCGTCCACGATCATTTCAAGTCTGCGCTGGCCGCAAAGCGGGGCGCAGGCCAAACGGAAGCGATCATGGAACCAGTCCAAATGGACCCGAAAACGTCCGGCACCGACGGCTTTGATGCTGTGAGCCAGCGTCTTCAGCTCGAGCAGGTCGAAAAGATCCTGAGACAGGTTACGGCCGGGAAGGATCAGGAAAAAAAGCGCACGATTTTTTGGCTTCGCCACCGGCAAGGACTTACCGCCAGCGAGATCGCAGCCATCCCATCGATCGGATTGACCACAGAGGGGGTGGAAAGCGTGCTCATGCGCCTGGCGGCTATGATTCGCGGTCACGTCATAAGTTCGAGCCCTCACCGCGAAGTGAAGGTTTTGAATCGGCAAAATCGTTCTAAGAGATTAGGGAGTTAGTTTTGGAAGAGAATCCCAACGGGCATATCGGAACGGCGGAACTGGCGAAACTACTTGAGGAGTCTCGTCGGCATTCGGATTCCGTGCTGGACGCGCTCTATGCGCACCCCCATCTTGCTGCCTGTCCGACTTGTCGGGAGCAATTTGAGGAACTGGCGTTGCTGGATCGCCAACTGAAGAGCATGAGACCGGCTAAGTCTGCGCTGCGCCAGGGCGGTTGTCCGGGCCCGGCGGTGTGGCGTGCGATTGCCGGCGGGATGACAGCAGCCGACCAGACGCTTGCCTACATCGAACATGCTAGCCGCTGTGATCATTGTGGTCCGTTGCTGCGCGGAGCGGTAGCCGAATTGAGCGATCTGAACGGGGAGTTGACCGAATCGGAGCGGAAGCAGATCGCGACCCTCGAGAGCGCGAGCGCGGAGTGGCAGCGGAAACTGGCCCAGCGCATCACCGGGACACCGCATTCGGAGCCGGATCGGGCATCTGCACCGCGGTGGCAGCGGTGGCTGGCCGTGCCACGTCTGGCATTGGCGGGAGCATCTCTTCTAGCCGTGGTTGGCGTGGGATCGTGGGTTGTAGTCCATCGGAACCAGCCAGCCGCCGCCGAACGGCTCCTCGCCCGCGCTTACACCGAGAAGCGCACTCTGGAACTCAGGATCGCAGGCGCCGACTTTGCGCCTCTGCGCGTGTCGCGCGGACCGGCAGCCTCCTTTACCAGCCGTCCGGCGGCGCTGTTAAGAGCCGAAGCCCTAATTGCCAGCCAACTGGAGCTCCATCACTCCGATCCCTCCTGGCTTCAGGCCAAAGCACAGGCGGACGTCCTCGAAGGCAAGTACGACGCGGCCGTGGAAGCTTTGCGCCGCGCCTTGGAGCTAGAGCCGCATTCGCCAGAGCTCCTGACCGATCTCGCCACCGCTTACTTCCAGCGCGCCCAGCAGGAAGACCGCAAGGAAGATTTCGGCGCTGCTTTCGAGTACCTATGCCAGGCCTTGAAGCTGCAGCCCGACGATCCGGTTGCGCTCTTTAATCGCGCCATTGTCGCGGAACATCAGTTCCTTTATCGACAGGCGCTCGATGACTGGGAGCACTACCTTCGAGTTGATCCGGGCTCGCAGTGGAGTGAAGAAGCCCGCAACCGGGCCGACGCCGTGCGCGAAAAGTTGAAAGAGCATGGCAGCAACGCGACGCCCCTGCTGTCTCCTGCCCAGGTGGCTGCCATGGCCAGCAGCGCCAGCCTCGGTTCCGAAGTCGACCAGCGTATCGAGGAATATCTGCACGAAGCAGTGCGCTCCTGGTTGCCCCAGGCTTTTCCCGAAACGATGGCCAACGCCGATCCGAACGCCTCGCAGGCGCTTTTTTTTTTAGCGGACCTGACGAGCCAGCAACACGGCGACCGGTGGCTGGCTGATCTTCTGCGCGGTTCGTCGGCGCCACATTTTCCGCAAGCGGCAACCGCGCTCGCCCGCGCCGTCAAAGCCAATGACGCCGGCGAGTATGGCGTCTCCCGCGAACAGGCTGATCTTGCCGAACAATTATTTCGTGCTTCGGGCAACATGGCGGGCATGCTGCGCGCGCAGTTCGAGCAGACTTTCGCGGCGCAGATCGAGCGGCACAGCGAACAGTGTCGGCGAAAAGCGACGGCCGCGCTGACGGAATCGGAGAGATACCCTTACCCTTGGTTGCAGATTCAGCTTGGCCTGGAGAAGGGCGTCTGTTCGCTCCTGATGGGCGATCTCGGCACGAACGAAAGGGCGGCGCAGGGTGCGATGAACCAGGCACAGAGGAGCGGGTACGGAGCCCTCTATCTGCGGGCTCTGGGATTTGTTGCTGGGTACAAGTTCGACACCGGCGATTCGTCCGGTGGCTGGAAACTCGCCAACACAGGATTGGAACGCTGCTGGTCGGGGCGGTTTCCCGCCATGCGGGGCTACAACCTGTACTACGAAGTGGCTTACGCCGCCGAGGCTGCAGGTCAGTCAAATCTGCAGTTGGCAATGTGGCGTGAAGCCGTGGCCATGATCGATGCCAACGAAGAGCTGCTGTTACGCGCCGAAGCCCATAGCATCATGGCCAAAGCGGCCATCGCGGCCCGTCAACCCGAGGTGGCCGAACACCAGTACGGGGAAGCCGCCCGGCTCTATGCTCTTGCCCCGCAGACCGAGGCCATTCGGTCCGACCGCATCGAGACCGAGATCAGGACCGCTCAGTTGGAGGCGCGTCAAAGTGCGTTCGATGCGGCGTTGGCCCGTTTGACCCGCGTCCAGGGTGAAGTCCAGCAACTTTCCAATAATTTTCTCGCGCAGATTTTTTATTCCACATTGGGCGAAGTGCAGCTCCGCAGTCATCATGAAGCGGAGGCCGAGCAGGCTTTCCGACCGGCGCTGGCCCTGGCGGAGCAGAACCTGGTATCAATCCGCTCCGAAGCGGAACGGATCGGCTGGAGCAAGAATACGGCCGCCGTGTACCTCGGTCTCGCCGAAGCCGAACTGGCGCAGGGCCGTTCGCAGGAAGCGCTCGAGATGTATGAGTGGTACCTGGGTGCGCCCCAACGGGTGGCTACGGATTCCCGCCCGCACCGATCTCTGACCAACCCGCCGATGCCGGATCCGTCGCGGCTGGCGTCCCGCCTTCCGCTCCTGGCAAAAGAGACGGTGCTCGCCTATGCCGCACTCCCCGACGGCCTGGCGATCTGGGTCTATGACGACCGCGGTATGAACGCGCGCTGGATCCCGAAACCGACCGAGGGCCCGCAAGAGTTAGCGGAAAGGTTTCACGACTTGTCTTCCGATCCGAAGTCAGCGCTGAGCGCCTTGCGCCGCGACGCTCGCGGCCTGTATGGGGTGCTCATCGCTCCGGTGGAACAACACCTCGCGCCGGGACGCACGCTGGTGATAGAGGCGGAGGGGTGGCTGGCCAGCGTGCCCTTCGAAGCGCTGCTTGATTCGCGCGATTCCTATCTAATCGAACGTGCATCCATTGTTCATTCGCTGGGTCAGGATTCGCAGGCGCGGCTGCGCAGCGACACCGGCATTTCGGCAGACTTGCCGGCCGTGGCGGTGGGCAGCACCGCTTCATCGCCGGCGGATGGACTCATTCCTCTGCCCGATGTGGCCGCGGAAGCGGACACCGTCGCCCGCGGCTTTCATTCCGCGCGTGTGCTCAAAGGCGGAGAAGCCACCCTTAGCGCGGTCCGGAGTGAACTGCCCGGGGCCGCAGTTTTCCACTTTGCCGGACATTCGCTCGCCGCTCCCGAAGGGACGGGATTGATGCTGGAAGGCAAAAGCGAAGAAGGGCAAGCCAGCACCCCCCACCTGTTGGACGCAGCCGTTGTGCGGCAGCTTCACCTGCAAGGCTTGCAGTTGGCGGTGCTTTCGGCCTGCAGCACTGCATCCGGCAGTGGCGGCTCAGGCGGATTCAACAGCGTTACGGATGCCCTTCTGCGTGCGGGTGTGCCCCACGTGGTCGCGAGCCGGTGGGCAGTGGACTCCGCCGAAACCCGGGGATTCGTAGAGGACTTTTATCACAATGCCCTGTCTGGCCAGACCGTATCCGATGCCATCCGCCTGACCTCGCAGAAAATGTTGTTGAACCCGAGCACGGCTCATCCGTACTACTGGGCGGCGTTTGCAGCGTACGGACGGCCCTAATCCCCAAAACAGGAGGCCCTGATGCGAACCCAACTCTACTCGACCAGCAAACTGGCTGCGCTGGCCAGTGCTGTCCTGGCTACGTTCTTCCTTATCGCGTGTCAACAATCCCAACAACAACCAGCTCCAGCCGCGGTTGAGTCCAAGGCTGCCAGCACCGAGAAAGTTTTCGTAGTCTTTGAAGGTCCGTGGGCCATCGTTGCTGACCCGAAGGACGCCAACAGTGTCTTGGCCATCGCGCCGAAGACGAAACTCCACCGCGATCTTTACGTGGCCGCCTCCAATTACTCGACGCTGGCGGCGGGAACTTACGATGTTTCCGTCCCGACCCATGGTCCGGCTACTTCGGGGGCGCTCGATCCGAGCTTTGCTCAAGCGAAGATCGACGCCAAGAGCTTGCAACGCGCGCTCGATGACAAGTCGGGGCGCTACGTCATTCGCCTGCCCAAGCCCGAAGCGTACGTGGCCGCGACCCGGTACCGCAGCCGCGTCGGCCCCAAGTATCCGCCGGATGCGTCGACAGAACAAGACTATGCGACGGCTGTCTCTATGCGCTATAGCGTCTCAAGCCTGACCGGATTTTCTTTGGCGGGCACTCCGGATACCGGCGCTTTCAACCCGCTGCTTCTCCAGGTCGACACCCCAACCATTCGCTTTGCGATTGAGCCAGCTCAACTCGACGATCCGAAGGACATGTGCAACACACACTCCCGGGAGGCTTTGCGCGATACGGTGAAGTTCCTGGGTTTGACTTTGTATGTGGATTTCCCGAACGACTCGGCAGACTGCCACAAGACCGATCCGCAGATTCCCCGCTCGACCAAAGCGGAGGCAGGTCCGAGCTTTCCGTTGGATCGGCTGGCTGCACTCTTGTTTGAGGGGCTGGCGGACTCGCAGACCGCGAGGGTAGCTAACAGAAAGATCACGCCGAGCCGCCCGGAAATCCTCGCAACTATTGTTGGGGCGGAACCAGTCGCGCACTACCTCACCGCTGCCATGTATTTCTTTCGTGCAGCGATGGGCGACTGCAGGGCGCCGGTTTTGTTCCTTACGACCACTCCCTGAGGCCTTTCGCTTTTCGGCCTGCAGCCGGCGATGCGCTGATTCGAGGCGGAAATGGAACCACCTATTTTCCGCCTCGTCCGCTTTGTAATAAGTTCCCCGCACACCTCGCGGAAAGTAAGTCGACCCCGCACGCGGAGAACTTTTTACTCCTGGCTGGCGCTCGCCGCCTGGATCTATCCAATCCCTGTTCAGCCGCTTCAGACAATCCCTAGTTGACATCAATGGCTATAATGAGAACAAGGCTATATAGCCCAACATGGATGTAGCCGCATTTGGCCCTAAGTTATTTGAAATCTAGGTTTTGCACGACCTAGTAGGTCGTAACTCTTTGATTCCAAAGACCCGGCTTCTGCGTCCCCTCAAAAATAGCCCGTAACTCCAATGTTGTCTAGATCTTGCGGATAAACCACCTGGAATCTATATTTTCCGATAGGGTCCCGAGCTGCCAGACTCTCCACCGACGAAAAGGCTACAATAGCCGCGTGAACGCCCCCGTTCCGACGAAGCCGGTAGCTGACAACGAGCATCATGACAACAAGCATCAGCACCGCCATTCCATCTACGCCGCCGAAGCCACCGGATTGCTTCTCATGGCGGTTCTGCTGCTCGTTCTGACCATCATCCGCTATTGGCGGTACATCCCTTGGAGCGCGCGCTGAAGTTGACGAAGTTGACGGATCGCGAGCCGCTGGTCGTAGTCGTGCTTGGTCCCACGGCGAGCGGGAAGACAGCTCTGGCGCTGGCGATCGCCCGTCGCTTCCGCGGTGAAATCGTCAACTGCGACTCGGTTGCGATGTACCGCGAATTTGAAGTCGGCACAGCGAAGCCCAGTGCGGCGGAGCGCGCGGAAGTTCCGCATCACCTGCTGGATTGCGTGGATCCGCTCGCCGACGTTAGCGCGGGAGAATATGCGCGCCAGGCGCGGCAGATTCTACGCGAGATAGTTTCGCGCGAGACAGCTCCAAGCGAAAGCGAGCAGCGCAGACGCTTGCCCATCGTCAGCGGAGGAACCGGACTCTATCTTCGCGCTCTCGTCGAAGGACTTTTTCCTGGCCCGCAGCGGTCCGAAGAGCTACGCAACAAACTGCGCGATCGCGCGGAGAAGCATGGGACCGAGCACTTGCATCGTATTCTGCGGCGGCTCGACTCCTCGGCAGCGAACCGCATTCACGCCAATGACCTTCCCAAGGTGATCCGGGCAATCGAGGTGTGCATGGCCTCGCGCCGGCCCATGACCGAACTTTGGCGGCAGGGACGCGAACCGCTGCACGGCTTTCGCATTCTGCGTCTCGGACTCAATCCCGAGCGCGAAGCTCTTTATGCGCGCATCAACCAGCGGGCCGTGAAGATGTTTGCCGAAGGACTAATCGCCGAGACGGAACGGCTTCTCGAAAAATATGGCGGACAAGCGCGCCCGCTCACGTCGCTGGGATACAAACAGGCGGTGCAGTTTTTGCGCGGCGAAGTAGATCGGGAATCGGCGCTCGCTGCGGCGCAGCAAGCGCATCGCAACTATGCCAAGCGCCAGATCACCTGGTTCCGGCGAGAACCGGATGTGCATTGGCTGGCCGGGTTTGGCGATGACCCCGCCATCCAGGCGGAAGGCATTGCCACCATCGAACAGCAAGTTTGAGAGAGTTCGTGGGCGATTACTCAACTGCGAAGTGGCCATTACTCGTTCCTGCGATGGCTGGAGGACGTCCCCGTCCGTTTTTGCTATTGTCAATTGCATGCTCCGACATCTGCTGCCGATCACGCTCGTGCTAGCTGCGGCGCTTTGCTTTGCTAAAGACAAGAGCAAAGACCGCTTTCTGCAGCCCGGTCCCATCCATGTCGACAAAGCCGGACAGAAGTGGATCGAAAAGACCTTGCGCAAGATGTCGCCCGAAGAAAAAGTCGGCCAACTCTTCGCGATTTCCGTGAAGGTGCAATTCCTGAATGACACCGACCCCATCTATATTCAGCTGCGCGACAACGTCCGCAACTATCACATCGGATCGTTGGTCATGACCGTTCCGGTGGATGGCCCCTTCCTGCTCAAGAACCAGCCCTATGTTGCCGCCGAGCTGCTCAACCGGCTGCAAAGGTCATCGAAGCTGCCCCTGATTGTCGCGGCAGACTTCGAGCGCGGCGTGTCCATGCGACTGAATGGCACCACCGTCTTTCCCCATGCGATGGCTTTTGGAGCCACCGGCAAAACGGAAAATGCCGAAGCCTTTGGACGCATCACCGCGCTGGAGGCGCGGGCCATCGGAGTGCACTGGAATTTCTTCCCCGATGCTGACGTAAATTCCAATCCCGCGAATCCCATCATCAACACGCGCTCTTTCGGAGGAGACCCGAAGCAGGTGGGCGATTTCGTGGCGGCGTACATAAACGGCGCTCACGAAGGCGGCATGTTGACCACAGCTAAACACTTTCCCGGACACGGCGACACCGCTACCGATTCTCATCTTGGCCTCGCTCAAGTCACTGGCGACCGGGCGCGGCTCGAGGCGGTTGAGCTGCCGCCGTTCCGGCGCGCCATCGAGGCGGGCGTGGATGCCGTGATGGTGGCGCACGTAACCGTTCCCGCTCTTGATCCCGAGCCCAACCGGGTGGCCACAACTTCAAAGGCGATTGTGACTGGACTCCTCAAAGAAGACATGGGATTCAAAGGAATCGTCGTGACCGACGCGCTCGACATGGCGGGGTTGACGCGCCAGTACGCGAAGGATATCGGGCGCGCAGCGGTCGAATCGTTCAAAGCCGGCAATGACATGCTGGTCATTCCAGCCGATCTCGATGCCAGCTACCGCTCGATGCTGCAAGCGGTGCAGAGCAGCGAAATCAGCCGTCCGCGGCTCGATCAATCGGTACGTAAGATCCTGGAATTAAAGGCATCTCTCGGTTTGAACAAGGCGCGGCTGGTGGACCCCGGTCAACTCTCCAGCCAGATTGCAAAACCGGAGAATCTGGCCGTTGGCCAGCGCATAGCCGACGAAGCCATTACACTCGTCCGCGACAACGGCAAGGTGATCCCGCTGCAGGCTTTTGGAACTCCGCGGGCCGGGCTTCCGTATCAATCAGTAGCAGAGGCGAGCAACCGCCTGGTCGCGGTGATTTTTTCCGACGACCTGCGCACCGACTCCGGACGTATGTTCGAACGCCAAATTCTAGCCCGTGTGCCTGACGCCCGCGTGATCTACGTCGATGCTCGCTCGGCCGCCGGCATGAAGCCACCCGTTGTCGAAGCGGTGGAAGCGGCGGAGCGCGTGATCGCTGCGGTGTATGTGATTCCGACCGCGGGCAAGGCCATGCGTGCTGCCGGAGGAGGTCTGACGAATACGGTTGCCATGGACGACGCCACGGGTTCCTTACTCACCGCGATCCTCGATCGCGCCGCCAGTCGCACCATCGTACTCGCCATGGGCAATCCCTATGTGGTGCAGGATTTCCCCGCTATCCAAAATTATGTGTGCGCGTTTTCCAATGCAACCGTTTCGGAAGCCGCTGCCGTAAAGGCGATCTTCGGCGAGATCCCGATCGGCGGTCATCTGCCCGTTACGATTCCGGGCGTCGCGTCCCGAGGCGAAGGTCTCGAACGCCCCGCCCAACCCAGCTCAGGAGGTTCCTCCCATGTTCAACCGAAAAATGTTCAGCCGTAGCGTGATCGCAAGACTTTCCCTCGGTGCGTTGTTTGCCGCCCTCTGTGTGCTTCCCGCTTGCAGCATCAATGCGAACGACAAGCACAGTAGCAAGGATGGCGAGACGCACGTTGACATCAAGTCTCCCGTGGGTGATTTGCACGTCAGCGAGCAAGCCGATATCCGCGACGCTGGCCTGACGCTCTATCCTGGCTCCAAGCCCGCTCCGAAAGACAACAGCGACGACAAGAAGAGCGCCAATGTAAACCTTTCGCTACCGGGATTCTCGTTGAAAGTGGTGGCTGCGGAGTTCACCTCCGACGATGCTCCCGACAAGGTCATCGCCTACTACGACAAAGAGCTTCAGAAATATGGCAAGACGATCCAGTGCCACGGCGGCTGGAGCGGCGGCGTAAATACCTCACCCGGCAAGAATGAAGTCTCCAAGCCCGTCTCATGTAAGGACAGCGGCACCGGAGACTCGGTGGAGTTGAAGGTTGGAACCGAGGGGAACCAGCATGTCGTCGCCGTTGAACCCAACAGCCACGGAACCCGCTTTGCCCTGGTTTATGTGCGCATGCACACTGGTTCGGACGACACCATCTGATCGGGGCATTGAGTCATTGGGTCATTGAGTCATCGGATCATTGGGTGATCGGGTAGGGAAAGACGATCCAATGACTCAATGATCCGATGGCCCGATGATCCGATCCCTCGATACCTTGCTCTCCGCTTCGTTCTGCGCTAGCTTCAAAGACGTGGAGCACCCTTGCCAACAGTGTGGAACCACGGTCGAGGACGGTCGGCCGTTTTGTCCGCAATGCCGCGCTCCTCAAATCCACGTGCAGGTTGCGGTGCCGGATGATGGAGTTGCCGCTGGCCTGAATCCCGCGCCGGACGAGCTTTCTCCGGAGATCCTTCAAGCCGGGCATTCCGATCGCCCAAGCATGATGGCCGGAAGCACGATGGACAGGGGCACCGCCGTTCGTGCCGCGCTCAAGGCCGGCGTGCTCGGCGTGTTCATCGGAATGATCCCCTTTCTCGGCATCGTGCTGACCGGGGCACTGGCTGTCTATTTCTACCGCCGCGAAAACGGAGCAACACTTCTTGCCGCTCTCGGGTCGCGTCTTGGAGGAGCAGCGGGAGTCGTCGCCTTCGCCATCAACGCTCTGTTGATTACCATCCGGATTTTCGTTTTCCACGCCCAGCAGGAATACACCGATGAAATCCTGAAATTCGCTCAAAAGTTCGGGGCAAACGTGGCGGACCCCGACATTCAAGCCAGCATCCACAACCTGTTCACTCCGTCGGGGCTGGCGATCACCTTCTTTTTTGGAATGATTTTTACCGTGGTGCTCGCCTCCGTTGGCGGCGCGCTGGCCTCGCTGTTTCTGCGGCCCCGCAACACCCGCGTGTAATTTCAATCACAAGCGACGGGGGGGTTCAGGGGTGGTGGTGCAAAATTCATCAACCACTAAGGACACGAAGGTAAGGGTGAATCCCGTTAGGGTTTCCTTCGTGCTCCTTTGTGTCCTTGGTGGTTATTGGTTCTGCCCTTGCTCTCATCTTTCCGCACGCGTATGATGCAGCGTTTATGAATTCACGCGTGCCAGGTCGTCCCGTCGGGATCCCTCAGAAAGCGCAACTCATGTCGGCGTCGGAGGTGGAGCGCACCTTGATCCGGCTGGCGCACGAGATTCTAGAGAAGAATAATGGTGTCGAAGATCTGGCGCTGGTCGGCATCCGGCGCCGTGGCGTTCCGCTGGCGGAGCGGCTGGCGAAAATTATTCAGCGCATCGAAAAGAAACCGGTGCTGCTCGGCACGCTCGACATTACCCTCTATCGCGACGATCTTTCCACCCTCGACTCCAAGCCCGTGGTGCAGAAAACCGAGATGGAAATTCCCATCACGGGTAAGTCGGTGGTGCTGGTTGACGACGTGCTCTACACCGGCCGCACCACTCGCGCCGCCATGGACGCGCTGTTTCGCTCGGGCCGTCCCAGACGCTTGCAGTTGTGCGTATTGATTGATCGCGGGCATCGCGAACTGCCGATTGAGGCCGCTTTTATTGGACGAACGGTGCAGACAACGGAAAATCAGATTGTTGAGGTCAAGCTCCGCGAGGTCGATGACGCGGAGAAAGTCCTGCTGATGGAAAAGCAGTAGACAACTATAGTCAGTAGACAACTATGAATCCAGCGCGCGGTTCCCTGCTCGGCATCGAGCACCTGGAAGCAGCCGAGATCCTGAGACTCTTGAAGTTTGCCCGGCGCATGAATCCGGACAAGCCGCGGCCCCTGCTCAAGGGCAAGCGGGTGCTCCTTCTTTTCTACGAGGCTTCCACTCGCACTCGGAGCTCGTTTGAAATCGCGGCCAAATCAATGGGCGCTTACACCGTCCTCATCCAGTCCGTCGGTTCGAGTATTGAGAAAGGCGAATCGCTGCTCGACACGGGATACACGGTGCGCGCTGTCGGCGCCGACATCATCGTCATCCGCCACCCCAAGGCCGGCGCGCCCTACGTGATGGCGCAGCACATCGACGTGCCCGTCATCAACGCCGGAGATGGACTGCACGAGCATCCCTCGCAGGCGCTGCTCGATGCTTACACGATTCTGCGCAACAAGAAAACCTTCAAAGGTCTGCAGATCGCGATTGTCGGCGACATTTTTCACAGTCGTGTGGCGCGGTCGGCGTGTCACCTGTTAAGCAAATTCGGGGTGAAGATCATTCTTTGCGGTCCGCCGGAACTGGCGCCCGACATCGCGACGACCCTCGCGCCCGGCGTGCGCGTGACCCGCCACATTGAAGACGCCTTGCGCGGCACCGATGTCGTCATGCTGCTGCGCGTACAGACAGAGCGCCTTTCCGGGTTGAAAATCGACCTCCCGGAATACATCGCGCGCTACCAGATGAACCCGGCGCGGTTGAAGATGGCGAGGAAGGATGCCATCGTGATGCATCCCGGCCCGATTATTCGTGGTCTGGAACTGACCAGCGAAGTCGCCGACGGCGCCCAGGCGCGCATCCTGGAGGAAGTGCGTAACGGCGTGCCCACGCGCATGGCGATTCTGGCGCGGGCGATGGGAAAGATGCGATGAAAAACGATTCACCACAGAGTCACAGAGACACGGAGAAAATCAAGAAAACGTGACTTGGTTCTCTCTGTGTCTCTGTGACTCTGTGGTGAAAAATATGGTGAAGAACTAAGGAGAGACGTGACTTCACGCTCCACAAGCAGTTTGCTGATCAAGGGCGGCCACCTCTTCGACCCGGCGGCTCGTATCGACGCGCCCATGGACGTGCTGTTGAAAGATGGCCGCGTTGCCGAAGTGGCTCCTCCCCACAAGATCAAGGGGGCGGACGAAAAATTCGATGCCCGCGGACTCATCGTCGCGCCGGGCTTCATCGATCTGCACGCGCACTTGCGCGAGCCCGGACAGGCGTACAAAGAGACCATTGCGACGGGCACGGCCGCCGCGGCGGCGGGCGGCTTTACTTCTGTCTGCACCATGCCCAACACGGTTCCAGTGGTCGATTCGGTCGAGTGGATCGAGTGGCTTCGTCAGCCCGAACGCGGCGCGGTCGTCAATGTGTTTGCCATCGCTGCCGCGACCCGATCAAGCAAGGGCGCCACGCTCACCGACTTCCGCGCGCTGCACTCCGCCGGAGCCATCGCGGTTACCGACGATGGCAAGCCCATCCTCGAAGACGGCATTATGCGCGAGGCCCTGCTTCTGGGCGGAGAGCTGAACTTCCCCGTCGTGCAACATGCCGAAGACACTCGCATGACCGGGAATTGCTCGATGCATGCGGGCGCGCGTTCGTTCCGTCTCGGGTTGCGCGGCATGACCGCGGCTGCCGAAGCCTCGATTGTCGAGCGCGACGTGCAGCTCGCGATGCACATTCCCAATGCCCGCCTGCACGTCGCACATCTTTCCACGGCTGACGCGCTGAAGAGTGTGCGCCGTGGCAAGCGTGCTAAAGCGCGCGTCACCTTTGAAGTTACGCCGCACCATTTCACACTGACGGACGAGGACATGCGTGACTACGACAGCAATTACAAGATGAATCCCCCGCTGCGTTCGGCCTCCGATCTCGAAGCCATCCTGGTCGCGCTCGCCGATGGTACGGTGGACGCCATCGCCACCGATCACGCTCCCCACGCCGCCCACGAAAAGGAGATGGAATTCGAGGGCGCGGCGTTCGGCATCACCGGACTTGAAACTGCGCTGGCGCTCGCGATCACCAGGCTGCATCGCGAGAAGCGAATCCCTCTTTCCCGCATCGTGGAACTTTTCACCGCCGGTCCGGCTCGCTGCTTCGATCTTCGCGGCCGCGGTTCCCTTGTCCGCGGATCGGTCGCCGACGTGACGGTTTTCGATCCGAAAAAGAAGTGGACCTTCGACGCCGCCAAGTCGCGCTCGAAATCGAAGAACACGCCCTTCGACGGATGGCAGCTGACGGGAAAAGTGGTCGCGACCATTGTCGGAGGGAAGATCGCGTATTCAGGGTGAACGCCCCGCGGTGTCAGACAAATGTGTTAAGATGTCTGACACCATGTCCTCGCAGCGCATCACGATCCGCATTTCTGAGTCTTTGGTTAAGCGCCTGAAGAAACATGCCGGGATGAAGCGCCGCTCCGAGTCTGCCTTGGTGCGCGAAGCCCTGGAGAATTATCTCGGAGAGGCCCCGACCTCCAGTTCAGCTTACGATCTGGCGAGAGGAGCAGGCTTGATCGGCTGTGTGCGCGGGGGGCCATTCGACCTGAGCGCCAATCGCAAGCACTTCGAAGGCTTTGGCGAAAGCCGATGAGGCGAGTGCTGGTGGACACGGGGCCGTTGGTGGCGATCATGTCGCGCGCCGATCAGCACCACAAGATCTGCGTTGAGACGTTGTACGATCTGCCCGGCCCCCTGTTTTCTTGTTGGCCAGTCATCACCGAGGCGGCTTGGTTGTTGCGCAACCACGCAGGAGCCGTCCAGCATTTGCTGGGCAGCATTTCAGAAGGCTTCCTCGAACTTCTTCCCATCCAAAGCGCCGAAGCGGCGGAAATTGGGAAACTGATGGAAAAATACAGAAATATTCGCCCCCAACTCGCGGATGCCGCGTTGATTTATTTGGCCGAGCGCGATGGTTTTGACGTGATCTTTACGCTTGATCGGCGGGACTTCTCGGTGTACCACGCAGGGCGCAAGAGTGCTTTCCGCATCATTCCGTAATTGCTCTGGATCACCTGAAGCAGCAGAGCGGCGGCGATAGTGCTCGCAGCTAAATGCCAATCCCCAAGTGGATGAGCCGAGACCGGACTGAACCGATCAACTCGCCCCTCGCCAGTGCGAGATTCGTGACGGTGGAATTTTAAATCGAGTCGCGGGCAATTCGTCGCGAGCGAGGCTGCTCGCGCCATACCAATTCGTTTCTTCTCCAGCTACGCGCTCTTGACCAACGGGTTACCCGGAGAAACCAAACCGACACGATGCAGTTTAGCGTTGAGGCGGTCCTTGTCATTGGAAGCAGAAGCAGCGGCGAGGCGCTTGCGCAGCCTGGCGATTTTTTCGGCGCGGGTGCGGCGCCGGCGAATTTCCGGACGACGGCTGGGTGCGGACATAAAGTTCTCCTTGGTGTTCAGTGACCTAGTGTTCAGTGAAATGACCGGTGAAATCACGAGTCAGACATACGGTCGGCGCCGTGGACTCGTGCCGAACTTTAATTATAGGGTTGATCGGCACTGCTGGCAAAGAGGAGGGCGATTGCGAATGGGACTTTCCGAGAAGATCGCTCGGACCTATCAGAGATTGGTCGCGCGGGGCATCCCTGCTTTCGCCGGTGACGGCAAGCACTACTGTGGTTTCGGTGTTGCGGTCGCCGAAGCCTGAGCCGGTTGGTCTGAGGTTGTTTTGGATGAGACACCCGCCTGCGTTTGCTTGTTAGGCGGAATTTCGGTTCCGGCTGGATAGATGAAAATCTGCACCGTACCCCAGCCGGCATCCGGATTCGCGTCCGTCTGCTTGCCCATTCCCAGAGTCTTGAGCTGACTATCGTCAAATCCGAAGTTCTCGACCAGATACTCGCGCACAACCATAGCCCGGGCTTCCGTTAGCACCAACTCCTTCTGGGTATCGCCTTCCATGCCAGCGGATGCCACGACCACCGCAAACCCGAACTGGTTAGTAGCCAGGAACTCGCCGCCAGCGTTTAGAGATTTCTGGTTCTTCAGCTTGGCCGAATCTTGCTTATCGAAAAGCTGCTTCGCCGAGTACGTAAACTCCTTGACCGGTGTGCCTTGCGGCAGCCGTTCGATCTCATCTTTTGCCAGCTCGGCGGAATCTTCGTAGCCGCGGTTCTTGAAATACCCGCGCAAGAAGAAGTTGTGCTTCAGGGCTTCCATATTCTCCTGGAAGTCGGTAGCCCCTGTTTGCGCCTGGAGCATCGTGTCATGCATGGCGCTCGTCGTCTGTGCGAGGTTGCTATAGAGTTGTTTGTCGTTAACCAGCGCTCCTACGGTTCCCTGTCCCCCATTTATCTTGGCGCTGATCGAGTCTAGATTCGCCGTCGCCCGAGTGGCGTTCTGGATGGCTTGCTGGCTGCTATCCAGAATGTCGCTCGTCTTTTTGAACAGCTCTGACATTTCGAGCGGCGGCTGGCTGGCGATCATATCGCCATCCCGCACGTCGGCTGTCCCAGCGGATCCAAACGAGATCGCCAGATACTGGTTGCCCAACAACCCCTCGGTTTCGATCGTGGCTACGGAGTCTTGCTTGATGATCTCGTGCGTCGATTTGCCGAGATCCATGATTACCGTGACCTTTTCGCCCGGCTTGTGGGGCAACACGATGTTGCGCACAGTTCCACTGTGAACGCCGCCCACCCGCACATCGCCTCCTGCATCCAAGCCCGCGACATTGTCGAATTGCGCCTTCAATTGGTACGTGGAGCTGAAAAGATACTGCTTGCTCCCGATGATGAAGACACCGACCACCAGAATTGCCAGTGTCGCAACGATGAAAGCTCCTAAACGCGCCGCTCTCGACATATGTCCTCCTACGAATGCTTTAGAAATTCCCTGACAAACTCGACGTCACTTTTCTGAAGTTCTTCAAAGCTGCCTTCGATCACCACGTTTCCCTCATTGAGTAGGGCCAGACGGTCCGCAATTGTCTTCGCGCTGTACAGATCGTGAGTCACTACGATGGATGCCATGTGATGTTCCGCCTGGAGCTTGAGAACCAAATCATCGATCTCCGCGGCGCTGATGGGGTCGAGACCAGCCGTGGGCTCGTCGAGCAGCAGAATATCCGGCTCCAAAGCCAGCGCACGCGCCAGCCCTACTCGTTTCTGCATTCCACCCGAGATATCCGAGGGCATCTTCTCAAGATCGCCTTCCATGCCCACTTCCGCCAGTAACTTCTTGACCCGGTCGGCCCGCTCAGACTCCAACATCTCCTTCTTATGGTGCTGCAGGGGAAAAGCCACGTTCTGCTCGACGGTCAGCGAATCGTAAAGCGCGGCATGCTGAAACAGAAAACCAATTTTCTTCCTGATTTCGCCGATCTGGTCGAGAGCCAGGCCGGCGATGTCTTGACCGTGGATGCGAACCGATCCCGAGTCAGGCTTCTCCAGGCCGATCATGAGCCTCAGCAATACGCTCTTACCGGAACCACTGCGCCCCAGCACCGCCAGGGTCTCGCTGCGCCTCACGGTCAGGCTAATCCCATTCAAAACCCTTTGACTTCCGAAGGACTTATGCAAGTCCTCGACGGCGACAACTGGCGCGCTGCCGTCTTCCTCGGCTTCTCCTCGCTTCACAGCAATTTGATCGGTTGTATCCATACTTGTTTCGCGAGCTGTTTAATCAATGGTCACGGGAAAAATATGAGAATGAATTTCACCAGCACGACATCGGCCAGGATCACGAACAGCGAGGACAAGACGACCGAGCTCGTGGCCGCGCGGCCCACGCCCGCGGCGCCTCCCCGTGTCCGCATTCCCTGAAAACACGCGATCAGCCCAATGATCAGGCCAAACACCATGGTCTTAAACGTGGGTGGCAGGAAATCGTTGAAATCGGCGCCCTTGAAACCGCTACTGATGAACTGGTGTAACGAGAGCGGCTCAACCAGGGCCTGCGTAACCCAGCCCATAAACAAGCCGCATGCGTCGCCAGCGAGGGTCAGCAAAGGCAGCATTAGGATGCAAGCCAGGATGCGGGTCACCGCCAGTAGCCTATAAGGGTTTACCGCGGATGCCTCGATGGCATCGATCTGCTCGGTCACCTTCATCGACGCCAACTCCGCGCCAATGCCAGCGCCCACTCGGCCACTCACTACCAGGCCGGTGATGATCGGACCGGTCTCGTGAAGAACGGAGAACACGATAGCGGCGGGAAGCAGCGATTTGGCCCCAAATCGAGTCAGGCTGTAACGGGCTTCCAAGGAGAGTACAACCCCGGTGGCGGCACCGGCCAAAGCGACCAGCGGCAGAGACATTGAGCCGATCTCGTCGAGTTGCCGAAACAATTCGCGGAATTCAAACGGCGGCGTCACTGCAGCCCGCACAACTCGCCAGAAAAATATGCCCAGATCCCCGAACCACTCGAGAAACTCGTTGATCAGACCCAAGGAGGAGCTCACCATGGGGGACATAAGTGAGGTCCGCAGCCCCGGAAGTGGCGGGTCCATGCCCGCGACCGCCCTGGATTTCCGGTCGATCACGGATTTGAACCCGGAACCGGCGCTCCGCGCCGATTGTTCATATGCATGCGAGAAAGCCATGAGTGTGGCCCACTATAGAGGAATTCAAGGGCGATGTTTCCACCTACATACCCCAGTAAGCTGTAGTTGCCTATTCGGAAACCATCCTTGGCGTCGTAGCGACCGGGATACCATGCATAGACGGCAGTCATGGTGCCGGCATACGGAGCGACCAGCGCCGGGAAAGAGAAGACGCGGTGCCCATCTTCGCCGCGGCGTGCTGTAAGAGTCGAAATCACGGCATGTCTCAGCCGCGGAAACAACCCTTTGCACTCACAGCGGTAATACAACGTGTCTTCCTTGAAGGCTTCCGAGAGCGCATAGCGCGTCGTCGTAGTTACCGCTGCGATGCCGAAGTCGGACCCGAATCGCTTGCCGTAACCCTCCGCGCCTTGCTTCCAATCCGGCGGAGTATTCTCCGCCTGGTTAATGCCAGCAGCGATTGCGGCGCCGACGATGGGATACGGGCCGAAAGCGTCGAAGGCGTAGTTGCGGAGCTTCGTTGTCTGCGGCGGACGCACGTACGTCAGATCCGGTTGCGCCGGGGTTGTACTTGCAACAGCGCTGGAGGAGTTTCCCGAATCGGCCGGTGATTGCGCCTTTGCCAACGGTGGTAGGACGGTCAGGCCCGCGATTGCTAGCAACAAAAGCATAAGTCCGCGTATTTTCATGTCGAGATTCTCCTTGGTCAATCTAAGATCCAACCTGCATACCAAAAGGTTACTGTTCCTTCATGCGGTAAGCGGGCAAGTTCCATGGTCGCACTGGCACGCAATCTCGACCTCCTCGGATCCCGCTTCCTTACGGGCTTAACGGCAGTATTGGTCGCCAGCTTTAGCCACGCCCCGGCGTAACAGCTGCGTCCGCCCCCTCGGGAAGATTGTTTGCTTCGTGGGAAGGGCCACGACTTTCCTATCGTCGCCGATAATGGCCAGGAATTTCCTTGGGTCGAATTCGCACTTTTTCGTCGCCGGCACGCTCGGTGCCATCCATGGCTTCTCCTGGCGTGGAACTACAACCTTACAAATTCTGGCAGAATGGTGATCACCAAAGATGTTCACTCTTGCTCAGTCTAAGCGGGCTTGACCGCCGGATGGGCTAAAGAAAGCGAACTAGAAATGACAGGTCGGCACCGAGGTAGTTGCTATGGTCAGGGGTTGGGTTCGCCAACGTCTGCGTGCGTACACAGTTGAAGTGCGTCACACCGGCGTCACAATCGGGGAGGCCCCACTTTTATAAGTACTTGAAAATAAATAAGTTTGTGGCAGCCGGACCTGTAAGCCGAATTCTGTCTGCCGTTTCCGGCAGGACGGTCATTCCTCTGGGCCACGCATTACTGCGGGGCTCAAGCGACCTACCCGGAGGTTGTGGCGCACCGAGCCAGCACGCGCCCAGCCGAAGCCGGACTTCCTCCCTATTTGGTCTTGCTCCGTGTGGGGTTTGCCCTGCCCGCCGCATTACTGCGTCGGCGGTGCGCTCTTACCGCACCTTTTCACCCTTACCTGAGCCTTGCGGCCCTGGCGGTATGTTTTCTGTGGCACTTTCCGTCCAACCGGCTTGAACCGGCCGTCCCGGACGTTATCCGGCACACTGCTCTGCGGAGTTCGGACTTTCCTCTGTTTTGCAACAGCGACCGTCCGGTCCGGCTGCCAACGACTTCATTATAGTGCAGGCAGATAAGTGCACGTCGCACCGCCCTGTTCTTTCACTCCTTGGGCGCGAGGAAGAACGCATACACCAGCAGGGCCACGCCGATCAACAATGGAATCAGTCCGGCGAGATACACCGGCTCGTCGTGCAAAATCCCACGCAAAAGCACCATGACACCGATGCCAACGGCAGCCGTGATCAGGCCGCCCAGCTTCAGGCCTCCGAGGCGGCGTTTCCCAGCGTTTTTCTCCTGCTCGCGCATCAGTTCGATCGCGGCCTTGGCTCCCTCCCCGGAGCTCTCCGCGATTTTTTTCAGCGTTTCACTTCTGTAGTACGCTTCGCGTTCCTTGCGGCGAGCGTCTACCCATATCGCCACCGCCAGGAACGAAAATAGTGCGATGCTGCCGACGATCGGGATCAGCATGGCCGCGATCCCGACAATCCCGACCATATTCTCATGTGCTGTGCTTCCCACTTGAACCTCCACCCTTGCGAGCTTTTGTGCTTACGTCGGGTAGGACCGGCCTTCCGCAGTTCCGGTTGCACTTTCTTTGTCCGGGTGGCATTTTTGAAATAATGCAACCGTCCGCAGCGGTGTCGTGTCCTACCCTTGAGGCAGAGTCCAGGGTGAGCGCCAGCGACGATCAGGTCGATGTAGAAAGAGTTCTGGCTGGCGACATTTCTGCCTTTGAAGGGATTGTCCGGCGCTGGCAGGAGCCACTGATCAACCTGGCCTACCGCTTTTGCCGCGATCGTGGCCGCGCCGAGGAGATGGCCCAGGAGGCCTTTCTGCGTGCTTACCGCGGGCTCGGCCAGTGGCGCAAGGATGCGGTCTTTTCCACGTGGCTCTTCGCGCTGGCGACGAACCTCTATCGTTCGGAACTGCGTCGCATCCCGGCGCGGACGGTGTCACTCGAAGATATTGCCGAGCCGTCGAACGCGCGCGCTTCTGACGGAGGTCTCGAAGATCACGATCGGGATTTGGCGGTGCGGCGCGCGGTCTGCGCTCTGCCGGCGAAGTATCGCGAGGCCTTGATTCTTTTTTACTTTCACGACATGGACGTCACCACCGCGGCGCGGAGCCTCGGCCTGCCCGAGGGCACGGTCAAGGCGAGATTGTTTCGCGGGCGAGAAATCTTGCGCAGCAAACTTCCGCAGCTAGTGGCTGTGCCGCGCCTGAAGGAGGCTTAATGAGACGCTTAATTGGACACGAGGAGATTGATCGTATTCTTTGCCGCGAAGAGGAAATCCTCCCGTCGTCGGGCTTCGCCGTCTCCGTCATGGATGCGGTTTGGCGCGAGGCTGCAGCACCGCCGCCGATTCCGTTCCCCTGGAAGCGCGCTCTGCCCGGCCTGGTTGTTGGGGGCCTTGTACTGGCACTGGTTCTGGTTGTGGGAATTATGGCCATTGCGCAGTTGGTGAGAGCATCAACCACCCCACAGTTTTCCATGTCCTTGCCGTCCGTGTTGCCGCCCATCTTCCGGCGGAACATGGAGTATGCGGCGAGCTGGACCGTGCTGGCTCTGCTGGTGACGTTTGTGTCGGTGAAACTCTCGATGCGCCTTGCTTCCGGCAGGGGATGAGGCTTCCTCTGCAGTCCATCTAATTCCCCACATAACCCGCTCGCCGTGTGAATGCTTCCAGCGCGAGTTCTCAGGGGCCAGGTCTCAGGCCGCAGGAGTCCAGGGCCAGGCTGTTAAACTGATAGCCAAGCAAAGAGCCCCGGGGCGAGACGTCTATAGCCTGAGACCTGAGACCAAACACCTGCGACCTAGCCCATGAACATTTCCGAGGCCATCAAGATCGCGTTCCTGTCGTTGTGGGCGAACAAACTGCGCTCCGCGCTCACCTTGCTCGGCGTGGTGATCGGAGTTGCCGCCGTGATTGCCGTGGTCACGTTCGTCAACGGCATCAATGGCTATGTGGCTACGAAGATTTTCAATCTCGGCGCCGACGTTTTCATCGTCTTCAAAGTTTCACCCGCCATCACCAACATCGATAAATTCCTCGAGGGCGAAAAGCGCAAGGACCTCACCATGGAGGACTATGAAGCCGTCCTCGAAGCCTGCAAGCATTGCGAATGGGTGGGAGCCTCGCTGCGCAACGATAGCGGACACGTTAAATACGGCGAGCAGTCCATCAGCGATACCACCGTCCGCGGCATGACGCCCTCCATGGTGCCGATTCTCGACATCGACCTCACCGCCGGACGCATGATCAACGATGTCGATGTGAGGAACAATTCCGCCGTCGTCGTGGTCGGACCGGACATCGTGGATAACCTGATGCCCGGCATGGATCCCATTAACAAGGAGATCCGTATCGACGGCTGGGTCTATCGTGTGATCGGCGTCGGCAAACGCAAAGGCAAGACGCTCGGCCAGAGCATGGACAACTATGCGCTGATGCCGATCACATCGTTTCAGAAGCAAAACGGATCCCACGAAAGTGTCCGCATCTCGGGCAAGGCCGCTGCCAGCGGAGCCGGATTTGAAGAAGCGATGGACGAAACGCGCGCCATCCTGCGGGCCCGCCGCCACGTCCACCCCGGCGACGACGACAATTTCGACATCGAGACCAACGACAGCCTGTTGAGTATCTGGTCGAACTTCAGCGGCACGTTCTTTTACGCCATGATCGGAATCGCCGCCATCTCGCTGGTGGTCGGCGGCATCGTGATCATGAACATCATGCTGGTTTCGGTGACGGAACGGACTCGGGAGATCGGCATCCGCAAGGCCATGGGCGCGCGCCGCAATGACATCCTGATGCAGTTTCTGATCGAATCCGTCGCCTTGGCCCTGCTCGGCGGCGCGATCGGCGTGCTGTTCGGCATTTCCATCGCCAAGGGTGTCACGCTCGCAATCGGCATGCCCTCAACCATCAAACTCTGGGCAGTAGGAGCGGGACTGTCGGTGGCGGCGAGCGTTGGTATTTTTTTCGGCGTGTATCCTGCGCGCCGCGCGGCTGTACTGGACCCAATCGCGGCGCTGCGATTTGAAACGTAAGAAATGATTTTGCTCGGCGGTCTCTGCGTCTCGGCGGTGAAAAGGTTGTGAAGCGATGCTGGTCAAAGGCGAACTCGGCGAAGGCCTGAACATGGCGGTCGACACGATCCGCAGCAACAAAATGCGCTCGTCGCTGACCGTGCTTGGCATTGTGATTGGGGTTGCCGTCGTCATCGGGATTTCGTCGATTGTGCGCGGCCTGAACGACAACGTAAGTCAGGTCATCACGAGCCTGGGTTCAAATATCATTTTCGCGTTCCACATGGAGCCCTTCACCTTCGGACGTCCGACGGAAGAGATGCGCACCCGCAAAGAACTGACCTTCGACGACGCCCTAGCGATGCAGGATCTGCCTCATGTGAAAGCGGTCACTGTCGGCGTGCGCTTCTTCCGACCGGAACTGGGCACCGGCACTTACTCCGTCAAATACAAAGACCGCAAGGCCAAGCAGACCATTCTGGAGGGCGACACAAGCTCCTACAAAGATGTCATTGACGTCGCCCTGGACTCCGGCCGCTGGTTCAGCGATATCGATGAAGAGCGTCGCGCCTCGGTCATTATCATCGGCCACGATACCGCGGAAGAGCTTTTTCCGAGTGAACAGCCGCTGGGCAAAGAACTGGACATCGAGGGCCAGCTGTTCACCGTGATCGGTGTGGCGAAAGTCCGCAAGAGCGTGTTCGGGGGAGGAAAGAATCCCGACGACAACATCGTTTTCTTCCCGCTGAGCACGTTCCGCAAGTTGCACCCCGAACTGAAGCAGTACTGGATTAGCGTCAAGGCCACCTCGCACGCTGACATGCCAAAGGCAATAGATGAAATGCGCGAGTTGCTGCGCCGCCGCCGGAAGGTCCCGACCGAGAAGCCGGATAACTTCGCGGTCTTCACGCAAGACTCGATTTCCGACGTGTGGAATCAGATCACGGGTATGATCTTCATCTTCATGTTTGCGGTCTCGAGTGTCGGCTTGATCGTGGGCGGCGTGGGCGTGATGAACATCATGCTGGTTTCCGTAACCGAGCGCACGCGCGAAATCGGAGTGCGCAAAGCCATGGGAGCCCGCAAGCGCGACATTCTCGTGCAATTCACGCTTGAAGCCGTCATGCTCACGGCCGTGGGCGGAGTGATCGGACTCTTGCTGGGCGCCCTCATCACCGCCATCGTCCCGGTTGCCTTTCCATCGCTTCCGGCCACCATGTCGATGTACTGGTCGATGTTCGCCTTCGTCGCCTCGGCCGCTGTAGGACTGATCTTCGGCATCTATCCCGCGTGGAAAGCGGCCAACCTCGATCCCATAGAGTCGCTGCGCTACGAGTAACATGAGGCTGCCTCATAAATCGTTTTGGGTAGGGCACGGCTTCAGCCGTGCCGCCCGAGCCAACAAAGATGTGGGCTTTAGCCCCTGAGGGTCCCGGCAGTCTATTCTTTCGATTTACTATGAGACAGCCCATGCTGCTGACCCCGCCACTAACACCCAGATCAGTGCTCGAAGCCGTGGCCGCGACCGGGACCGTCTGCTGTCTGTTTTTCTACTTTCTCTCCGCGCTCTCGCTCGCAAGTTTCCTGAGCGACAGGCGTAAGAAACTCAAGCAGGCTCCGCTGCCAGAAAGCCAACTGCTCCCAGTTTCCATCCTCAAGCCCTTGAAAGGTGTCGATCCCGAGATCTGGGAGAGCTTTTGCAGTCACTGCGAACAGGAGTATCCCCAATTTCAATTGATCTTCGGTGTCAGCGATCCCAGCGATCCCGCCATCGAGGTGGTGCGCAAGCTCCAGGCGAAATATCCCAACCTTCCGATCGAGCTGGTCGTGTGCGATCGAGTTCTCGGAGCAAATATCAAAGTCAGCAATCTGGCGCAGATGTTGCCCGCGGCGCGCCACGAAATTCTCCTGGTGAACGACGGCGACATCCGTGTCCCTTCGGATTATTTGCGGAAGGTGATCACGCCGCTCGCAGACGCTTCCGTGGGACTGGTGACCTGCCTTTACCGCGGTGTCGCCAGCCCGACCCTCGGCTCGCGCCTCGAAGCATTGGGCATCGGCGCCGACTTTGTGCCTGGCATTCTGAGCGCAAGGTTTCTTGAGAAAGGATTGCGCTTCGGGTTGGGCTCAACGCTGGCGTTTCGCCGTCGTGACCTCGAAGCCATCAGCGGCTTCGAAGCGTTACTCGACTATCTCGCCGACGACTATGAACTCGGCCGTCGCATCGCCGCCACCGGAAAGCGAGTCGAACTCAGCGCCGTAACCGTCACCACATTTCTGCCCGCCTACACACTGCGGCAGTTTTTCCGCCATCAACTGCGTTGGTCACGTACCATTCGCGACGCCCGCCGCTGGGGATACGCCGGACTGCTTTTCACCTTCGGCCTGCCTTGGGCATTGGTGACGCTGCTAGCGGCCCACGGGGTTGCGTGGGCGTGGCTACTATTCGCGCTGACGTTCGCCGTGCGATTGGCCGTCGGGTTCGTCGCTGCCGAGGTCGTCCTCCACGACCGCCAGATTTTCCGCAACGAAGTGCTCCGCAATATTCTCTTGCTGCCCTTGCGAGACCTGATTGCGCCGCTCGTCTGGGCCGCAAGTTTTATGGGCAACCGCATCCACTGGCGGGGCGATGTCTTCGATCTGAAAGACGGCCGCCTGACTATCGCGAAACCGGCGCCACCGGCTGGTTGGCAAAAATAGTCTTGCCACCGCGGCGTGCGACTACATAGCTCGTTAATCCGCGCAACGCCGCCGGATCTTCCTGATCCGTCCAGAAGAAAACGCGCCCCGGACCATTCCACATCTCCAAGAACGATGCCTGCGTCTCGAAAACCCGCGGCGCTCCCGGAAACTGCGCACCGTACCACATGTTTCCGCCCGGCGGATGCAAACTGCGCAGCCGCAGCCCAGTGTAGAAATTCAGGGTAGAGGCGTTCTCATACAGCCCACTGACCACGATCTGATCGCCCGGCCGGTACTGCTCGCGAATCGCCATCGCCAGATCCTTCGACGAAATAATCGGAGAGAAGATGCCAAACGCAATCCGCACGCACGACAGCAGAACCACCATCATCGCCGCCAGCGCTGCATTCCCCGCCCCCGCCCGCCCGCGATGGCGCAGAATCCAGTTGGCGAGCGTTCCCAACAAAAATGCGAGTGAAAAGCCGAACAACGGCACGCGGAATGCCCCCATTGCCTGCCGAGTTAAATCCAGAAAGTGCCCGAATGAGAGCGCGTAGTCCTGAGGATTTTTCCGCAGCAGGTCCGACAGGTCCGTGCCCCGAGCCGGCGCCTTCGAGAAGAAGAGCAAGGCAAAGCCAGCCACCGCGATGATGACGCCGACCGCCAGCAACACCGCCGACGAAATCCGCCCATTGCGTCGTTCCCGGCTATCCGCAGCGGATGCTCTCTCCCGTTGCAGCCATCCGCCGACCAGCAATGCCATCCCCGGAATCGCCGGGATCGTGTAGTATTCCTGCCGCGTCGAGAGGCTGAAGAAGCCCACGATCACCAGGTTCCACAAGAAAAACAAAAGATACGCACGCTGGCGCCGCGACATCTGCGCGCGGAACTCACGCCACCGCCGCGGCACTTCCCGCAGCGACTGCGGAAGAAACGCGGTCCAGGGAAGCAGCCACAAAACCAGCAGCGCCCAGAACAGCACCAGCGGAACCGTGTCGTAGTCGCGCGGAACGCGCCTGTTCAGGAAACGCAAAATGTGCTCATTGACGAAGTAGAACCACAGAAATCCGCGCACCTGGCCTTGCGCCGGATTTCGCAGCGCCGCCAGAATGTGCCACGGCGCAGCGATCGCGAAAAAAACGAGCGCGCTCGAAACGAGACGCAGCTTGAGCAAGTGCCGCAAATTCCCCGTCAGCAGCAGATAAATCCCGATCGCTCCTATCGGAAACACCAGCCCGATCAGTCCCTTGGTAAGCACGTTGAGCGCGCACATTGCGGCGAGTCCCCAGCAAGTCCAGCGCGCAGGTTTCGTTTGCTCGAGCGATACCAGAAAAAGCCAGAACGTCAGGGTCAGCCAAAGACCCACGGGCACGTCCGGAATCAGAAAGCGCGTAAAAAGATACGGTCCGAGCGCGGTCCCGAGCACCAGCCCGGAATCGAATCCGCCTTCGCTGCCCAAAGCCCAGCGTCCCAAACCGTACGTGGCGAGAATCATCGCCAGCACGCCCAGCATCAGCGGAAAGCGGGTGCTCCACTCGCTGACGCCAAACAGCGTGTAGCTCGTAGCCACGCCCCAATACATCAGCGGAGCTTTTTCCAGATAGCGAACGCCGTTGGCGTACAGCGTAACCCAGTCGTGCCGAAGCAGCATTTCGCGCGCCGCCTGGGCATGCACCGTGTCCGCATCGTCGAGCAAGGCGGGCCGGGAGAGTCCGGCCATATAGATGACCGCCCACAGCCCAATCAACACCAGCACACAAATCCGCCACTCCGAAAGCAACCGGTTCGGACGGATCGTTGGCGGATGGATCATTGTCGGACGGGTCACGGTCCCAATTGTCGCCGATTCGAGATTGCGCGCAGCGCTCGAATTCATCGCGGAATTTTTCATTATACGAGAGTAAGAAGGCCCTTAGTCCGCAGCAACCCCGCGGGAAACACGGCCGCCCGCCACTTCGCGGTAAATCTCAAGGATTCTCGACACCGAATTCGTCCAGGAAAATCGCTGAGCTTGATCATAGCCGCGTTGTTTCATCCGCTCGCGGAGTGCCGGATCAAGCAGCGCTCGCTGCAATGCTCGCCGGATCTCAAACACGTTTTCCGGATTCACCAGCAACGCCGCGCTCCCCACAACTTCCGGCAGGCTCGAAGTGTTCGAAGTGACCACCGGAGTTCCGTGGGCCATCGCTTCCAGTGGTGGCAATCCAAATCCCTCGTAGAGCGATGGAAACACAAAAATCTTGGCTACATCATAAAAAATGCGCAGCACTTCGATGGGCACGAAACCCAGGAAACGCACGTCGTTCTGCACGCCGCTGCGCACCACGGTGCGTCGCAGCCGCGGGTGGCTCGAAAGATCGTCCCCGATGATGATGAGCTTCAGATCCGGGAACTGCTGCTCCTTCTGAAGTTCGCTCTTCAGCGCCGAAAACGCTTCAATGATGCGTACCACATTCTTGTGCGGCCGAATCGCACCCGCATAGAGAATGAACGGGTAGTTCACCAGATAGCGCTGGGCAATCAGCTCACGATCCGATTCGGTGGCATGGCCGTGCAGAAAACGTTCGTCAATCGCGTTGTACACTACCTCGATGCGCTCATCCGGAATGGCCAGGAGCTTTTCGATTTCGTTCTTGGTGAATTGCGACACCGCGATCACGCGCGCCGCCTTGCGCAACACGCGCCGCGTCAGATAAAAGTACAGGCTGCGCCGCAAACTGGAAAGGTCGCGCGATCCATACATGTGCTCCAACAGGTCGTGCACGGTCAGAACATAAGGACAACTCAGCCCGCGCGGAATCCAGAACAGGTTCGGAACGTGAACCAAGTCGCACTCCAGGCGCCGCACGATCGCCCGGAAATCGTGGGTCCCTTTCAGCGTGTCATCGCGTCCCTCGAGCGCCACCGCGTGGAAGTTCGGCGGCAGCGCCCCACATTCCGCCACCTTCTCCGGCGATCCGATGAGGAAGTACTTGCTCTCGCGGTCCAGGCGCGCCAGCGTGCGCACCACGTTCCGGATATAGGTGCCAATCCCGAATTCCGTCATGCGACGGATGTCGATGGCTACTTTCACGAATGGAATTTAACCATAGAGGGCACAGGGGAACACAGGGAATTCGCTAGACTCCATAATTGGGATGACAATTCATAAAATATTATGCCTTGACCTCCGCCTGCGCCCGCGCGCGCCGCTCGGCATACAGCGGAAACTGCTCCGCCATCCCCAGCACCTGCTTGCGGATTTTCGCCAGCACGGCGGCGTCCGTCCGGTGATCGAGCGCCTCCGCGATCCAGTGCGAAATCTGCCGCATCTCCGCTTCTTTCATGCCACGCGTCGTCACGGCCGGAGTGCCAATGCGAATGCCGCTCGGCTTCATCGGCGGATTCGTGTCAAACGGAATCGCGTTCTTGTTGACCGTAATGCCGGCCTCACCGAGAGCTTTCTCCGCCTCGCTTCCCAGCATTCCCTTCGCGAACACGTCCACCAGCATGAGGTGCGTGTCCGTTCCACCGGAGACGATGCGATAGCCATCGGCCGCCAGCGTCTCGGCCATCACCTTCGCATTGGCCACGATCTGCCGCGCGTAGCCGCGGAAGCTCGGTTGCGATGCCTCGAGGAAGCACACCGCCTTGGCGGCAATGATGTGCACCAGCGGTCCTCCCTGTATTCCGGGGAAGACCGTCTTATCAATCGGCGCCGCAAATTCCTGCTTGCTCAAGATCATGCCCGCGCGCGGCCCGCGCAGCGTCTTGTGCGTGGTCGAAGTCACAATTTGCGCGTGCGGCACCGGCGAAGGATGCACTCCACCCGCCACCAGTCCCGCGAAGTGCGCCATATCCACCAGATAGAGTGCGCCAACTTTGTCCGCAATCTGACGCATGCGGACGAAATCGATGATCCGCGGATAAGCGCTGCCGCCGCCAATAATCAGCTTCGGGCGCGCCTCGGTGGCGATCCTCTCCAGGTCGTCGTAATCGATCGTCTCGGTTTCCCTGGTCACGCCGTACGGAACGATCTTGTATGTCTTGCCCGAGAAATTCAGAGGATGTCCATGCGTGAGGTGCCCGCCATGAGCCAGATTTAAACCAAGAACCGTGTCGCCGGGCTGCAGCACAGCCGCGTAAGCGGCTTGATTGGCCTGCGATCCCGAGTGCGGCTGCACGTTCGCATGCTCCGCGCCAAAAAGTTTCTTGGCCCGCTCCCGCGCTAGACTCTCCACCACGTCGGTAAACTCGCATCCACCGTAATACCGCTTGCCGGGATAGCCTTCCGCATACTTGTTGGTGAACACGGACCCGGCGGCTTCAAGCACAGCCTCGCTGACAAAGTTTTCCGAAGCAATCAGTTCCAGCCCTTCGTGCTGGCGGCGAACTTCGTTGTCGATAGCGTTCGAAATTTCGGGATCAACTTCATAGAGCGGGCGCGACATGGCGGAATTTTTCATGGTTGTGTACCGAATCCTATTTTACCCGGATGCCGCGCCAAGTGTAGCGCGGACACTCCTGTCCGCGAAGGCCTGCGAGCATTTTGGGAAAGTACACGGGTGGCCCACTCAAGCCTGCTTTTGGCTTGAGTGGGGCAGTTCGACGGCTGGACAAAGTCTTCCCGCCTCGCGTTCGCGTTTTCGTGCCGTCCATTCCGACTCGATCTCGACCCGTCCCTCACACCCAGTTGCGTAGTGGCGAAAACTGCTCCACTCCCAGTCCTCCGGACGTTCGCACAACCCAGCCTTCACCGGATTGCGATGAAGATAGCGCAGCTTTTCCACAAATTGCGGGTAATTTCGAATGTTGAAATCGTAGTACCTCTTTTGCCAGAAATGCTCGGGTGCCCCACTCAAGCCTGGTTTTGGCTTGAGTGGGAGTTTCCCAATCAAACGCCGAGATACTCCTTGCTTCAACGACTTCAGCGCATCGGCCAGCGTATCCTGTCGCGGTTCGCTGAGCAGGACGGGTGGCCCACTCAAGCCCGGTTTTGGCACGGGTGGCCCATTCAAGCCGTCTTTTGGCTTGAGTGGGGCAGTTCGATCGCTGGACGTATCCCGCTGTGGTTCGCTAAGCAGCAGATGAACATGCTCCGGCATGACCACATACCCGTAAACCTGAAGCCTGAAACTGCGCCGCACCCGCTCCAAAGCTGACTCGAAGATTCGTCGGCTTGCATCCGTGGTAAACAACCGACGGCGATGGTAACAGCAGAATGTGACGAAATGACTCTGCCCGCTGTGGTGAAAGCGCGTCAGTCCCCAAGGCATGAGGACAATCTAGTTTGTTCGCCGGACTAGGTCTGTGACATGTGAACATCCCCACTCAAGCCAAAACCGGGCTTGAGTGGGCTACCCGTCTGGGGACAGACGGGACGTTCACCGGTTTTTGCGGATTAGAACTTGGGGTACGTCCCGTCTGTCCCCGGTTTTTCCTCGTTTTTCCCGGGTTTTTCCCTAGATATTTCTGACAGCAAAAGCGAGAAGTAGGGCCAATCCACCCAAGAAGCTGCCTTGTGCAATCCACCCAAGCACGCGCCAGAATCGCATGTAAAACTTCTCGCGGTCTTTGGCACCCGCTGCCTTTTTACCTAATATCGAGGCTGCTTCCTTCCGGTTGGATATGAAGTCCGCGATTTCCTTCTGGGACATCGGCGCCTTAGTTTGAACGCTTATTGCGTTGCGCGCCAGCGTCGGGTATTCCTTGGCTTCGGTTTCGTATTGTTCCTTGAGCGCGTTCGCAGTTTGCCATTCGTGAAAGTAATGGCTGTAGTGGCCATAAACGAATAACCAGAACAACGAACAAGCGGCGCACGTCAGCAGGCAAATCCAACACGCCATAAGCCTGTGTGGATGCTGAATCGGCTTTGATAGGTTTTTCAGGTATCCCAAGAAGGTAACGCTCAGGGCGATAGTGCCACTGGAAAATAGTGCGAGGCTGCCGTAGAAGCGTTCATTCGCACTTCTGCTTTCTTCGTTTCCCTTCTGCTGGGCCTCAAAAACAGCCTTTACGATTTCCGCAGCTCTGGTTGTACGCTGCAGCGCGAAATGCTCCTCCGGGTTTTGCGGTTTGTATTCGGCCATCTGACTGGTGCGCGCTTTCATTCTACGCCGGGTGGTAGAATACCGGGTGCCCCATCCTTGCGCGTTCTGTGCGCAAGGGTGGGATTCCACTGCAGCCGATAGCTAGGCGTCCGATCCCCGCGATACTGTTCTCTTTTTCATCACAAACGGCCCCCGTAACTCTGGGATACGAACCCCATTCCCAAATTGGGAAGTCAGCCAGTCTTCGCAAGCCATTCTTCCACAATAATCGTTGACTTCCAGACCGCAACGCTGCAATAGTAGAAGTTGATTGGGGCAGTTTCGAAGAGTGTCCGTCGAAAGCCGACGCACCTCGAAACTGCCCCAAAGTATTTTCGGAGACCTTTGCCAATCTAAGTCCTTATTCCGGAATATTTTGCGAATTACCCCTTTAGACTCAAAGATTTGGAAGGAACTTCCTCCTAAACCAATGATTCTAAAGATCGCGTTAATAAATTTTTTTCGAGTGATCGGAGGGTAGACCGTTCGGGAAGCGAAAAAGTAGCCCTAAGTCCTTATCCTGGAATATTTTACAAGTAACTCCTTATTTTTTAATATTTTGCAGAAATATGGGGGGAGGGGGGTACTTAGTCAAGCGGAGCGCCAAAACCTAATCAAACGCCGTCCGCAGAAAACTAACCAGCTGCCATCCATCCATGTATTTATACGGAGTCTCTCCCATGGTGTAATGCCCGCAGGGCAGCACGACGACTTTATGATCCAGGTTGTGCTTCTCGAATTCCTCGACCACCTGCTCGGAAAATTCCGGCAGGAACGTCATGTCGTACTTCGCATAAATAATGAGCGAGCGGCGCGGCCAGCGCGAAAACTTATCGAAGTAGACGATTGGACTGACGGCGCGCCACACCTGCCGCAGATTCTCCAGATTGATTGCCGTTTCCAGCCCCTCGCGGATGTGGCGCGTGGACTGCCCGTGCCACACCACGTCGGCAAAGTAAGTCGAGGCGTGATTGAAGGCAGCCACCTGAATCCGCGGATCGTGCGCGGTGGCGATAAACGCATAGCACGATCCCAGGCTCGTCCCGACGATTCCCAGCCGGTTGTAACCCTGCGATTCCAGCCAGTCGAGACAGCAGCGCGCATCGATCACGCCCTGGCGCACCGAATCGAGCGTGCGTCCAATGTTGGCGGAAACGGCATAGTCGGCGCGGTCGATCTCCGCCGGCCGGCGAATGTCGTGATACGGCATGCTCAGCCGCAGCACCGCAATCCCCATCCAGTTCAGCACCCGGCAGAGGCCGTTGTAGGAAAGCGCATCGGAATTCCAGTGCGGCAGCAGAACCACGGCGCGGCGTCCGCGTGCCTGAAACCAGCGCGCGTTCACCAGATTGTTCTCGGGGAAAGGCGTCACGACCGGCGAGGTGAAACGCAAAAACTCCGCATGAGTGCCACGAACTTTTTCTTCCAGCCGCGGGTCGGGCACTTCGCGCGTGCTGAATACCTGAACCTCGCGGCGCTCCAACCGGAAATCCGCCGGCTTCTGGTAAGAGTAAAAGTCGTCGCTCGCCCGAATGATGCGGTCGTTGAACCGCGAGAAATATTCCAGCAGATCGCGTGAGCCCTGTCCCAAGTCCTGCCCAGAAGGACCGCCGTTGCGGCCGGGCCATCCCTCGGTCCAATCCAGTCCCCAGTCCAGCGGACGCACCACACGATTATTGTCCACCGACGTGAGCCGGGTCTCCCAGTCGTACATCCATTGAGCGTAGCGCGAGGGCATGTCTATTCTAGAAATACAACAGCGGGGCTCAGATTGGCGAATCCGGTCAGTTCAACGGCAGGATTCAGCACCCGACCGTCAGCAAGCAGCATTCAGCCGTTTTAGCTAAAAGCCAAGAGCTAAGCGCTGCTATAAACTCTCGGCACCCTCTGCGACAAGCCGCACAGAATTTCGTAGGGCACGCTTTCGCACCAACGCGCCAGCTCTACAGCGTCGACGCTCTTGCCGCTGCTTTCGCCGACGCCCCGTCCGATCAAGATGACTTCATCTCCCACCGCGATACCGCGAATGTGGCCGACGTCCACGATCGTCAGGTCCATCGAGACGCGTCCCACAACCGGCGCATATTCGCCGCGCACGATCACCCGCGCGCGATTCGAAAGCAGCCGCGGATACCCGTCCGCATAACCGACGGGCAGCACCGCGATGCGGCTCCGCGTTCTGGTCACAAAAGTGCCCATGTAGCCGACCGCTTGTCCCGCGGCGACTTCCTTCACCGTCAGCACTCGCGTCTTCCACGAAAGCACCGGACGCAACGGTAGCGGAGCCACGGCGGCGGGCTCGCCGGCACGCGTGAAGGCAAGTGAATATCCGTAGAGCGCGATGCCCGGACGCACCATGGTCTTCCACGTCTCGGGCCGCGCGCTCATGGCGGCGGAATTTCCCATGTGCACCAGCGAAGGTCGGAGCCCGTAATTGCGCAGGACCGCAAGTCCCTCTTCAAAGCACTTCATCTGGCGCACCGCGTCTTCGGCGTCCAGCACTTCCGCCGACGCGAAGTGCGTGCTCACTCCTTCCAGACTCAGGTGCTCGCACGCGGATAACATCTCGCACAGATGCGGCCACGCTTCCTTCGATGCGCCAAGACGGTTCATGCCCGAGTCGAGCTTCAGATGCACGGGCAAAACACTATGCCGTTTACGCGCAGCTCGTTCCAGCAACTCAATGTGCCATGGTTCCCAGATCGTGGGAGTGAGATTCTGGGCGACGATCCCATCTTCCTCGCCCTTCCAGATGCCTGTCATCAGCAGGATGCGGGCCTTGGTGCCGGCGCCGCGCAGCGCCAGGCCTTCCGCGGCATCGGTTACTCCCAGCCACTGCGCGCCTTCGGATTCGAGCGCGCGCGCGCACTCCACCGCACCGTGGCCGTAACCATCGGCTTTGACCACCGCACAAATGGTGACGCCGTCGCCAACATGCTTCTGTACCGCGTGAAAGTTTTCTCCCAGCGCTACCAGAGAAACTTCCGCCCAGGTCCGGCCGTCGAGAATCAGCGAGCGGCGGTCGGGCAGTTGCGGCAAATCGGGACGCGACACGTTCACGTAGCCGATTATAGCGAGCGCCGCGCGCTTCGCTGTTAACTGCTGATGTTAACTCTTGATGTTAACTGCCCGATAACACAAAGTTCACCGCGATTTCGGTCTCCACTTCGATGGGCTCGTTGTTCAGCAGGTAAGGGCGGTAGCGCCATTGCCGGACCGCTTCAATCGCGGCTGTGGCCAGCATCGGGTGTCCACGGACCACGACTGGATTCTCGATCGTCCCTGCCTTGCTGATGATCGCCCGCAACTCGACCGTGCCCTGAACGCGGGCCTGGCGCGCGATTGACGGATAGATCGGCTGCACATAGTGCTGAACATAGTGTGCCCTCCGGAACGGGCCCGTACTCCCTACCAAAAAGTGCGGTTTGCGATTTGATCCTGCGCGATGAGGGGAAGCGAAAACAAAAGTTAGTTACCGACGCGAAAAAGAAGCGAAAAAAAGACCGCGTCTGCACGCGGTCTTAAGAAGTAACGTCTTCCGAAATAAATAACTGGAACTGAAACGATCCGAGCGGTGTCGCTACTGTTTCGGCGGAGTGGTTGCCGGCGGCTTGGTCGCGGGCGCAGCGGGTTTGGTGGTTGCCGGCCTTACGGGCTTGGCAGGTGTGCTGCCCGCAACTGGCGCCGGCACACCCGACTGCACGTTGTAGGCTTCGACGATCGGTTGCGTGATGTCCACGGCCGGTCCGTACCAGATCACCGGGCCGCGCGGCCACTGTTGGGACGTATCCAGGATCATGCCATAGCCGTTTTCGCTCGAGTACTTCACGATGAGTGGAGCCATCTTGGTGAGGATTTTATTTCCGATCTCGCCCTGCTGGGCCTGGAAATCTTCCTGAGCGTCCTGCGTAGCGCGATCGAAACTCTTCTGTCTCGTCTCGATCTGCTTTAACAGCTTGTCGCGCGATTCGTCGTTCAACTTATCCTGCTGGGCATTGAGCTGTTTCTTGAGGCTGTCGATTTCGTCGGCCAGGCCCTTCAGTTCGTTCTGCTTGGGTTCAAACTTCTTGGCGAGCGCGTCGAAATCTTTCCGTCCTTCGTTGGAGGCGAAGATCGCCTGTTCGATGTTGATGGTGCCGACTTTGGTGCCAGTAGCCTTGGCCGCAGCAGCAGCAGCGGAGGGAGCGTTGGGCGTGGGGGTTGCCGCGGGAGTGCCGGCAGCCTGGTCGGCTTGGGCCAGAGCGAAGAGGGAGAGGCCGAACACTACGGCCACGGTGACGCGCGCAAACTTCTTAATCATTGGATCCTTTGAACTCCTTCGAATTTTTCGGAACTGCTGGAAGCTTCCAGCTCGCTGGGCTCAACGAGGCTGATCGCAACCCGAGCTTATCAGTCATATACCTGAAACATGACCTGAAACATGACCTGAAACATAGACCTGAAACCGGCGCAGCGAGCGCGCAAGGCGCGTACGACGCCCGGCTCTCTTCACGCCGAAACCGCCAGCGTGCTGATCAGGGTGTGGACGCTTTGCATTATACGGAGCGTACCGGAACAGCGTCAAACCGATCTCGCCGCCCTAGTTGGTTGGATGCAGACGAGCCGTCAGCTGTCAGCTCTCGGCCGCCCCACCCCTCAATAGTGGAACCTATAGCGCACTTGCACATAGATTTCGCGCGGTAGGTTCCAGTGATATCCGCCGAAGGTGAGGCTGTTGTCGTACTCGACGCGGCGGTTGGCGACGTTTAACGCGCTGAGGGACGCGGTGAAACGTTCCCCGAAGTCTTTGCCGAGCGACAGATCGAACGTGGTGTGCTGCGGGAGATAATTGCCCGGATATGGCGCGCCGGGGAAAGCGTTGCTGAAGCCGGAGCCGTAATAGACGTTGGTAGAGGCATAGGAGCGCCAAGGCAGGCTGACGTCGCCGCCTACGTTGAGCGTGTTGCGCTGGTCATGGTCGAGCGGACTGAGTCCGGGAGCGAGCGTGAAATCGGTGAGGCCGCCGGTGATGGTGCCGCTGCCCTCGGCGATCTGGTTGGAGTAGGCGAGGTGAATCTGGGCGCGATGGGCGAAGCGGGGAGAACGCAGGGTGAGTTCCCATCCACGAACTAAGGATTGGGAAACGGTGATGGGGAAAAAGATGTTGGAAGCTCCGATGTTGTTGTGATCGAGAAAATTGGCGACGTTGGTTTTGAAGTTATCGGCGTCCAGGGCCCATCCGCGGAAAGGGATGGTGACGCCGAACTGATGTTCTTCGTCGCGCTCACCGTAGAGCGGGATGATGCCCACGTTGTTTTGTTTGACATACTGCAGCAGCGGACCGGAAACGGTTTCGATCGGCGGCGCCTGGTAGTAGTGTCCGTAGAAGGCGCGGAATGTCCAACGCAGGCGCGGGATGGTGACGGTGGCGCCGAAACGCGGGCTGATGGCGGACTCGGAGACTGGCGGTGCGGTCGCAGTGGCCGCAAAGTTGCCTTCGGAGAATCGCGTGGGGCGCAAGCCGGCGGAGAGCGTCAGCCAGGAAAAGGGTTTGAATTTGTCGTCGATGTAGAAGGCTTCGAGATTGGCGGTGGGGCGCTCGGTATCGGTGAAGGGCAAGGGTACGGGCGGAGGATAACTGAGCGGACTGAAAACGGCTCCAAAGATCTGGTTATCGCGCTGGTAGAAGCTGAGGAATCCAACCTGCAGATCGTTCTTCTTGTAGTTGGCGGCGAAGCTGGTCTGACCTCCGGCGTAACTGGAGCTGCGGTCTTCAGTGGTGGCAATGGGAGTGTCGGTGGGCTTACTGGCGTAGTCTCCGCTGTTGTAGTGATAGAAGGGCGAAACCGTGGTCATGAGATGCGAGTTGAAAGTGTGGACCCAGGTGAACAGGACGCCGGCATCGGCCTCGTGTTGGCCATCGCGCAGGCCGATGCTGGGGGAGTACTGACCGCTCCCAGGGTTGTTCTCGATGTCGTTGGGGAAAGGATCGTAAGGGATCTGGAAATAGTCGCGGCGGAGCGAAGTCATCAGGCGAAGCTGGTTAGAGGGATCGACGTTGAAAATGAATGATCCGAAGCCGCCTACACCGTTGACAGCATCGTGCACAACCTGCGGAACGGGCGGCTGCAGACCGAGATTGCTTCGGTTGGCGTTGACGCTGGCGTAGTACGCAAAGCGTTCGGTGTGGCTGCCGAAGCTGAGCGCGTCATTGGTCTGGTAGAAATTGCCGGCGCTGAGGACGAGTTCGGCCTGGTTGTTGCGCTCGAAACCGGTGCGGGGCACGACGTTGAAGACGCCGTAGGTGCGGTCGCCGAACTCGGCGCCATAGCTGCCGCGATCGACCTCGACGTAATCCATGTCTTTGGGATCGAACTGGGCGCCGAGATTTTGCGCGATGGCGGTGTTGATGATGGGGATGCCGTCCAGGAGCCAGGTGGTCTGATGGCCGCCGCGCATGTGGAGCATGTCGTGGGTGACGTAGGCGCCGGGAACGTAGTCGGTGATCATGGACAGGCTGTTGGTGCGGTCGGCGCCGGGAGCGCGCTCGATGTCGAGGCGGCTGACGAGCGTGGTGGGAGTGGCGCTGTCGGTGGCAACGACTGCAAGCGAGCCAGAGACGGTGACTTTTTCATTTGCCGAGGCCACCTGCAACTGAAAGTGAACGACGGGCACAGATCCCGAGATGACGATGACATCCTGTGAAGTTTGCGCGAAGCCCTTACTGGCAACGCTGACGGAGTATTCGCCGAGCGGCACGGCGTTGAGTTGGAATTCACCGTTGGCGTCCGTGGTGACGCTCTTTGCCCACTCCGACGATTTGGCTTTGAGCATCACCATGGCGTCTTGAATCGGGCGATGTTGCGGGTCGTGCACAACGCCGCGAACGGCGCCGTAGACGTTGGCGAAGGCGGCGGGGGCTAACAACAGCAGAGCGGCGAGTGCCAGCAGCTTGAGGCGAGTCATGTCTTGTATGTCCTTGGTGTTTGCGGGCTGCGAGCTACGAGCCGCGAGCTTCGAGCAACCGATTTGTGTTCGGTGTTCGCTCGTAGCTCGTAGCAGAGTTGCTATTTCAGGGTTCGGTAAGAGGGCTTAGCTGCGAGGAGGGGCGCGGGCGGAATCGTGTCCGGAGATATCGCGTGACTGAATTACCGCGCTTTGTAATTGGCACGCTGGTTCGATCAGGAGACTTAAACAAGAGAGCAGACTGGAAGCGGGCTGCGCCCATTCGGAGGTGGTAGCGCCGCAGCAGCAATGGTTCGGACAGCAGCTATCGTTGTTGATGGCTTGAAACGAGGTTTCGGATGATTCGGGCTGGGGCGGCTTCGACTGTGCCATCGCATGATGGCATGGCATCGCGGGCTGCGTCGCATCCACGCGCACCGACTGGCGCATGCAGTGCATGGCTTCCGGCTGGGCAGCACAGGCCATCGCCAGCGGCTCGAAGGTCGGGGCGAGCATGACCATCAGCAGAAACCCAGCAGTCCAGCGAAAAACTTCCCACATTGCGGGACAGCATACCAGTACCCAGTACCCAGTTGCCAGTACCCAGTTCTCAGAGTCAGCGGTTTGCTGGGCACTGGCAACTGGGTACTGGGTACTGATTCCTGTACCATTTCTCCGTGCACGCGCTGGCCGAGCGGTTGTTGAAGACAATTCAGAAGCAGGAATCGATTCGCGCGGGGGACCGCTTGGCGGTAGCGGTTTCAGGTGGGGCGGATTCTGTGGCTTTGCTTTGCCTGCTGCTGGAGTTGCGGGCCGAGTTGGGGATCGTGCTGTCGGTTGCGCATGTAAATCACAAACTGCGCGGAGAAGAGGCGGACGAGGACGAGCGGTTTGTCGCGAAGTTGGCGCGGCAGCACGGGCTCGAACTGCATGTCTGCGAGGCGCCGGTTGACGGCAGACATAGTTCCGGCATCGGTTCCGGCATCGAGGCGGCCGCGCGTGAACTGCGCTACGGTTTTTTTCGCCAGCTGGCGCGGGAGGGTCGCGTTACCAAGATTGCGACGGCGCACACTCTCGACGATCAGGCGGAGACGGTGCTGCTGCGCATTTTTCGCGGTACCGCCATTCGGGGACTTTCGGGCATTCATCCGCGGATCGTGTTCGAGGAACTGGAGCAGGGGCACGCGTTTGGCGAGTTGGTACGGCCGCTGCTGGGCTTTCGGCGCGCTGCATTGCAGGAATTTCTGCGCGAGCGGGGCCAGAGCTGGCGTGAAGATTCGTCGAATCGGGATGTTGCCTTCCTGCGTAATCGCGTGCGGCACCGGTTGCTGCCGATCATCGGGGAAGAATTTGGCGAGGCCGCGATCGAACACATGGGTGAGCTGGCGGAAATCGCGCGGGCCGAGGAGGAGCATTGGGAACGCGTGCACCCCGAGGTTCGGGGAAAGAGCGGGGCCGCTGGCGATGGGACGCGGCAAGCCGCGTCTCTACCGGGGCTGGCGGTGGGGCCGCTGCTGGCGCTTCCGCTGGCGGCCCAGCGCCGGCTGGTGCGCGCATGGCTGGAAACGAATGTGCCAGATCTGAGTATCTCGTTCCGGCTGATCGAGGAGGCGCTGGAACTGGCGCGAGGATCGGCCGGCAAGAGACTGGAGCTGCCGGGCGGCCGGAATCTTCTCCGGCGGAATCTTCGACTTGGACGGGGACGTGGACGGCAGGAACTTTTGCTGGAATTGGGACCTCCCGGCGGCCGGAGCGAAGCGGCGGACTATCAGTACGCTCTAGCGGTGCCGGGCGCTGTGCAGGTTCCTGAACTGGGCGCTTGCATAGAAGCTCGGGTGGTGGATGCGGGTGGGGTTCAGGAGAATGAGCGCGGGCAGTTGCTGGATCTGGCGCGTATGCCGAAGGAAGTTCTGATCCGCAACTGGCGGGCCGGAGATCGTTTCTGGCCGGCGCATACGGCGGCGGCAAAGAAAGTGAAGGAGTTGCTGAGTGACCGGCATGCGACCGGAGCGGAGAAAAAGCTCTGGCCGGTTGCGGTCGCGGAAGGCTGCGGGCTCGTCTGGGTGCGGGGGTTTGCGGTTCCGGCGGCTTTTCGGGCGCCGGCAGGGGCTGCGAAAGCGATTTGGATTCGCGAGATCGCGGGCATGATGTAACATGCCATGGTTAGAGTTGCTGCTTCAGAGTTACAGCTTCACAATTACCACGCTGGAGGGCGCCACTTCCGCTATGAATGTTTCGACGAATGCCGGGTTGCGTCAGGTGATCTCGGCCGACCAGATCCAGAAGAGAGTCCGCGAACTGGGACGGCAGATTTCCGACGATTATCGCGGCCAGAAAGTGATCGCGCTGGGGATTCTGGAAAACAGCTTCCTGTTCATGGCCGATCTGGTGCGGGCAATCGATGTACCCATCATCTGCGCCTTTATCAAACCGAGCTACAAGCAGAGCAAGCGGGGTGAATCCGCTGTGTTGGAGATTCTCTTCAGCCACGAACTGGCGATTGCAGACAAGCACGTGTTGCTGGTCGAGGGGTTGGTGCACTCGGGGGTGACCAGTGAATTCCTGATGAACGACTTGCGCGGGCGGGGCGCGGCGTCGGTGAAGCTGGTTACGCTGCTGGATCGCCAGTCGGCGCGCCGGGTACCGCTGCAGCCGGACTATTTCGGATTTCTGGTGGATGACGCGTTTCTTTGCGGCTATGGATTGGGTAGTCCGGAGCAGACGGGACGAAACCTGCCGTATGTGGCGGCGACGACCTGAAGCTTCGAGCTGCGAGCTACGAGCCAAAGCGAGAGCGTGGGTTGCTCGAAGCTCGCGGCTCGAAGCTCGTAGCCGCAGCAAGGCCCAGCTTCCACGCGATAGTCGAAGGAGGGCGTCCGCCCCTACGTGGGATCTGGTATCCCATGACTTCTGTTACTTCCCCCTGGTTTCCCGTTTTCTTTGGAAAGGGTCTAGAATTGAGGGGCAGGCTTTTCCCAGTCCGAATTACTGCCTCCGGCATCTAATATGGGCTGAAGAGGCGGCGTCTTTCTTTGGTAGGGATGGGGCTGCACGTAGAGGAGTTTTTAGTGAATTCGACGATTAAGACGGTACTTTTCTGGGCGGTCATCGTGGTCTCGGCCTTCCTGCTCTGGCAGGTGGTGAAAACCGGCAGCAATACCCAGAAGGAAAAGGAAATTGGCTTTTCTGAATTTCTGTCGGACGTGGACCAGGGCAATGTCCACGACGTGATGTTTATCGGCCAGGAAGTGAAAGGGAAGTTTAAGAACGACTCGCCATTTCACACGATTGTGCCGGCGAACTATCCGGATATGTACAAGAAGTTGACGGAGAAGGGTGTTCCGTACGGCTTCAAGGACATCAGCAACGGCACCTGGCCAAGCTGGATTCTGAATCTGGCACCGCTGGTTCTGCTGGGAGCGCTTTGGTTCTTCATGATCCGGCAGATGCAGACGGGTGGAAACAAGGCGCTGTCGTTCGGCAAGAGCCGGGCGCGGCTGCTCTCCATGCAGCAGAAAAAGATCACGTTCAAAGACGTGGCTGGCGTGGATGAGGCCAAGGAAGAACTTCACGAAATTATCGAGTTTCTGCGCGAAGCGCAGAAGTTCCAGAAACTTGGCGGACGCATTCCCAAGGGCGTGCTGCTGGTTGGACCTCCGGGAACTGGCAAGACCTTGCTGGCGCGCGCGGTTGCGGGCGAAGCGAATGTTCCGTTCTTCTCCATCTCCGGCTCCGACTTTGTTGAAATGTTCGTGGGCGTGGGCGCGAGCCGCGTCCGCGATCTGTTCGAACAGGGTAAGAAAAACGCTCCCTGCATCATCTTCATCGACGAAATTGACGCCGTCGGACGTCACCGCGGCGCTGGGCTCGGCGGTGGACACGATGAGCGCGAGCAGACTTTGAATCAGTTGCTGGTGGAAATGGACGGCTTCGAATCGAACGACGGCGTGATCCTGATGGCGGCGACCAACCGTCCGGATGTACTCGATCCGGCGTTGCTGCGCCCGGGGCGTTTTGACCGGCGCGTGGTGGTGAATCGTCCAGATGTTCGCGGACGGGAAGAAATTCTGCGCGTGCACACCCGCAAAATTCCTCTGGCGGAAGATGTGGATTTGTCGGTACTCGCCCGCGGCACACCGGGCTTCTCTGGCGCGGATCTGGCCAACATGGTGAATGAAGCGGCATTGGCTGCGGCCCGGCAGAACCGCAAGGCCGTACTGATGTACGACTTCGAAGTGGCGAAAGACAAAGTGCTGATGGGCGTGGAACGCAAGTCGCTTCTGCTCTCCGATGAAGAGAAGAAGAACACGGCGTACCACGAGGCCGGACACGCGCTGGTGGCTGCCATGCTGCCGCACTCCGATCCGGTGCACAAGGTCACGATCATTCCGCGCGGCATGGCGCTCGGTTTGACCATGCAGTTGCCGACCGACGATCGCCACAACTACTACAAGAACTATCTCGACACGCAGATTGCCATTCTGATGGGTGGGCGCATTGCGGAAGAGCTTTTCCTGAACCAGATGTCGACGGGCGCGGGCAACGACATTGAGCGGGCCACGGAACTGGCGCGCAAGATGGTTTGCGAGTGGGGCATGAGCAACATGGGGCCGCTGACCTTCGGCAAGAAGGAAGAGCAGATTTTCCTGGGACGCGAGATCGCGCAACACCGCGACTACAGCGAAGCCACCGCCATCCAGATTGACGAAGAAGTCAAGAAGATGGTGAGCACGGGGTACGCGACGGCGAAGGGGATCCTCTCGGAGAATCGCGAAAGGCTGATCCGGATCGCGAAGGCGCTGATCGAACGCGAAGTGCTGGACGCCACGGAGATCAAGATGCTCGTCGAGGGGCAGGACCTGCCGCCGATCAAGCCGTTGCCAGCGAAGACCGACGACGGCGTGCAGCAGGTGATCAAGCCGGAACGGGCTCCAGCCAAAGGCGGCGAGCGGCCGGCTACAGCGTAAGGCCAGTGGATAGTGGTCAGTGAATAGTTTTCAAGTGGGCGGCCATCCGGCCGCCTTTCTTTTTTCCTGCGTTTGGCGTGCGATACTTGTATGCGCTAATGCATCTGACTCTCAATTCTAAAGTTGCTCTTATCACCGGCGGATCGCGCGGGATTGGCGCGGCGGCGGTGCGGATGTTTGTGGCTGCGGGCGCGAAAGTTGTCTTCAATTATCAGGCGGCGAAGGCGCAGGCCGAGGATCTGGTGCGTGAATGTGGCGCGGGAAACTGTCGCGCGGTGCAGAGTGATCTTTCGACCACGGAGGCGGCGCGGCAACTGGTATTGTCTGCGATTTCGGCCTTCGGACGTCTCGACATTCTGGTCGCGAATCACGGCATCTGGCCGCCGGAGGATGCGCCCATTGATCGCATGTCCGATGAACAATGGCATCGCACCATCGCGGTGAATCTGGACAGCGTGTTTGCACTGGTCAAGCATTCGGTGGGACAGATGAAGAAGCAGGGCGGCGGCCACATCGTGCTGGTCAGTTCGACCGCCGGCCAGCGCGGCGAAGCTTTCCACTGTGACTATGCGGCCAGCAAAGGCGCGCTGATCAGCATGGTGAAAGGACTCTCGACGGAACTGGCGCGCGACCACATCTACATTAACTCGGTGGCGCCGGGGTGGGTGGATACGGATATGGCGGCGTCGGCGCTGAATGATCCACCGACGCGCCAGAAGGTTTTTCGCGCCATCCCGCTGGGGCGCGTGGGAACGCCGGAAGAGATCGCTGGGCCGATTCTGTTCCTGTGCACGCCCTATGCCGGATTTATCACCGGCGAGGTTTTCAACGTGAACGGCGGGGCGGTGCTGGTGGGGTAAGGAGATGGTCGGCATTACTCCGCGCGACCGGACAGCCGAGAGCCCGCCCTGAGCTTGTCGAAGGGGCGGCTGTCCCTACGTGTTCTTTGGTGCAGCTAAAATCAGCATGACCGCTTCTAATCAGGTAGCCATGTATCGCTTTTTTGCCATTTTGCTGCTCTCCGCGCTCGGCGTTGCCCAAACCGCTCCAACGCCCGCTCCCTCGCAACCCGCCGTCAACATGAACGACTCCGACAATGCCCGCCAGGCGCGGGCCGTTCTCGATCGGACCATCCAGGCGCTGGGAGGACAACCATACCTCACGTACGAAAACCGGGTTGAGGAAGGCCGCTATTATCCGCTCTATCACGGGCGCACCGAGAGCACCGGGATTCCCTACAGATACTATGTCGAGTATCCGGACAGGGACCGTTTCGAAGTTCTCCGCTTGAAAGACATTCATGTCATCCCAGGGCAAATCGACATCGGCGGCGTCAAGTCCAATAAGACCGATATTGTCCTGATTCACAACGGCGACAAAGGATACGAGGTTACGTACAAGGGAACGGCGGCGCAGGATAAGCTGGATTTGGAGAACTATCTTCGCCGCCGGCAGCATTCGCTCGAATGGATCTTCCGCAAGTGGATACGCGATCCGAACGTGGCCCTGTTCTACGATGGTCCGGCGGTAGTGGACGGAAAGGTAACCGAAGGGGTCACGCTGCTCAACAGCCAGGACGATTCAGTGAGCGTTTTCCTGGACCAGAATACGCACTATCCGGTCAAGATCAGTTATTCGTGGCGCGATCCGAAGGACAAACAGAAAAATGTGGAAGATGAGGTTTACGACAGTTACAAACTGGTGCAGGGAATCTGGACCGCCCACTCCATTACCCGTTATTACAACGGAGAGACTTCGCAACAGCGCTTCATCAACGTTGCCAGCTACAACCTGAAGCTGCCGGATTCGATGTTCGAAGCGGCGGTGACGTACGACCCCGCAGTACCGCTGAAGAAACGGTAAGACTTAAGATTTCGCGAAGATCTGTTGCTTGTTCATCATGACCGCGCCATTTTATGCAGCGCTGCGCTTCATACCTGAGCATCGGCCAAGTGGGCAATGCGCCGAACATGGATTTTGTTCTCGCGCTTGCGGGTCCGGGCGATGTCGTAGGAGGCTTGCATACGCATGAGCGTGTCCATCTTCACCCCAAAGGCTTTCTCAACGCGGAGCGCCATGTCCCCGGAGAGGTCAGCCTTGCCGTTAAGGAGGCTGGATAGCGCGGGCCGGGAAACCTGAAGCGCGGCCGCCGCCGCCGTTACCGACAAGCCCGCAGGCTGGATGATTTCCGTCCGGATGAAATCTCCGGGATGGGGCGGGTTTTTCATAGGCATGGCATTTACTCCTTTTATCCTAGTGGTAGTCTTCCAAGTTTACGTCGTAGATTTCGTGCCTTGCGATGTCGATGCTGAACGTCAAACGGCGGTTGCGGGTAACGCTGAGGCTCCGTGTTCCCTTGCGGTCGCCGGTCAGCGTGTGCACCTTCCACGCCGGGAGCAAGCGTAATTCCTCGGGGTCCTGCATGTCATCGAGAAACGCCAGCATTTTGCGGAGCTTGTCCACCGTATCGGGCGGCACGCCTTTCGTGACGTCCTCCGCGTAGAGCCCCTTCAGGCCCTTATGGGTAAAGGTCCGTATTTCCACCTGATAGACTGTAGCCTGTCGCTTAACACTTGTCAATGCTTCGGGCAGTACCGGCGAGGGCAACCGGTTACGAACGGGTTACCAAGGTAACTCTTCGGGAGAAAATCCTTATAGCGGCATCGCATCCCATAAGAAGATACTCTTGGAAACGCCGTGCCCAGGGCGGAACCTGCCGGAAGACACCTGTTGTTTCGATCTGTCTGGTGTGACAGGATTAGGCCAACCAGAGTTCCATCCGGGCTACAATTACGAGTGATGAGGAAACGTTAATCCATGCATAGCGTTGCCACAGGTCTGGTGCTGATTCCTGGGGCCGTGGCCCTGCTGGTGCTTCTGGTCTTCAGCTACCTGTACGAGCAGGACCGTCACAACTATTTTCGCGCGTGGCAACTGGCCTGGGCGGCATACACGCTGCACTACGCGCTGAAGGCGGTGGAATATTTTCAGGGCCCTTCCGCTCTATGGTTTTTTCTGAGCTCGCTGCTGCTGGTGGCCATGGCGATTTGCATCTTCGTCTCGACCCGGCTGATGAAGGAACCGTTCCAGTTGAAGTGGTATGACGTGGCGCTGACGGTGACCGGGGTTCTGCTGGCGTACGTGAGCTTGCGGGCGCACATGGCGGGCGGAGTATTCAGCGAGAGAGCGACTCCGGTGCCGGTCTATTTGCGGCTGGAAGTGGGGCTGGCGGCGACGCTGCTCTATTGCTCGTTCCATTTTTACCGGTACGCTTTTCGCAGAAATTCCGTGGCCTTCCGGACACTCGCGTTTTCGCTGGCGCTGTGGGCGGCGCTGATGTACGCGGGCCAGCTCCATCAACCTTTCCTCGATATTGTTGGCCAGTTGGGAGGGTTCCTGGGGCCGATTCCGCAGATGCTGCTGGCCATCGCCATGGTGATGGTGCTGTTTGAAAACGAGCGCAATGCGGTGCAGGAAAACGCGTTGGCGTTCTCGACCCTGGGCGTCGATCCGCGCCGATTGTTCTCCGCATCGGACCTGGTACCCAGCTTGCAGACTTTTGTGGAGAGGTTAGTGGCGCCCCTGCCTTCGCGCCGCGCCGTCTTCTTTGTTTCCCAGCAGTGGCGTGGCGCCGTGCCCTCGGTACAAAAAGGCTTTTCCGCGGAGTTTCTGGAAAAACTGCACAAGACGCAGGCCGGGGATTACATCGCCGAGCTTGCCTACAGACGTGGTGGAGTGGTCACCTTCCGGAATCTCGCCGAACTGGAAGAGCCTTTGCCGGCGCTTTCGGAAGGAAAGTTCGAGGCCTGCAAGCAGACCCTGCTGGCGGAGGGAATCACCGACCTGATGGCGGTGAGCCTGCAGACGCGGGAGCACAACTTCGGGGTCCTTCTGTTTCCGCACGCGGAACGGCGCATGTTCGGCTCTTCCAATTTGCGGTTGCTCATCGGGCTGGCGCTGCAGATCGCGCTCACCCTGGAAAACTATGTCGTAATGCACGAAGCGCAGCGCCGAACCAAGGAATACGAGCTGCTCACCGAGATCGGGCAGGCCATCAGTTCCCATCTCAACCAGGACGAGGTCCTGCGCACGGTGCAGGTGGAGCTGGGCCAGATTTTCGACACCAGCAATTTCTACATCGCGTTTCAGGAAGAGGATGAGATCCTCTTCGAGCTGGAGATCGAAGGC
>JBEKAF010000007.1:0-78099 GCA_050018355.1 Terriglobales bacterium | reverse complement strand
TGGCGCACCAAAACCGACTTGCCACCACAGGAGGCGGCAGGATAGAACATTCTCAGTCCCGGACGCCACTTCCGTTGGCCGGTTTTGAAGTGATAACTGTTGGCCGCTTTTGAAGTGATCACTGAGGTCAACTGACCATGTTTCCATATGAGGGCATTCATACCCGAACAATGATTCAGAGAAACGAAAGTACCGGCAGACAGACTAAATATCTCGAAACATCAAGCGCCGGCCTGCGAGGACAAAGCGGCGGCCCAATTTTTGACAAAGAAGGTAGAGTCTGGGCAATCCAAAGCAAAACTCTAAGTATTCCTCTCGGTTTTTCCCCAACAATAAAACTGGGCACAAAGGAGATAACCGAGCATCAATTTATTCACATCGGCGTCGGATGCCACGTTTCCGAAGTGCGAGAATTTCTGACAGCATTTAAAGTTCCGTTTTCATCAGCGGAGTGATTCAAACTGCACCACTACCGGATCTTAGGTAGTGTCCTAATTTGGATTCTGGCTCTAATCTGCGGATGCGTAAGCCCCGCCACAGCCCACCAGAACAGAATTTTGGTAGTCTTGCCCTTGAATTGTTGTCGCTGTACCCTCGATGGAAGCAAAGTAAAAGCAAAACTTAGTCGTATGGATTGTTCTGCTGTCAACGGAATCGGTGTAGTGGATTATCCCGAACAAATAGAGATTCTTTTCCCCTTTCAAAATTTGCTGAGCTTCCTCATCAGTCAACGTGATTTTAGCCATCTTTCTGTACCCCACGTCACTAGGGAACAAGGGGTCGCGGTGCCTGAGCAGGTCTGCTGGCATGGGTTCAGAGAACTGAATATCATCAGGGAACGTGCCTACCAAGGGGCGCATTTCGATAGCCGTGTCTCTAAGGAAAGCTGGACTTTTCCCGAAATTACCCATGTCTACCCACACAGAGAACGGCTTGCCAAGTTTGGGGGGGGACAATTGGCCCAATGACTTTTATCCCCACCCAGGGGCGCTCGTCTTCTTGCATGACGTTCAACTGCCCCTGCATGGTGTGGAGTTGCAGGAAGTATATGAGTCCTACGCCAAACGCTATCATGAGGCCATGCAGAGCAACATCAAACGCATCGGGCCTACGAATCGTTTTCCAACTCACGGGACTGTCCTCCGTTTCTTCTGGCAGTGCGTTGCCTGCGTTCTCTGGTTTAGCATCTGTCTCCTACTCGCTCAATTTAACCTGAACTGCCGAGGCGGACGGTCTATCGTTGGATGGCTTGTGACGTTTGCGCTTCTTGCCGTGGCGACCGCTCAATTTGTCGCATCCCTCTTGCGGACATTTCCGACAGTGCGAGTGCGGCTACTCGATCAACACCCCCGCCCAAACAGAGCTTGGACGGGCCACCCTTCGGATCTCAAATGATTGCGATAGGCCGGGCCACCGCCCGCGCGGCCTCCCCTTTCCAAAACCTGCAAAGGGCAGGGCGGTAGTGTCCAATCCAGCAGGCAAAAAGGTGCGCCAAGCGCTGGGCGACCTGTGGGGGACAGGGCGGTACCACGTCTGGCAACCTAAGTCCTACAGAAAGCCCGCCCAGCGCGGCTTTTCATGTTACTACCGAACAGAGTCTAAAGTAAAGCGGGTCTCTAAAGTGGATAATTCCGTTTTTTTGAGCTTCACCAACACACTGTTAGGACACTACCGGGCAGGGCACTCAGCTTGACTTCGGGCTGGGGTTCAGATAGTCTCCGCCGTGCTCCGGGAATGCAGCCCGGGGCGTCCGGGTAAATTTCACCTCATCAGTAGTATCTGCTTCTCGACCGAGGAGGTCACATCTATGAAAAGGATTACAAGCTGTCTGCTGGGAGCGACACTTTTGTGCGGAGGGCTGGGCCTGGCTGCGGCGCAGGAAAAGTCCGAAGGGACGATGCCGCCGCCCAAGGTGCTGTTGGTCTACCGCGAGTTCCTGAAACCGGGCAAAGGGGGCGCGCCGCACGAGAAAGCTGAAAGCGCATTTGTGCAGGCGTTTGCCCGCGCCAAGTGGCCGACGCACTATTTTGCGGCGAATGCTCTCTCCGGCAAAGCGCAAGCTCTGTTTTTTGTCCCCTACGACTCGTTTGAGGCCTGGGAGAAAGACAATCTGGCGGTTGAGAAGAACGCCGCGCTGGCGGCCGCGCTAGACCGCGCCACCGTTGGCGATGGCGAATTGCTGAGCGAGACTGACGCTAGCGTGCTTGTCTATAACGAGGAGCAGAGTTTGCGGGCGCCGGTTGACATTGCCCACATGCGCTATTTCGAAATCTCCCTGTTCCGCGTCCGCCCGGGACATCGAAAGGAGTGGAGCGACGCCGTCAAGCTGGTCAAAGCGGCCTACGAAAAGCTCCCCGATGTGCACTGGGCCATGTATGAAGCGGCTTATGGCCAGGAGGGCGCAACCTACATCGTGATCACGCCCATGAAGTCTGCGGCAGAGATTGACCGCGCCTTCGAGCTGGATAAGCAGTTCATGGCCGCGATGGGCGAGGAGGGCCTGAAAAAGCTCAGCGAGCTGGAGTCGGCGGCGATTGAGTTCACCCAATCGAACCTCTTCCAGTTCAGCCCGCGGATGAGCTATCCCCCGGATGCCTGGGTGAAGACTGACCCGGATTTCTGGAAGCCTAAGGCAGCAGCGGCTGCCGCCGCGCCCGCGAAGGCCGAGGAAAAGCCCGCCAGCAAACAGTAGGCGGACGATTTGTGGGCGAAACGAGTTGAGGAGGGAAACCAAGAAAAGGCCTGATTACCTGCAGTGCCTGGCCCAAGCGGCTGATGACGTCGGCCCCGAACCCCACCTGGGGATTCTCCTTGGCGCCGGTAGCGAGCACGCGGACGGGCGCTTCCGACGCCCAATTGGCGAGAAGCGAAGCGGGTGCAAATAGAAGACGGCGGGTCCACTGACTTTCGAATCGTCAACGGTGGTGCCAGTTGCGCGACGAGATCGCGGCCGTTGCGCTCTCGTCCCGAAGAATGTTCTCCCGTTGCTTCCATCTGTGACCACGGTCACATTGCAATTGTTTTCCAGAGGTATACAGTCTTTCGCATAGCTCGTTCCCGCGAGCGGAATCGCGAGAGCGGGTTGTTCCTCCTCATGGTCTGACGGATCATGGTCTAATGGATCAGGGGCGTTTCCTCCGCGTTGCAGTGGGAGGTGACCGGCGACCTTGATACTTAGGAGGGGGCGTTTGCATCCAATAGCTCAAGATCCTCTGCTGAGGGTCGAAGGTTTAAGTAAGGTGTTTCGCTCAGGCGAAGCGGAGCTCGTGCTCTTTGAGAATCTGTCTTTCCAGATCACGAAAGGAACGATGCTGGCGATCGTAGGGCAATCCGGTGCGGGAAAGAGTACTTTGTTGCACATCCTGGCGGCGCTTGATCGTCCTTCTGCGGGTGCCGTATACTGCGCCAACTCCCACGTGAATGCGCTTTCTGAGGATGATGCCGCCGAGTTTCGTAACCGCGAGATCGGCTATGTCTGGCAATTCCATTACCTGCTGCCGGAGTTCACCGCATTGGAGAATGTCGCCATGCCCCTGCTGACGCGCGGGCAAGCGCTATCTACAGCAGAACAAGAAGCTTCGCGGTGGTTACGCGAGGTGGGACTGGAGCAGCGCGGGCATCATCGTTCGGGCGAGCTTTCCGGCGGCGAGCAGCAACGGCTGGCGCTGGCACGGGCGCTCATCACCCAGCCGCAACTCTTGCTGGCCGATGAGCCTACCGGCGATCTCGACGGGCGCACCGGCGAATTGGTTTTTGAACTGGTCGCGCGGTTGCACCGGGAGCACCAGTTGACCTCTGTAATCGCCACCCACAACTTGGTGTTTGCACGTCGGTGCCATCGCGTTCTACGGTTGGATCAGGGCAGAATAGAGGAAGTGGCGCCTGAATCGCTTCCGGCGTAACGAAAGGCAGAACAGAAGCACGATTAAAGTTGAAGAATCGGAGTACCCGAAGGTAAGACTCTACGGCTACTGCAAGACGATATCGCTTGGGAGATCAGGCGATATGAATGCATAATCAAGGTGGTAGGGTAAGGGGTTTGGCGGAGTGCGGGGCGTTCCGCAGGAAGTCGGGGGAATTGGTATATGTTCGAACGCTACACGGAGAAAGCCAGGCGCGTTATTTTCTTTGCGCGGTACGAGGCCAGCCAGTTCGGATCTCCTTATATTGAGACCGAACACCTGCTGCTCGGACTGCTGCGCGAAGACAAAGCCCTGACCAATCGTTTCCTGCGCTCCCATGCGTCGGTGGAATCGATCCGGAAACAGATCGAGGGTCACACCACCATCCGGGAAAAGGTTTCCACTTCGGTCGATCTTCCCCTGAGCAACGAATGCAAGCGTGTGCTGGCGTATGCGGCCGAAGAGGCGGAGCGGCTTTCGCATAAACATATTGGAACCGAGCACCTGTTGCTGGGATTGTTGCGGGAAGAAAAGTGTTTTGCGGCTGAGATTTTGCACGAGCGGGGATTGCGGCTTTCGACGATCCGGGAAGAACTGGCGCGCACCAGCCAGGAAAAAGCGCAGCCGCAACGCGGACAGCGCGAGTCTTCTTTATTGAGTGAGTTTTCCCGAGACCTGACGCAGTCCGCCATGGATAGCCAACTCGACCCGCTGGTGGGCCGCGAAAACGAAGTGGAGCGAGTGGTGCAGATTCTGTGCCGCCGCACCAAGAATAATCCCGTGCTGATCGGCGAGCCGGGCGTAGGCAAGACCGCCATCGTGGAAGGCCTGGCGCAGCGCATTGCGGACGGCGAAGTTCCTTCATTCCTGGCGGACAAGCGCATTCTGGCGCTTGATCTTTCTCTGATCGTCGCCGGCACCAAGTATCGCGGACAGTTTGAAGAGCGGCTTAAGACCATCATGAAAGAGCTGATGGAGTCGCAGAATTCGATCATCTTTATTGACGAACTGCACACGCTGGTGGGCGCGGGATCGGCGGAAGGCTCGCTTGATGCCGCCAACATCCTGAAGCCAGCCCTGTCGCGCGGCGAGATTCAGTGTATCGGCGCGACTACGCCCGCGGAATACCGCAAGTCGATCGAAAAAGACCGGTCGCTGGAGCGCCGCTTCCAGTCCGTGAAAGTTCCGCCGCCGAACGAAGCCGACGCGGTCAAGATTCTTTTCGGGATCAAAGAACGCTACGAAAAATTCCACGCCGTCACCTACACCGACGATGCTATCAATTTTTCCGTGTCGCATTCCAATCGCTATATTCCCGACCGTTTTCTCCCGGATAAGGCAATTGACCTGATCGACGAGGCGGGGGCGCGCGTGAAACTGCGCCAGACCACGCTGCCGGAAGAATTGACGGAAGTTCAGAAGCGGATCAAGTTCATCGTCCATCGCATGGAGAACGCCATCGCGAACCACGAGTTCGAGAAGGCGCGCTTCTACTCGGACGAAGAGCGCAAAGAGCGCGAGAACCTGCGCGCTCTTCGCGAAAAATACCACCTCGATGAATCCTCCACCGGCGTAGTCGGTCGGGAGGACATCGAGGACGTGGTATCGCGCTGGACCGGCGTTCCGATCACTTCGATCAAGGAAGAAGAAACTCAGAAGCTGCTGCGCATTGAAGAAGAACTGCACAAGCGCATCATCTCGCAGGACAAAGCCATCAGCGCCCTGGCTCGCGCCATCCGCCGCTCGCGTGCGGGGTTGAAGAACCCCAACCGCCCGATCGGGTCATTCCTGTTTCTGGGACCGACCGGCGTCGGCAAGACCGAAGTGGCTCGCACCCTGGCGCAGTTCATGTTCGGCAGCGAAAAGGCGTTGGTGCGTTTCGATATGTCGGAGTTCATGGAGAAACACTCCGTTTCGAAGCTCATCGGTTCGCCTCCGGGATACGTGGGCTATGAAGAGGGCGGCCAGTTGACCGAACGAGTCAAGCGCGCGCCATATTCTGTCGTCCTGCTCGACGAAATCGAGAAGGCGCACCCGGATGTGTTCAACATTCTGTTGCAGGTTTTTGAAGACGGGCAATTAACCGACGGCTTGGGCAACACGGTCGATTTCAAGAACACCATCGTGATTATGACGTCGAATATCGGGGCGCGGCACCTCATGAAGCGCGAGGGCCTGGGCTTCCAGTCGTCGAAAGACGAGATGGTTTCCGAGAAGGTCGAAGACCTGGTGAAGAGCGAGGTCAAGCGCACCTTCAATCCGGAATTCCTGAACCGCGTGGATGAAATCATCCTGTTCATGGCGCTCAGCGAAGTGGACCTGATCCAGATTCTCGAACTCATGGTCAACCAACTGAATCAGAACCTGGCGCAGCGCTCGATCACGGTGACCGTGGCCGACGAAGCAAAGAAGTGGATTCTGAACCAGACACTAACCGACCGCAGCTACGGAGCACGTCCGCTGCGGCGCGCGTTGCAGAAGTACATCGAAGATCCGCTATCGGAGGCCCTGATCCAGGGCACCATCACCACCCGGCCGGCGTTCATTGAGGTCTTCCTCGAGGCCAACAAGCTTTATTACCGTCCGGTGGATGCGGAGAAAGCCGAGGGCGTGCTGCTGTACGAGAGCTAGCGGTCAGCCATCAGCATTCAGCCATCAGCCGCCAGCAAAAGCTGGCGGCTTTTGCTTTGGACCAAATATTGTTGCGCAAAAGACACACTCTGACCCAGAAACGTCGATTGACCGAAAAGATCAACTTGTGTTTAACTTCAATGCATCGGGGCTGGCTCATCGCAGTTGCTTGGGAATACGTACCAAGAATTCCGGGGCGTGAGACCGAGGTGACGTTATGAAGTCCAGCTCGTATGCAGTCCTAGCAGTGTCCCTTCTAGCGTTGACCCTGAGTGCCAGTGCGCGGGAGATGGTCCTGCCCGCCGGTACCCTTCTGAAGTGCACCATGAGTGAACCGAACTTTTCTTCCGCGACCGTCGCGGTCGGCGATCCCGTGCTCTGTCATCTGCACTCGGTGACGGAATTCGGCCAGCAGACGTTTCCGCGTGGAAGCTACCTGGTCGGCCATCTGGAATCGGCCCAGGACCCGGGACATTTCTGGGGCAAGGGCTATATGAAGCTGATGTTCGATCGCATCGGAATGCCGAACGGCGATATGCCTTTGGATGCGAAGGTGATCGCGACCCGCGGCTACAAGGTCGATAAGGACGGCGACATCCGAGGCAAAGGGCACGCCAAGCGTGACATCGTCGAGTGGATGATTCCGCCGCTCTGGCCGTGGAAGGTGATCATGCTCCCGGCACGTGGGCCGCGTCCCACGCTGAAGGGCGAGAGCATGCTCACGCTGCGCCTGATGGATGATGTTCAGATCCCGCAGTTCTCGGCGACCAACGGCCCAGACTGGCATTTCTTTGGCCGTCCGCGGATGGAAAACGACTCCTATTACCGCGGTTCAGCCTACGAGCCAGGGGATAATAATGCCGTGCCTCAGCTAGCGGTGCGCCAAGTCACACCCACGGCTAGCGAACAGCCAATGGTGGAGGAAATTCCGCAGGTCACCTACGCCAGCTACATTACCAAGGATGCGGTTGGCGGCGGCACGGCGCCAGGCGTGCCCGTGTTTGTGCTGAAGACGGGCATGGTTCTGGCGGTGGGCAACTACACCTATCAGGACGGCCGCATCAGCTACGAACTCGCCAGTGGCGGCAACGGCGTGATCAGCACGGATGAAGTAGACTGGACCACGACCACTCGCGTGAATAGCCAGCGCGGCGTGCGGATGATGCTGCGCGGTGGACATCCGAGCGTCGGAGTGACGGGATTCTAGAAAGCCGTCAGCTATCGGCATTCAGCCGTCAGCGCAAGCTGGCGGCTTTTTTGTTTGTTTGACGCTAAACTCATAACCATCGAAACTCTAAAACCTGACCTCTTGGAAATCACCGTTTACTCCGCCCCTTGGTGTCCGGATTGCCGCGAGGCCAAGCGCTTCCTCGACCGGCGCAAACTTCCGTACACTGACATCAACATCGAGACCGCACCGGGAGCTGCCGACGAGGTTGTGAAACGGACCGGCCAAGCGCGCCATCCCGCAGTTTGTAATTGATGGAAAATGGGTCCAGCCGTACCGCCCGGGCGAGGGGTTCCTCTACCAAAAGATGGCCAAGCGGCTGGGGGTTGAGCAGTAGCTAAGCTCGTGATTTCTCCCAAAAAAAGAACAGCCCGCAAGCCTTTCAGCCTGCGGGCTGCCCGGTGGACTGTTTGGGATTGACTGAGGTGGTCACTCTCGTGGCCCCTCGCTCACTCCGGTGCCTAGCACAGCCTGTGCCCGGGGCGGATCAGCCCATATTCACGGATTGTTTGCGAGAGATTGTTCCCGATTCCCCCGACCAAAGGTTCCTCGAGAACTCCGCTTAGAGCAACCGCCCTAAGACTCAGCCACCTCACCTGGCCTGGTACTACTGTGACTTTCAGAACTTGTCATCCGACCACCTCCTTCCCGGTGTAAACGCAGAGTACAAAAAAGCCGACTCCGCGTCAACAGCACGGACGGGGTGTGCCGGAAGAATCAATAGTTCTCAGTTCCCGGTTCTCAGTTCTCAGTGATGCACCGGAGACCACGCACCTCGACTTCTAAACCTAAAACCAGAGCACACTAAGGCTTAGGTGCGGCAACCCCCTCCAGTACATGCCCGCCAGATACCTACCTTCGTTACTGCCTCTTCCCTAGACTGAAAACACCCCTGCAACGCAGGAGAGGCTGCCCCCAAGTCATCGATCTTTCAACAAGTTCTCGGTTCTCAGTTCTCAGAGAAATCTCCTGACAGCGCAGTTCAATCCCGCACTGAGAACTGGGAACTGAGAACTGGATTCAGCCCTTCCATCGGTATGCATTTTGTTGGGCCAGTCCTATATGCGCCAGCACCCGGTTCGCGAATTCCTGTGCCATGGCATCGGCGTTCGACGGATGGTTATAAAACGTTGGGATCAGCGGAAAGATAGTCGCCCCCGCGTCCGCCGCCAGCGACATGTTGCGGATGTGGATTTTGTTCAGCGGCGTCTCGCGTACACACAGCACGAGCGGCCGACGCTCCTTAAGACTCACATCGGCGGCGCGCTCGATCAGGCGCGAGGCCGTGCCGTTGGCAATGCGGCCCAGCGTGCCTACGCTGCACGGGATCACGACCATCGCGTCCGAAGGATACGACCCGCTGGCCACGTTCGCCCCAATATCGCCGTTTGACTGCTGCTGAATCTTTGTCGAAGGCGCGCCGATGATTTGACGTAGGAGCTCAGATCGGCCTTCGACGCCGAGTTCCTCAGCCATGACGCGCAGGCCGCTGTCAGAAGCGATGAAATTTACCGTCTTCACCCGCGGATCGCGTTCCACGGCGAGCAAAAAGTGCTTCAGAAATAACGACCCACTGGCGCCGGTAGTGGCAACAGTCAGGTTTTCCGGTGCAAGAAGGGGCAAAGTTGGCGCTCCATGAGGCCAATCCAGTTCACGGCCTCGAAAAACTGAGGATAGGGACGCCCGAAAGGCAAGTCAAGGCGGCGAGGGAAGCTGGCTGACAATTCTGTGACTCGTCTCTGTGACTTGTCATCCCGAGCGGAGCGAGGGATCTGCAGTTTGCTAGCGTAGGAACGACGAGTTTATGGCAACCACCGGCATCTTACGATCGCGGCGCAGTGCCGCTCAACTCCACGCCATCGCCAGCGTCGAGCGTGAGATTCGCGCCATTGATCCCGCCGCCGGACGCAAATATCTTCGCGACTTTCGCGAGGCCTACCGCTCCTACCAGAAAGTTCTCACCCCGAGCGATGTCCGCCACGAAATCGCCAAAGCCGGAATCGTTTTGGTCGGCGATTACCACGCTCTGCCCAACTCGCAGCGCTATCTGGCCTCGCTCCTCCGCGATCCCGAACTCCACCACCGCCCCGTAGTGCTGGGAGTCGAAACCATTTTCCCCCGCGACCAGCACATTCTCGACGAATGGTTCCGCGGCGAGATTGACGAAGACGAACTGCGGCAGCGCATCCGCTTTGAACTTGACTGGGGATACGAATGGCCTCCATTTTACGAACTGCTCTCCGCCGCCCGCGACCACGGCGCCTCCATCTACGGGCTTGATTGCATGCCTCGCGAAGATCTGCGCAAGATCGGAGCCCGTGACCGCCACGCCGCCGACAAAATTGCCGAACTCCGCCGCAGACATTCCGACGCGATCATCCTGGTCCTTTTCGGCGAGTCGCACCTCGCGCCCCAGCATCTGCCGGCCCTGCTCCAGCAGCGGCTTCCCGCAGAACCCATGCTCACCGTTCTGCAAAACGTCGACGCCCTCTACTGGCGCGCCGCCGGAGAAGCCCGCGACCACGTCGAAGCCGTCGAGGTCCGCGAGAATGTTCTCTGCGTCTTCAACGCCACGCCGCTGGAAAAATACGAGAATTACCGCCTCTGCCTCGACCGCTGGCGACGCAGTGATAATGACCACAGCGCGCCCGACCTCGGCCCCACTCTGTACAACCTGATCAACGGCATGGTCCGTTTTCTCGGCATCAACCAGTACTCCCCGCACAACACTACGCAGCCCAAGCTCCTGGTTGACCTCATGCCCGAAGTCTATTCGCGCAGCTCGGACGCGCTCCTGCGCCGACTGTTGTCCCGCAAAGGATTCGCTGCCGAACACCGCCGATCCCTGCTCCTCCAGGTCCGCGAGCGCGGCAGCGTCTACCTCACGCCCATCAATGCCGTGTACGTACGTCAGTTCCGCATGACTTCCTCCGCCGAGGACGCCACCCGCTTCCTTCATCAAGCCTGTCGCGGCTTACCGAATCTTTGCAACGGCAAGGCTTTAGCACACCACACCGCACCGCAAGCCGCGCCAGTCGCCCATTCGCTAGACAAAGACGACGCGTTTTACATGGCCGTCTTCGAACACGCACTCGCCTTTTTCGGATCGCGCATTTTGTACCCCGCGCGTCCCCGTTTCCGCGATAGCGATCTGGCGGAATTGTTCGACGTGACTCGTGAAGACCTCGAACACCAGACTTCGCTTCCCTTCGCCGACGCCGTCGACGCTCTCGACTTCCTGACCCAACACCGCGTACACGATTTTCGCGCCGCGCCAGCTCCAGCCTTCTCCGGCCGCAAATACGAATACGTCGCCGAACAACTCGGATATCTCACCGGCAACGATCTCTACGACGCCTACCTCGAAGGCCGCCTGACCACCGCTGCCTTGCGCAAGCTCTTCCTGACCCACATAGAACAGCCCGGCATTGCCCGCGAAGCCTACGTCCAGTTAAGAACGCGCCTAAGCCCAGGGCAACGCGCATAAATCGTTCGCACCCTTTGACGGTTCCGATTTCCCAAGGCGTCCCTCTGTGTCCTCCGTGGTTCAAGGTTTTGATTTTCCTTAGTGCCCCTTCGTGTCCTTGGTGGTTAAAGATTTTCGCTTTCCTCGGCGCTCTCCGCGTCTCGGCGGTTCAAAGTTTTTGATTTTGCGACCGCTGCGGTATCCTCTCCTGTCCAATGCCTGACGACTTTCCACTCCAGTCCCAGACGCCCGACGCGCTCATGCTCTTCGGCTTCTGGTACCGCGCGCTCCCGGCCATTCAACTCCGTCGTGGACAACTCGCTAAGACAATGTTGCTGGAACAGCCGCTGGTCATAGGACGCGACCAACAAGGCCAAGCCTTCGGGCTGCGCGACGCCTGCCCTCATCGCGGCATGCCGCTTTCCTGCGGACAATTCGACGGCGAGCAAATCGAATGCTCCTATCACGGGTGGAGATTCGACGCTCACTCCGGCCAGTGCAGAGTGATCCCGTCGCTCGTCCCCGATCAAACATTGAAGATCGACCGCATCTACGCCGGCAGCTATCCCTGCGAAGAGCGCGACGATTTCATCTGGGTCTTTATTCCCGATCCCGGCCCAGCCGGCACCGGATTCTCGAAGCCCGCGCCCGCTCCGGCTCCCACCCCAGAGATTCCGAAATTCAGCGGGCATTACAAACTCGCCTATCTCACCGCCGACCTGCCTTGCTCCGTCGACCACGGCATCATCGGTCTGATGGATCCCGCGCACGGCCCCTTCGTCCACCAGGCATGGTGGTGGCGCACGCAAAAGTCGATTCACGAGAAGCACAAGAATTTCGAACCCATCCCCTACGGATTTCGCATGAGCGCGCACACGCCCAGCTCCAACAGCGCCCCCTACAAACTTCTGCGCCTCTACGCCGACGCCGATTCGATTACCACGACCATCGATTTCGTCCTGCCCAACCTGCGCTCGGAAGTCATTCGCGCCGGTAAATACTGGTTCTCCAGCCTGACCACCGTAACTCCCATCACGCGCAGCCAGTGCCGCATCGACGTAGTAGCCGCGTGGAACCTGTTTCGCTGGATTCCCTTCGGTCCCCACTTGCTGAAATTCGTCTTCGCAAAATTTGTGGAGCAGGATCGCCGCACCATGGAACTCCAGTCCGAGGGCCTGAAACACAACCCGCACCTCATGCTGATCGACGACGCCGACCGCCCCGCAAAGTGGTATTTCGGTTTGAAGAACGCAATGCTGGAAATGAAGAAGACCGGCGGCGAGTTCCGGCATCCGATGGCGGGGCCGGTGACGTTGAGGTGGAGAAGCTGAAAAAAGCAGGTCTCAGGTCTCAGTTCTTAGGTCTCAGAAAGCCTCCAACTTAACCAACACGTAACCGAATCCCTGAGACCTGACACCTAACACCTGAGACCTACTCTCCCACCAGCCAGTCCATCGCTTCTTCCCGCGTCTTGAACGTCGCAATCTCGCGTTGGGAAAAATTGTGGAAGTTTTCCATGAACGCGTGCGGGATACTCTCAGTGCCGACCCACGCCGTCTTCTTCACAAACGGCCGGTCGAGCGTCAGCACTTCTTTAATCCTGGTAGCAACCGCGTGATCCACTGTCGAGCCGGTGTAGTCGGCGAGCGTGACTAGCGACTCGCGCGAGTGCTGCGCCACCGTGACCCGTACATACTCAAGCAGAAGCTGCATCTCGTTTGCATTGGCATGCGAAAAGTCCAGCAGCAGAATCTGCTTGCCCTTGTGCTCGACGAAGTGGATACGATCGTCCATTGTGGGCCTCGAATGGTTTTCCCTGTGGTCCTCCGTGCCCCTGTGGTGAACAAAAAGCCCTCAACCACAGAGGACACAGGGGCACAGCGGAAATCTACCCTAACAACGACTCCACGACGTTGTACACCGAGTCCAGCGCCGAGTCCAGCGCCGCCATATCCTTACCGCCCGCTTCGGCCAGGTCCGGACGCCCACCGCCTTTACCGCCAACTTTCTCGGCCACCGCACCCACCACTTTCCCCGCCTGAATACGGCTGGTCAAATCCTTGGTGACGCCGGCAATCAGCGAAACGTTTCCATCCGCAGCCGAACCGACCACCACCACGCCCGAGCCGAGTTTGTCGCGCAGTTGATCGACCAACGTCCGGAGCTGTGCGCGCTCAAGATTGTCCACGCGATGGGCAAGTACTTTGACGCCGCGAACTTCTTTGACTTTGTCGGAGATGTTGGCCGTGCTCGACGATGCGGACTTCATCCGCGCCTGATCGAGTTCGCGCGTGAGCCGCTTGATTTCCGAATCGCGCTTATCCAGCTCCGCGCGCAGCGCTTCGGCGGGAGATTCGGCTTCTTTGCTGCTCAAAGCGGCCACCACGCCTTCCAGTTCGTGATCTTTGCGGAAGTGGCGCAGCGAGCCTTCTCCGGTCACGGCCTCGATGCGCCGGACGCCCGATGACACACTACCTTCTTTCAAAATCTTGATCAGGCCGATTTCGCCCGTAGCGCCGGTGTGCGTGCCGCCGCAAAGTTCTGTGGAAAAATCTCCGATCTTGATCACGCGCACCCGGTCGTCGTATTTCTCACCGAACAGCGCCATCGCATGATACTCGTTGACGGCCACGTCAATCGGCACGTTTTCGACGATCTCAACTCGTTCGTTGCGCAGAACTTCTTTGTTGATGATGTCTTCGATGTCCTGCAACTCTTCGTCTTCGACGCCGGTGAAGTGCGAGAAATCGAAGCGCAGATGATTCGACGCGACCAGCGACCCTGCCTGCTTCACATGCTTGCCCAACACCTCGCGCAGTCCCGCGTGCAAAAGATGCGTGGCCGTGTGATTGCGCATCGTGGCCTCGCGCGTTTCGGTGTTGACGACCGCATCGACGGAGTTCCCAGGAACTAGCAGGCCTTTCGCCAAGACTCGGTGTGCTCTTACCCCCTGAACTGGGGAGTAGCATCCCTTTACCTCTGCGACAACCGTCTGATGATCGCCTCCTAGCAGCCAGCCAACGTCTCCGACCTGTCCACCTGATTCGGCATAGAAAGATGTCCGATCGAGAATAACGTCTGCCTCCTCGCCTGCCTTAATTCCCTGCACGCTCCGTCCATTCTGGATGATGTACAGAATCTTGCAACCAACGGACCTCAGGCGTACATATCCCTCAAACTCCGTCCGAGGAACATTCACGAAAACGGGACTCGCAGTCTGTTTTGTCCCACCTTTCCAGGAGGCACGGGCGCGCTCGCGCTGCTCGGCCATCGCAGTGTCAAAACCGGTTTGATCGAGAACGAGGCCTTGATCACGAACCGCATCTTGAATGAAGTCGGCTGGCATGCCGAAGGTATCGTAGAGCGTAAAGGCTTCTCTGCCGGGTAGGACGGGAGGGCCGAAGTCTTTTGTCACCTTTTCCAACAGATTGTCGAAGATGATTTGTGCCTCTAAGGGTTCCTTGTTGCGAGTAGCTGAAACATATTCCGGATCCGACTTAACTTGATCAAGCGCAGTAGAGCGCACTTTCGCGATATGCTGTCCCTTCGCATTAAGGAATAGTGTTTTCAGCCTTTCTAATCCGATATCTAGTGTGTGTGCGAATCGCATCTCCTCCGCAAGCACAATTTTCGCCACACGTCCTGCATCCTTAAGCTCTGGATACGCTTCCTGCATGAGGTCGCGAACGTCAAAGACCATCTCATGCAGAAACGGTTTCGATTGGCCGAGTAATCTACCGTGTGTAATCGCTCGCCGAATAATCTTCCGCAGAACGTATCCACGACCTTCATTCGACGGCAACACTCCATCCGAAATTAGGAATGTCGTTGCACGGGAATGGTCAGCAATGACGCGCAGAGAAGCCGCAGTAGACTTTTCCTGCCACTCGCGTATTTTCTCTGCTACTAAAGGGAGTGCCGATAGTCCAACTAGCTTTCCTGCCTGCGCAATCAGCGGCGTAAACAAATCCGTGTCGTAATTCGAAATCACGCCTTGGAGCACCGCCGCCAACCGCTCCAATCCCGCGCCCGTGTCAATCGACGGCTTTGGCAGCGCATCCAGGCGGTAGCTTGGGAACCTCACGGCACCAGTCGTCGGGTCGGTCTTTGGCTCGCCCTCGCCGATGCGATTGAACTGCATGAACACCAGGTTCCACAGTTCGACATACCGTCCGCAGTCGCAACCAAACTTGCACTCCGTGTGACCCTGATCGCTTGCCGCCACCCCCATGTCGTAGTGAATCTCGCTGCAGGGGCCGCAGGGACCGGTGTCGCCCATCTGCCAGAAGTTGTCTTTCAGACCAGATTCGAAGATGCGATCTTTCGCGACGCCCTGCGCCAGCCACAGGTCATAGGCCTCGCTGTCGCGCGGAACGAGCATGGGTTCGCCTGATCCTTCGAAGATGGACACGTACAGCCTGTCTTTCGGAATCCCGAACCACTCCGGCGAAGTGATCAGCTCCCACGCGTAGGCGATGGCGTCTTTCTTGAAGTAGTCGCCAAAGGAAAAATTTCCCAGCATTTCGAAAAACGTGTGATGACGATTGGTGAAACCGACATTTTCAAGATCGTTGTGCTTGCCGCCCGCGCGCACGCATTTCTGCGAAGTCGTCGCCCGCGAGTAGTCGCGCTTTTCGAGGCCGAGGAAAACGTCCTTGAACTGGTTCATTCCGGCATTGGTAAAGAGCAGCGTCGGGTCATTGGCCGGGACGAGCGAAGAGGAGTGCACCTCGCGGTGTCCCTTCTGAATGAAGAAGTCGAGGAACTTGCGGCGAATTTCAAAGCCTGTGAGCATGGAAATTTAATTCTAAATGAAAGGCAAACCTTCACCACAGGGGGCACAGGGGAACACAGGGGGAGACTACGAAGTCAACCGGCGAGCGGAAGCGGGAATTGAAGGACTAGAGCTGGTTCCATAAGAATGCCTTTCCGCTCGGAAAGCATGTCCCTCAGAGGCTAAAGCCCGTATTTTTCCAGGCCCTGAACGGCACGGCTGAAGCGTGCCCTACCCAAAACCGATTTGTGAAACCAGTTCCAGAGCACAACAACAATCTTGCTCGGCAACAGGAACGGCGACGTCGAAAACCTGCTGCGCAAACAGTTCGCAGCCGGCACTTCGACGCCGTCCGGAGAAAGCAGATTTACTTCACTACGTCTTCGGTTTTCTCGGCGCCCTTTTTCACTTCCTGGCCGGTCGCCTTGGTGCCTTTTTTTACGCCTTTCCCGGTGTCCTTGGCAGCGGTCTTGGTGGCATCGCCGGTTTTGTCGGCGGCCTTTTCAGTGGCTTTGCCGGTCTTCTTGGCGGCGGTCCCAGTGGCATCGCCGGTCTTCACGGCTGCTTTCTTGGTGGCATGCCCTGTCGTCACTGCGGCTTTCTTGGTTGCTTTGCCGGTATCGTCGGCCGCGTTCTTCACGTCGGTTCCGGCCTGGCCATACGAGATCGCAGTCAGCGCCAGCAGCGCGGCTGCGATCGTCAAAGAGAACTTGGTTTTCATTCTTCCTCCATAAGGAATTGCAGAGATTGTTAATTGTAAAGTTCCTCAAGAGTATGAAGCATGCTCGCACCTACGGCAAGTTATGGCTCAGCGTTGTCCCGCTCAGTGCGACGCTTCGGAAGTTTCGTTCTCGAGTTCGGTGAGAGTTTCTTCGTCCACGTCCCATTTCTTCAGGATCGTGAAGATGGTTTTTGATCCGAATCCTGCGCGCATCAACTGGCGGAAGATGCGGGCCGCCTGTTTTTGATCTTTGTCTTTGGGCTTCTGAAGGCGTTTGCGGCGGAGGTAGTCGCGAGCGAGATTTTCTTCTTTCACGTCGTCATAGACGGAAGAAACTGCTTTCTCGATGACGTCGCCGTGCACTCCCTTCGCCTTCAGGTCGTTGACGACGCGCATCCGCCCGAATTTCTCGTTGTCGCGGCGATACGACGAAAAGGCCGCCGCGTACTTGGAGTCGTTCAGATAGCCCTGGTCTTTCAGGCGAACCACAATCAGTTCCACCAGCGTCTTTCCAAATTCCGTATCGGCTTCCACCCGGTTCCGCAACAGGCGCTTCAGTTCCGCGACCGAGCGCATGCGGCGCGCCAGCGCGCCCACAGCGTAGTCGTAAAGCTCGGCTTCGGTGAAGAGTTTTCTGGGACGCCCAAACGCCATGCCTACACGATAGCGCGAGACGGGGCTTGGGGGTTAGCGCTCACTGGCTTCGCTGACGGGATGAAGAATTCTTAAGGTCCTTCAACCGGCTCATTTTGGCGGCGGCACGGAACTCGGGAACACCGGCGCGGGCGGTACGGGCGACATGAGCGGCACGGTTGTCGCTGCTGTACTGGTCGCGATTGGCGCGACCAGCGCCGCTTTTGCCGAGGGTGACAGCCTGTCGGCATTGGCTAGCAGGAGCGCTATTTGCCACATCTGAGTTTCAGAAAGCGATTTGCTGAAGCCGGGCATGCCGGTCAGGCGAATGCCGTTGAAGATCTTCCAGTAGCTTTCGCCCGGCTTATCGTCGGTCACGCCTTTTCCCTGAAAGAGTTGCGGTGGATGCGGATACATTCCCGTCGCAATCGCCGTCTTCGGCGACAGTGGCAAGCCGTGGCAAACGGCACAATGCTGCTTGTAAAGCTCGGCGCCGGCCAGGTAGTTGGCTTCGTTCGCCTGGATCGGGACATTCTTCGGCATGTCTTTCGCGATGCGCACATTCAAAGCCTTTTGCGCGAAGAAAGTTTCGAAGGGCATGTCGGAATCGGTGGTGGCAACGGGAGCACTGCCACCGGTGAAATACAGATAAGCTCCGAAGGGTACGAGGATGAGCCCGAGTAGCAGTCCGGCGATGAATTTCACTGGTTATTCCTGCCTTCCTGAATTTTAATACTTTAACACTACGGCCCGCATCTAAAGTTAAATCGGCACACAACTTCGGGTGCCCCGGCGGCGAGATTGGCCCAGGTCCTCCGAGACGGAACAAACATGCGAATTGTTAGCGCGGCGAGCGCGTTTCCCGGGCATTACTACTCCCAGGAGATGTTGCTGGCGGCGCTGCAGGAATACTGGGGCGATCAGATCGAAAACCCGCACGTGCTGCGGCGTTTGCATCGTCACGTGGGCGTCGACGGACGATTCCTCTCGCTGCCCAAAGAAGAATATCTGAAGATGAAAACCTGGGGAGAGGCCAACCAGCACTGGATTCGCACGGCCAAGGAGTTGGGTGAGAAAGCGGTTACAGGCGCGCTGGCGGACGCGGGTTTGCATGGCCGAAATCTGGGCGCGTTCTTTTTTGTTTCGGTGACCGGCATTAGCAGTCCATCGATTGACGCGCTGCTGATCAACCGGATGGGATTGTGCAGAAACATTCGCCGCGTTCCGATTTTCGGGCTGGGCTGTGTGGCGGGCGCGGCGGCCATTTCGCGCGCCGCCGATTATGTGCGCGCTTATCCAGATCAGGCCGCGGTGGTGCTATCGGTCGAACTTTGCTCGCTCACCCTGCAGCGCGAGGATATCTCGATGGCCAACCTGATTTCGTCCGGGCTGTTCGGCGACGGCGCGGCCGCGGTGATCGTGGCCGGCTCCGATTGCGGACTTTCTGGCCCCAGCATCCTCGCAACCCGCTCCGTGTTCTATCCCGACACCGAAGAGATGATGGGCTGGGACGTATCGGAAAAAGGCTTTCGCATTGTTCTCTCTCGCGAAATTCCGGACCTGGTTCGAAAAAACCTGGCGCACGATCTCGACGACTTTCTTGCCCAGCGCGGATTGACTCGCGCCGACATTGGCAGCTGGGTGCTGCATACCGGTGGGCCGAAGATTCTGGAAGCAACCGCCGAGGCGCTCGGCTTGAAGAATGGTGAACTCGACGTTTCCTGGCAATGTTTGCGCCGGACTGGCAATTTGTCGTCGGCTTCCGTGCTGGTGGTGCTCGAAGAAGTCATGAAGAATCGCCGCCCCGAACCCGACACGCTCGGCTTGCTGGCCGCGATGGGTCCGGGGTTCTGCTCGGAATTCGTCTTGCTGGAATGGTAGGAAGGTCGTTGGTAGAGAATCGAAAGTAAGAAGTTCGTCGATAAGAAACTTATGGTGAGTGGTTTCCCGAATCCGTTGGATGTATTCATAGTCGGCGGCGGACCTGGCGGCCTGGCAACCGCCATCGCGGCGCGCCGTCACGGTTTGAGTGTGGTGGTGGCGGATGGCGCAGTTCCGCCGATCGACAAGCCCTGCGGCGAGGGACTGATGCCGGACGGAGTGGAGGCTCTGCGCCAGCTCGGCATCACGATTCCCGAAGGCGAAGCGTATCCATTCCGCGGCATTCGTTTCGTGAGCGACGGCACAAAAGCTGAGGCTGAGTTTCCTCGCGGAACCGCGTATGGAATCCGGCGTACGCATCTGCATCGCGTCATGTCGGATCATGCGGCGGCGAGCGGCGTTCGCATGCTGTGGCAGGCGGCGGTCACCGGGCTCCATCCGGAAGGCGCGCTGGTCGCTGGAGAATTAGTGCGCGCGCGCTGGGTAGTGGGCGCCGACGGAACTGGTTCCCTCGTCCGCGGCTGGGCAAAGCTGGATCAACACGAACTGGATGCACCCCAGAACAAGAATCTGCGCTTCGCGTTCCGGCGCCACTATCGCGTCGCGCCCTGGACCGACTTCATGGAACTGCACTGGGGCCGTCACTGCCAGGTTTACGTCACGCCCGTCAGCCGCCAAGAAGTTTGTGTGGCGCTGATCTCTTCCAGCCCGAAGTTGCGGCTGGAAGACGCGCTCGGGGAATTTCCGGAACTTTGCGAGCGCCTCGAAGATGCGGAACACGCTTCCAACGAACGGGGTGCGATCACCGTCACCCGAAAATTGCGGCGCGTGTATCGTGGCCGCTCGGTGTTGGTGGGCGACGCCTCGGGCGGAGTGGACGCCATCACCGGAGAAGGTCTTTGCCTCACCTTTCGGCAAGCCGCGCTGCTGGGCGATTGCCTGGCGAGCGGAGACCTAGCTCGCTATCAAAAGGGTCATCGCGCGCTGATCCGACGTCCCGCTCTGATGGCTCGCATGATGCTGTTCATGGCCAAACACAGCCATCTGCGGCAGCGCACCATGCAAGTATTCCAGTCGAGCCCCCGCTCTTTTGCTGGAATGTTGGCCATGCACGTGGGCGAAGGCTCCGCGCGGGATCACATCTCGAACGGAATTGCGTTGGGGTGGGAACTGCTGAAGGCTTGACGCATTGCGGACCCATTGAAATCCGTCTCTGTATCTACATCGCCATGGTTACTTCCTTCCGATTGCCCTAAGTTACTAACAATCGTTACTAGCGCCGATCTCGGGAACTGAAGCCCGCATTCCTCGCGGCCTCGGAATCGTGGCTGAGTTGAAACACCTGGACCCGGCCATTGTTCGTGTCGGCAACATAGAGGCGGTTTGTCCCATCAATCCACAGACCGGCGGGAGAATTAAACTCTCCAATTTCCATGCCGGTTCGGCCAAAAGAACCGAGCAGGGAACCATCGCGGCCGTAAATTCTGATGCGTGAGTCCCTGACGTCGCTTACATAGATATTGCCGGTCAGGTCCACGCCGAGTCCCACCTCGTCATTAAGCGGCGGGCCTGGCGTGGCAGAAATAGAGAATTGCGCCACGGGCTGACATTGCAGATCCATGACGTGGATCCGTGAATTGACTGAATCCACCACCACCAGTTCGTTGTTCCTGATCGCGATCTCGGTGGGATAGTCAAGGTCCATCGGAATGGTTTCGCCGCTGACTCTTCCGATCGCATGGGGGCGAGGCCGGCCGACGCGTTTGAGGATGTTGCCTTCGAGATCGAGCACAAACAGAACGTGACGAGGCGTATCGAGCAGAAACAGGCGGCCGCTGTTGCGATCAATTGCAATCGCCGTTGGATAGTGAAACAAACTCTCGTCTCCGCGTTTGCCGATGTAGCGGAGAAACTTCCCGTCGGGAGCGTACACCAGAACGAGTCCGCGTTCGGAGTCGGCGACGTAAATGTTGTCGGCTGCGTCCACCGCAATCCCATTTGGCAAGCGCAGGCGGCGATGCGGACCCCCGGCGATGCGGAAGGAGTTGCCGTCCCCGAGGACGTGAACGGCACGGATGCCAGTGTCAACAATGAGGATGCGGCCGCGGGAGTCAACCGTAACGCGATGGGGCGCCAGAAGAATTCGTTCCCGCCCGTAGACAAAGGTGACAATGTTGTCCCGAAGCGACGCCAGCTTCGACTGCCCTTTTACAGGTTTCACAGCATGGGCGGGGGGTTCATAGTTCTCTTCCACACGCTCCCTGGGATGAAGATTGATGAAATCGGGAACCTCGCTGGGCCGCGACCAAAGGGGGGAGCCAGAGGGCGACTCCTGGCCGCGGACGTTGTCACGATCAATTCGTGCCGTCGTTCTAAATTTTCCGTCCGAGGAATATACCCCGAGATAGTCGATTTCGCTCCCACAGCACAGCACAGCCTCCGGGAGCGCTCGTGGCTGTCGTTCACACCCGGGCGGGCACGCGGGAACAGGCGTATCACGTATGGGCCGAGGGGCGAAAGACTGGGGAAGGCTGATCGGAACAGAGCCGATGACAATCCACATCAAGAACAAGCCGCGGGGGAAACGGCCAACCGAAGAAGGCTTCATGGAAGTGCCTCTCGACTGGCGCAAAAACCGGGGGACAGAGGAGCGGTAATAGGGCCACCCAGTCACGGTAGTTTAAAGCGTTGGGCAATTGCCGCGCAGTGATGGACATCACTGCTGCCTGTGCTGCGAGCCTCTTAACGGTTACTGGTGCTGTCGAACTCTGATCTTGCTGGGCTCGGGTGGTCGGGATGGTGAGTGGATTAACACGGGACAATTTCCGGGCAGTCGCGATTTTGCCGCCGCAATTTCAAAGGCTTGCTTACACTTGCGGACCGTGAACGATCAGCACTTCTCGAGACCATTCGACTGTCGACGCTGACGCCCCGTGTCACCCCAGACACGCTCGCGTTTCTGGGCACATGCAATCCAACCTGGGCGCGATATTAACTTCATTCTTTTCAATTGGCTAGCTCTGGCTCCCCGCTTGCTTTTTCTTCCGCGAGGGCACAGGGGCCAATCATGGAAACGATGCTGCAAGGTCTGGTAATCATCGGCGGTCTGACTGTCGAGCGCTATGTAAGGAGTGGCGGACGATCAGCGGATTCTGTTGCTGCCTGGGCCGATCACGATGGAACATCTACGCTGTATAATGTTATTGACATTACATTATTACATGGTAATATTGAAATCATGGAAGGGATAACGCCATGGCAAATACAGCGACGGAAACTGCACTAAAAGTGGCGGACGAGGTTTGGATCGCAGCTGCTCTATTGCATCGCGAACATCCCGAAGCGCCAGACTTCGCCGTCGAGGAGATTGTCCAACGTGCACAGCGGGAAGGGTTGCACAAGCCTCTTCGGCCCGGTGTCTACGTTCACGTCATTCAACACTGCGTTGCGAATAGGCCTCCGAATCCGGGTCGTTATCGGATGCTGTTAGAAACTGGCCCGGGCCGTCGGCGACTCTTCCGCAGGGGTGATTCCTACCATCCGGACCGCGAGGGTGCGAAAATCACGCCCGAGCGTGAAGACCTCCCGTATGGCTACAACAGCCTGCTCGGCTGGTACCGCGACTGGTGTTCGGTCGCGACTGGCAATGCCTCGAGAGAGGATCCGCTGCTTTCGTTGCGGGGTTCGGGCAAGCATCTTTGGGCAGACGAGCACGCGGATGATTATGTACGTCGCCTGCGTGAGGGCTGGGAATGAGTCGCATTTTTTGGGACACCAACCTCTTCATTTACCTATTCGAGGACTACGGTGTGCTCTCAAAGGCTGTCGGCCAGCTTCGTTCCAAGATGCTCGACCGGGGCGATCAATTGCTGACTTCCACCCTCACGCTGGGCGAGATACTGGTGAAACCCACCGAGCGCAGCGACTCTGAACTTTGCAGAAAGTATGAGCACGCAATTTCCGCTGCGTCGACCATGATCTCCTTCGATGTGAAAGCGGCCAAGGTATACGCGGCCCTGCGATCGGAAAGATCGCTTAAGGCGCCCGACGCTATTCAGTTGGCCTGCGCCGCAAGCGCGAACGTGGATCTTTTCGTCACCAATGACGAGCGGCTCCAGGGCAAACACGTTGATGGCATTCAGTTCATCGTGCCCTTGGCGAGAGTGCCCGTCTGAACTTGCGGTCAGGCCCCGGCTTTCGGCCGAAAGTATATCTATATCTCGGAGGAGACTTCTCATAAAGAAGCCTGGTGTTTGGCCGTTTAGCGTTTTACGTTCCGCTTCAGCTACGCCCGCGGCTTTGTGGGACATGGTCCGGCGGTCCGGCGCGGCTTCGAGGCGCGCGGCCCGGTCGCAGGCCTCCGCGGAGGGTTCCGCGGCCGCCGCTAACAAATTGCACCAGAAATTATGAAGTGATCGGGTCATCTAACCATCGGGTCATCGGGCCATCGAAGTTCAAAGGCCTCTGACTTTAAATGACCCGATCGCCCGATCACCCGATCACCCGATCAATACAAACGGCTGGCATGACAAATCTGCCAGCCGTTTTTTTTGTGTGCCGAACATGTTCGACAGCGTGTGCCCCTCGATCGCGCGGCGCGGGCGCTGGGACTGGAGCGATCGCATCTTTATAAGAAGGCAGAGCAGGTGGGATTGATCTGAAGGCCACGCGAAACGAGGGCGCCCGCTGAGAGCTATAGCCAGCCTCCACCGCCGCCCGCCCCCGTTCCGTTTGCAATTTCTATCCCACACAGACGACAATCGGATCGTGCCCAGCACTAGCTTTTATCAGGAACCGCCGGCTGTCAGCCCCTTCCGCCCTGGCGTGCTCGTAATTGTGACGTTGACGAACCCGCGCGAAAAATTCTGGGGCGCGATTCTCTATCTTTCGGGAGAAGGCGTCAGCCTGCGCGGTGTCGATGTTGCGTCTTTCGACGATCTGGCCTCGCAGATCAAGAGCGGCGAGCCCTTCACCTCCGGCGTCGTCTTCTTTCCCATGCACCGCGTGGAGCGAATGGAACTCGATCTCCCGGAGGGAAACCTGCTCTCGCTCGCCCAGCGCTTCGCAGAGAAGACCGGGCAGGATCCCGCCCCGCTTCTGGTGAGCGAATTTCTCGGGAGCGCTGGAGGAGGAGCCGGAGGAGAAAAAGAGCGGTGAACTTCCGGCAGATCCTGACCGCGCCCAATCAGCTCACGCTGCTGCGCATGATTTTCCTGCCCTTCATCGTCATCAGTCTGGTCAAGCACGATTTCAAATGGGCGCTGGCGCTGTTTATCTTTGCGGGATTGACCGATGGCCTTGACGGCCTCCTGGCCCGCACGCTGCATCAGCAAACCGTGCTCGGCCAGTATCTCGACCCCATCGCCGACAAACTGCTGATGAGCACCCTGTTTCTTGTGCTCTCGATCGAACGGTTGATTCCCTGGAAATATACGGTCGTGGTGTTCAGCCGCGACATCTCCATCCTGCTGATCAGCGGTGTGCTCTTCATGATTGCCGGCCTGCGCGATTTTCGCCCCAGCATCTTCGGCAAAGCCAACACCTTCGCGCAAGTGGCCGCGATTTTCTTCGTGCTCCTGCTGTTGATTGAGCCCGTACGCTGGGTCTGGATTGCGCGCATCACCTTCCTCAAGGCCACCTTTTGGTTCACCATCATCTCCGCCATACACTACGCGTTTCTGGTGCAGCACCGGCTGCGTGAGCCAACGCCCCCCCCCGCAGTCCAGTCTTAGCCATCAGGACCAAGGCACGAAGAGGCAGGATGCTCAGGCGGAAAACAAGAACCCTGCCAAAAGGCGATGGGCCTTATTTTTCAGTTTGATACGAAAGAACGGAGGGCGGAAACCGGGAATTTTCGGGAGGGTGTCACGGAAATGTGTACCAAGGCGGATTACTTTTGTAAGCACAGAATCTTCTAGCCATTTACCCCCGAATATGTACAATTTAAGTGCGTCTGATCTTTGCGGCTGTTCAGCAGTACCCCGCTCTAAAGCGTGACCTGTCTGCACTATCCTGCGAGTTCCAGCGCATACTTCAACACAAAAGGAACGCGGCAACATCATGGAAACAGGAACAGTAAAGTGGTTTAACGATGCCAAGGGCTATGGTTTTATCAGCCGCCAGAATGGCGAGGACGTTTTCGTTCACTTCTCCGCCATCCAGGCAAACGGCTTTCGCAGCCTGCAGGAAGGTCAACAAGTTCAGTTCGACGTCGTAAAAGGCCCCAAGGGCTGGCAGGCGGAGAACGTCAAAGGCGTCTAGGCCACAACCAAAATTCGGAAAAAGAAAAGCGGCCCGCAAGGCCGCTTTTCTTTTTGGCGATCAGCGAACATCATAACCACAGAGGGCACAGGGAAACACAGAGGAACACCAGGAACTGCGAAACGCTAGGTTCAGGACAGGATTCAAGCGCGACATGGTTACTCAATTTTTGCCTCCAGCTCGATCTGGGAAAGCTCAAAAGGCTGGATTACTGATACGATCAACGAGAAAGCCTGCTCCGCGACCTCACGCCGCCTGCTCCGCCTCGGCGACCGTTTCGTAGAAACGGAAGAAGTTTTCCACCTGCGTAACTTCCAGAGCGTTGTGGATCCGCTGATTCACGCCCACCAAACCCAGGCTGCGTCCATCTTTTTGTCGCGTGACGTAGGCTCCGACCAGCGCCCCAATCCCCGCCGAATCCGCCAGCGGGACATTCGTAAAGTCCAGAATGAGCGCGCGCGAGTTGTCGGCGCGCACTTTCGATTGAAAGCCGAATACATTGGCAAGCGTAAGCGGTCCCGAAAGGCGCAGAACGCGAATTCCCTCCCGCGACCCGGGGAGATCTTCGATGTGCAACGGCTGCTCAGGCATGGGAGAAATGTTAACGGCGAATGACACGGCGAATGTTAAGAGCAGGTTAATTCCGGAGTTGAGGTTGCCGGTCCGAGAGTTCGCGGGCGAGGGCGCCCGCGCTACACCTGACTGTGGAGCTGCGCTCCGCTTGGACAGGTCCTGAGCGAAGCCGAGGGAGGGCGGCTGTCCCTACGCGAATCTTCTTACTCTCCGCCGACGGTGAGGCCGTCGATGCGGATCGTGGGCGAGGCTACGCTGCCGCGGAATTCCAAGTCGCTGCCGATCTCGGAGATGTTGCAGAACATGTCTTTGAGATTGCCGGCTACCGTGATCTCTTCTACCGGATAGGCGAGTTCGCCGTTGACGATCCACATGCCGGAGGCTCCGCGGGAGTAATCGCCGGTTACTAAGTTGGCGCCGTGACCGAGAAACTCGGTTACATAGAGACCGTCTTTGATCTCTGCGATAATTTGCTTCGGTGTTTTCGTACCGGGTTCGAGGAAGTAATTTCCCGGTCCGATGCCGGGCGTTCCGGCGAGTCCGCGAGACGCGTTGGCGGTGGTTTCCAGGCCCAGCTTTTTCGCGGTGTAGGTATTCAGCAAATACGACTTCAGAATCCCGTTCTCAATCACCACCGTGCGGCGCGTGGGAATGCCTTCGCCATCGAAGGGCGTGGTGCCGAAGCCGCCGGGCATGGTGCCGTCATCGATGACGGTGACGTTCGCTCCGGCAATTTTCTGCCCCAGTTTGCCCGCAAGAAATGAGGCTCCGCGATACACCGAGTCGCCATTCACGCCCTCGAAAATGTGCTCGAGCATGGAGCTTGCGACCATGGGATCGAGCACCACCGGCACATGCGCGGTCCTTACTTTGCGCGCGCCCAGGCGTCGCAGGGTGCGGCGCGCCGCTTCTTTTCCTACCTGCTCCGCCGAGTCGAGCTTTGCCAGGCTGCGCGCCACTGAATACCAGTAATCGCGCTGCATGCCGCCGTTCTCTTCTTGCGCGATGGGCACCACCGCGACCGAACAGTACGACCTCCGGTATTCGCCGACAAAGCCGTGAGAATTCGCCAGCACTTTTCTGCCGGTCGCGGCGTCGAACGATCCGCCCTCGGAATTCTTGATGCGTGGATCGGCGTCGAGCGCGGCCTTTTCGGCGCGGCGCGCGTACTCCATGCGCTCTGGGCCGGGCAAGGAGTAAACGTCCTCGTGATAAAGATGGAGGTCGCCGGAGAGCGATCCAAGCTTGCCGGCCTCGGGAATTCCGGCGTACCGGTCTTCAGAACAGATCTTCGCCAGTTCGAGCGCTGACTTCAGCATGCGCTCAATGCCGGCGGCGGAAAAATCGCTGGAATAGGTGCTGGCCGCGCGCTGTCCGAAGAAGACGCGCACGCCGATCGCGCGCGAGCCCGACTCCTTGAGCGTTTCGACCTGGCCAAGCCGCACCACGGTCGAAAATTCGTCGCCTTCGCGGACGACACATTCGGCGGCCGTCGCGCCGCCATCCGTGGCGCGGCGAACAACATCGGCGGCGATTTGCTTGAGATCGATTGCGAGTTTCGTTTCGCTGGTTTCTAGTGTTGTCGTCATTTCAAAATCAAAATCTACCACGGAGGCACAGAGAAGACCGCCCTTAGCTCTTGGCCTTTAGCTAAAAGCGAAGAGCGAAAAGCCAAAAGCGCTTTTCTCCTTGACTCCGTGGTGAGAAATGCTGTTACTGCATGAATCCGCCGGTTTCGCGCTTGGCGGTGCCGCCGACGGTAAGCCGGTCAATCTTGATGGTCGGAATGCCCACGCCGACCGGAACGGATTGTCCATCTTTGCCGCAGGTGCCGACGCCTTCATCGAGTTTCAAATCGTTGCCGACCATCGAAACCCGCGTCAGCACATCGGGTCCGTTGCCGATCAGGGTTGCGCCCTTGATCGGGGCCGTGATTTGTCCGTTTTCGATGAGATACGCTTCCGACGCCGAGAAAACAAATTTGCCGTTGGTGATGTCGACCTGCCCGCCGCCGAAGTTCACCGCGTACACGCCATTCTTCACCGAACGAATAATGTCTCCGGGATCGTCCTGCCCCGCCAGCATGTAAGTGTTCGTCATGCGCGGCATCGGGATGTGCTCATAGCTCTCACGGCGTCCGTTGCCCGTATCGGCAAGACCCATCAGCTTCGAGGAGAGTTTGTCGCTGAGATACCCCTTCAGAATTCCATTCTCGATCAGCACGGTTTCCTGCGTCGGCTGGCCTTCGTCGTCTACATTTAACGACCCGCGGCGCCACGGCATCGTGCCGTTGTCAACCACCGTGCATTTTTCGCTCGCCACTCGTTTGCCGATCAGCCCGGCGAATGCCGACGTCTTCTTGCGATTGAAGTCGGCCTCCAACCCGTGACCTACCGCCTCGTGCAGCAGAACGCCCGGCCATCCCGGACCGAGCACAACTTCCATGTCTCCGGCCGGAGCCTCCCGCGCGTCGAGTTGCAGAATCGCCTGGCGCGCGGCTTCCTTGGCAAAGAACTCGGGAGTTTTGTCGCCAAAAAAGAAGTCGAGCGCAACCCGCCCGCCGCCGCCCGAGGTGCCGCGCCCCGAACTCGCATCCGTCTTCGCGATGCAGGAAACATTCACGCGCGCCAGCGGCTGCGAGTCTTCCGCAAAAGTGCCGTCGGAGCCGACCACCAGGATGGTCCTCAATTCGTCGGCATAACTGGCGCGTACTTCCTTGATCCGCGCATCGTAGCCGCGAGCGGTGCGATCGGCGCGCATCAGCAGTTCAACCTTGGCGGTAATGTCCGCGTCCACTGAAGGCAACGCCACGGGGTACAAACTGCGAGCCGGCTTCCGCTGGAATCCGGCGACCGTCGTTTTGGAGGGCGCGCTCGCGATCAGCGCCGCGGTGCGGGCAGCATGCAGAATCCGTTGCGGAGAAAGATCGTCGGTGTAGGCATACCCGGTGCGCTCGCCGGAAACCACGCGCACGCCGCAGCCCGCTGAAATTCCCTGCGATGCGGACTTCACCAGCGACTCATCCACCATCAGCGAGGTCGAGGTCAGGTATTCGAAATAAAGGTCGGCGTAGTCGCCACCAGCCGAAAGCGCGGCGGTCAGATAAATCTCAAGATCGTGGTTCGTAAGCCCGTAGTGTTCGAAGAAGAAGCGTTCCTGGATGGCAATCACCTTATTTGGATGCCCGTGGCTTTGCAAACGACTCGCAGCGGTTAACTGCATTATCCCATGAGCCAGAACGGCGTTAGTGTGCGGAGCGAGATTGGGTAGTAACGTTCCGTGTTTGCTGAGCCGCGAGCTTCGAGCCCCGAGCTTCGAGCAAACCGGACGCCCCGTAGCTCGCAGCTCGTAGCTCGCCGCTTATTTACTCGTCAACCCAGAATTGGCCCACTACCCAAGATTACGGAAGTCAGACGGCGTCGCGCCGGAGCCAAACTAAACAATTTCGCGGTTCAGTGATCACTGACCCCGGCTCTGGCGGGGCGAATAATTCTCAGAACATGACTCCAGACTCGCTCAGCCAGATGCTCTCCGACTTCCTCGACGGCGCACGCGCCGCAGTGGTGGTGGAAGACGGCGCCATCGTGTTCGATCTGGCAGAGTCGAAATATTCGGTTTCTGGCGAGTACCACAAATGCCTGCTGCATCTGTGGTCGAGCGAGCGGAATTTCGTGCGGCGTGTGCTCGATGCGGAAGTGAAGGCCACCACGCTGAGGTTGCAGGTGCAGCGCATGGGGCAGAACCGTCCGACTCGGCTCGACTTCTGCCGCGATCGCGATCAGCGCTCGCCCGCTGCGCGTCGGGCGGCGCGCGTTGCCTATGAACCTCGCCTGCGCCGGGCGCTGGAGAGGAATTTTCCCGGCTGGACCGTGGCCCGGCTCACCACCAGCATGGATCTCGAACACTCCTTCGGTCCGGCCTACCTGCGCGGCTTGCTACGCCAGGGACAGCACGCCCTGGCCATTGTCGGAGTGAACGACCAGGAAACGCAATCGACCGTCGATGGCGCGCTGACCTGCGGAATTCTTTGGCTCGAGGCGTGCCGGCTGGCACAGGAGGAACGCCGCGTGGTCGAAGGGCTGGCGATGGTTGTGCCGAAAGGCACGGTTGCTCTTACCCGGCAGCGTATGGCGCATCTCCATCCAACGGCAGCGAAATGGTATTTGTACGAATTCGATCAACAGGAGGATGCGCTCGTACCGGTGGATACCGGCGATCGCGGCAATCTGGCAACACGGTTGGTGCATTCGATCGATGAAAAACTGGCGCGCGAACGCTTTGCGGAATCGATCGCGCGCATTCGCGGCATTCTGCCGCAATCCGAAGTCGTGGTGCTCTCGCCCGCGTTGATTTCCTTCCGGAGGCATGGCCTCGAATTCGCCCAGGCGCGGATTGCGCACGATCCTCGAAACTTCCAGAGCAGCGAGGAAATCGCTTTCGGGGTGGGGGCGGAAGAGCGCGTTCTTGACTCGGAGAACGAGACGCAGTTTGCCGATCTGGTGCGACTGGCGGCCGCCGTCCGACACAAGGACGGTCCCAAGAACCACGCGTTGTGGCGAATGCATCCCGAGCGCTGGCTGGAATCGCTGGTCGCCGGGAACATCGCGGCGCTCGATGGGCGGCTGCGGCCGGAATCGGTGTATGCCCAGGTGCCGGCGTTCGCCGCGACCGACCGCGCCATGATTGACATTCTGGCCGCAACTCGCGAGGCCCGCCTGGCCGTCATCGAACTCAAAACCGACGAGGATATCCACCTTCCCCTGCAAGGCGTGGATTACTGGTCGCGCGTTGCCTGGCACCAGAGCCGCGGAGAGTTTGCGCAATTCGGTTATTTTCCTGGGCGCGAGATCTCGCCGCAGAAACCTCTACTCATGCTGGTCGCGCCCGCTCTGCACGTGCATCCCACAACCGACACGATTCTGCACTATCTGTCGCCGGAGATCGATTGGGAACTGATGGGAATCGACGAGCGCTGGCGGGAAGAGCTACGGGTCGTGTTCCGAAAGAAGCCGCTGCGCACGCCGGCTTGAGCTGCGATTCCGGCGTAGAGCTTTTCACCGCCGAGACGCCGAGAGCGCCGAGAAAGACCTTCTTTAGAAGAACCTTCTTTTGAGGTCTGGAAAGACAAACAGGCCCGCTCGGTTTTGAATTTGACCGGAGGCTTTCTCGGCGGCTTCGGCGTTCCGGCGGTGAGAAGCCTTACGCGGGGAGAATCGGAGGCGTCGACGTTGTCTCGCTGACTTCTGGCGCTTCGCCTTTGTACACCCGTCCGATCCCGCGCACCAGGCGGCGCATCGGTAGCTCTCCCCTGGCATCGGCAAAGAAAATTTCGCCTGCCCGGGCTCCGCGATAGCACCAGCGCTTCAGGATCGCGAGGTGCTCCATGCGCTCGGTCGCGCCGGCTGGTTTGCACGCGGGAAACGCCGCCAGCGCGGTCTGGATGCGGGCTTCCATCGATTGCGACTTTGTGTGTTCGGTACCGGAGATCGGAAACTCAAGCGGCCCCGCGAGCGTGCCTCCGTCAGCGCGGAACAGTGCCACGCTATCCGGCTGCCGGGATTTTTGCACGATTACGGCGTGCAACTGGTCAATCCGGTGGACGAACTCCGGCAACTGCTGCAGCACGGGAGTGAGTTTGTCGAGCCGCGCATGAATGGCAGCGGCCGTCTCGAATTCCATTTTCGCGGAGGCGCTATCACGCTCTGAGGCCATCTGCCGCTTCAGCGATTCGCCGCGCGAGTCGAGAAAATCCTCGACCCGCACCACCTCCGCGCGGTACTCGTCATCGGTACAGCCGCGAAAGCAGGGAGCTAAACACATCTTCATCTCGGAATAAACGCAGCCGGGAAATTTCGGATCGGGATGGAGGTTTTCCACGCAGCGCCGCATCTTGAAGAAGTCGAGCGCGTCGTTCATGAACTTTTCCGCCGCTACCCGCGAAGCAAACGGCCCGTAGTAAACATTCTTTCCCGAAATTCTTCCCAGCCGCATCGTGATCGAAGCGCGGGGAAATTCGTTCTCCAGATGCAGCTTGACCAGGGGAGCGAACCGCAGCCGCAGGCGATTCGAGTAGGTCTTTGGGAATGCAGCGCGCAGGATTTTGTAGAGCACGAATCCCGATTCGAAATCGGAGCCGGTCAGCGTGTATTCGATCCAGCGGACGCGATCGCGCAGGTTGAGCCGCTTCGTCCGAACTTCCGGCGTGGAAAGCGGCGGAGCGGAAAGCAGCCGCTGCAGCCGCCGCCGAAGGTTGGCAGTCTTGCTGACGTAGGGTTCGGAGTTCGCGTCCTCGCCGCGCAGAAGAAACACGGCCGGGGCGGCGGCTACGGTGGAGAAGATGTCGATGTCACGTTCCGGCTGGAACTCGATGCGTTCGGTCAGCACGCTTGTGATTGTAGTGCGTGTGATGCTAGTGCGGAATCATCCGAAGCTCGCGCTCTTGATCTTACGGAAGTCCTTGCCTTCCATCTTCACGATGCGGCACATCTCGTGGAGGCGGGAGCGCATACGCTCGCCGATGCGGTCGCCAAGAGTCTCATCCCGGGCAGCCGCCCGCGCAGCGGAAAAGGACTCAGAACGCCTCGGCGCATCCGGATCAACAACCTTTGCGGCTGGTTCGTCCGCGAAGTTGGTGGTGATGATCGTGGTGCGGCTATCGTTGTAACGCGTGTTCAGGATCAAGCGGATCGTATCCCACCGCCAATCCGTCGGCCTCACGGACCCTAGATCGTCCAGCACCAACACTTCCGCTTCAAACACTGGCCGGAGTAAACCAAGCTCCGTGGCTTCTACCGAGGGGTTGTACGAGTCCTGGATCTGCTTCAACAAGTCCGCATAGTCATAAAAAACACACTCGATCCCCTTTTCGCGGATCAACGCCTTCGCGATGCCGATCGCCAAGTGCGTCTTTCCCACTCCAGCATCGCCCACGAGCAACAGACCGGTCTTGTTCACCGGGTACTCTTCCACGAACCGGCACGCCGCCATGCGCGCGTGCGCAAGATGCAATTGCGGGCCCTCAAACTCGAAGTTCGACAGTTCGCAGTGCTCGTATCTCTTTGGAATTCGCGCCGCCGCGATCAGGGCGCCGCCGCGCGCCCGCAACTGACAATCGCAGCGGGTGACGCCGCGCTCCGGCGCTCCCGGAACCGGCTTCCATCCTGAGCCCGCACACAGGGGGCAAACTTCGGTTGCTGTTTTCATAATTCTGGTACCTAATTCTGTACTTAAGACTCTGCGCCCGAAGCCGCCTGCGCCGCAACTCGAAACCGTTTCCTCGCTGTGCACATCCTGTGGAGAGCAGCGGCGGGTTGTGGAGAACCGAGGAGAAGCGAGGAAAACTGCCGTGCCGCAAGTCGCAGACGAAGATCGCAGACAAGGAGTGAACACGAACTGGCACTTTCGTCGCATTCTTCAATTACTACACACAGCCGCTCGCCTCAGTTGTCAAAACCGGCAACCGGCACGTGTTTCCCATTGACAATCCCGTCGTACGGAGGAGAATTGCCATCGCCGGTGCTCGCGCTTTGAGCTATCCTCCCCGGCTGATGCGCGGGAACCGAAATGACTAGTGTCAGGAGAGAGCATGAACAAAGCTGAACTGGTTGACCGGATCGCCGGAGCCTGCAACATTTCAAAGGCGCAGGCGACGACCGCGATCGACACCACCGTGGACAGCATTACCGCTGCCCTTCGCAAAGGGGACCGAGTAGCCTTGATCGGATTCGGCACGTTTTCCGTCTCGCAGCGCAAGGCCCGCAATGGCCGAAACCCGCAGACAGGTGCAACCATCAAAATAGCTGCTCGTAGAGTCGCCAAATTCACTCCCGGAAACGAACTCAAGAAAGTGGTTAATAAAGGTAAATAGGGGCTCCAGAGTTTTTGCATGCGAGCGAGACGGCGGGGGTCGGCCCTGCCGTTTTGCTTGTCAGGTCGCAGGTCTTAGGTGTCAGGTCTCAGGTTCTGCGACGCAGCAAAGGGAGGTTTTGCTGACACCTAACACCTGAGACTTGAAACCCGACACCTGCTTTGCTGACACTCGCGTTGCTGAATCCTTCCTAACTCCTGTAGAATCTAATGTCTGAATCGAGGTTTCGGAACTGACATGAAAGCAGCCATCCACCCCAGCTACGGCGAGATCCGCGTGCATTGCGCCTGCGGTAACGCATTCGTCACCCGCTCCACCCACAAGGGCGACATCGGCGTAGAAATCTGCTCCGCCTGCCACCCCTTCTTTACCGGTAAGCAGAAGCTCATGGACACCGCCGGCCGCATCGAGCGTTTCCGCCGCAAGTACGCTAAGAGCGACGCGGGAAAAGCCGAAGCAGCCGCCAGGCAGCCCGAACCAGCCGCAAAGCAGTAAGTCTCGCGCAGAAACGCGCATCCTTGAAAGCCTCCCCCGGCGGGAGGCTTTACTTTTTGAACCCGTCGCACACTGTTGCAAGATAGTGCGGCTTCGCCAGGATCTTCGTCACGACCTTCGCCAGGAAAACAACGTAAAATTAGACCGTGCCGAAGTTCTGGGACAATGCGGATGCAGTGGTGGCTCGGACGGGCGAGACGCCCGTCCCCACACTGACCGTCCCCACGCGGGCACGCGTGTTTCCTGCGGGGCTAAAGATTGGGAACGTTGAGATCGCTCCTGCCACCGTGCTTGCACCCATGTCCGGCGTCACCGACACGGTCTTCCGCCGCTTCATCAAGAACCTCGGCGGATGCGGCCTGATCATGACCGAGTTCACCTCGGCTGACGGCGTACTGCGCGACCAGCGCGTCCGCGGACGCTACCTTCATTTCTACGAAGACGAGCACCCTGTCTCGGCCCAGCTCTTCGGCAGCAGTCCGAGCGTGCTGGCCGATGCCGCGCGACTGGTGGAAGACCTCGGCTTCGACCTCGTCGACCTGAACCTCGGCTGCCCGGCCAAGAAGGTTGTGAGGTGCAACGGCGGCTCAGGACTGCTGCGCGATCTGCCGCTGATCCGGCAAATTTTCGAAGCGGTGCGGGCCGCCGTGAAGATTCCCTTCACCGTGAAATTCCGCGCCGGATGGAACGACGACGAAATCGTCTGCGTCGAACTGGCGCGCATGGCCGAAAGCTGCGGCCTAGGCGCGGTGGCGCTGCACGCCCGCACACGTGAGCAAGGCTATAGCGGAAACGCGCGCTGGGAATGGATCGCCTCGGTCAAGCAGGCGGTCAAGATTCCCGTGATCGGCAATGGCGACATCCGCTCGCCCGAAGACGCCTGCGCCATCGTCGCCCAAACCGGCTGCGACGCCGTGATGATCGGCCGCATGGCTCCGGCGAATCCGTGGATTTTTCGCCAAATAAAGCAGTATGTAAGCACGGCACGTGGAGCGACGGGCGTCCCCGCCCGTCCAGCGGAGCAAAGCTCCGCAGAAAAAATGTACGACGAACCCACCGAAGCCGACCGCTACCAGATAATCCGCACGTACTTTCGGATGTTGCTCGAAGAAGAAATGCCCGGAGCAGAAGGCAAGATGAAGCAGTTCGCATCGTGGTTCACGCACGGCGTCCCCGGAGGCGCGGCGCTTCGGAAGGCGATCTACGAGGCGAAAAGCGGGGCGGAAATACTGGGGCGGGTGGAAGAGTTCTTCGAGGCGAAGCTGGCAGCACAGACCACGTAGGGACGACCGCGCCTACGTCACCTGGGCTAGCGCCAGCTTTCCCCGCTCGCCGTGTTCCACATATCCCCACGGCGTGGCATCATCGTGCGTGAACACGGTCAGCCATCTCTCCGGGATCGCCTGCGCGTAGTACTTCTTGCGGCTCTCGATGGTTTCGAGCGGAAACAGATCGAACGCCATCACCCAGGTCAGGTCGAGATGAGCTGAGGTCGGAATCAGATCGGATATGTAGCACGCCGTCTTCTTTTCGTTGCCCCCGCCGCCGCACTCGATGATCACCGCCTGCATATTCGCCGTGTGCCCGGGAAAAACTTTGACGGAGATGCCGGGCAAAAGCTCCAGATCGCCGTTCAACAGCACCATCTGGCCGGTCTCGAGCAGCGGATCGTAATTCGGGCTCATGTAGCTGATCGCGTCGCGCTCCAACTGCAGGCGGCCGTGCTCCCACTCTTGTTCCTGCACGTAATACTTCGCGTTCGGAAAAGTCGCCACCACCTGATCCCCGCGCCGCACCGTATTCCAGCCGCAGTGGTCAAAATGCAGGTGGGTATTGATGACGATGTCGATATCTTCCGGCGCGACTCCGGCGGCGTGCAGGTTGTCGAGCAGCTTGGCCGGCTGTTTGTAGATCTGCGCCATCTTGTCGGGCAGTTTGTTGCCGATGCCCGTCTCGATCAGGATGTTTTTCGTGCCGGTGCGCACGAGCAGAGAATTCAGTCCCGCGTCGAGTCGGTTCTGCTCGTCGGGCGCGACCTTCTTCGACCACATGGTCTTCGGAACGACACCGAAAAAGGCTCCGCCGTCGAGGAAGTAAGTTCCATCGGAGACGACCGTGAGTTCGAAATCGCCGAGAGTTATGCGATGCATAGCCAGCTTTCAGCCATCAGCTCTCAGCTATCAGTAAAATCTCGCGTTCGCCGAGAGCTGAGAGCTGACGGCTGATAGCTGATAGCTACTTCAACTCCTTATTCCAGAAATCTTCCATCATGTGGAACAACTGCGTGCGCGTGCCCGTCCCCGCAATCCCGTGCGTTTTGTTCGGATACGCCATCAGCCGGAACTGCTTCGCCGCCTTGATCAGCGCGTCGGTCATCTGGATCGTATTCTGGAAGTGCACATTGTCGTCGCTCGTCCCATGCACCAGCAGCAACGACCCGTGCAGACTGCTGGCGGCGCTGACGATCGAATCGTCGTAGGCGCTGGCGTTGTCCTTCGGCAGACCCATGTAGCGCTCGGTGAAAATCGAATCATAGTCGCGCCAGTTGGTCACCGGAGCAACCGCGATTCCCGCCTTGAAGCGGTCGGAGTGGGTCAGCGCGTACAGCGTCATCGAACCGCCTTCCGACCATCCCCAGATCCCGGTGCGCGCGCGGTCGAGCTGCGGAAACTGCGCACACAACTGGTCGAGCGCCGTGAGCTGGTCTTTCAGTTCGACTCCGCCCTTCTGCAGGCGGATCGCGGCGGCAAATTTCTTGCCGCGATTCGGAGTCCCGCGATTATCAACCGAGAAGATGGCGAAGCCTTCGTTCGCCAGAATCTGGTGGAACAGCGCCGTAGTTCCACCCCATGCATCCTGCACGAGCTGCTCCACCGGACCGCCATAGATGTGCACGATCAACGGAATTGGAATTTTCTGGCTCGCATCCGCATGGCGCGGCAGAATCAGATAGCCATACAACACCGTGCCGTCCTCCGCTTTGAATTCCAGAGGCTTCGGCGCAATCGGGTCGTAAGCGGCCACGCTGCGCCCTTGCCAGATTTTCTGGCAGGGGCCCCCCGGCGCGCACACCGAAATCCGCGGCGGCGTCAGCGTCGTGGAATGCGTTTCCACAAAATGCTTGCCGTCATCGGCGAAACTGGCGGCATAGTTGCCTTCTTCCGATGAAATGCCCTGCATCCCCGAGCCGTCCAGCTTCACGGAAAAAAGTTTCTCCTGTCGCGGGTCTCCTTTATTGGCCGTGAAGAAAACCGTGCCCGATGCTTCATCCACCCCGCTGATCGCGATCACCTCATAGTCTCCGCTTTCGAGCTGGCGTTCGAGTTTGGCATCCGCCGCCATCGGGCCTGGCGCGTTGAAACTGTAGAGATAAATGTGGGTGTGGCCGTCGCGCCAACTGGTCCACAGAAAGCGGTCGCCGGATTTCAGGATGCGAAAGTCGTCGTTGACGTTGACCCACGCATTCGGAGCCGATTCGGTCAGCACTTTGCGCGACTTGCCCGACTTTGCGTCAATAAGATAAAGGTCCATCACATCCTGCTTGCGATTCAGAACCTCCGCCCAAGCCCAGCCTTCGCGAATCCAGCCGAAACGCGGCACATAGGTGTCATCGTCATCGATGAGTTTGATCCAGCGCACCTTGCCGCCGTTGCTGCCCACCACTCCCAAGCGCACGCTGGGATTGGGATCTCCCGCCTTCGGATATTTTTCCTGCTCGACCCGGGGATGCGTCGGCAACCAGTCGGTGATGGGATAGGTCGGCACCCGTGTCTCATCCATCTGCAGAAAAATGACTTCGCGCCCTTCCGGCGACCAGAAGAAATTGCTGCGCACCGCCAGTTCTTCGGCGTAAACCCAGTCCACCTCGCCGTTCAGGATGTTGTCGTCTTTTTCTTTGTCCCTATCTTTATCCTTGTCTTTTTCTTTCTCCTCGCGCGTGAGCGGACGTTCGCCTTCCACTCCCAAGACCGGATGCACATAAAGATTGTGCTTGCGCACGAAGGCGAGCCGCTTGCCGTCCGGCGAAAACTTCGGATCTTCGCTCGCGTCCGGAGACGACGTAAGCTGCACCGCCGTTCCCGTATCCAGGCTGTAATACCAGAGCTGTCTCTGCGAATCGAACAGCAGGTGCTTGGAATCGGGCGACCACGTGTAGGCGGCGACGTTATACCGCGTCACGCGCTCTTTTTCGCGCTCGTTCTTGATCCTGCTCGCAGGAGGGGCAAGCTGCGACAGCTTGATCTCGCTGACCAGTATTTTTTTCTCGCCCGTCACCGCGTCCACATACCAGAGTTCGCCGTGCTCGCCAGCGTCATCGCGCTGCACGAAAGATACCTTGGTGCCATCCGGACTCCACTGGATCGTCTCCGGCGCGCGTCCCGTGACTCCTCCCTCCGCGAAGATCTGCTCAATCGTGAGTTGCTTCGGTGCAGCGGTCTGAGCGCGCCCCGCGGAAAGAAACAACAGGTTGATGGCGAAGACGAAAAAAACTCTTTTCACGAACGCACTCCGATTCAGCATGAGGTGTGACCCAGAAAAAGCGATTTTGTAATTTGGCAATCGGGTAATTTTGTAATTTGGAGCGGCTGTCGTTCTCGTTATTCAGATTACACAATTACCCGATTACGAAATTACACAATCATGGCAATCGCCTTCATCTCCGCGCGCACCGGATGCTTTGCTTCATACGCCGCGATCTCCGCTTCATGTTGCAGCGTTAGCCCGATATCGTCCAACCCGTTCAGCAGGCAATGGCGCGAGAATTCATCCATCGCGAAAGTCGCCGCAAATCCTCGACCGTCTTCCACTCGCAACGTTTCGAGATCGACCGTCAACTGGTAGTTTTCGATGTCTTTCGAACGGCGCATGATCTGCGCAACCTGCTCTTCGTTGAGCCGCACCGTCAGCAAGCCGTTCTTCAGGCTGTTGTTGGCAAAGATGTCGGCAAACGACGACGCGATCACCACCCGGAAGCCAAAATCCGCCAGCGCCCAGACGGCATGTTCGCGCGAGGAGCCGCAGCCGAAGTTTTTTCCCGCGACCAGAATCGAGGCCTTCGCATAGCGCGGCGCGTCGAGCACAAAATCGCCGGTCTTTTTCCCGCACTCTTTTCCGCACTCTTTCCCGTCTCCCGAAAAGCGCCAATCGTAGAAGAGGAATTCGCCGAAGCCAGTGCGTTCGATGCGCTTCAGAAACTGTTTGGGGATGATTTGATCGGTATCCACGTTCACCTTGTCGAGCGGGACAACGACGCCTGTGTGCCTGCGAAACGGATGCATAATTTCTACTCCAAATAATGTTTTGTCATCCGAGCGAAGCGAAGGACCTATTTAAGTTGCAATGGTGGTGACCTTTACCGCTAGGCTGTACTCGAACAAGAGCACATCGGAAATTTCGGATGCCGCAGCCCGTAGCTCCGGACTAATCTCTTCAGCAACGATGAAAATTCGTACTCGTTCGGCACTAAATTGGTGCTTGATTTTCGCACGGTAGTAAAGGACTTGGCCGATTGTTTTTTCATGACCTCTGCTGACCTTTAGTTCGACTATCACTGGCAACCCGCCACGGTCTTTCGCGAGTATGTCAATCCTGTGGCTCGGTCCTTGATCGTCCACCGGGTACTCCACAAAATCTCCGTTTTCCACGGGCCACTGTGAGAGGCCTGGCTCAAGAATGCCCAGATTCTCCGCGAGGTAGTCACGCAGGTGCGCTTCCAGAGCGAACTGCGTTCCAACTTCTGTCTCTTCTTCCGGCGGGGGACTGGATGTGCCAGACGTTTTGAATTTGGAATAGAGTTCGTCGTACCATTTGAGCTTCTTTATCCCTGCAGGACTTTTGGCAAATTGCCAGTGCATCTCAATGAATTTACCTAGGAGGTTCTCCCGACGGAGTAAGACTAAAATCTTTGCACTTCGGAGACTGGATACCCAATTGCCGACCCGATCTTGACTTGCCTTTATTTCGGCGGCTTCGTTTGCGAGGCCATTTTCCTTAAGAAAGGTATAGGCCAATCTCAGCGGCAACCTTTGAAATTCCTGTTCTTGCGTAGGCACCGTTACCATATGAATCTCCTGAATCGAAGGGAATTTGTGCGACATGACATTACTGAAATCGCCACTTCCTTATGTCGGTGAAATGTCCGGCAATCGCGGCCGCCGCCGCCATCGCTGGACTGACCAGGTGCGTGCGTCCTCCGCGCCCCTGCCGTCCTTCGAAATTCCGGTTGCTGGTCGAAGCGCAGCGCTCTCCCGGCTGCAGGATGTCGGGATTCATGCCCAGACACATCGAGCATCCCGACTCGCGCCATTCAAACCCGGCATCCAGAAAAATGCGGTGCAATCCTTCCTGTTCCGCCGCGCGCTTGATTGCCTGCGATCCCGGCACCACCATCGCCCGAACCTTTGGATTCACATGCTGCCCTTTCGCCACGCTCGCCGCCGCCCTCAGGTCTTCGATGCGCGAGTTGGTGCACGATCCGATGAACACCCGGTCCACGGCAATGGCTTCGATGGGCGTTCCGGGTTCCAGGCCCATGTAGGCGAGTGCCTGCTCCGCCGCGCGACGGTCGGCCTCCTGCGCGAAGCTCTTTAACTCGGGAACGCGCGCGTTCACCGCCACCACCATTCCCGGATTCGTTCCCCAGGTCACGAAGGGCGCGAGCGCTGCCGCGTCAATCTCAATCACCCGATCGAATTCGGCTCCGGGATCGCTCGCCAGCGTCCGCCAGTACGCAACCGCTTCTTCCCAATCTTTTCCTTTCGGTGCAAAGCGCCGGCCGCTGGCATACGCGAACGTCGTCTCGTCGGGCGCGATCAGTCCCGCTCGCGCTCCCGCCTCGATGCTCATATTGCACAGCGTCATGCGGCCTTCCATCGACAACCCGCGCACCGCATCCCCGGCATACTCGATCACATGTCCGGTGGCGCCGTCAGTGCCGATGCGTCCGATAATTCCGAGGGCCAGATCCTTGGCGGTCACGCCCTGCGCCAGCTTTCCGCTGACGTGGATCTGCATCGTCTTCGGTTTTTTCTGCGGCAGGCATTGCGTGGCCAGTACGTGTTCCACTTCCGATGTGCCAATGCCAAAGGCCAGTGATCCGAACGCGCCATGCGTCGAGGTATGGCTGTCACCGCAGACAATCGTCATCCCCGGCAACGTGATGCCCAGTTCCGGGCCGATGACGTGCACAATGCCTTGCTCGGCCGAGTCCATATCAAACAACGGAACCCCAAACTCGCGGCAATTTTTCTGCAGCGCTTCAATCTGCTTGGCCGCAATCGGGTCGGCGATCGGAAGGCCCCGCGGAGTCGTCGGGATGTTGTGGTCGACGGTCGCCACCGTGCGCAGAGGCTGCCGGAGACGCCGTCCATTTGCGCGCAGCCCGTCGAAGGCCTGCGGCGAAGTCACTTCGTGCACCAGGTGCAAATCGATATAGAGCAGCGTCGACTGCCCTTCGGGAGCAGCGACCACGTGCGAATCCCAGACTTTCTCAAACAGAGTACGAGGAGGCATATTTCCAGTTTCGTCCATAGTTCGCCGATACTTCAAGGCCGCAAAGTTTCCGGGCGGCAGCAGGTGCTGTTCGATAGTCTACCAACGCAGCCGCCTCAAAATCCTCGGCCCGGCGCTTTTTTCACTCCGCACTTGTAGGCAATCCAGAGTTGTTGTGACCACAGGCAGCTGCCGAGCTGCGCTCGGCTTGGACGGGGGAGGGCGCCCGTCCCCACACGAGCAGGTTACGGAAGTCTGCGTTTCCGGTTATGATTCAAGCAGCCCAATCGAGGAAAACACTGCATGATCAACGGCAAACGTATTGCCGTCGTGTTCCCCGCTTTCAACGCGGAAAAGACGCTGGAAGCGACGGTACGGGAATTGCCCGACCTGGTCGATATCCGCATTCTGGTTGACGATCACAGTTCCGATCGCACCGTCGAAATCGCTCACGGGCTCGGCTTGCAGTCTTTCGTCCACAACCGCAACTACGGCTATGGACGCAATCAGCAGACCTGCTACCGCGAAGCCCTGGCCGCCGGCGCCGACGTCGTCATCATGGTCCATCCCGACTATCAGTACACGCCGCTGCTCGTAACCGCCATGGCGAGCATGATTGCTTACGGTGTCTATGACGTGGTGCTGGGCTCGCGAATTCTGGGAGGGCGGGCGCGCCAGGGTGGCATGCCGGGGTGGAAGTACATTGCTAACCGCTTCCTGACGCTTTTCGAAAACACTTGTTTGGGCGCGAAGTTGTCGGAATATCACACGGGATACCGGGCGTTCAGCCGCACGGTGCTCAAGGATCTTCCGCTGCTGGAGAACTCGGACGATTTTGTCTTTGACAACCAGATGCTGGCGCAGTGCGTGATGTTCGGGTTCCGGCTGGGCGAAGTTTCCTGCCCAACGAAATATTTTTCGGAAGCTTCTTCGATTAATTTCCGGCGTAGCGTGAAGTATGGGCTGGGCGTGCTGCTGACGTCGGTGCAGTTCCGCTTGCAGAAAATCGGGTTGGGACAATTCCGGATTTTCAACCGCAAAGGCCGCTGCCTGGAGCCGGGCCTCGACGCCGGGTATTACAGTCCGGAGATTACCGACGGCCGGTCCGGCGGCTAACCTTGCCGAACGAACTCGCATCGCGCACGGGGACTTCGCGGCCGGGTTGGGGCTGGTTGGCCTTACTGCTGGCAGCGTTTGCCATGCTGGTGCAGGGATACCATCCGGGGCTGGAGGATGATGCGTTCTACCTGGCGGCGATAAAACAGAACCTGAATCCGCCCTTGTTTCCACATGATGCAGACTTTTTCCGAGTGCAGTTTCAGGCGACAGTATTCGATAAGCTGATCGCGTTTTCCCTGCGCTGGACCCACGTGCCCCTGGAATGGGGAATTTTGTTTTGGCAGTGGGGCGTGACTTTTCTGATTTTATGGGGGTGCTGGCGAATCAGCCGGCGGTGTTTCGCGGAAGTGCACGCGCAGTGGGCGGCGGTGACACTGGTAGCGGTCCTGCTGACCCTCCCGGTCTCGGGCACAGGGCTGAGTTTGACGGACCAGTACCTGCACCCGCGGGCGTTGGCCACGGCGGGGATTTTGGCTGCGATCGTGGCCGTGCTCGACGGGCGGCGCGTGCTGGCAGGCGCGCTGCTGCTGGCGGCTTTTTCCGTTCACGCCATCATGGCGGCGTTTGGCGCGTCGTATTGCTTGTTTCTAATGTGGAAGCCAGCGGAGCGGATCGAGACAGGGCAGCGGCGCACGGCGCTGGTGGCGGCGCTGCTGTTGCCACTGGGATGGATTTTCGAGCCGGCCTCGGATGCATGGCGGCAGGCGGCGGCCACTCGGCCGTTCTATTTTATGTTGCGCTGGCATTGGTATGAGTGGTTGGGGGTGGTCGCGCCGCTAGCGCTGCTGTGGTGGTTTCGGGCGCTGGCGCGGCGCCGGGGCTCGGCGATTCTGGCGCATGTGGCGGAGCGACTGGTGTATTTTGGCGTGTTCCAGTTGGCGGTCGCGCTGATTCTTATGGTGCCTCCGCGCCTAGAGCGTTTTCGCTCGCTCGAGCCGATGCGCTTTTTGCATCTTGTGTATCTCTTGTTTGTGTTGCTATCGGGGGGACTGCTGGGGCGGCACGTACTCAAGCGGCACGTGCTGCGCTGGCTGCTACTGTTTCTACCGCTGAGCGCCGGGATGTTTTGTGCGCAGCGGCAGATGTATCCGGCAACCGCGCATCTGGAGCTGCCGGGCGCGGCGTCGCGCAATGGCTGGGTGGAGGCATTCCGCTGGATCAGCGGAAACACGCCCGTGGATAGCCAGTTCGCGCTGGATCCGCGCTACATGGAATTGCCGGGCGAGGACTACCATGGTTTTCGCGCGCTGGCGGAGCGGAGCGTGTTGGCCGACGCGGTGAAGGACGCCGGAATGGTGGCGCGAGTGCCGAGGCTCGCGCCGCGCTGGCAGCGGGAAGTGGAAGCGCAACGTGGGTGGCGCGACTTTCAAAAGCAGGACTTCTTGCGTCTCAGGGCGCAGTTCGGAGTGGACTGGGTAGTACTGACGGAGCCGGGGTTTGCAGGGATGACGTGTCCCTATCGTAACCAGTGCGTCGTAGTTTGCCGTGTGGAGTGAAGGGCGCACAGACAGAAAGTCATGTTGGTACCGAGCGAAGGTTCCGGATCAGCCCTCAAAACCGGCACGAGCGGAGCTGCGGTCGTCTTGGGCGAGCAGTGATTCCGCTGTTTGCGAAAGCGGCTCGTCAAAGCCCAGAGTTTCCCGCACAAAATAGAGCGGGCGGCGCTTGTTTTCGGCGTAGGTTCGCCCCAGATACTCCCCGAAAATTCCAAGACACAACAACTGCGCGCCGCCGAGAAGCAGGATGACGAGCAATACCCACGTCCAGGGTGCCACCCATTGTCCGTTTGCCAGCCCAAAGCCAACCGCAGTCAAGCCCCCAAGCAATGCTAAGGCGGAAGTGGCCACGCCAATCACAGTAGCAAGGCGCAGGGGCGCAATGGAGAATGACAAAATACCGTCGGCGGCAAACCGCGCCATCCGGAATAGGGTGTATTTCGAATCTCCGGCGAGGCGGGGCGCGCGATCATAGGACAAGGACACCTGCCGGAATCCCACCCAACTCACCATGCCTCGCATAAAACGGTCGCGCTCGGGCATGGCCAACAGAGCGTCCACCACTCTGCGATCCAGAAGCCGGAAATCGCCCGAGTCCAGCGGAATCGGAACTTCCGAAAGCCGGTTGATGAAACGATAGAACCATTTCGCGGTCAGTGTTTTGAAAGCGGTTTCACCCTCCCTGTTCTGGCGGGTGCCGTACACGACGTCGTAGCCTTGCCTCCAAAGGCCTACCATTTCGGAAATGACCTCAGGCGGGTCTTGGAGATCGGCATCAATCAGAACTACCGCAGCGCCTCTGGCGTACTCCAACCCGGCGCTGATCGCGATCTGATGACCAAAATTTCTGGACAGCCTGACCACGCGGATCCGAGGATCGGAAGCGTGGAGGTCAGCCAGGATTCGGGGAGTATTGTCCTTGCTTCCATCATCAACGTAGATGATTTCAAATGATCGGCCGATTCGTTCCAGACTGGCAGTCAAGCGTCGCGTGGTTTCTGGTAGGACCACTTCTTCGTTGAAGCAAGGAACAATGATAGAGATCTCGGGCTTCGGCCCGAAGGACGCACGACGCATTCCTAGAAACTCCTGAGAGCGAAATAACTTCCAGCGAATACTTAATGATACGCTAGCGATGCGTTATCCGACGAGACAAACCAGCTTCGTATAGGCGGGCGGCGGACGCGGGGATGGTGGTGCGGAGTAACGGGTGGGGAGCGGAGTTCAGGGAAGGGAATGAGCGAAACGCGAGAAGCGGAAAAAGGCGGAATGCGCGCGTGTGTGAGCCGAGGACAGTGGCCTGCTTGGCTACAAGCGCCTCACGGAACTGGGTACCGTGATGCTCGCTTTCCGTTCAGAAGGAAGGGAAAGGAATAGGATGACCCATGAAGTTGGCATTCAACCAACAGCTGATTTGAACCAAGATTCTTTTTCGCGGAAGAGTCGGCCCTACTTGCCAGTTTTGCTGATCTTGCTTTACGTGTTGCAGTGCGCCTGGTTTATTCGCACGCAGTCGTTCACCGTGGATGAATCCGATCACATCATCGCCGGGCTCGATGCCTGGTGGTTTGGCGAGTTCGAGCGTTGGCACGAGCATCCCCCTCTTGCCCGGCTTTTGTTTGCACTTCCACTTCTGGGCACCGATTGGAAGTACGAGAACAGAGCTACCGGCTCTAACGGGCAGCCGATTCACACCGGGTCTCGCTTGGATGAGACTTTGCGGACCGACCCCCACCGGTCGCAGGATGGTCAGGGGTGGTACCTCGACGAAGAGGCTGTCCCGCTACAACCGGCGCCGGAAGTATGGCTCTATCGCGCCCGAAGTATGAACGTTCTGCTTGGGGCCGCGCTGTTAGTGCTGCTTTGGTTTACAGAGCGCCGTTTGTTTTCCGAGGGCGCCGCTACCTTCATGCTTGCCCTCGCGGCATTTTCCCCGGATTTGATCGCGCATTTTTCGGTGGCAACCACCGACGGCGCCGGCACCCTGTTCACATTCGCCACCGTGGCGCAACTGATTCGCTGGCGGCACAAGCCGGCACGTGGCGAAACTTTGCTGCTCGGAATTGTGCTGGGAGCCATGTTGATCTCCAAGTTGAACACTCTGCCGGTCTTCCTAGTGACCCTCCTTCTGGTTCTGATGTCGCAGCCCCCGGAAGCCGGGTTCCAATCACACCCGGGCAACATCAAAGCGTCCTGGGGATTGCGTTGGCAGCCGAGGTTATGGAACTGGGGCAAGGCGGCGGCGGCAGGCGCGGTGTCCTGCCTGGTCGTGTGGGCCGGGTACTTCTTTCATGTGTCCAAGGTGATTTTTGACAACGGCCTGGTGACGTTGCATTTCGCCGGTTACACTAAGGTGCTCACTTACCCCTTCCCCGTTTCGAAGCACATCCAGATATTCATCCCGGCTTGCGAATACCTGACCGGACTGGGGATGGTGTTCGTTCATAATCTCGTCGGCCATCGTAGCTTTTTCCTCGGACACGCTTCGCCCACCGGCGGCTGGAAGCTATATTTCCCAGTTGCCGTACTGTTGAAGTGGCCTCTTCTCGTTCTGCTACTGGCATTGGCGGGCGGCCTCGTGCTTCTTCTGCGGCGGCGGTTCCCCCAGGACTTGCTGCTGATGAGCATCTTTCCGCTGATGTTCTTCTTGATGGCGATCTCCGGGCGCATCAACATCGGCGTGCGGCACGTGCTGCCGGTGTACCCGTTCCTGTTGCTTTATGCGGGCGCTGCCTGGGAATGGACTCGGGGCTTCAGGAAGAGACAGGCCCTGCTCGCAACCGTGCTTTGTCTTCAGGCGGCAGACTGCCTGCGCTATGCTCCGGATTACCTCTCATATTTCAACGCTTTCGTGAATCCGTCACGCAGCTATGAATACCTCAGCGACAGCAACCTTGACTGGGGGCAGGGACTGGTGGCGCTGCGGAAATATCAGGCCGCCCATCCAAGCGAGACACTGCATCTGGCCTACTACGGTTTGGTCGATCCTGCATGGTACGGCATCCGGTACTCTCCTCTAGGCGAGGACGAACGCGTGACAGGCACGGTCGTGGTTAGCGCCACTCATCTCTCCGGGCAACTACTGAATAATCCGGACAGCTATCACTGGCTCCTGGCGTATCCGCGGAAAACCATTTTGAACCACAGCTTGTACGTGTTTGAAATTCCGGCAAGCGCGACCGCTCGATAAAGCATAGTGCGCGTCTGCCATGCGGCCTGCGAGCGGTCCCGGTTCCCATTACTCGGGATCTTGGTTGCGACCGTCTCCGGTGTGGAGCTAGCATCTAACTACTCATGTCAACCACGGCGACTCTAACACCCGAAGTTCAACGCAAGCCCGAGCTGATGATTAGCGAGAGTCTGCGCTTCGCATACGACACCTTCCTCACCAACAAGGTGCGGTTTCTGCTGACCGCGCTGGGCATGATGATTGGGACGGCCTCGCTGGTTCTGGTGGTCACGATTGGGCTTACGGGGAAACAGTACATCCTGGGCCAGATTCAGGGCATTGGCGCCAACCTGATTTATGCCAGCTACTCCGGCGGAGGGCAGCGCATCACGGCGGTGGCGCTGGATGAATTGACCGTGGATGACCTAACGGCGGTGCGGGAGCAGGTGCCGTCGGTAGTGGCCGCAACGCCGTTTGTGACGCTCCGTGACCGCATCAGCGTGGGCAACGGTAAGGAGCAGGACATTCTGGTCCTTGGGGTGTTCCCGGAATACCGTCAGGTGCGGAACCTGGTGTTGCTGGCGGGCCGGTTCTTTGACACAGAGGACTCGCAGGGGCGCAACAAGGTCGGCGTGGTTACTGAGAAGCTGGCCGTGAAGCTGTTCCGGACGCCAGAGAGCGCGGTGGGCCAGGTGATCAAGCTGAGCGGTCTGCCCTTTACGGTGATCGGGGTGTTCAAGGAGCGGGTGGAGACGTTTGGGCAGTCCGAAGTGGAAGAGAACACCATGGCGATCCCGTATTCGGTGAGCCGTTTTTTTCTGCCATCGAATGCTGTGCGGCAGATTTATTTCACGGTGGCGAGCCCGGATGAAGTGACGACAGCGACGGCTCAAATCAAGCGCGTCCTGCAGTCGCGGCACCGGCCGGAGTCGGTCTACGACGTGGAGAACCTGACGCAACTGGTGAACCTGGCGGAAAAGACGGCGAACATTCTGACGGTGGTGCTTTTGCTGATTGCGGCGGTGGTGTTACTGGTCAGTGGCATCGGCATCATGAACATCATGCTCGCCACAGTCAGCGCCCGCATTCGCGAGATTGGAATCCGCAAAGCGGTCGGCGCCACCAAACGCGAGATTCGCTTGCAGTTCCTCTCCGAGGCCATCCTTATCTCCCTCGTCGGCGGCGTCCTCGGCATCGTCATCGGACTCGCCATCCCCTTCTCCGTCCGCTTCCTCACCGCCTATCGCATTCCTATTTCCGGACTCTCCGCCATTATCGCCATCGTTGTCTGCTCGCTGGTCGGCATCCTGTTCGGCACCTTTCCCGCCATCCGCGCCGCCCAACTCGATCCCGTCGAAAGCCTGCGCTACGAGTAGCTGGCCATTATAACCACGTAGGCACAACCGAAGGGCGGTGTCCCTGCGTCGTTAAGAATCAAATCAGTAACAAGTGGGAAAGAACATCTGGTTTGAGCGGGAGTGAACACAAAAAATGCGCTTTCGCGATCGGCCCTGCGTATCGCGCTGCCAGTCAAACGTCGTCAACTGTCATAAAATCAGAAAGAAGCGATTGCAGTGCTTCGCAGGCAGGTCATGGTATCGAACTCAAACAGCAACCGGAGCCGCGCCGTGGTCCTGCTGAGCGGCGGCATGGATTCCTGCGTGTGTGCGGCGCTCGCGGCACGCGACCACCAGGCCGCTGCCGTCCACGTCAGCTACGGACAGCGCACCGAACAGCGCGAACGGCGCTCCTTCGAAAGCATCTGCGACCGGCTCGAAATTCGTGACCGGCTGCTCGTGCGCAATGAAGCTCTGCGCGCCATCGGCGGATCCGCCCTCACCGATTCGAGCATTGCCGTTCCCGAAGCTGGGATCGGCGGCAGCGCGCCCGTCGGCGTGCCCGTCACATATGTCCCTTTCCGCAACGCGCATTTTCTCGCCGTCGCCGTCAGTTGGGCCGAAGTGCTGGGAGCCGAAAAAGTTTACATCGGAGCGGTTGAGCCTGACAGTTCCGGCTATCCCGATTGCCGGCCGGAGTATTATCGAGCGTTCAATGAAGTCGTGAAGGCGGGCACAAAAGAAGGAACCATCTGGGTGGTGACACCGCTGATTGCGATGCATAAACACGAGATTGTGACGCTTGGCCTTGAACTGAGTGCCCCGTTCGATTTAACGTGGTCATGCTATCAGCGCGAAGATCGCGCCTGCGGCGTCTGCGACAGCTGTGTGCTCCGCTTGCGCGCGTTTCGCGAAGCGGGCGCGGAAGATCCCATTCCGTACGCGGAAGCCGCCGCCCGATTGAGCTAACGGGCAATAGCGATTTCCTCTTTTCCGTTGCCAGGGATGCGCATCGCGCGTCCGTGACGGTCGAAAAGCGGAAATCGGATTCAGTAAATAGGGTTCAGTAAATTCAGATGCAATGCCGGGAGGCTAAATCATGACGAAATATTTCATCCTTCTCCTGCTGCTCGCCCTCGCTGTGGGGCTGTCCGCTCCACCCGCGTTCGCGCAAACCACGGGCAGCGTGAAGGGAACTTGCAAAGACCTCGAAGGTAAACCGATCGCCCAGGCCCACGTGGAGTGGGCTGGGACCGAAACCGGCCACAAGTACGACCTTAAAACCAACAACAAGGGCGACTATTTCTCGCTCGGCATGGCTCCTGGCAAATACAACGTCACGCTCAGCAAGGACGGCAAGGAACTCTTTCACTTCAACGGTGTCTCGGTGGGCCTGGACGAAACGGCGCTGGACTTCGACCTGAAGAAAGAACAGGCGAGCGCAGCCCAGGGCCAGGGAATGACCCCGGAACAAGCCGCGAAGGCGAAGGAGGCTGTTGCCAAAGCCGAGAACGAAAAGAAAACCGTCGGCACGCTTAACGAAAAACTGAATGCCGCTAAGGCGGCTTCCGATGCCGGCGACTTCGAGACTGCAATCGCGACCTTGAATGAAGCCAACCAGATCGACAGCACACGCGATCTGATCTGGTTCAAACTCGCCGACGCCTACCGCATGTCGGCGCCCAAGCAGACCGATCCCGCCGAAAAACAAAAGCGCTACGAGATGGCAGCAACCAATTATCAGAAGGCAATTGAGCTGCGCAGCGCCACTGAAGCGGCACAGAAAGATCCCGACAATAACGTGAAAATGGCCGCCTACTATAACAACCTTGCTGATGCTTATTCGAAGTCCAACAAGGTCGATGATGCCGTGGCCAACTATAACAAGGCGACCCAACTGGATCCGGTGCACGCCGCCACGTACCTGTTCAACGAGGGTGCTGTCTTGACCAATGCGGGTAAGGTGGACGATGCAATTGTGGCATTCGACAAAGTGATTGCCGCCGATCCGACCAAAGCCCTAGCTTACTACTGGAAGGGCATAAACTTGATCGGCAAGGAAACCATCGGAAAGGATGGCAAGGTTGTCGCGCCCGAAGGTACAGCCGAGGCCTTCCACAAGTATCTTGAGCTGGACCCCAATGGCCCGTTCGCTCAGCCGGCCAAAGACATGCTGGCCAGCATCGGCGCGCCCATCGAAACCGGTTTCGAAAACAAGAAGAAACCGGTGAAGAAATAGCGGCAATTCAGTACCCAGTATCCGGTACTCAGTACCCAGTCCCCGGCTCTTGGCGATGCCGGACAAGTAACGTCTCGGCACTGGGAACCGGGTACTGGGTACTGTCTTCATTTCGTCTTCGGTTACCGAGGTCTATGGCCTACTTGTCCTTCGCTCTTCCGCACATCCGCGTTACATTCATTGCATAGGTTTCTCGGCGACGGTTCTCCCCTGTGGCGTCAATGCTGATAACTGGGAGTGTATGGAATGGCTGCTCCGGGGAATTCCCCGATCGCGATTGCCTTCGAGGGCATCAGTGGAACGGGCTCGGTCCCGACGCCGGTTCTGCTCGCCGGCATGTTGCGCGCGTCGGAGAAGGTCAGCGATCTGATTTTTTCGCCGGGGCGACCGCCTCAGGTCGAGATTCACGGACAACTCACGGCGGTTGAAATCTCCGGGAGCAGCACACTTTCGGCGGATGACACGCGCCGCATCGCGGCCGATCTGATCGGCACCAATAAGCAGGCCATCAATATGCTTCGCGAGCAAGGTTCCTGCGACGTTTCCTACGGATTGCCGGGACTGGCGCGCTTCCGCGTCAACGTCTTTATCCAGCGCGGGAGCTGCGCGATTGTGATGCGCGTCATTCCGACCGTCATTCCGACTTTCAGTTCGCTTCATCTGCCGGCGCAATTGGAAGAGGCTGCGAAGGTCCGCAACGGGATCATCCTGGTGACGGGCGGAACCGGATCAGGCAAGTCCTCGACGCTGGCCGCTTTGATTGATCGCATCAACAGCGAGCATTGCTATCACGTTCTGACGGTCGAAGATCCGATTGAGTTTCTGCACAAGCACAAGAAATCGACGGTGCACCAGCGCGAGTTGCACAGCGATGCGCCGAATTTCACAATGGCGCTGCGGGCGGCGCTGCGCCAGGCGCCGCGCGTGATTATGGTCAGCGAAATCCGCGACCGGGAGACGCTCGAGATTCTTCTCGAAGCCGCCGAAAACGGCCACCTCGTTCTTTCCAGCATGAACACTGTCGATACCTCGAAGACGGTGGAGCGCATCGTCGGTACGTTCCCTGCCACCGAACAGCAATCGGTGCGAGAACGGCTCGCCAAAACTTTTCGCTACATCATTGCGCAGAGGCTGATACCGCGCAACGATGGCGGTGACCGCGTCGCGGTAGTCGAAATTTTGAAATCCAACTCGCGCACTCGCGATTGCGTCGAACAAGGCGAGCGGCCGGGCCGTACTCTGCTGGACGCGATCAAGGCCAGCGAAAATGAAGGCATGCAGCACTTCGATGGCGAGATCGCGAAACTTGTGCGCTCGGGCCTGGTGGATCTGGAAACCGGCCTCTGCTTCGCCAGCAATGCGACGGTGCTGGGGCAGGAACTGGCGCGGTAGGGCGGTCTTCGCGGTCCAAACCGCGTGCCCCCTCCCCCCTCCCCCCTATTTCTCGCTAACGTGCAGATAAATCGATACTTAACTCCAAAGTATTCAAAGTAAACGAGTTATGTCACGAACAGAAATGTTCATCGTTTAGAATCAGATACTTAGCCTTATGCCGGTGGCTGATTTCTTGCAAGATATTCATGTCAGATAGCCTAGTTAGCGGAAGATGACGGGTGTTCCGCGCACGCCATCCGCGTTGTGCGCCTGGGCACACCTAACGACTAAGTTCTCATGTTTTGGCTGGGTTTGCAGTGATTGCACTCACATTACTTTTGTGATGATTTCGGCGCGGTGTTACGGCTGTGCCTCACCGGGCCTTCGCGAGAACGGGCCGTCGTCTTCTTCGGAAACTCCGGCGAGTGGCATTTGCTGTTCGGCGGTTCGCCTTGCTTTGGGCGCTTTTTTGAAGGTGGCGTCTACGGCGTAGCGCGGATAGTCGATCGGTGCCCTTTTTTCCCACCCAAGTACTAGCCCTCGGAAGCTGGTGCCGCTTCTGGCAGGGTCAGTTGCTCGGGCTCAGGCGCTGGTGTCGGCTCTGGAGAGTTCAAATCACGCCACAATTCCATCGCATTTTCTGTACGATGTGCTACGTGTCTTCTCAGTGCCTTCTCCAATGCGAAGTTATAGGGAGGGGGAAGCTGTAAGGCGAGCTCCCTCGGCTGGCCCGCCTTGATTTCCTCCGCGGTGAAACGCAGCTCCCGTCCATTCAACAGGTGAAGGAACAGAAGGCCGCAATGGTAAATGTCGATTCTATGGTCGAGCGGACCGAACTCCGAGGAATCCATCGCCTCTGGCGGAAGCATCCAAAGCGCCCGGGTGTTTGTCGCGTCAATTTCGGTAAAGAGTTTTGCCACACCTAGGCCCCTTGTTTGAAGTGGATCGTCCCTGGGTTCGTAGAGTCCATTTCGTCCTTGGCAAAAGCCGCAAACACGTTGCCCAGATGTATATCTTGATGGGCGTATTGACTAACGTGGATGTAATGCACCGCCTGCGACAAGCACCGAGCGATTGCCTTTATCCACGCAAGGCCGTTATACGGTTCTAGGGAAAACAGATGAGTGAGCGGGCAGTAACACCGTTCCGTGATGATGTAGAAGGTTTCGCGGAATTCGAAGGCGTCAAAGACATACGTTATGTGTGGATGACGGAGAACTAGTAGCTTATTGAGTTCTGCTATGGCGGAGGCTTTCACCCTCTCATATGGGCCCGAGGGCTTCAGGACCTTGGCGGCTAAATCATTGCCCCAGATGTCAGAACAGCTGTAAACGACTCCGAAGTTTCCTTCTCCAATTTTGTCTCCCATCGTGTAGGTATTTCGTGTTGCTTCGCTTGTAATTACTTCCCCAGGTGTTGGCGGCGTAACGACGGCGACAGGATCAGGCGGAGGTACCGATGCGGCGGGTCCAGACACTCACATAGCATACCGCAGTGGCCGAAAGGCGGGCTCTAGGGAGAATGCCTTGCGGCGCAGAAGGAGGAGACGTTAAGGGCGTAGGGGTCCTTCGACTCCGCGGGGCTGCGCTTCGCTTACCCCGCTCCGCTCAGGATGACATGTGCGAAGTGGTGGCTCGCAAAGAAGCAGGCGGGGTATCATCCGTGCATGTCCTCCACTGCTTCCACGGCGGGAATTGTCAGCTTCGAACAGGCCCGGCGGCTGGTTGAGCAGCATGCGGCTGGCGTGTGTCCGGGAGAAATGGAGACGGTGGATCTGCTGGCGGGGTTGGGGCGGGTGCTGGCGGAGGGGGTTGTGGCGGACCGCGACTTTCCTCCGTTTGATCGGGCGACTCGTGATGGATATGCGGTGCGGGCGGCGGACTTGGCGGAGGTTCCGGCGCGGCTTGAAGTGGTGGGCGAGGTGAAGGCGGGCGACTGGCCGGAGCCAGGAGTGTGCTCGGTCGGGCGCGGGCAGGCGGTGGGGATCATGACGGGGGCTCCGGTGCCGGCGGGGGCGGACGCGGTGGTGATGGTGGAACACACGTCGTTGATGGATGAGACAGCGCGTAAGTTGGTGGAAGTGCGGCGCAGCATTAGCGTCGGCGAGAATTTTGTTCCGCGTGGGGCGGAAGCGCGCGCGGGACAACTGCTGCTGGATCGAGGACGGCGGCTACTAGATCACGCGGGGATCGCGATTGCAGCATCGGTGGGCAAGAGCCGCGTGCAGGTTTTCCGGAAGCCGCGCGTGGCGGTGCTTTCGACCGGCGACGAAGTGGTGGAGATTGACGCCACGCCGGGGCCGGCGCAGATACGGAATTCGAATTCGTATTCGCTGGCGGCGCAGGTTCAGAATGCGGGTGGGGAGGCGGTGCGGCTGGCGATTGCTCCGGATGAGCGGGGGCGGTTGCGGTCGTTGATCGAAGAATCTCTGATCGAAGAAGGATTGGGTTGCGATCTTCTGTTGCTGACGGGCGGCGTCTCCATGGGGAAGTACGATCTGGTGGGGCAGGTTCTCGGGGAGTTGAAGGCAGAGTTTTATTTTACCGGAGCGGAGATTCAGCCGGGGCGGCCGGTGGTGTTTGGGGCTTGCGGCAGCCCGGTTAAGAAAAGTCCGGCGAAGAAATACTTTTTTGGGCTGCCGGGGAATCCGGTTTCGACCATGGTGACTTTCGAACTGTTCGCTCGACCGATGATCGAAGCGTTGGCGGGGATGACGCCGCAGCGGTTGATCTTTCTTCGCGCGCGGCTGAAATCGGAGATCCGGACGAAGACAGGCTTGAAGCGATTTCTTCCGGCGGTGCTTTCGGGAGAGTTTGAGAATGCGGAGGTGGAGCTGGCGCGATGGCAGGGGTCGGGGGACATCGCTGCGCTAGCTCGGGGGAACTGCTATGTTGTGATTCCTCCGGACCGCGAACGGATCGGGGCGGGAGAATGGGTGTCGTTGTTGATGCGATGAGGACGAACCTCGGCGGCTAAAGCCGCAGGAATTGGGCGCCTGAATCGCAGCGGTAAACCGCTGCACCCCCAAAATCAGGCGCGAGATCTCGTTTTTCCGCATCTGCGCGGGCGAGTACGATAACCTGTTGGTGATGCCGAAAAAACTTTCCCACTACGACGCGCAGGGGCAAGCCCGCATGGTGGATGTGTCGTCGAAGGCGCGAACGGCGCGAGAAGCGGAGGCGAGCGCCTTCGTTCGGATGACGCCGGAGGTGCTGCGGGCGCTGCCGAAGAATCCGAAGGGCGACCCGCTGGAGGTGGCGCGGACGGCGGGAATCATGGCGGCAAAGCGAACGGCGGAGTTGATTCCGATGTGCCATCCGGTGACGCTGTCGCACATTGCTGTGACCCTACGCGTGTGCGAGAATGGCGTTTCTATTGCGACAAAAGTAAAGACTACGGCGGAGACGGGCGTGGAGATGGAAGCGCTGGTCGCGGCCAGCGTGGCGGCGCTGACGGTGTACGACATGTGCAAGGCGCTCGACAAGGGCATCGAAATCCGGGAAGTGGTGCTGGAGCGGAAGTCGGGGGGCAAGAGCGGAGACTACCGGAGAAGCGGCAAGCGGAAATAGTTATCTATTATCGTTATCCATTACCCATGGCGAGCAACGTCAAAATCCTGCTGGTGGACGACAACCCGATGGTGCTAGGGATGCTGCAGCAGGCGCTTTCGGCGCTGGGTGAGGTCACGGTCGCGACGGACGCCGCCGATGCGTTATTGAAGGCGGTCGATGACCTGCCGGATGTGCTGATCAGCGATTACCGCATGCCGGGCATGGATGGGCGGAAGTTGCTGGAAAAATTGAAAAGCAGGGCGGCAACGGCTGGGATCGCGGTGATCCTGATGGCCAGCAAGGCCGATATCAGCGAACGATTGTCGATGCAGGACCCGATCGAAGATTATCTGGAAAAGCCTTTTTTTCTGAAAGATGCCACGCACAAAATCAAGCGCGTGGTGGACAGGATAGCGCTGGAGAAACTGAGCAAGACGGCGTCGACCGATGGCGTGTTGCGTGGCAGCTTGTCGCAGATGAACGTGATTGACCTGGTGCAATCGCTGGAGATGGGGCGCAAGAGTTGCCTGCTGACGATGACCAATGGCGACGACAAATGCGAGATCTATTTTAGCCAGGGGCAGGCCAAACACGCCGCGTATGGCCCGATTACGGGAGACGAAGCGGTTTTCAAAGTGCTGCGCTGGACGGAAGGAAACTTCCAGATCGATTTCAACGGAAAGTCGTCGCAGGAAACGACGACGCTGAATACGCAGGGCCTGCTGATGGAAGGATTGCGGCTGCTCGACGAGGCGCAGCGGGACGCGGCGGCTGAAGGTGAAGATGTCCTCCTCGACACCTGATGCTTCGTCACCTGATGCCACGCGGACGGCGGTGCTGACGGTTAGCGATTCGTGTTCGCGCGGCGAAAAAGTGGATCTCTCCGGTCCGGCCGTGGCGGAAGCGCTGGGGCGGCGAAATTTTCAAGTGGTGGCGCGCAGCGTAGTTGCCGACGAGCGCGCCGCGATTCAGGAGAAACTGATTGAGTTGTGCCGGACGGCTCGACTGGTGGTAACCACGGGCGGGACGGGAATCGCTCCGCGCGACGTGACGCCGGAAGCTACGGGCGCGGTGTGCGATCGGCTGGTAGACGGGATCGCGGAGCAGATGCGATTGCAGGGAGTGCGCAAGACGCGCCTTGCTGCGTTGAGCCGTGCGGTGTGCGGTGTTCGGGGAACGAGCCTGATCTTGAATTTGCCGGGCAGTCCGGCGGGGGCGGTCGAGTCGCTGGAGGCGGTGATGGATTTGTTGCCGCATGCGCTGGAGTTGATCGCGGGGCGGACGGCGCATGAGTAGTGAGTCAGTCGTTGGTCGTTAGTCGTTGGTCGCTGGCAAAACCACATTCGGTGAACTGTGGATGCGAACTGGGGCGGCTCACCAACGACCATCGACTAACGAATGGTCCTCTTGCCAACGACTAATGACCAGCGACTGCCCTTTGCTAACGACCAACGACCGCCCTCCGCTTCTCGCGTAAACTGGTCTTGCCTACTTGAACAACATCAAACATTTTGTCCACGCATACGGCGAGTGGATCAAGCACGTTCTTGCGCCTCTGGGGCCATGGGGGATGCTTGCGTTTGCGGCGGTGGATGGCTCGTTCCTGGGCATGCCGCTGGATGCGATTTTCGTGGGCTACGTTTACCACGATCGCTCGCGGTTCCTGATGTATGTGCTGCTGGCTTCGGCCGGGTCGGCGCTGGGAAGCATCGTTCTCTACGTCATCGGCTATACGGGTGGCGAGGTGCTGTTGCGCAAGCGGCTTTCGGCGGAGCGGTTCGAGAAGATTCACGAATCCTTCGATCAACATGAATTCTGGGCGCTTATGTTTCCGGCGATGTTGCCGCCGCCCACGCCTTTCAAGATTGTGGTGCTGGCAGCGGCGGCGTTTGAGATGAACTTCGCGCATTTTCTGCTGGCGATTTTCTTGGGACGGTTCGTGCGCTTTCTGATTGAGGCGCTGCTGACGCTCTGGTTCGGTCCGGGGATTGTGACGCTGACAGGGCACCTTTTCGCGCACCACATCGTGTGGATTCTGGTGGGAGTGGGAGCGCTGGTGGTGGGGTGGCTCGCCTGGCGGAGGGCGAAGCGGCAGAGTAACCTCGATCGCCGGCAGACTGCAGATCCCTCGCTTCGCTCGGGATGACAATTTTAATAAGAATGATTCAGCGAGATGATAGCGCTCGGAAGTGGGGTCGAGCTGCGCTCGGCTTGGACGGGCGAGACGCCCGTCCCCACACGATCCCGTCCCCACACGCGAGCTAAGCCTCAAGGCAACCGCTAGGCGGCTGCGGCTCCGTGGGGCTTGTGGATGGAGCGGGTGACCATGGCGGCGAGTGCGGGCACGCCGAACATGATTGCGGTGAAGAGCATATCGCCTGCGAGTCCACGACGGAAGAACGGCAGGCCGGCGGCGTAGCAGGTCACGAGACCGGGCACCGTCTTGGGATACATGTTCCAGCACGCCCAGACGGCGAAATTACTGACCAGGAAAAAAGAAGTGGAACTGGCGAGCGCGGCCCGGCCGACCCGCAGCCAGTTGGTGTTTTCGCGCAGTCGGCTCCCGAGGAAGAGAATCGCCGCATACCACGCCCAGGTCACGAAATGGTCCCACGAGAATTGATAGGAGTAGACGAATTTGGTAAGGATGACGTCAGAGACGGCCAGGAGTGCAAACGGCACCCACAGCTGGCGTTTGGGACCGCGCGCGCCAAAATAGAGCAGCGCCGCCGCCACCGGGGTGAATCCCCAAGGATGTGGCATAAACGGCATCCGCGCCAAGACCGCAAAAATGACAAATAGGTAAGCGAGCATGATCACCTCGTGGAGCGTCAACTAAGATTGTTGCGCGAGCGGATGCTGGCGGTCAAGAGAAGGGTGAAGAATCCAGTCTCGCGAAATCCACCTGTATAGCGAATCCAGAGTTGCTGTGACCGCAGGCAGCTGCCGAGCTGCGCTCGGCTCGGACGGGCGAGGGCGCCCGTCCCCACACGATCCCGTGCCCACACGAGCGCGGGCTATTGCTGTTACCGAGTTGTTGTACTCGTGCTCCTTATGCCGAAGCGTTCGTCCACTACTTGCAGATCGCGGGTCAGAAACACCATCGCGCCGAGGGTGGCGCGGGCGTTACGTCCGGGATAGTCGTAGCGGAGATCGCGGAAGCGGACTACGTAGGCGGCGTGGGCGTTCTCGACGGGATCATGCTCCAGCTGTTCGGTTTCGGTTACGGGATACTGGGCCCAACTCAGGTAGACGCGTCCGAGGTAGGTTTTCTTGGCGGCGAGAGTGACGGGTGTTTCTTCGGGCTTGTAGCGAACCTGCATTTGGGATTCGGAATCGGCTTCGGGGGAGAGCGAATCTACGTCCATGGTGGCGAAGAAGGCTGGCGTTTCTACTACGCCATGCCAGCGAAACGGATTGAGCCAGTACGGATATGCGGAAACGCGAATCGCATCAGCTCCCTGGTAATTGCGCGATTGGAGCGCGGCTACGGCGCGGCGATGCTCGTAGTCGCGAAGTCCCCAGTACGCGAATACGGCGAGCAACGCGAGAGTCGCGGCTAGTCTTCCGGGTGGGTTGGCGTGCGGGCCTTTGCGGCAGACGCCGATCTCTTCGTTGATGAGCGAAAACAATGCGGGGAGAATCAGGCCGAGCGTGAGAATGACCAGAAGGACAGGCTCGACGATGAAGACGATGTCCCAGGAAATCCAACGTTCGGAGAACGGCCAGAAGGGGCGCACTCCGTAGTTGGTGGTGAAGTCGAGGAGAATGTGGCTGAGGCCGGCGAGGCTGGCGTAGGCAAAGAGCAATCCCCAGCGTGGGGGAAGGTTGGGGTTGCGGGTTTTGCGGCCGCGCAGGCGCCAGAGGAGATACATGAATGCAACGACCACGGCGGCCACCAGCGGCACGCCCAGGAAAGAATGAGTGAAGCCGCGGTGATGGTTTAATCCGAATGCGGAGCCGCCGAAGCGGCTGAGGACGTCGAGGTCGGGGGCTTCGGCGGCCAGGGTTAACGTGGCGGTTGCCAGCGCGGTCTTGCGGTTGAGTCCGGCTCGGCCCATGGCGGCGCCGAATAGGAAATGAGTGACTGGTTCCAAAGGCTCTCCTGGCCAAGAGTGTAGTCCACTGCCGAGACGAGGCAAGCCCCGTCTCTACGACACGGTCATGCGGGGACGATCAGGGACAGCGCATCGGGAACCATCGTCATGCGGGCGGGCAAGCGGCCTAGCAGTTCGCCGTCGGCCTCGACATAGACGCGGTCGTCGCTTCGGTCGTCACTCTGACCGCCGCTCTTTTCCGGCAAATGACAGACGACCTCCGAGCAGCTGACCAGGTCGATGCCGTTGATATTCCATTGCCGGCCGAGCAGCGCCCCAGCCACATACTGTAGATATGTATTGCGGCTGGCGGTGCGGCACATGACGGCGCGCAGATCGCTGCAATCGAGCGAAGCTCCAGGGACCAGTTCGCGCAGGATGTTTCCGAAAAAACGGATTCTTACCGCCAAAAGCTCAGTCAGCGAGACGCGCTGGCGCAGACCGCTTCCGTTTGAATACTCGACCTCGAACCTTCTCATTCGATGTGTCGCCCATAACTGCCAGGCTTTGAGGTAGTAGGCCGCCATGCCCGAGCGATTCTTGAGTTCGGCGGTGAGTTTGTAGAAGAGGTGCGCGTCCACGCCGATTCCGGCGGCGACGGTGAAATAGCGCGCGGCGGCTTTGCCGGAGAAATTCTGATATTCGATACGGCCCAGCGGAATGCGCCGGACTTTACCATGAAGCGCCGCTTGGGCGGCGGATTTGGGGTGCAGTGGAATCGCCAGGTCATGGGCGAGGGCATTCGCGGTGCCGAGCGGAAGCACGACCAGGGCTACTTCGGTTCCGGCCAGTGCCTGGATGACGTCGTGAATGGTGCCATCGCCGCCGCAGGCAAACACGGTGTCACTGCCGGTGGCGACAGCGTGGCGGGCTTGCGCGGTTGCCTCGTGGCTGGAGCGGGTGACGATCATTTCCGCCTGGACGCCGGCTGAACGGATCAGCGCGAGCGCTTGACCGAGTTCGGGCTCGCGGCGTCTGCGACCGGAATTGGGGTTATAGAGAAGAGTTGCTTTCCGCATTCTTGCTGACTCGCGGCCAACTACAGATTCCTCCCCTTCGGCTTGGCTCAGGGTCGGGATGACAACTTAACCAGTTGCTGCTTCGAGTTTAGCGCACGCCCCACTCCTACATGCCCGATGAGGTTAGCAGGGGGTTGCTTCCACGGCCAAGTCTGCACTATGCTTGCGCGCAAAGTTTTGGGGCGTTCGTCTTAATCACGATTGAAGTCCGTTTGGTTCATTTCAGGAGGAGCTCTGTATGAAACTGCTGACGGCTACGGGTGCCTGGCTGCGTCTCACGATCGTTTTTAGTCTCACGATCATTGCTGCCGCCGAGGACCACGCCATGGGGAACGCGAAGGCGGTCACGATGATGACGGGCCTGGGCGATTTGCACCATCCGGTTTCGACCAGGAACGCAGGAGCACAGGCGTTTTTCGATCAGGGACTGCGCCTGATTTACGCGTTCAACCATGACGAGGCGGCGCGCTCGTTTCAGCAAGCGGCGGAACTCGATCCGAAGCTGGCGATCGCTTATTGGGGGATTGCGGAGGCGATAGGACCGAACTACAACGATCCGGCGAGCGAAGACCGCTTGAAGCAGGCGCACGAGGCGATTCAGAAGGCGGTGGACCTGAGTAGCAATGCCTCCGAGGCCGAACGCGGCTACATTTTCGCGATGGCGAAACGCTTTCCGGCGGATCCGAAGGCCGACCTGCGGAAGGCAGCGGAAGAGTATCGTGACGCGATGCGCGAAGTGGTAAAGAATTATCCCGACGATCCTGATGCGGCGACGTTGTTCGCGGAATCGGGGATGGACCTGCATCCGTGGGGACTCTGGCATCGTGACGGGACGCCCGAGGAAGGCACGGAGGAGGTCGTCGCAACCCTGGAATCGGTGATTAAACGCGATCCCAACCACCTGGGTGCGCTCCATTACTACATCCACGCTGTCGAAGCGTCGAATTCTCCGGAACGGGCTTTGGCTGCGGCAAACCGCCTGGCTTCGCTGGCGCCGGCTGCGGGACACATCGTGCATATGCCGGCGCACGTTTACATCCGCACGGGAGACTACGCGGCGGCGGTGAAAACCAACGAGGAAGCGGCGGCGGTCGATCGAGCGTACATCCAGAGGAGCGGTGCGCAGGGCATTTACCCGATGATGTACTACAGCCACAATCTGCATTTCATCGCGATGTGCTCGGCGATGACGGGAGACTACCCGGAATCGCGCAAGGCTGCGGAAATGCTCGCCGCCCATGTGGGGCCGGCCGTTAAGGACATGCCGCCGCTCGAAGGATTCATGACGATCCCCATGGCTGTGAATGTGCGTTTCCACAAGTGGGACGCAATTCTCGCAATGAAGCCGCCCGATGCAGAGATGAAGACGACGGTTGGCTTCTGGCACTTTGCGCGCGGGATGGCACTGGCGGGAAAAGGCAAAATCAGCGAAGCGGAAGCGGAATACAAGATCGTGGCTGAGGCCGAGAAAGCGACGCCGCCGGATGCAATCTTCAATATGCCCATTAACAACAAGACCAAGGACATTCTAAAGATTGCGGAGAACGTTCTGGGCGCGCAGGTGGCCTTGGCCAAGAAAGATAACGCTGCCGCGGCGGAGATGCTGCGCGAGGCCGTGGCGGTGCAGGACACGCTCCGATATGGAGAGCCTCCGGATTGGTTCTTCCCGGTGCGGGAGTCGCTGGGCGGAGTGTTGCTGACGAGTGGGGATGCCAAAGGGGCGGAGCAGGTGTTCCGGGATGACTTGGCGAAGAATCCTCGAAATCCACGGTCGTTGTTTGGTTTGCACCGGGCGTTGAAGGCGCAGGATCGAAATTCTGATGCCTGGTTTGTGGAACAGGAGTTTCGCAAGGCATGGAAGGGCGGAGTGGGAGAGTTGAAGGTGGAGGATCTGGTGTAGGGATCGTTGCTGAAAGTCGGGCCCTGAGCGGCTCACGACCGACGCCTTTCATGAATTGTCATCCCGAGCGAAGCGAGGGATCTGCAGTTCGCCGCAAAATGCCGATCCCTCGCGTTGCTCGGGATGACCAGTTCACTTCTTTCCAGACGGTCATGCCGGTGCGCTCGGCGACGCGGCGTGAGGACAAGTTCTCGGGGCGAATCAGGGAAATCAAGCGATCGGTTTTCAGGTGCGCGAAGGCCCAGTCGCGGCAGGCGATGGCGGCTTCGGTGGCCAGACCCCGGCCCCAGAAGTCGCGGTGCAGGTGGTATCCGATTTCGTAGAGGCGCTCGCCTTCGACCTGCTGGCGGATGATGCCGCAATCGCCGATCATCTTCTGAACCTCGAAATCCTGAACCTCGGAGTCCTGCGTCTTCGTCAACTCCATGGCCCAGAGGCCGACGCCGTCGTCCTGGTAGCGTTGGCGGTTGCGTTCAATCCATTGCTCGACCCCAGCCCGATTGTAGGGCGCGGGGTAGTAGCGCATGGTTTCCGGATCGGAGAGGACTAAGGCGAGAGCGTCGGCGTCGTGCGAGGTGAACTCACGGAGCAGCAGGCGGGGGGTTTGTAGAATCTTCATGGTTCAAATTTGGTGTGGAGTTCAAACGCCACGCCTTAGTAAATGACTCGGCGGGAATCGAGAAAAAACGTTCAGTATTTTTACTGGCAGCCTTCGATGTATTGGATCGCCTCAAAGCGACCCGCGTAGAACGTCTCAATCTTTCCTTTGTCGGTTTCAAATCTGATGCCGTACCGACCGCTGCTGGACCGTGCCGTCAAATAGTGGCCCTCCGGGCCCGTATAAGCATTCGGCAATCAGCGGAGTTAAACTCGAAGCATGGTGGAGATGGGACGGATGCTGGTGATGCTGGGCGTGACCCTGGTGGTGATCGGGGGCGTCGTCATGCTGCTGGGGCGGACGGGGTTGCCGCTTGGACGGCTGCCGGGGGATGTTCTGTATCGGGGCAAGAACACTACTTTCTATTTTCCGCTGGCGAGTTCCATTCTGATTAGTGTCGTGCTCTCTATTGTTCTCTTCCTGATTGGGCGGATGAAGCGGTAGTGTGCTGTCTCGCAAGTTTTCATAATAATTATGGATTGTCATCCTGAGCGCAGCGAAGGACCTCTGAACTTGAATCCGCCAGAATGCATAGGTCCTTCGCTTCGCTCAGGATGACAATATGGATTTATGCCACAGAGTAAACTGAAATGTCATAACTGAAACTTCGTCATTGAAACTTCTTAACTGAAACTTCATGGAGATGGCGGACCAACTCGGGTTCCAGTTTCGTCCTCCGGAGCGGCGCGTCTGGACGGTGGGGGCGCTGGTCTCGGCGGTGCGGTCGCACATCGAGCGCGAGTATTCGGATTGCTGGGTGGAAGGAGAAATCTCCAATCTTCGCATTCCCGACTCCGGGCATTTGTATTTCACGCTTAAGGAAGAGGGCGCGCAGATTCGGGTGGTGATGTTCCGGTCGTCGGCGAAGCTGCTGCGGTTTCGCCCGGAGAACGGATTGCACGTCACGGTTCGCGGGCGCATCACCGTGTATGAAGATCGCGGGGAGCTGCAAATCTCCGCTGAGTTCATGGAGCCTGAGGGCGCGGGCGCTCTGCAGTTGGCGTTTGAACAATTGAAGGCGCGATTGCAGGCGGAAGGATTGTTCGAGGCGTCGCGAAAAAAGGCGATCCCACCTCTGCCGCAACGAATCGGGATTATTACTTCATCGCAGGGGGCGGCGCTGCAGGACATCCTGAACATTCTGGCGCGGCGGCATCACTCGGCGAATGTGCTGATTTACCCGGTGCAAGTGCAGGGAGACGCGGCGCCGGGCGAGGTGGTGGCGGGGCTTCGATACTTTCATCAAGACTTGCGTCGCGGCAGTGCGGTCGAGGTCATCATCATAGCGCGCGGCGGAGGCTCGGCCGAAGACCTGGCCGGGTTCAATCATGAGGACCTGGCGCGGGCGGTCGCGGATTCGAAGATTCCGGTGATCTCGGCGATTGGGCACGAGACGGATTTCACGATCGTGGATTTTGTCGCCGATCTGCGGGCGCCTACGCCGTCGGCGGCGGCGGAACTGGTGATCCGGTCGCGACAGGAGATCGAAGCACAGGCGGAAGATTTGTACCGGCGGCTGGAGCGCGCAGTGCGTTACCGGCTGCTGATGGCGCGTCAGGAGCTGACAGAACGCGCGCAGCACGGAGCGTTTGCGCGCATGATGGACGGCATCCACCGGCGGCAGCAGAAGCTGGATGAACAGCGCTTCCGCCTGGAAAAGGCGGAACGGCAATTTCTGGAGCGATGTCATCGGCGCTGCGAAAGCGTTTCCGCGGCAGTCCGGCACTATGACGCGCGACGCCGCCTGGCTGCCGTGCGGCTGCGACTGGAGGCGCAAGTTGCGAAACTGGCCGCCGCCACACACACGCGGTTGCTGGAGGGCCGCGGGGCGCTGGATCGCCAGACCGCGAGCCTGGAGGCGCTTTCGCCGGTGGCGATTCTGAATCGCGGATACGCGCTCGTGTTCGATGCGAAAGGCCAACTGGTGAAAGATGCGGCGCGGCTCGAAGCTGGGGATGAGCTGTCGGCCCGCCTGGCTCGGGGACGAGTTCGTGCCCGCGTGACCGCGACCGAGCGCAGCGAAACGGAATCCGGCGGGGCTGCATTAGAATGAAGACCAATTCAACTTTCGACGTGAGGGTGGCGTGACACCGGCGCTGGTTTGGTCGCACATCTCGGTCATCTCGATTCTGGACGTCGTGCTGGTCGCGATCCTGATCTACCAGTTTCTGGTGCTGGTGCGGGGCACGCGGGCTGCGCCGATGCTGGTCGGGGTGGCTGCGCTTGGGCTGGCCTTCTATTTCGCGCGGCTGGGGGAATTGCGGACCCTGAACTGGCTGCTCAGCACGCTGCTGCCGTACGTTGTTTTCGCGCTGATCGTCGTCTTCCAGTCGGAGATCCGGCACGCACTGGCCAACCTCGGGAGCCGCATTTCGCTGATGCGGTCTTCGAGTTCGGTGGCCGACGTTTACGACGACATTGTTTTGGCGGCCAATCTTTTTTCGCAAAATCAGACGGGCGCGCTGATTGTGATCGAGCGTGAGATTGGGCTGCGCACCTACATCGAAAGCGGCGTGTCACTGGATGCAAGGCTGTCGTACGACCTGCTGGCCACGGTGTTTCGTCCGAGCGCTCCCTTGCATGACGGCGCCGTGATTGTGCAGCGGGACCGCATCGCGGCGGCAGCTTGTTTCCTGCCGCTGTCGATGAACCCCGTGCTCTCGACTCAACTGGGCACGCGCCATCGCGCGGCGATCGGGATCACGGAAGAAACCGACGCGGTCGCCGTCATTATTTCGGAAGAGACGGGCTCGATCAGCGTAGCGGTGGCGGGTAGTATTGAGCGCGAGTTGACGGTGGAGCGTCTGCGTGAGCGGTTAAGCGCTCTGCTGCGCCGTTACGCTCCAGCGCCGACGCTGCCGAGTCCGGTGGAGGAAAGCTTTATCGAAGAGGAGCCGCCCAGTTCGCATCTCTCCCGCAGGCAGGATGCCCGTCTGCGCAACGGAAGGGACGAGTGACGATGCCCAGCTTTGTGCAGCGCAGCTTTTTCCAGCGCACCTTCGTTCACAATATCGGGCTCAAGCTGGTTTCCCTGTTACTCGCCATCGGCCTGTGGTTCGCTGTGGCGCGCAGTCCCATCGCCGAAGTCGAAATGAAGGTTCCGATCGAGTTCCATAATCTTCCCGACAATCTGGAGATCGATTCCGCCAGCTTCACTGAGGCGCAGATCCGGATACGTGGGCCGGAGCGTGTAATTCATCGCCTGCAGATTACGGATGTGCGTGCGGAGATTGATCTGACCAGCGTCCGTCCGGGGGAACGGACATTCGATTTGACCGGCCGGCAAGTTCATGTGCCGCAGGATCTGGAAGTCGTGCAGATCATACCCGGTCAGTTTCACCTCTCCTTCGATAATCGCGAGACCCGGGTCGTCGAGGTTCGACCGCGCGTGACCGGAAATTTTGCGAGCGGCATGCGAGTGAAACAGGTGATCGCCGATCCGCCCACTGTCATGATCACCGGACCTCGCCGCCGCGTCGACGCGGTGGAGGACGCCATCACGGATCCGGTAGACATTAGCGGAGCCATGACGCGGGCTTCTTTTGTGACGCAGGCTTATGTCCCCGATCCCTTGATCCAAGTTGTGCACCCCACCCCGGTTCGCGTGACGGTTATCATGGAACGCTCGGGAGACGAGAAAAAATAAGGAGTCGCTTTTCTTCCCCGGTCCTTGCATGACGCAAACCAGACAACTCTTCGGTACTGACGGGATTCGTGGCGTGGCGGAGGAATTTCCGCTGACGCGCGACAGTGTTTATTGGATTGGGCGGGCGCTGGGGCACGATCTGGCGCGCGTGAATGCCAAGGCGCGGGTGGTGATTGGACAGGACACGCGCGTCTCCAGTCGCTGGATTGCCGACCGATTTCTGCAAGGGCTCGCGTCGGTGGGCGTGGAAATGCGCAGCGCTGGCGTGATCACCACACCGGGCGTCGCGTTCCTGGCGCGCTCGCAGGGGTTCGATGCGGGTATCGTGATTTCGGCTTCGCACAATCCGTGGACCGATAACGGGATCAAAATTTTTTCCGGCGATGGCTACAAGCTGCCGGACGCACGCGAACTGGCGATTGAAAAAGAGATTTTTGCGCTTCTAGATTCGGATGCGGTTCCGGCGTCGGATTTCACTCCAGAGGTTTCGAGCCTTCCCGGTGAGGAAGACCTGCGCCACGCTTACGTTCGCTGGCTCGCGGGCAGTGTTTCTACCGACTTGACCCGGCTTCGCGTGGCGGTCGATTGCGCCAATGGCGCGGCGACTGCGGAAGCTCCGGAGCTGTTCGGGGCGCTCAAGATCAACACGACCTTCTTGCACTCCGCGCCGGATGGACAGAACATCAACGAGAATTGCGGCGCGCTGCATCCGGAAATGGTGGCGCGCTTTGTCTCCGAGAGCCTTGCCGCCGACAACGTTGGTGCCGGCAAGCAGGGACGTTTCGATGTGGGCGTCACTTTTGATGGCGATGCCGACCGCGCGCTTTTTTGCGACGCCAATGGGCGAGTGGTCAACGGGGATGCGGTTCTCTTGCTGGCGGCGCGTGAAATGCAATCGCGCGGCGCGCTCGCCAAGGCCACCGTGGTGGCGACGACCATGTCGAATATGGGACTGGAGTTGGCGCTCAAGCGATCTGGCATTCGGATGCTGCGCGCCGATGTCGGCGATAAGTACGTGCTCGAAGAAATGCAGCGCGTTGGAGCTACGCTCGGCGGCGAACAGTCGGGCCACATACTTTTTCGCGATGGGGAGGCAACCACCGGCGACGGACTGCTGACCGCGCTCCGAGTGCTGGAGATCATGGCCCGGACGGGCAAGCCGCTGGCTGATCTGGTGGGCGATCTGAAGGTGTTTCCGCAGACGATCCGGAATGTGCGGGTGAGAAACAAAACTCCGTTCGCGCAGATTCCGGCGGTGCAATCGGCGATTGCGGCCGCTGAGCGGGAACTCGACGGCAATGGCCGAGTGGTCGTACGTTACTCCGGCACCGAAGCGCTGGCGCGGGTAATGATTGAAACGGAGTCGAAGGAGCAGATGGATCGGCTTGCGGAAGCGCTCGTTGCGGCGATTCGGTCGGCGCTGGGCGCGTAGAGTGAGCGAGTAGTGATTGGAAATCCAGCGCGTGAAGGCTGCGGAAAAAGAATTTCCGATGCCCAGCCCCTAAAGGGGCATCTGATTTCGAAGAACTTTCGGCATCGCTAAAGCGATGCCCTGATACGAAACCGGAGTTTCTCTGCAGCCTGTGAAGGCGTGTCCTGATTCCAAACTCAGTCTTGATTCGAAACATCTGTTTTGATTCAAAAGATCTGGCTGGCGAACGTTCTTGAGAAGAGCTTGCGCTCCCGCGCTTGCGATCCCGGCCCGTTTTGCAACTCTGTTCCACTTCTGGAAGCACGTCCCTTTGTACGGGCTGGTTATCTTGTGTGCTGGGGCGAGTGAGTCGAGAATGAGAATCGGTTCAGAGTCAGCCGACTTAGAAGAAGCTCATGAGAATTCTTATTGTGGAAGACGATGCGGCACTTTCCAGCTTTATCCGGAAAGGACTGGAAGCGGAACATCATGCGGTGGATGTTGCCAACGAGGGGAACCAGGGCCGTTCGATGGCGATGGAGTTTGATTACGATCTGGTGGTGCTTGACCTGAACCTGCCGGGGATTGACGGGTTGTCGGTTCTGAAAAGTTTGCGGCAGCGAAAGGTGAATTTGCCGGTGATGATTCTCACCGCGCGCAGCCGGGTCGAAGACCGCGTGCAGTGCCTGGATTCGGGAGCGGACGACTACCTGATAAAGCCTTTTTCATATCTCGAACTGTCGGCGCGCGCGCGGGCATTGTTGCGGCGCAGCCACCTGCCATCGGAATCGGTTCTCACCGTCCGTGATCTCTGTTTGGATCGCGTGGAACGCAAAGTGGAGCGCGCCGGGCGACACATTGAGTTGACGACCAAGGAATTCGCATTGCTCGAATACCTGATGCGCAATGCCGGTCGCCGGCTGACTCGGGCGATGATCATCGAACACGTCTGGAACCTGACCTTTGATTCCACGACGAACGTGGTGGATGTTTACATCAACTACCTGCGGCGCAAGGTGGACGACGGCTTCTCGCCATGTTTGATTCACACGGTTCGCGGGGTGGGGTATCAGATGAGTCCTGACGGGGCATCGGCATGAGCACGAGTCCGCATTCTTTCCCGAACCTGCCGCGAGGTCCGGACGTGCTCGGCGAATTGCTGCACTCGTTAAGCCAGCCACTCACCAGCTTACGCTGTTCGCTCGAACTCTCAATCGAGGAAGTCGCGGAGCAGCAGCAGGAAAGTGTTTCGGTAGCTCTGCAACAGACAGAAAAAGTTATTGGCATGATCCAGTTGATGCGGGAGTATCTTGATGCCGAGCAGCCCGGGCCGGAAGCTTGCCCGGTCGCGCTGGCGCCAGCTATGCGGAGTGTGATCGAAGAACTGTCTTCGATCGCAGCGGTGCGAGGTATCCGGCTGCGCCTGGTGGGCACCTGTACGGCGACGGTGCCGGTGCCGGAGTCGCGGCTGCGGCTGGCGTTGCAGTATTTGATTGCGACGACGATCGAAGCGCAACCGATGGACGGTAAAGTTACGCTTCTGCTGGGGGAGGGCCCGGCGGGAACGGTGCTGCGCGCGGAAGGCGAACGCGTTCGCGATCTGGATTTTCGCAATCGGAAAAAGAGCGCAACGAGCCCGCAGATGAAGCGCGATCGGGCCGGGGCAACATCAGCATCAACGCTGCGCAGGGTGAGGCTTGCGATCGCCAGCCGTGTGCTAGAAAGCGCCGGAGCATCGTTGGTGTTCGGCGACGGCGACGGCGATGCCAATGGATTCGTTCTTCGCGTTCCGCGCCGGGTTGCGCCTCCTGCCTGATGATTTCAGCCTGAAATTTCCGCCTGAAAGGCTTTCCGCGAAATTTTGCCGGGTGGTACTTGCCGCAAGGAGTACAATCCAGCCTTTCCGGAGGTTGCGCGTGAAGGGTTGGATTGCTCTGCTGAGTTTCCTGTGGCTGGTTTCCCTGAGCTGGGCTCAGAAAAACGCGCCCGTGCTCGCGCCGGTGACGGTGATCCGGGCGGGAGTGCTGATTGACGGCGTGTCGGGTTCCGCTCGCCGCGACCAGGTCATCACCATTCACGGAAATATGATTACCGAAGTCGCCGATGCGGGACCGGCGGGCGCTCCGTCGAACCTCCCTGCGGGCGCTACCTTCATCGACCTCTCGCAGGCCACGGTGCTGCCCGGGCTGATTGATGCCCACACTCACATCTTTCTGCAGGGTGAAGATCCCGCCGAGGGTGGATACGACATTCAGCTCCTCAAGTATCCGCTGGCGTTCCGCGCGGCCCGGGCGACGGTCTCGTCGCGGCGCGCGCTCGAACAGGGTTTCACCACATTGCGTGACATGGAAACCGAAGGTGCGGGCTACGGTGACGTGGGCATCAAACAGGCGATTGAAGGCGGATACATTCCCGGTCCGCGCTTGTTTGTTTCGACGCGCGCGATCTCGACGACCGGCGGATATCCACTGGAGGGTTACGCGCCGGAGATCGAAGTGCCGAAGGGCGTGCAGATCATTGATGGACCGGTCGAGGCGCGCAAGGCCGCGCGCGAGCAACTCGACCACGGCGCGGACTGGATCAAGGTGTATATGACGCATCGGTCTTGGGTTAGCAAGAACGGCGAACTGGTATCGCAGCCGACTCTGACGGTGGAGGAACTGCGCGCGATTGTGGACGAAACTCATGGCTGGGGAAAAAAGGTGGCTTGCCACGCTTACGGCGGAGAAGGCCTGCAGCGCGCGCTCGACGGCGGCTGCGACTCGATTGAGCACGGACTGGCGCTGACCGACGCGCAGATCGCACAGATGATCCGGCAGGGCACGTGGCTCTGCGCGACGCTGAGTATTTACTATGGGGACTGGGCGCCGGCCGATACTCCGGCAGGCCAACGCGACCGCAAACGCGCCTCCGAGCACGAAGAGTCGTTTCGCAAGGCGGTGAAGGCAGGAGTCAAGATTGCTTTCGGGACTGACATGGGGGGAATGCCGTGGACGGAGACGATCGCGCAAGAGTTTCCGCGGATGGTCGAATTCGGCATGACGCCGATGCAGGCGATCCAGAGCGCGACTTCGCGGGCAGCGGAACTGCTGGAGATGAAAGGACGACTCGGTGTAATTGTGCCCGGCGCCTACGCGGATGTGGTCGCCGTTTCGGGCGATCCTTTGGCGAATATCAAGATCCTTGAGAATGTCGGTTTTGTGATGAAGGACGGCAAGGTATTCAAGAACGACCTGGTTTCGAAGAACGAAGCGGGGCCCAGAAGGTGAGCGATGAACATTCTGGAAATGTGTGATTCGGACGCGGCTTCGGTTCCGGTGGAAGCGACCGCCGAGCGGGCGATCCGGACGATGCTGGATCGAGACGTGGGAGCGGTCGCCGTCATTGACGAAAACCATCGCGTCGCTGGAATTTTTACGGAACGAGATGTGCTGCGCCGGCTGTCGCTTGGTGAACACGACCCGCGAAAAATTTCCGTTCGCGAAATCATGACGACGCCAGTCGAGATGGCGACCCGAGCCACCACCGCTGGCGAAGCGCTTGCCACCATGGTGGAGCGCCACTACCGGCACTTGCCGATCGTCGATGATGACGGACGGTTGCTGGGGATGCTTTCCATTCGCAACGTGCTACAGGCGCAGATTGACACGCTGACGCGTCAACTGGATCAGGCAGGGTCGGTTGTGCTTTAAGAATGCGCTTTAAGAATGTGTCTTGAGAATGTGCTTCAAGAGGCGCACGGGAAAAAGCCAGCGTTACTGGTGCGCGTGCGGACTCTGGGCGGGGTTCTTGGTGGGCGCTGGCGGAGCCTTGGCGATCTTCACATCAAAGCTGACCGGTAACTGTTTTGGTGGATAGCAGGCCGTGTTATCGCAGGCCTGGTATTTTAAAGTTCCGCGGACGATATATTTGCCGGCTTGCACGGAGCGCAGAGGACGCACCAGCACATCCACTTGAAAATCTCCGGTGTAGACATTGAGCTTTTCGTCGGGAGCGAAGGCAAAACTCATATCCTGGCCCTCAGGGTAGGTGGTTTTGCCGATGACGATGTCGGTGGTGGCTTCGACCTTGAGTACGGTCGGGATCAGGAACTCTGACTTCGGGTGGTTGGAATTGATGTGATATCCGCTGGCAACGCGGAACGAGAGCGGGACGGTAGCCGGTTTGCCCTGCACGACGGTCACGACCGGAGCGGGCGCCATCTTTACGGCAGGACCTTGCGGGCCGAGGTCGTCCTGCGCCCAAGCCCACGCGGAGAACAGGAGAAGCGCGCTTGCCAGAAGCATTTTCATTGGCTCTAGAGTAACCCAGGTTCAGGTGCGGTTCGTAGTTACTTCCGAGCCTGTACCGCCTGGCCCTGGCTCAGGGCCTTTTTGATGTGGTCGACGAAGACGCTGCGGCTCTGCAAACCGAATTCGCGGGCGATGAGCTTGCCGTCGCGATCCAGAAAAAACGTGGTGGGCAGCACACTGACGCCGCCGTAGCTCTGCCCAACGGATTCTTTGCCGATCAGGATGGGGTAGTTGACGCCCATTTCCTTCGCGAATTTGGCGATGTCTTCGGTGCTGGCGTCGTCCATGGCTACGCCGACGATCTGGAAGCCTTGTGGGCCGTATTCTTTTTGCAGTTCGACAAACCACGGCATCTCAATCTTGCAGGGGCCGCAATATGTCGCCCAGAAATTGAGAAGAACTGCTTTGCCGCGAAGGTCGGAGAGCTTGAGGTTCTTGCCGTCGAGCGCGGGCAGTTCGAAGTCAGGCGCCAACTGGCCCATAAGTTGTCCCTTGGCGGGACCGTTCGCGCGGTTGTTGCGGGCCATGCGAATGCCGGCAAATAACATGGCCGCGACGATGGCGGCGATGAAGAACAGAATCAGAGGATTTCTTTTCACTGGTAACCTCGAATTTCGAAATCCGGCGCCCTAGCCCTAAAGGGTCATTTGATTTCGAAGAACTTCCGGCATCGCTAAAGCGATGCCCTGATACGAATCCTTAATTTTTCCGCAGCTTGCTAGCGTGATGTCCCGCTAATTTGCGACATAAGTTTGGGTTGTCATCCTGAGCGAAGCGAAGGATCTCGTGCATTGCGAATTCAAATACATAGGTCCTTCGCTTCGCGATGACAGTGTAGATTTATGCTACGAATTTCCGGGACAGCACGCTACAGAGCAAAGCGATTCAAGAACGAGAAATAGCCGGAGATGAGCGCGAAGCGGCCCATCACCAGCAGGATGCCCAACCCGATCAGCAAGCCTCCGCTCGCTACCTCCACGGCGTGCATGTGGAATTTAAAGCGGTTGTAAAACTTTAGAAAGCGCTCGATGCCAAGCGAAGTCAGCAGGAAAGGTACAGCCAGTCCGGCCGAGTAGATGGCCAGAAGAAAGATGCCTTTCCAGACGGTGTCCTGCGCGGCGGCGAAGCCGAGAACGACCGCGAGGATTGGACCGACGCACGGCGTCCATCCAAAGGCGAAAGCAAACCCGATGACAAATGCGCCCCAGGCGGAAGAACTGCCTTTGAGGCCATGCAGCCGCGTGTCGGCCAGCAGAGCCTTGATCTGAAAGATGCCGGTCAGGTGAAGACCGAAGAGAATGATGATCACTCCGGCGATGCGGGCGAGCAGCGATTTGTATTGTGCGAGGACCTGGCCGACTTCCGTCGAGATCGCGCCCAATGTGATGAAGACGATGCTGAAGCCGATGATGAATGCCGCGGAATTGAGCATCACCTTGCGGAAGAGCTGTCCTTCTTTCATCTTCAGTTGCTCGACGCCTACGCCGGAGATCAGGGAAACGTATCCGGGCACGAGCGGAAGCACGCAGGGCGACAAGAACGAGATCAGTCCTGCGACGAAGGCGGCGAGCGGTAATGGCAAACTCGTCATATCTCTCTATTGTAGCGACCGGGGAGAAGATTGCGCCCCGTCTACAAGATTGCTGGCGGAAGGTGGGACTGTCACAGCATTTCCGCCTTCGTCGATTGGTTACCGTCGTCTGGCTGCCTTCATCGCGACCCGGGTTTGTGTGGCCGCTTCGGGGCGGGCGGTTCCTTGGGTGGCGTTGCGGGCGCGGCTGGCGCCACAGTGTCGGGCGGAGCTTCGGTCAAAACCTTCCGGATGAATCCGGGCGGCACGGTGGCGGTGAGAATGGCGCGATCGCCGGACTGTTCGACCTTGAGGCTGTCGAAGAACGTCTTTACATCTGCATCAGTACCTTGTGTGCCGACGCTGCCTTCAGCGGCGTGAAAGAGGCTGAGAAAGGCGGCGGTCTTCTCGGTGATAGCGTGCGCGTCATCCTCACTGTCGGTGAACGCTTCCGCCCGCAGGTGGAGAGCGCGGAGATATCGTGCGGAAATCACGGCGACAGCAGGCTTCGGAAACAGGAGGCTCCAACTGCCCAGTCCGCCGAGGGAACTCATTTCGGGCCTCACGCGCAGAATCGCAAAAGACAGACTCGCCAGAGGAACTTTTCCGTAGAACTTTCGCAGCAACCAGGGTCCACCAAAAGGCGAGGCCAGTTTGCGGGAGCGGTCGATCATGCCGCGAATCACGTCGGGGTTCGGATGGTTCGAAACCGCGACGCTGTCATACGAAAGAGTGACAACGCGAATCGTGCGGCCTTCGAGGGGGATGTTGTAGATGTCAAAACCGCGGTAATCGTCAATAGAAGACGATATCTTCTTGAGGTACGCAGTCAGCCGGCCGGAGTCGATCCTGCCGACGAACACCTCTGAGAAGCGTGGTTCGGAAGCCGATCCGGCTGTCCCGCTCCCCCAACTCTGTGGATAGTGGATGGCAAAGGCGGCTTGGTCCAGATCGCGCTCGAACTGAAAGCCCGTCTCCTCGACAAACTTCTGGTATTCGGGCTCGCGGGAAACCGGCGGCAGTTGACCGGTGGCGTTGAATGTCCGAATCCACTTCAGATTGATGTAGAGGAAACCGTCCGCGCCCGGGAGCAGGCGGGCCGCTTCGGGCGCAGCGTGCTTGCGGAGGGTCACGATCAACACTACGGCGGCCACAATCAGCACAACGGCCAGAGGGATGGGGAGGCGGCGGCGAATGCGCATCGAATTTCGGCGGGTACTCGGCTCATCCGCTGTGAACAGGAGGTGAGCGTGATAATGATAGCACCCGGTGGCCGTGCGATTTCTTGCCCATGATTTCATTCCCATGATTTCTTTCACAGACCGGCGCCGGCGATGTAGTATTTCAGCCGGTCGTTGATCAGGTCGCTGGTCGTTAGTCGTTGGCCGTCACGCGTTGGGGAAACAGCATATTGCACTTGGAGCTTTGCGGGGGTGGGTCGTGACCAGGAACCAGAGCAACATGGCAGCGAGCGCGACCGGCATGGCGGTATGTGCCGCGGTGTTTGTGGCTTCGCTGCTGTATCAGTTTGGACTGCTCGAAGGGGTGGCCTGTCTGGCGACGTTTATTCAGTTGTTTATCCTGTCAGCGACCGTGGTCGATTCGATGGAGGACAAGCAGGCTTCGTCTGGAATCGGCAGTCTGGCGGCGGTTCTGACCGCGGTCCTGATGGTGGTTTGGTTTGGGGCGACCTACTGGAGGCACAGCGGAGCTTCGTGAGGATTCTGAGCAGGCTTCGGGTTGCACGTGAATTAGCCTTGTGATAGCTTAAATAATTGTCCCGGACTTCAGGAAGGGATCAGGGAAGTATTGTGCCCGCATGGACTTGCTTCCACCTGCTGGCGTAGCTCAGTCGGTAGAGCATCTGATTTGTAATCAGAGGGTCGGGGGTTCGAATCCCTTCGCCAGCTCCAGAAAAACAAGATTCCGGAAACAGAAGAGGTTTGCGCGGCGACGCGCACTGGCGGCGCAGCTTTAAGGCACTCCATCAGAGTATTTTCCGGCGAGTGTAGGTGTCAGGCGGGAGTTCCCGCATTTCGTTTCCCGAGCTGAGAAATGCTGGGCAGTGTCGGTGCTGTGCTTGCGCGGTCGGGCGGTGTTTTCGGATTTGCACAGGTGGGTGAGTGGTTAAAGCCAACAGACTGTAAATCTGTCCCTCTCAGGAGGTACGGAGGTTCGAATCCTCCCCTGTGCACCAGAGTGGCGATGCTTCAGTGGCTGACGAGCCTGAGGCGGTAACAAGAAGTTGACGATTAAAAAGAAGTTCGTGCTGGCTCTTATCGCGTATGCGGTGCTGGGCGTTTTAGCCTGGACCACGCTGTCGGACGAGCCGATTCGAGTGTTCGATTGGAACGTGAAGCTGCGAAGCGGGACGCTGCTGGTCCTGGGACTGTTCGCTTTTCGAGCGGCACTGTATTTTTGGCGAACCCGGATCGAGGAAGAGCGGGCGGGCGCAAAACCGGCGGATTGATTTCGGCGGATTTGGTATTAGAGACTTGGTATTGAGCGGTAGCATGAGCCGATGTAGCTCAGTTGGTAGAGCACTCCCTTGGTAAGGGAGAGGTCATCAGTTCAATCCTGATCATCGGCTCCAGGGTTTGTCGTAGCTTGCGGTAGAGACGCAGCTTGCTGCGTCTCTGGGCGAGAGCAAGACGTAAGACGCGTCTCTAAGGCTTCGTAAGTGAGGCTGAGCGGGAGTAACTCAGTGGTAGAGTCACAGCCTTCCAAGCTGTTGGTCGCGGGTTCGATCCCCGTCTCCCGCTCCAGAGTTTGAGCGTTGCGTTTGGAATTCGGTGTTTCGGGTGGAACGGTGATCTTCGAGCCAGGCGTCATCAAGGTCGAGAAAGAGCGTGAGTTCGGCGACCTGAAAGCCGCGATGGAGAAAGCGTTCGCGGCGGACCGGCTCACGAAGTACTTAAAGGAGCTCGACAGCCGCAAGATTCGAATTCGCAACCTGGATGTGGTTTTCGCGGCGGATGCGATCGACCGGGCGACGGGAGACAAGGCTGGAACCGCGCGATCTTTGTATAGGTCGCTGCCGGTTTCGGATCAGGCCCAGGTGCGGGAGTTTTATCTCTCGAAGATCGAAGAGGTCGATCCGGCGCTGCGGGCGAAGTTTCACGAGCTGTATCAGTATTACTGAGTGACTACCGACTGATTAGCGAGGGAACGCAATTATGGCGAAAGAAAAATTTGAACGGACAAAGCCGCACTGCAACGTAGGGACGATTGGTCACATTGACCATGGCAAGACGACGTTGACGGCGGCCATCACGAAGGTATTGCAGAAACACAACCC